>NZ_CP061204.1:2862500-3480000 GCF_014621775.1 Stenotrophomonas sp. 169
CTTGACGATCACCGCGCAGTACAGCGAATGGCTGCCATCGGCGGACGGCAGCGACCCGGACACCACTACGCTGTACGGCGGAATGTAGCCGTAGCTGACTTCGCCGGTGGCGCGGTTGTAGATGCGGGTGCTCTGGCTCAGGAAGACGCCCATGCCGATCACGCTGTGATGGCCGACGACCACGCCCTCCACCACTTCCGAACGCGCGCCGATGAAGCAATGGTCTTCGATGATCGTCGGGCTGGCCTGCAGCGGTTCCAGCACGCCGCCGATGCCGGCGCCCCCGGACAGATGGCAGTGCTGGCCGATCTGCGCGCATGATCCCACCGTGGCCCACGTATCGACCATGGTGCCTTCGCCCACATAGGCACCAATGTTGGTGAAGCTCGGCATGAGCACGACATCCTTGCCGAAATACGTGCCGCGGCGTGCGATCGCACCTGGCACCACGCGCACGCCGCCACGGCGGAACTTCGCTTCATCGTAACCGGCGAAGCGCGATTCCACCTTGTCCCAGAACGGTGCAGGACGTGCATCGACCACCGCCATGTCGTTGACCCGGAAATACAGCAGTACGGCTTTCTTCAGCCACTCGTTGACCTTCCAGCCCCCCTGCCCGTCCGGCTCGGCCACGCGGAACTCGCCGCTTTCCAGCCCGTCGATGACCCGGTTGACCAGCGGCTTGGTGGAGCCTTCAAGCTCGTGCAGGGTGAGCGTGGCACGGCGCTCGAACGCGCTTTCGATACCGAACTTCAGCTCTGACACACCGGGCGCCGGCGGCTTGCGCAGCGACTTGCGCGCGATATTGTCCGCCCGCGCCTTCTCGACCGGCACCTTCTTGCTCACGGCCTTGCGCGCTGCCGGCTTCTTCGTTGCCGCCGCTGCCGGTGCCGCCTTGGCGACCTTGGCCGTGCCGGCGGCCTTCTTCTTCGCTGACGCGGTCGGGGTGGCAACAGGTGCCTGACCCGCCTTCGGCTGGGGGGACGCTTTCTTGCTCGGCTTGGTGGCCATCAGGGGGTATCTCCGGCGTTTATGTCAGGGTCCAGGCAGGACAACATCGCGTCCTGCAACTGCTGCCTGGCGGTTTCATCAAGGGGGAGGTCGTGCTCATCACTGATCACGAAGGTGTCTTCGGCGCGTTCGCCGAACGTGGCAATGCGTGCATCGTGCACACGCAGGCCTTGGTTGCGCAGCACGTGCGCCACGTCAGCCAGCAGGCCAGGGCGGTCCGGTGCCACCAGGCTGAAACGGGTTCCTGCCGCTTCGCCGGCCTCATCGCGGAACTCGATGCGCGGGGCGAAACGGAAGTGGCGAAGCTGACGGGGAATGGCCCGACGCGAGGGGCGCAACTGCGACAGATCGCCCGACAGCGCGTCGCGCAGGGCAACCTCCAGCCGCAGCGGGTCGCCATCGGCGTAGGTGTCGGCCGGATTGACTTCGAACGTATCGAAGATCGTGTCCGACGGGCCGTCCAGTACGCGCGCGCGGTGGATGCCGTAGCCCTTGCGGTCCAGCGTCATGACGATGGCCGCGAACAGACCGTCACGGTCGGGCGAATGCACGAACACTTCCAGTGCCGGGTCATCGACGCTGATCGGCCGCACCTTCACCAGCGTATGCCCCTGGCGCACGGGCACCAACGCGGCCGCCTGCCAGGCCAACTGTTCCGGGCGCAGGCGGATGAAGCTTTCATCGGGCATCACCGCGAACTGGCGGTCGATGGTGGCATCGTCGTAGCCGTGCTCGCGCACCAGTTGGCGCACGGTATCGCGTGCTTCGGCAACCCGCTCGGCTGCTGGCAGCGGCGGCTCCAGGCCCTCGCGCAGCGCGCGACGGGTCGCGAAATACAGGTCGGCGAGCAGCCGGTCTTTCCACGCATTCCACAGCTTGGGGCTGGTGCCGGCGATATCCGCGCAGGTGAGCAGGTACAGATAATCCAGCCGCTCACGTGTAGCCACCAGGCTGGCAAAGCGATGGATGACTGCCGGGTCGGAGATGTCCTGCTTCTGCGCGGTCACCGACATGCGCAGGTGCTGCTCCACCAGCCACGCCACCAGATCGGTGTCCGCTGCACCCAGTTCGAGTGCCTGGCAGAACTGCCGTGCATCCACCGCACCGAGTTCGGAATGATCTCCGCCTCGACCTTTGGCGATGTCGTGGAACAGCCCGGCCAGCAGCAGGAGCTCCGGCCGCCGCAGACGCGGCCACACTTCGTGGGCGATGGAGAACCGCTCCGCCGCGCGGCTGCTGGAAAATTCGCCGATGTTCCGCAGCACCATCAGGGTGTGCTGGTCCACGGTATAGACATGGAACAGATCGAACTGCATCCGCCCGCTCACCTGCGCAAACGCGGGAATCCATTGCCCCAGTACGCCCAGCCGGGCCATGCGCGACAGCGTATCCACCGGTCGTGGCTGGCGCAGCAGCGACAGGAACTGCTGGCGGGCGGCCTGGGTAGCCTGCTCGAAGCTGGGCAACTGCGGCAGGGCTTCTGCCAAGGCACGTGCAGTCAGTGAGTGCAGCCCGCGCACCTGCGCGTTGTTGGCCCAACTGGAAAACAGGGAGAAAATCGCGCTGATGTCATCGTCGGGCCAGTGTGCATCATTGGCAGCCAGATAACCCCGGCGCAGCGAGAAGCCGACGGTCAGCGGCTCGGGCACGGCTTCGCCGTCGAACTGTTCTTCGAAGCGCTGCAGCAGCCGGTCGCTGATCCGGCGCACCACCGACGCGGCGCGGTAGAAGCCCTGCATCATCTTCTCGACGCCCAGGCTTTCGATGTCGTCGGCGAAGCCCAGGCGCGCGGCCAACGTTTTCTGGTAGTCGAAACGCAGGCGCTCTTCGGGCCGGCCGGCGACCAGGTGCAGGCCGTAACGCAGCCCGGCCAGCACGCCGCGTTCGCGGTGCAGCGCAGCAGCCTCGTCGGCGCCCAGATGACCCAAGCCGACCAGCGCTTCCAGGTCACGTACGCCAAACGCACGAAGCGCCATCCAGCCCAGCGTATTGAGATCACGCAGCCCGCCCGGTCCGTCCTTCAGATCCGGCTCCAGGTTATCGGCGGTATCGCCAAAGCGCGCATGACGCGTGCGCAGCTCGTCCAGCTTGGCCAGGAAGAAGGCGCGTGGCGGCCACAAGGTGCCATCATTCATCGCCTGCCGCAGCGCGCGTCGCGCGGCATCGCCGGCCACCAGCGGGCGGGCTTCGATCAGTGCCGTCAGCACGGTCTGGTCGGCCGCGGCCTCACGGCATTGCTGCAGCGAACGCACCGCATGGCTGACCGGCAGCCCACAATCCCACAACAGGGCGAACAGCCGTGACAGACCGCCTTCTGCCGCGTGCTGCGCGCTGGTTTCGCCCAGCACGAGCACATCGACGTCAGAACGCGGGAACAATTCGCCGCGCCCATAGCCGCCCACGGCGAACATCGCCAATGCATCGCCGGGCGGCATGCAGCGCTGCCACGCCAGGCGGATCAGGTGGTCCGCCGCGCGCGCGCGCAGCGCAAGCAAGCGCTCGATGCGATCACCCTGGTCGAAACGCCGATGCAGCCGCGCATCGGCCTGCTGCAGCGCCTGACGCGCCGCAGCGGCCCAGTCGGCATCCGGAGCAGAGTCTGCCGGCGCGTCCAGCATCGAACCCGCCGGCAACATCGTCAGGCGACCTGCGATTCGCCGGGGGACAGGGTCAGTACGTCAACACCGGTCTCGGTGACCGCGACCATGTGTTCCCACTGCGCCGACAGCTTGCGATCCTTGGTCACCACGGTCCAGCCATCGGGCAGCACCTTGTTGTAGCGGGTGCCCTCGTTGATCATCGGTTCGATGGTGAAGGTCATGCCCGGCTGCAGCACCAGGCCCTGGCCGGGGCGGCCGTAGTGCACCACCTGCGGCTCATCGTGGTAGACCTTGCCGATGCCGTGGCCGCAGTACTCGCGCACCACGCTGAAGCGCTCGCCCTCGGCATAGCTCTGGATCGCATGGCCGATGTCACCCAGCGTTGCGCCCGGCTTCACTGCACGGATGCCGCGCCACATGGCTTCATAGGTCGCATCGACCAGGCGCTTGGCCATGACCGACGGCGTACCGACGTAATACATGCGGCTGGTATCGCCGTGCCAGCCGTCCTTGATCACCGTGACGTCGATGTTGACGATGTCGCCGTCCTTCAACACCTTCGCTTCGCTCGGGATGCCGTGGCAGATCACGTTGTTCACCGAGGTGCACACGCTCTTCGGGAAGCCACGATAGCCGACGTTGGCCGGCACGGTCTTCTGCACGTTGACGATGTGATCATGGCAGATGCGGTCCAGCTCTTCGGTGGTGACACCGGGCTTGACGAAGGGCGTGACGATGTCCAGCACCTCACTGGCCAGACGGCCAGCCTCACGCATCAGTTCGATTTCCTGGGGGGTTTTCAGATTTACGCTCATGGGGACCATTATCGCCGATCCGGCGCCGATGCTGAACGGGTTCCTGCACGGACCGACAGCGAAGGTTTGGCCTCGCGGCTCGCTGCCGATGGGTCAAAAGTGTGACGTAGGTCTGAATGCGCTCACTTCGCGCCCACGACGGCTTGTTATAAACGACATGTAACAACGCGTTCGACTGCATCGCCCCGGTTCAGGACCCTGAAGGGTCCAAGGAGATCCCGCCCATGCGCTCTACTCGTAGTTTCGGCCGTCTCGCCCTCAGTGGCCTGACCCTCTGCCTCGCAGCTGCGGCCCTGCCCGCCCTCGCGCAGAACAGCGTCACGTTCAATGTGCGTATCGCCATCACGACGTCGTGCACCATTGCCGCGGCCGCCCCTACCGACGTCGATTTCGGCACGGTAGCGTCCACGGCCACCGCACCGGTGCTGGCCCAAGGCACCATCACCGCGCAGTGCTCCGCGCTGACGCCGTACTCGATCGCCCTGAACGCCGGCAGCAACGCCGCGACCGCCGGTGATGTCACCACACGCCGCATGCGCAACGTCGATGCAGGCGTGACCACCAACAACTTCGTCGGCTATCAGCTGTACCAGGACGCGGGACGCACCAACGTCTGGGGCGCTACGACGGCCACCAACACCGTTGCCGCAGTGGGCACGGGCCTGCCACAGGCCTACAACGTGTACGGCCGCGTGCTCAATCCCAGCGTGAACAACGCCGCGGCCGGTTCCTACCTGGATACGGTCACCGCCACGATCACCTACTGAAGAGGGTGATCGCGATGGTCATTGAACGATGCCGATGGCACACCATCGGCCTGGCGGCGCTGTGCGCGCTGCTTATCCCGCTCGACGCGCTTGCCGCCAGCCTGCAGGTGGCGCCCACGCGGATCGAGCTGCGCCCGGGCCAGACCAGCGAGGCGCTGTGGCTGACCAATACCGGCACGGCCCCCATGCAGGTGCAGGTGCGCGTCTTCCAGTGGCTACAGTCCGACGGACAGGACCAGTTGCTCGAAACGCGGGATATCCAGCCCAGCCCCCCGGTGCATGACATCGCCGCGGGACAGCAGCAGCTGGTGCGGCTGGTGCGCATGGGAGAAACGGATGAGACGCGCCAGCGCGCGTACCGGGTGGTCGTTGACGAACTCCCCCGCTTGGATCCGGATGCCAAGGGCATGCAGTTCGTGCTGCGCTATTCCGTCCCCCTGTTCCTGCAGCCGGCTGACGCCGCCAAGCTGCAGCCCCGGCTGAGCGCGCGCCCCCTCCCCATGGCCGATGGCAGCCCGGGTATCGAGGTACGCAACGAGGGGGATGGCCATGCCCAGCTGGCCGACGTGGCGCTGGGTGATCCACGGCGCCCCCGGATCGTACGGCCGGGCCTGGTGGGCTATGTCCTGCCCGGTCAGGTCATGCACTGGACACTGGACACCGCCTCCCTGCCGGAAGCGGCCTCGTTCTCGGCGAAGATAAATGGCGAACCGGCGCAGACGCCGCTGCCTGCGACGGCACCGGCTCGCTGAGGCCGCCATGCGCATCCTGCTCGGCCTGGTGCCGGCGAGCGCCCACGCCGCCGACGTGGTCGCCACCGGCGCCATGCCGGACGCGCTGTTGCCGCCTCCCACCCCGCTCACCGCCAGCCAGTCGCTGTACCTGGAGGTCAGCCTGAACCAGGCACCTCGCGGCCTGCTGCCCTTCACCGACGACCACGGGCGACTGCAGGCCAGTCCCCAGGTGCTGCGCCAGCTCGGCTTTCCCGCGCGCGGTGATGCACCGGTCTATCTGGACCAGTTGATGGGCGTACAGGTGCGTTATGACGCGCGCATGCAGACGCTCGCGCTGGATGCGCCGCTGGACGCGTTGCAGTTGCCCACCACGGCAGTGGGCGCACGCCCGGCGGACATTCCCGTGGCCAGCTCCAGCCCCGGCGTCCTGCTCAATTACGATCTCTACGGCACGCACGTGGCAGATCTGTCCAGCCTGGCGCTGACATCGGAAGTACGTCTGTTCGGCATCGGCCGTGGCACGTTGTCCAACCTTGCCCTGCAGCGCAGGTTCCAGGACGGTGACGCGCGACGTTGGCGCAGCGACAGCGTGCGCCTGGACACACGTTGGACCCTGGATTTCCCGCAGCAGGCGGTCACGCTGGAAGTCGGCGATTTTTACAGCGGCTTTCTCGACTGGAGTCGTCCGGTGCGCATGGGCGGATTGCAGATCGGGCGCAACTACGGCCTGCAGCCCTACCGCGTGTTATCGCCGACGCCCAGCTTCCTTGGCCAGGCCGTGGTGCCCAGCAACGTCGAGCTGTACGTGGACGGGCTGCGCCAATACAGCGGGGCCGTGCCGGTAGGCCCGTTCCAGCTGGCGACGCAGCCGGGCATCAGCGGCACCGGCACCGCGCAGGTGGTCATCACGGATGCGTTCGGACGCACGCGCACCGTGGACTTCGATTTCTATGGCACCCAGCAACTGCTGGCGCGGGGCCTGACCGACTGGTCAGTGGGCGTGGGCCGTCTGCGCGAAGACTACGGGGTGCGTTCTTTCGCCTACGACAACCGCACCCTGGCCAGCGCGACCTGGCGGCATGGCGTCAGCGACCGGTTCACCGCCGAAGCCCATGCCGAGGCCGGTGGCGGGCTGCGCACGGCCGGGGTGGGCGGCGGCTGGCTGGCAGGTCGCGCCGGGGTGGTCACCCTGGCCTATGCACGCAGCGCGCTGGGGGCGCTGGAGGGCGGGCAGTACTCGGTGGGCTACAACTGGAACAACCGGCGCTACAACCTCAACCTGCTCAGTCGCCGCACCCACGGCGATTACCGCGACCTGGGCGCGCTGCAGGACAGCCTGCCAGCGGACATCACCGAGCAGGCCACGTTCGGCGTCAGCCTGGACCGGCTGGGTGCGTTCAGTGCCAGCTACCTGCGCTTGCGCCAGGCGGAAGGCCAGGACGACCGCTACGCCAGCGTGTTCTGGTCGCGCACCTTCGCCCAGCGCTGGTCGGCCTATGTGTCGGTGAATCAGAACCTGAGCGACGGCGGCGACCGCAGCATCTACGCCTCGCTGGCGACGACCTTGGGGCGTGACCGACAAGCCAGCGCCGCCGTGCAGCACAACGGGGGCGACGCGCTGTACAGCGTGGACGTCTCGCAACCCGTGCCCGGCGACGGGGGTGGCAATGGCATGGGCTGGCGCGTGCAGGCGCGCCAGGGTGACCGCGGCACCGGCGGGCTCGCAGAGGCCGGCTGGCTGACCCCGACCGGCCGCTACGCGCTGGGGGCGGTGCATGAGGGCGGCAGCACCTATGGCTACGCCAACGCCGGTGGCGCGCTGGTGTGGATGGGCGGCCACCTGTTCGCCGCGCGCGAGGTCAACGATGCCTTCGCGGTGGTGTCCACGGGGGGCATCGAAGGCGTGCCCGTGCGGCTGGAAAACCGTCCCGTCGGCATCACCAACCGACGCGGCCTGCTGCTGGTCAGCCCGCTGCTGTCCTGGCAGCGCAACCGCCTGTCCATCGATACCCTGGGCCTGCCGGCAGACATCGCCGCCGAGCGCGTGGACGATTGGGTGACGCCGAGCCAGGGCGCCGGACTGGGCGTGAGCTTCGGATTGCGGCGCAGTCGCGCGGCGCAGCTGGTCGTGCACGATGTCGCCGGGCAACCGCTGCCCGCAGGGAGCGTGGCGCGGTTTGGCGACCAGGGTGACGCCGTGGTCGGCTATGACGGCGCGCTGTACATCCAGGACCTGCCCAGCAACGGCAGGTTGGACATCGCCACCAGCGAAGGACGCTGCGTGCTTGCCGTACCGCCCCTCCCGGTGGCAGCCGACGGTGCCATTCCACGCCTCGGCCCGCTTGTCTGCCAGCCGGTGGCCGACGGGGACGTGCAATGAACCGCATGGGGCTGCCCGGCATCCTGATGCTGCTCATGCTGTTGGCCTGGCCGCGTGCTGCCCACGCCGACACGACATGCACCGCCACCGCCACAGCCGTGGCCTTCGGTAATGTGGGCAACATGGCGGGCTCGCCCACGCCCGCCAGCATGGGCATCAGCATCACGTGTGCCACCAGCGGACTGACCCTGCTGGCCAATGTCCGTGTGCGCCTGTGCGTGGGCATCGGCAGCGGCAGCGCCGGCACCACCCTTCTGCCAACCCGGCAACTGGCCAATGCCAGCGGCGATACGCTGGCGTTCCAGCTGTACACCGACGCGGCGCACCAGGTTCCGTGGGGCCTGTTGCAGGGAGGTGCGCCGCCCGCGCAGGACCTGCAGATCAGCTACTCCGCCCCCCTGCTCGGCGGCAGCACCACCACATCCACCACCGTGTACGGCCTTGTCCCCGCCAACCAGTCGTTGGCCACGGGCACCTACAGCAGCAGCTTCAACCAGGCCAATGTCACCTTGACCTATGCCTACAACGAAGTAGTCATCGGCACACCGACCATGCCGGCCAGCTGCACCGCCCCGGCCGCCACCAACCGCAAGACCGCCATCAACAGCTTTCCTTTCACCGCCACCGCCACGGTGCTGCCCCAGTGCGGCAGCTATCTGGTGACCGACATGGATTTCGGCAGCGCGGCAGGACGCATCGGCAGCGCCATCGACCAGACCGCCCAGCTGACCCTCACCTGCGTGCGCCGCACGCCGTTCAACGTCTCCCTGGACAACGGCCTGTACGCATCCGCAGGCACGCGCCGGATGCGCCATGCCACCAGCAGCACCGCCTTCATTCCCTACGAGCTGTACCGCAATGCCGCGCGTACCCAGCGCTGGGGCAACGCGATCGGTACCGATACCGTCGCCGGCACCGGCACCGGCGTTGCCCAGCAGATCACCATCCACGGACGTGCCCCCGCCACCAGCGGCGCCCTACCGGCGGCCGGCAACTACAGTGATCGGATAACGGTGACCATCACCTACTGATCAACCGTCCTCGTTGCGGGTTAAAGCGCGCTCTGTCACAGCCGATATCCCGTCAGGTATCGGCTGCAGGAGAACGAGGATGGGTCATCACACAGGGCGGGGCCTCCTGGCCGCCATGGCCGTCCTGTACGCAGCCGGCGCTGGCGCTTCGGCGTCGGACACGCTGCGCCTGCGCATGCAGATCGTGGAAAGCTGCACCGATCCCGCACCGGCCCGGACGGCCCCGACCGACAGCCGCGTGCAGTGCAGCGCGCCGCACCGGCGCGGCGAACCGGCGCGCTTCCCCGCACAGCTGCAACGCCTCGCACCGCCACAGCGCCCCGGCGAACGCAGCGAGCGCGGCGCGGACACGGTGGTGTTCTGATGCGGCAGCGCGTGCCCGTTGCCGCCACCCTCGCCTTGTTGGCAGCGACCGGCGTTGCGCCGCGCACCCTGGCACTGGAACTTCAACCGACCACGCTGCAGCTGGCACAGGGGCAGGCCCAGGGGGAACTCTGGCTGGGCAACCCCGGCCCTGAGCCGTGGGCCGGCCGGATCCAGATCCTGCACTGGGTGCAGACCGAAGGACGCGATGCCCTGCAGCCAAGCGCGGACGTGGTCGCCAGCCCTGCCCTGCCACGCCTCCCGGGTGGCACGCGCCAACGTATCCGGCTGGTGCTGCCACACCCCCTTCCCGCAGGCGCCGAACGCGCGTATCGCGTGCTGGTGGAACCCACCGACCTGCGGCTGCCCCGGTACTCACTGCCCTTGTTCATCACACCTGCGGGGCCGACTGGCAAGGCGACCCTGCAGGCAGGCGTGCAACGTCGCACCGCGGACGCCTCCTGCCTGTATCTGCATAATGCGGACCTGCGCAGGGCGCGGCTGGCCGATCTGGCTTTCGTTGATCGCGACGGCGGGATCCAGGTGTTGCAGTCCGGGCTGGCCGGCTATGTACTGCCCGGCGCCTCGGTGTGCTGGGACCTGCCACAGCGGGCTGACCACTATGCAGGCGGGCGGTTCCAGGCCCGACGCGATGGCGCCGATAGCGGGCTCCTTGCCGAGATTGCAGTGGCCGCCAGCAGCGGGCTATAATCCGCGGATTCCTGCCGCATCCGTGCGCGGGACATCGCCCACACCGGACGTCACCGGTGAATCCACACCCATCGTCCCGATCCGTGCCGGGGTGCCCCGCAAGGGGTTCGGCCACGGAGACGATGGGGAAGCCCAACCCCGGAACCATTCATGCGCGCCCGCGCCGTCCCGCACACTTTCCGCGGGCGTCCTCCAGGGGACATCGGTGCACGCAGGTTCCCTGTCAGGAGTAATGCAATGCCCCAGATCACCATGCGCCAGATGCTTGAAGCCGGCGTCCATTTCGGCCACCAGACCCGTTACTGGAACCCGAAAATGGCTCCGTACATCTTCGGTGCCCGCGGCAAGATCCACATCATCAACCTGGAAAAGACCGTCCCGCTGTTCAACGATGCGATGAACTTCATCTCCTCGATCGCACAGAAGCGCGGCATCATCCTGTTCCTGGGCACCAAGCGCAGCGCACGCGAGTCGATCCGCGAAGAAGCCGAGCGTTGCGGCATGCCGTTCATGAACCAGCGTTGGCTGGGCGGCACCCTGACCAACTTCCGTACCGTGAAGCAGTCGGTTGCCCGCCTGAAGGAACTGGAAGCCGGTGAGAACGACGGCAGCTTCGAGAAGCTGGTCAAGCACGAAGTGCTGGGCCTGCGTCGCGAGCGCGACAAGCTGGAAGCCTCGCTGGGCGGCATCAAGGACATGAACCGTCTGCCCGATGCGATCTTCGTCATCGATATCGGCCACGAAGACATCGCCATCAAGGAAGCCAAGAAGCTCGGCATCCCGGTGATCGCCGTGGTTGATACCAACTACAACCCGGAACTGGTCGATTACGCCATCCCGGGCAACGACGATGCCATCCGCGCCGTGCAGCTGTACGCCCGCGCTGCGGCTGACTCCGTGCTGGAAGGCAAGGCGGCTGCCCCGCATTCGGCCACCGTGCGCGAAGAAGAGTTCGCCGACGCTGCCGCTGAAGGCGAAGAGGCCAAGCCGGCCCGTCGCGCTCCGGCCAAGAAGGCTGCCGAGAAGAAGTCGGGCGAAGCCCAGGCCTGATCCAGGCCCCCGGTGGGCGCCCTGCGCCCACCTCCCCTGCATGTCGCCACTGGCGGCTGACAGGGCCATGTCATACGGGCCGGCCATCATGCCGGCCCAACCCCTTTCTTTCTGAGGAAATCCCATGGAAATCACTGCTTCCCTGGTCAAGGAACTGCGCGAGCGCACCGGCGCCGGCATGATGGAGTGCAAGAAGGCGCTCGTCGAAAACAACGGCGACATCGAGCTGTCCATCGAAGCGCTGCGCAAGTCGGGTCTGGCCAAGGCCGACAAGAAGGCTGACCGCGTTGCGGCCGAAGGCATCATCCGCGCTGCACAGAACGGCGGCACCGCGGTGCTGGTCGAAATCAACTCCGAAACCGACTTCGTCGCCAAGGATGAGAACTTCACCAACTTCGCCGATTCGGTCGTTGCTGCCGCACTGTCCTCGGGCGCTGCCGACATCGCAACCCTGAACAACGTCAAGCTGGCGTCGGGCGAGACCATCAACGAGACCCGCGCTGCGGTGATCGCCAAGGTCGGTGAGAAGGTCGACGTGCGTCGTATCGTGCGCCTGGAAAGCACCCACAACGTGGCGGCCTACGTCCACGGTGGCCGCATCGGCGTGCTGGTGGAACTGGCCGGCGGCGACGCCGAGCTGGCCCGTGGCCTGGCCATGCACGTGGCAGCGATGAACCCGCCGCACAACAAGGCGGCCGATGTGCCGGCCGAGTTCGTTGCCAAGGAAAAGGAAATCGAGCTGGCCAAGATGACCGATAAGGACAAGGCCAAGCCGGCCGACATCCTCGAGAAGATCATCAGCGGCAAGATCGCCAAGATCGTCAACGAAGTGACCCTGTACGGCCAGCCGTACGTGCTGGACACCAACCAGTCGGTCGAGCAGGTACTGAAGGCCGCGGGCGCCGAAGTGATCGGCTTCCAGCGTCTGGCCGTCGGCGAAGGCATCGAGAAGGTGGTGGAAGACTACGCCGCCGAAGTGATGAAGCAGGCTGGCCTGGCCTGATCGCCCGGTTGACCTGATTCACGGAAAAGCCGCGCTCTGCGCGGCTTTTTTTTGTTTCCCACGATGCCGGTCGCGTCCGCTATCGCCGCGCCATGCTTGGCAGGATCCTCGAACGCCGCTGCGCTCGCCGACCGTCGGTCGGCGCTACCCACCGCGGCGCCTTTGCGTTATGTGGCGTTCGGACCGATACTCTTTCCAGGGGAGTTCGTAGGGTGCAAGGGGCATTACGCAGATCTGTGACGGAACCCCTCTCCCGCCACATTTGAATGAACGACCCGATATGCCTCCTGAGCTGACAGCCGTCCTGGCGCTCTGCCGCAATCTTCCGTCGCCCCCCGGCATTGCCCTGCGCATCATCGAACTTGCCCAGGATCCCGAAGCGGACATCACCACCGCCGCCGACATCATCGCCATCGACATGGCGCTGAGTGCTCGCATGCTGCGCATCGCCAATTCGCCGCTGTATGCCAGCCGCCGCCGGATAGAAAATCTCGGCCAGGCGCTGACCATGCTGGGCCTGAACGCGACCATCAGCCTTGCCCTTGGATTCACCGTGACCCAGGGCCTGCTGGCCCGCGACAGCGGCAATGGCCATGACCTGCGCGAACGCGTCTGGCGTCGCAGCATCCTCAGTGCGCTGGCCGCCAGCCAGCTTGGCCAGGCCCGCGGCCTGCGCCGACTGGAAGAACTGATGCTGGCCGGCCTGCTGCAGGATATCGGCATCCTCGCCCTGCTGCAGTCACATGCGGATACCTACCCGCCGCTGCTGCGCGAGGCGGATGACAACGCCGCCCTGCTGGCCGCCGAGCGCACGCAGCTGCAGTGCACGCATGCGGACGTCGGCACATGGATGGCCGGCCAGTGGGACCTGCCGCGCTACCTTGCCGACTCCATCGCCCACAGCGAGGACGCCACGCTGTCCGACGACCATTTCCAGGCCTGTGTGCAGCTCTCCGGTACCGTGGCGGACATCTGGCTCGACACCGATCCTGACGCGGCCCGCGAGCGCGCCTTGGCGCAGGTACATGCGCGGCTTGGCCTGGACAGTGCGCAGTTCGACCAGGTGCTGGCAAAAATCAGCGAGGCGCTGCCGACCATCGCCAGCCTGTTCGACACCGCCCCCACCACGCCCACGCGCGTACAGCTGCTCATCGACCACGCACAGGAACTGGCCACGCTGCGCAACCTGCGTCAGCTGCAGGATGCCGAGCAGGCCCGTCGCCGCGCTGATGAGTTCGAAGCGCGCGCCAAGCGGCTGACCGAGCAGGCGCACCGCGATGCACTGACCGGCGTCCTCAACCGCCGCCAGCTGGAAGCCGTGCTGGAGCAGGAATTCCTGCGCGCGACGCGGCACGGCTGGCCGCTGTCTGTGGCCTTCATCGACCTGGACGATTTCAAGAAGATCAACGACGCGCATGGTCACCTGACCGGCGACGAAGTGCTGCGCGAGTTCGCCGGCAACCTGCAGGGCAAGCTGCGCACCAGCGATACGGTCGCGCGCTTTGGTGGCGAAGAGTTCGTCGCGCTGCTGCCGAATACCACCGAATCGGTCGCGCTGGATGTGATCCGCCGTGTACTGGCCAGCATCGTCATCACGCCGATGGCCATGAGCGAAGGCGGCCCACTGTTCGTCACGTTCTCCGCCGGCGTCGCGACCCAAGGGGGCTACGAGCGTTTCGCCGATGTGCAGGACCTGCTGCGCGCTGCCGATGACGTGCTGTACCGCTCCAAGAACCTGGGCCGCAACCGCGTCATCGCCCGCTCGCCCAGCGACGAGCCGTTCACCCGGGCCACGATGGAAAGCGGCAGCGCGGCCTGAACCCAGGCTCGCCAGCACACCGCCCTGGCGGCGCTGCACATGCCGCAGTGCACGAAAAGACTACAGCGGGGGCCCGCTTGCCAGTAGAATCTGCCGGGAATTCACGCATACCGAGGCCCCCATGTCCAAGCTCACCTATCGCCGCATCCTGTTGAAACTTTCCGGGGAGGCGCTGATGGGAGACGAGGACTACGGCATCGACCCCAAGGTCATCAACCGCCTCGCCCGTGAAGTCATCGAAGCGCAGCAGGCGGGCGCGGAGATCGCCCTGGTCATCGGCGGCGGCAACATCTTCCGCGGCGCCGGCCTGGCAGCGGGCGGCATGGACCGGGTAACCGGCGACCAGATGGGCATGCTGGCCACGGTGATCAACGCCCTGGCGATGCAGGATGCGCTCGAGAAAGTCGGCGCCAAGGCGCGGGTGATGAGCGCGATCAAGATCAACGACGTGTGCGAGGACTACATCCGCCGCCGCGCCATCCGGCACCTGGAAAAGGGCCGTCTGGTGATTTTCGCCGCCGGCGTGGGCAGCCCCTTCTTCACCACCGATTCGGGTGCCGCCCTGCGCGCCATCGAGATCGGTGCCGACCTGCTGCTGAAGGCCACCAAGGTCGATGGCGTCTACGACAAAGACCCGAACAAGTACGACGACGCCGTGCGCTTCGACAGCCTGACCTACGACGATGTCATCACCCGCGGCCTGGAGGTGATGGACACCGCCGCCTTCGCACTGGCGCGCGACAGCGACCTGCCGCTGCGCGTGTTCGACATGAGCCAGCCGGGCGAACTGCTGAAGATCCTGCACGGCGAGAACATCGGCACCCTGGTGCGCGGCCGCAACACGCCGGCCAACTGAGCGGCGGATGCACGAACGGGGCCGCACGGTCCCGGCTGGGGCCCTATTCGCCTATAATCGCCCGATTCCAGTACTACCCAGGATCGGGCGATGCTCAACGACATCAAGCAGAACGCGCGCGAGCGCATGACCAAGAGCATCGAAGCTCTGCGTCAAACCCTGACAGCCATCCGCACCGGCCGCGCCTCGCCGGCGCTGTTGAATGGCATTTCGGTGCTGGCCTACGGCACGCAGTCCCCGCTGGACAACGTGGCCTCCATCAGCGTTTCTGAAGGCCGCTCGCTGGTGATCTCGGTGTTCGACAAAGGCCTCGTCGCCGCGGTCGAGAAGTCGATCTACGCGTCCGACCTGGGCCTGACCCCGACCGTGGTCGGCACCGTCATCCGCCTCAACCTGCCGCCGCTCACCGAAGAGCGCCGCAAGGAGCTGGCCAAGACCGTGGGCAAGGAAGGCGAAGAAACCAAGGTTTCCATCCGCAACATCCGTCGTGATGCCAACCAGGAAGTGGCCAAGCTGCTCAAGGACAAGGAAATCACCGAGGACGACAAGAAGCGCGCCGAAGACGACATCCAGAAGCTGACCGACAACAGCATCAAGGACGTCGACAAGGTGGTTGCCGAGAAGGAAAAGGAACTGATGGCGGTCTGAAGCAGATGCCTTCAGTCCCTCCACCGTTGCCAAGCGCGCTGCCGCGCCACGTTGCCGTCATCATGGATGGCAACGGGCGTTGGGCACAGCAGCGCCGCCGCCCGCGCATGATCGGCCATCGCGCCGGCGCGCGCGCGGTCAACCGCACCATCGACCGTTGCCTGGAACTCGGTATTCCGGCGCTCACCCTGTTCGCGTTTTCCAGCGAGAACTGGGGCCGCCCGGACGACGAAGTACAGTCATTGATGAAGCTGTTCCTGCACGCATTGGATCGCGAAGTGGACGAGCTGCATCGGCGCGGCGTGCGCGTGCGTTTCATCGGCGAGCGCGAGCGCTTCGGCGCTTCGCTGGTCAGCCGCATGCAGCTGGCCGAGCAACGCACCGCGGACAACCGTGCCATGACCCTGTGCATCGCCGCCAGCTACGGTGGCCGCCAGGATATCGCACGGGCCGCGCGCATCCTGGCGCAGGAAGTGGCTGCCGGACGCCTGCTGCCGGAACAGATCGACGAGCATCTGCTCGGCACGCATGTCGCCCTGGCGGACATGCCGGCGCCGGACCTGTTCATCCGTACCGGCGGTGACACCCGCATCAGCAATTTCCTGCTCTGGCAGCTTGCCTACACCGAGCTGTGGTTCACCGACGTGCTGTGGCCGGATTTCGATGCCGACCAGCTGCAGCTTGCCCTGGACACCTATGCCAGCCGTGAGCGCCGCTTCGGGCTGACCAGCGCCCAGATCGCCGCTCTCGCCACCGAGACGTCCAGCCCATGACCAAGACCCGAGTCCTCGCCGCGCTGATCATGGCGCCGACGGCCATTGCCGCCATCCTGCTGCTGCCCAGCCAGTGGCTCGCCGCTGCCGCCGCCGCGGTGTTCCTGATCGGCCTGTGGGAGTGGCTGAAGCTGGCCGGCGTGGAAGACACGCTGGCCCGCACCACCCTGCTGCTGCTCAACCTCGTGCTGATGGTGCTGGTGGTCTGGGACCGCGATGCGTCGCTGTTCCTGTTCCGCGTCGCCGCCCTGATCGGTGTCGGCTGGTGGCTGCTGGCCCTGCTGTGGCTGCGTTTCTTCAACTTCGGCGCGCAGCCGGACAGCCATGCGCGCGCCCTCAAGCTGCTCGCCGGCACGTTGGCGGTGCTGCCGGCCTGGGCCTCGCTGGTGCTGCTGCACGCCTCCAGTGACCAGGGCCACCTGTGGCTGCTGACCGCGCTGGCCGTGGTGTGGGCTGCCGACTCCGGGGCCTACTTCGCGGGCCGCACCTTCGGCAAGCACAAGCTGGCGCCGCGCATCAGCCCCAACAAGACCTGGGAAGGCCTGTTCGGCGGCCTGATCGCCGGTCTGATCGTCGCGACCGCCTTCGGCCTGGGCTTCGGCGTGGCCGACTGGACGCTGGTCACCGTGGCGCAGCTGCCGTGGCTGCTGCTGGTGACCACCGTGGCGGTGTTCGCCTCGGTGCTGGGCGACCTGTTCGAGAGCCTGCTCAAGCGCCACGCGGGCGCCAAGGACTCCGGCCACATCATCCCCGGCCATGGCGGCGTGCTGGACCGGGTTGACGGCGTGTTGGCCGCCCTGCCGGTGTTCGCCATCGGCAAGGAAATCTTCGGGCTCTGACCATGCACGCCTCCCCTGCCCTGCGCCGTGTCGCCGTCTTCGGCGCCACCGGCTCCATCGGCGCCTCTGCGCTGGATGTCATCGCCCGTCACCCGGACCGGTTCCAGCCCACGGTGCTGGCGGCCGGCTCGCAGGTCGATGCGTTGCTGGCCCTGTGCCGCGCACATCGTCCCCTGCATGCGGTGATCGCCGATGAAGCGCTGTATGCACGCCTGCGCGACGGCCTGCGCGACGCCGGCCTGGCAACCACCGCCCACGCCGGCGATGCCGCCCTGGATGCACTGGCTGCCGGAGACACCTGCGATACGGTGATCGCCGCGATCGTTGGTGCGGCCGGGCTGTCGTCCACGCTGGCCGCCGCGCGGGCCGGCAAACGCATCCTGCTGGCCAACAAGGAATCGCTGGTGCTGGCCGGCGAACTGCTGATGCGCACCGCGCAGCAGGTAGACGCCGAGATCATCCCGATCGACAGCGAACATAGCGCCATCTTCCAGTGCCTGCGCTCGCGCGATGCCAGCCTGGACGGGGCCGGCGTGCGCCGCATCCTTCTGACCGCATCCGGGGGCCCCTTCCGTGGCCGCAGCCGCGCCGAGCTGGAGCAGGTCACCCCGGCGCAAGCCGTTGCCCACCCGAAATGGTCGATGGGCCCCAAGATTTCGGTCGATTCAGCCACCCTGATGAACAAGGGGCTGGAAGTCATCGAAGCCCACCACCTGTTCGGGGTGCCCGCCGCGCGCATCGAGGTACTGGTGCATCCGCAGAGTCTGGTGCACTCGTTGGTGGAGTTCGTGGACGGGTCCACGCTGGCGCAACTGGGCCTGCCGGACATGCGCACCACCCTGGCCGTGGGCCTGGGCTGGCCGCAGCGCATCGACGCCGGCGTTGGCGGGCTGGATCTGCTGCGCCAGGGTCGGCTGGACTTCGAAGCCCCCGATACCGACGCATTCCCGTGCCTGGCCTTGGCCTGGCACGCGATGCGGGCCGGCGGCACGGCGCCGGCGGTGCTGAACGCGGCCAATGAAGAGGCTGTTTCAGCGTTTCTTCAGGGAAGGGTAGGCTTTCTGGCCATTCCTGCCTTGGTGGATAACGCGCTCTCAACACTCCCGGTCGAGCCTGCCGATACACTTGGCGGCCTGCTCGCCGCCGACCAGCGTGCCCGTTTGATCACCCGGACTGCCATCGAAGCCCTCTGAATGCCGCCCTGCCCTGCCGCCACCACTGCGCTCCCCCATGACTGAGTTCCTCGGATCGGTGTGGTGGATGATCGTCAGCCTGGGCCTGCTCGTGACCATTCATGAGTTCGGGCACTACTGGGTTGCGCGCCGCTGCGGGGTCAAGGTGCTGCGCTTTTCCGTCGGCTTCGGCAAGCCGCTGTGGTCGCGCCGCGACCGCAATGGCACCGAGTTCGCCATTGCCGCCATTCCGCTCGGCGGCTACGTGAAGATGCTTGATGAGCGTGAGGTGGAGGTCCATCCGCACGAGCGCGGCCAGGCCTTCAACCATAAGACCGTCTGGCAGCGCATCGCGGTGGTCGCCGCCGGTCCGCTGGCCAACCTGCTGCTGTGCATGCTGCTGCTGTGGGCGATGTTCGTGATCGGCAAGCAGGACTATTCGGCCACGGTCGGCCGCGCCACCGGCATGGCCCAGGTGGCCGGGCTGCAGGGTGGCGAGCGTATCCTGTCGGTCGATGGACGCTCGGTCGCCACCGTCGGCGAGGCCAGCATGGCGCTGACCGCCGCCGCCATGGACCGTCATGACGTGACCCTCCAGGTGGTGGATGCGCAGGAACGTCGTCATCAGCGCACTCTGCCGCTGTCCCAGCTGCCGGCAGGCTTCGATGAACGCCGCGTCGCCCCGCTGGCCGGCATCAACTGGCAGTTCTGGCTGCAACCCGCGTTGGTGGACCGCCTGGTGGACGATTCCGCCGTGCGCGGCGTGCTGCAGCCGGGTGACCTGATCGTGGCCGTGGACGGCGAGCGGATAGACGCCGCCGACCAGGTCTATCCGGCCGTACAGGCGCTGGGTAAGCGCGGCGGCCCGGGCATGATCGACGTGCTGCGCGGTGGCGAGCGCCTGGCCCTGGAAGTCGAGCCACGACAAGGCCTGGACGGCAACAGACAGCCCGTATGGCAGCTCGGCATCGGTTTCAGCGAGGCCCACGCCCCGGTGTACGACACCGTGCTGAAGTACGGCCCGCTGGCCGCGGTGCCCGTGGCGATCAGCGAAACCGGGCGCATGGCCTCCGACTCCCTCGGGATGATGCGCCGCATCGTCACCGGCAATGCCTCGCTGCAGAACGTTTCCGGCCCCGTCACCATTGCCCGGGTGGCCAATGTTTCCGCGCAACGGGGGGTGGATTGGTTCCTTCAGTTCCTCGCCCTGCTGTCGCTCAGCCTGTGCATCATCAACCTGCTGCCCATTCCCGTCTTGGACGGAGGGCACCTGCTGTATTACCTTATCGAGTTGGTCAAGGGCAGCCCGCTGAGCGAGCGTGCCATGGCGGCCGGCCAGTTTGTCGGTCTCGCGCTGCTGGCCGGGCTGATGGGATTGGCGTTCTACAACGACATCCTCGGCCTTGTCACGCGATGAACATGGGCTCTGTAATGAACTTTTTCCTGCTGTCGCCGTCTACAACGTCGGCATTCCGCACTACGCAATCGACCTCTACCGGACGTGACATGACGCGACTCCCGAACCGCCGCCTGCTGGCCCTCGCCCTCGCTGTTGGAATCGGCGCCCCCGCACTGGCGCAGGCTGCCGCCCCCTTCACGGTCAGCGACATCCGCGTGGACGGCCTGCAGCGCATCAGCTCCGGCACCGTGTTCACCTACCTGCCGGTGGAACGTGGCCAGGCGCTCACCGACGCCAAGGTCAGCGAAACCATCCGTGCCCTGTACAAGACCGGCTTCTTCGAAGACGTCCAGCTGGACCGCCAGGGCGACATCCTGGTGGTCACGGTCAAGGAGCGTCCGGCGATCAACAAGCTCACCGTCACCGGCAACAAGGACATCAAGTCCGACCAGCTGCTGAAGGGCCTGAGCGACATCGGCCTGACCGAAGGCGGCACGTTCGACCGCCTGAGCCTGGACCGCGTGACCCAGGAACTGCGTCGCCAGTACAACGACCGCGGCAAATACAACGTGGAAATCACCCCGACGGTGAGCCCGCTGGACCGCAACCGGGTCGATATCGCGATCACCATCAAGGAAGGCAAGGCGGCCAAGATCCGCCACGTCAACCTGATCGGTACCGAGAAGTATCCGGCCGAAGACATCCTGGACACGTGGGAATCGAAGGAGCACAACTGGGCGTCGTGGTACCGCCGTGATGACCAGTACTCCAAGGAAAAGATGTCCGGCGACCTGGAGAAACTGAACTCCTGGTACCTGGACCGCGGCTACGTGGACTTCAGCATCGACTCCACCCAGGTGTCGATCAGCCCCGACAAGCGCGACATGTTCATCAGCGCCGGCGTCACCGAAGGCGAGCAGTACAAGATCTCCGAGATCAAGGTCAGCGGCGATACCGTGCTGCCGCAGGAAGACGTCGAGCGCATGGTCATCCAGAAGTCAGGTGACACGTTCTCGCGCGCCCTGCTGGAATTCAGCTCGAACAGCATCACCAATTCGCTGTCGAACATCGGCTATGCCTTTGCCAAGGTGAACCCGATCCCGACCACCAACCGTGCCGACCGCACGGTGGCGATCAACATGCAGGTGGTGCCCGGTCCGCGCGTGTCCGTGCGGCAGATCCAGTTCCGCGGCAACACGCGCACCTCCGATGAAGTGCTGCGTCGCGAAATGCGCCAGTTCGAGAACAGCTGGTACTCGCAGGCCGCCATCGACCGTTCCAAGATCCGCCTGCAGCGCCTGGGCTACTTCGAAGCGGTGGATGTGCAGTCCACCCCGGTCACCGGCAGCAACGACCAGGTCGACGTGATTTACAACGTCAAGGAAACCACGTCGGGCAGCTTCGTGTTCGGCCTGGGTTACTCGCAGTCGTACGGCATGACCACCTCGGTGCAGCTGTCGCAGAACAACTTCCTGGGCGGCGGCAACCGGGTGTCGGTGGAAGCCTCGCGCAGCAGCTACCTGCAGCGTTATGGCTTCAGCTACACCAACCCGTACTTCACCGATGACGGCGTGTCGCTGGGCTACAACCTGTCGTGGCGCGAGCTCGATTACTCCGACTTCAACACTGCGCAGTACAACAGCACCAACGGTGCAGCGCAGATGGTGTTCGGCGTGCCGATCACCGAGACCGATACGGTCTCGTTGATGTTCGGTATCGATAGCAACCAGATCACGGTTTACGAAGGCTCCACGCCAGCGTCGATCATCGACTACATCAATGCTGTAGGTCGTAAGACCTTCCACGCATGGCGTTCGGAGCTGGGCTGGGCGCGAGACTCCCGAAACGACTACTTCATGCCGACCCGTGGTACGTACCAGCGCGTCGGTCTTGAAGCCACACTGCCGGGTTCAACCGTTGAGTACTACAAGCTGAACTATCAGATCAGCAAGTACTGGCCGATCATCCCGTCCCTCGTCATCAACACCCGTTTCGAGGTTGGCTACGGCGATAGTTACGGAGACGATGTGTCGCGCGTTGTGACCGAGGCGGATGGCACCCAGCGCGTGATTACCGCGTCCGGCCTGCCGTTCTACGAGAACTTCTACGCGGGCGGCACGAACTCGGTTCGCGGGTTCGAAGACAATACGCTTGGACCGCGTTCCACGCCCAATCGGTTCTACAACCGTGGCCAGCCTCTGGGCGGCGCACTCAAGACTGTGGGTTCGGTTGAAGCGTATTTCCCGCGTCTATTCGACAGCCCATCCGCCCGTGTCTCCGCGTTCTTGGACTTCGGCAACGTCTATAGCGGCACGGACGACTTCAAGGCGAACGAACTGCGTGTGTCTACCGGTGTTGCCCTGCTGTGGCGCGCCCCGGTCGGCCCCATCTCGATCAGCTATGCCTTCCCCCTCAAGAAGGAAGACAACGACGAAGTCGAACGCCTGCAGTTCACGTTCGGCGGTCAGTTCTAAGCAGTCCGCACGAAACACAGAAACGCCGGGCATTGCCCGGCGTTTTTTTTGCCGTTTGACCAACCGTCGTATGTGACGCGAGGTATGCAGAGGTGGAGGAGCTGCGGCGCCAACTCCTTCAACCCCACTTAAGAACCGCTCGAACTGCACACCGGCGGCGAAGGCAGCGACCGGTCCAGTGGCGTAATAGAAATGTGTCCAATGGTCGAAGCAACGTCCGCTCTTCTGGACGCGATGGTCTAAAGGAACACGTGGCCTAGAACGCCGTCATTTACCGCCGAAACACTTCCTTCGCAGGTCGGATCCAGCGTATCAAAGTGCCGCCAGTCAGTTCCCTTCCAGATGAAAACACATCGATAAAGGGGCAATGTTCCAGGAAGCGCAACTTTGGAAATATGGCCGATGAAGTAGTCTCCAACGTGGTATCCCGCCTCGCAGTCCGGATCCGGTGAGGTGAAGAAGTTCCAGTTCCCTGGTCCATTGCAGGAGTAAAGTGGGGTGCTGTCTTGGAAAGGGGTCGACGATAGAAAACCCAGCGTTCCTTCCAACCGCCATCCCTGCTTGTGACCATTCTCAGGCCAGTAGAAATTGGTTGAGTGCGTCTGAGTTTTAGATCGATACATTCGGATGATCTCCCTCAGGGTGACCCCCGTGGGCAGCGCCATGGAGGCGGCAGCTGATGGCGGATCAATTCCGACAAGGTCAGCGTCATGCGCAGCTGCGCTACCAACTGTCGCGAACAGCGAGCCGACGAGTGCCATTCTTCCAATGACTTTCATACTTCACTCCTAGCTATATGAAGCGGAGCAGAAATGCTCCACTGCAGGCGTCATGCCCACCGGCGGAGCCTAGAAGGATGGAACTGGGCCTACTTACATATTCCGGTCATCGCATTGCCACCAGCTCTTGCGCCTGTCGTCCGACACGGCCACGTCCTGCGGCGACACATCAGCCCTTTCTGGACTGGCCCGCGCTTCGCGCTCGCCGAGCATGGCTCGGCGCTACGGCGTCGGTGGGCGTTTCGGACACGGGTGTGTGGGAGTGGCGAACACGGGTCGGTGGGCGTGGCGGACACGGCTACGTGGGCGTGCCGAATGTGGCGAGTGACCGGTGGAACGGCACCGGGGCCTCGTCCTGACCGCCCTGGCGGGAGCGGTAACATGACCGTTGTCACGCCACACGGTAAACTCCCCGCGTGAATACTCCTACCTACTCCGCCCAGCAACTCGCCGAGCAGTTCGGCCTGCAGGTCCATGGCGATGCCTCCACCGTGATCGGTGGCGTGGCGACGCTGGCCCATGCCGGACCGGCCCAGCTCACCTTCCTGGCCAATCCCCGCTACCGTGCGCAGCTGGCCGACAGCCAGGCCGGCATCGTGGTGCTTCGTGCCGAGGATGCCGAGTCCGCGCCCGGCACGGCGCTGGTCGCCAAGGACCCGTACAACACGTTCGCCCGCATCGCGGCCCTGTTCGATGTGGCCCCCAGCCGCCCGCCGGGCATCCATCCCAGCGCGGTCATCGACCCCAGCGCACAGGTGGCCGCCAGTGCCCATGTCGGACCCTTCGTCATCATCGGCGAGCGCAGCGTGATCGGCGAGAACTGCATCATCGGCGCGGGCAGCGTGATCGGCGAAGACTGCAGCCTGGACAGCGGCTGCGAACTCATCGCGCGGGTCACCCTGGTCACCCGGGTAAAGCTGGGCAAGCGTGTGCGCATCCATCCCGGCGCCGTGCTCGGCGCCGATGGATTCGGCCTGGCCATGGACGCAGGCAAATGGATCAAGGTTCCGCAGCTGGGTGGCGTGCGCATCGGCGACGACTGCGAGATCGGCGCCAATACCTGCGTGGACCGTGGCGCCCTGGAAGACACCGTGCTGGCCGAAGACGTGCGCCTGGACAACCTGGTGCAGGTCGCCCACAACGTGCAGATCGGCGCGCATTCGGCGATTGCCGGCTGCACGGGTATCGCCGGCAGCGCGAAGATCGGCCGTTACTGCCTGCTCGGCGGGGCCGTCGGCGTGGTCGGTCATCTTGAAATCTGCGACAAAGTCGTGGTCACCGGTAAATCGGTGGTCCGCAACTCCATTACCGAGCCGGGCGAGTATTCCTCCGGCACGCCGTTGACCGACAACCGCACGTGGCGCAAGAACGCCGCGCGCTTCAAACAGCTCGATGCGCTGGCCCGTCGCATCCTGTCTGTGAGCAAGGAGAAGGAATGAGCCAGGAACAGACCCCGTCGGACATCGACCTGCCCGACATCGCCCAGATCCGGGCCTTGATCCCGCACCGCTACCCTTTCCTGCTGGTGGACAAGGTGGTGTCGCTCGACTTCGAGAAGCGCAAGATCGTCGCCCGCAAGAACGTCAGCATCAACGAGCCGTTCTTCCAGGGCCATTTCCCCGAACAGCCGATCATGCCCGGCGTGCTGATCATCGAAGCCATGGCGCAGGCGGGCGGCGTGCTCACCCAGCTCACGCTGGGCCGGGATGCGCAGTCCAAGCTGTTCTACATGGTGAAGGTGGACAATGTCCGCTTCAGCGACAAGGTGGTCCCCGGCGATGTGCTGGAGATGCACGTGGAGATCAAGCGCGTGATCCGCAACATGGCGGTGTACGACTGCAAGGCCTTCGTCGACGGCAGGATCGTCGCCTGCGCCGAAGTCATGTGTGCCGGCACCCGCGAATAACCTACGAGGAGGACCACCGATGAGCGGACACGCTCCGTTGATCCACCCCACGGCAGTGATCGATCCGTCGGCGAAGCTCGCCGACGGCGTCCGCGTGGGCGCATTCACCCTGATCGGGGCCGATGTTGAAATCGGCGAAAACACCGAGATCGGCCCGCATTGCAGCATCCACGGCCCGACCCGTATCGGCCGCGACAACCGGTTCATCGGCCACGCCGCCATCGGTGGCGAGCCGCAGGACAAGAAATACAACGCCGAGAAGACCGAGCTGGTGATGGGGGACCGCAATGTCATCCGCGAGTTCGTCACCATCAACCGGGGGACCGGCGGTGGCGGTGGCATCACCACCGTCGGCGATGACAACTGGATGCTGGCGTACACCCACGTCGCGCACGATTGCCACGTCGGCAGCCACTGTGTGTTCTCCAACAACACCACGCTGGCCGGCCACGTGACCGTGGGCGACCATGTGATCATCAGCGGCTTCGCCGGTGCCCACCAGTTCTGCCGTATCGGCGCGCATGCCTTCCTGGGCATGGGCGCGCTGACCAATGGCGATGTCCCGCCGTTCACCATGGTCGGCAGTGATTCGCTGGGCCGTCCGCGCGGCATCAACAGCGAAGGCCTGAAGCGCCGCGGCTTCGACGCCGAGCGCATCGCCAGCATCAAGCGCGCGTACCGCACCCTGTACGTTGCCGGCCTGCCGCTGGCCGAGGCCAAGGTGCAACTGGCCGAGCAGGCGCGCAGCAGCGAAGACGTCAAGGCGCTGCTGGAGTTCATCGAACAGGCCGAGCGGCCGCTGCTGCGATGAACCAGACCACGCTGCCGCCCACGGCCGAGGTCATCCTGTTGCGTGAAGCACCGGCTGCCAGCGCCCCCGCGCGTGTCGATACGCGTCCCCTGCGCGTGGCGCTGGTGGCGGGCGAAGCATCAGGTGACCAGCTGGGCGCAGGGTTGGTACGGGAGTTGAAGGCACGCTTCCCCAATGCAGAGTTTGCGGGCATTGGCGGTGATGGGATGCGCCATGCGGGCTGCCAGACCTGGTTCGACGCCAGCGAGTTGGCCGTGATGGGGCTGACCGAAGTGCTGCGCCATCTGCCGCGGTTGCTGAAGCTGCGTTCGCAGTTCCGCCAGCGCGTGCTGGAGTGGCAGCCTGATGTGTTCATCGGCATCGACGCGCCCGACTTCAACCTGGGCGTGGAGCGCTGGCTGAAGCTGCGCGGCATCCGCACCGTGCACTACGTCAGTCCTTCGGTGTGGGCATGGCGCGAGAAACGCGCGGAGAAGATCGGCGAGAGCGCGGACCTGGTGCTGTGCCTGTTCCCGATGGAGCCGCCCATCTATGCGCGGCACGGCATCGATGCGCGGTTTGTCGGCCACCCGATGGCCGATGACATCCCGATGCACGTGGATCGCGAACAGGCACGCGCCGACCTGGGCCTGCCGTCCAATGCGAAAGTGCTGGCGGTGCTGCCGGGCAGCCGGCTGGGCGAAATCAGCCGGCTGGGCGAGCCCTTCTTTGAGGCGGCCTGGCAGGTATGCGAACGCATTCCCGGATTGCACGTCGTCGTGCCGGCCGCGAACGCCGCGTGCCGTCAGTTGATCGACCAGCAGCTCTCCCGCTCTGCGTTCCCCGTGGTGCATTCCCATGTGCTGGACGGACAGGCGCGCACCGCCATGATCGCCGCCGACGTGGTGGTGCTCGCTTCGGGCACGGCCACGCTGGAGGCGATGCTGGTGAAGCGGCCCATGGTGGTCGGCTACCGGGTCAACGAGCTGACCTACCGGCTGGTCAAGGCGCTGGGCCTGCTGAAGGTCGATCGCTATGCCCTGCCGAACATCCTGGCCAACAAGGATCTGGCGCCGGAACTGATGCAGCACGATTGCGTGCCGGAGAAGCTGGCCGCTGCGATCCAGCAGTGGTTCGACCATCCGCAGAAAAGCATCGACCTGCAGGCCACGTATCAGCAGTTGCACACCCTGCTGCGGCGTGATGCCTCGGCCCGCGCGGCCGATGCCGTGGCCGAGCTGGTGGCCCGCGATGTGGTGCCCCGATGAGCCGTCGTGCTGCCGCTGCCGCGACGATGACGCTGTTCAGCGCCACCGCAGCGGCAACCGTGGTCGTGCAGCGTATCGCCGGCGTGGATGAGGCCGGTCGTGGCCCGTTGGCCGGCCCGGTGTCCGTGGCTGCGGTGGTGTTCGATCCTGCGCGGCCCCGCATCAACGGCCTGGACGATTCCAAACAGTTGACTGCGGCCCGCCGTGACCAGTTGTACGACCGCATCATTGACCGTGCGCTGGCGTGGCATGTGGTCCTGGTCGATGCCCCCACCGTGGACCGGCTGAACATCTATCAGGCGACACTGCAGGGCATGCGCGAGGTGGTGGCTGCGGTTGCGCACGCGGCCGATCTGGCACGCATCGATGGCAATGTGGTGCCCAAGGGTCTGGTGCTGCCGGGCGAAGCGTTGATCGGGGGCGACGCCATCGACCGCGCGATCATGGCTGCTTCGATCCTCGCCAAGGTCAGCCGTGACCGCTACATGCAGCGCGTGCACGAGCAGTTTCCGTATTTCGGCTTCGACCAGCACAAAGGGTATGGCACGCCCATGCACCTGGCGGCATTGCGCGAACACGGACCGTGCCTGGAACACCGGCGCAGCTTCGCGCCCGTGCGCGAGTGCCTGGCCGTGCCGGTTGCTGCTCCTTTGGAGATGGCGCTGGCGCTGTAGGTGAGTCGAACGGGTGAGACCCCCTCGCGGTGGCTCTGACAGCGGGTTCCGAGCTTGGGGCCGGGCGGTGGGGCTGCGCGGGGGACGGCAAAAACTGCGTCCATGCGTGCCTCGTTTCGCGCCATCCATGGCGCGGGTACACGTCATCGCATTCGCGCTGCCGCTCCCACGCTTTGCTGCGCAAACCGCGGGCCCCGTCTCACCAACACCCACACCCCGCCGCTTCGCGGCCGCCCCTGACTCAGGGGCTCCCTCCACCAGACGGATTGCCGTCATCGGTAGCGCCGAGCCGTGGTCGGCGGAATGTTCCCGCTAACGGCCCGCTACGCTCGCCGACCATGGGTCGGCGCTACCGATGCCCGCAGGTCCCATGGCCACCATGGACCTGTCGAAGGTGGGGCGGGGTGGGTTGGCGGGGGCGTTGAGCGCCATGGATGGCGCGAAACGAGGCCCGCAGGATGCGGTTGTTGCCGTCCCCCGCCAACCCACCCCGCCCCGCCAACAAGCAGCCCTGCAGCTGTAGCTGTAGCTGTAGCTGTAGCTGTAGCTGTAGCTCTAGCTGTAGCTCTAGCTGTAGCTCTAGCTGTAGCTGTAGCTGTAGCTCTGGCTTCGAAGCCCCCCGCGCAGCGCGCCCCTTCCTCTACGTCAAGACCTTGTCCGTACAGGTCACCGCCGGTACCCTGAGCGGGCACTCCTGCGCACCTGTGACCCCGGCGGCCGTTCCTACGCCTGCTCCCGGGGCCGGTGCGCTCCAACCTGGTCCGGCATGTCCAACTCCCGTTTCGTCCATCTCCACGTCCACACCGAATTTTCGCTGGCGGATTCCACCATCCGTGTGCCGGCGAAGCCGGAACAGGCTGACCCGAAGAAAGCCAAACAGGCCAACCTGCTGTCGCGCTCGGTCGAGCTCGGGCTGCCCGCGCTGGCAGTCACCGATCTGAACAACCTGTTCGCCCTGGTGAAGTTCTACAAGGCGGCCGAAGGCGTGGGCATCAAGCCGATCGCCGGCGCCGACGTGATGATCGCCGAGGAAGGCCAGGATCCGTGGCGGATGACCCTGCTGTGCCGTGACCGCGAAGGCTATCTCAGCCTGTCCCGGCTGCTCACGCGTGCCTGGATGGAGGGCCATCGCCCGGAAGGCGGCGTCGCGGTGCATCCGGAATGGCTGAAGGCCGGCTGTCAGAACCTGTTCGCGCTTACCGGCCGTGAAAGTCTCGCCGGACGTCTCGCTGCGGCAGGCAAACATGAGCTGGCCGAGCAGCAACTGGCTGACTGGCAGCGCGTGTTCGGCGATGGACTGCACCTGGAACTGACCCGCACCGGCCGCGACGGCGAAGAAGCCTTCAACCAGTTCGCGCTGATGGCAGCGGGCCAGCGTGGCCTGCCGGTCATCGCCAGCAACGATGTGCGCTTCCTGCAACCGACCGATTTCAACGCGCACGAAGCGCGCGTGTGCATCGCCTCCGGTCGCGTGCTGGATGACCCCAAGCGCCCGCGGGACTACAGCGACCAGCAGTACCTGAAGTCGGCCGAGGAGATGTGCGCGCTGTTCGCCGACATCCCCGATGCCATCGACAATACGCGTGCGCTGGCAGAGCGCTGCAACATCGAGATGCGGCTGGGCACCTACTTCCTGCCCAACTACCCGGTGCCCGACGACGAGACGCTGGACAGCTGGATCCGCAGCGAGTCGCGCAAGGGCCTGGCACTGCGCCTGGAAAAGAACCCGGTCGCTGCCGGCATGACCGCGCAGGACTACAGCGAGCGCCTGGAATTCGAGCTGGATACCATCATCAAGATGGGCTTCCCCGGTTACTTCCTGATCGTGGCGGACTTCATTCAGTGGGGCAAGAACCAGGGCATCCCGATCGGGCCCGGCCGTGGTTCGGGTGCCGGTTCGCTGGTGGCATGGGCGCTGCAGATCACTGATCTGGATCCCCTGCCCTACAACCTGCTGTTCGAGCGCTTCCTCAACCCGGAACGCGTGTCGATGCCCGACTTCGACATCGACTTCTGCATGGACCGCCGCGACGAAGTCATCGACTACGTCGCGCGCAAGTACGGCCGCGAGCGGGTCAGCCAGATCATCACCTACGGCACCATGGCGGCCAAGGCCGTGGTGCGTGACTGCGGTCGCGTGCTGGGCTTCCCGTACGGACTGGTCGATGGTGTGGCCAAGCTGATTCCAAACATCCTCGGCATTTCACTGAAGGATGCGATGGGGGAAGGCAAGGACAGCGAGATGGCCTCGCCGGAACTCATCCAGCGCTACCAGAGCGAAGACGATGTCCGCGACCTGATCGATCTCGCACGCCAGCTGGAAGACCTGACCCGCAATGCCGGCAAGCATGCCGGTGGCGTGGTCATCGCCCCCGAACCACTGGCCGAGTTCTGCCCGCTGTTCGCCGAACACGATGAAAACGGCATCGGCCGCAACCCGGTCACGCAGTTCGACAAGAACGATGTGGAAGAAATCGGCCTGGTGAAGTTCGACTTCCTGGGCCTGCGCACGCTGACCATCATCGACTGGGCAGTGAAGGCGATCAACAAGCGCCACGAGCGCGCCGGCATTCCGCCGGTGGATATCGCCGCGCTGCCGCTGGATGATGCGGCGACCTACAAGGACATCTTCGCCTCCGGCAACACCGGCGCGGTGTTCCAGTTCGAATCCTCCGGCATGCGTCGCCTGCTGAAGGACGCCAAGCCCGATCGGTTCGAAGACCTGATCGCGCTGGTGTCGCTGTATCGCCCCGGCCCGATGGACCTCATTCCCTCCTTCGTCGACCGCAAACATGGGCGCGAGGATGTGGAGTATCCCGATCCGCGCACCGAACGCATCCTGCGCGACACCTACGGCATCATGGTGTATCAGGAGCAGGTGATGCAGATGGCGCAGATCGTCGGCGGCTACTCGCTGGGCGGCGCCGATCTGCTGCGTCGCGCGATGGGCAAGAAGGTGCCGGCCGAGATGGCCAAGCACCGTGAAATCTTCCGCGAGGGCGCGGCCAAGGACGGTGTAGGCGAAGCCAAGGCCGATGCGATCTTCGACCTGATGGAGAAGTTCGCCGGCTACGGCTTCAACAAGTCGCACGCTGCCGCCTACGCGCTGGTGAGTTACCAGACCGCGTGGCTGAAACGCCATTATCCCGCCGAGTTCATGGCCGCCACGCTGTCGTCGGACATGGACAATACCGAGAAGGTCGTCGGCTTCCTCGACGAGGTGCGCAACCTCGGCCTGACCGTGCTGCCGCCGAAGGTGAACCAGTCCGCCTACATGTTCGAGGCCGCCACGCCGGACACCATCCAGTACGGTCTGGGAGCAATCAAGGGCGTGGGCCAGGGCGCCTGCGAGGCCGTGGTCGATGAGCGCCTGCAGAAGGGCGCGTACACCAACCTGCTGGATTTCTGCACGCGCATCGGCTCGGCCAAGCTCAACCGGCGCACGCTGGAGGCGATGATCAACTGCGGTGCGCTGGACGAACTGGGCCGCAACCGCGCGTCGTTGATGCTGCAGCTACCGGAGGTGATCAAGGCCACCGAGCAGATGGCGCGCGAGCGTGCATCGGGTCAGAACTCGCTGTTCGGTGGACCGGACCCGAGTGCGCCGGCAATCCACCTGGAACTGCAGGAGACCGACGAATGGCCGCTGCTGCAGCGGCTCACCGGCGAGCGCGACACGCTGGGCTTCTATCTCAGCGGACATCCGTTCGACCCGCATCGCGACGATGTGCGTGACCTGGTCGGCACCGATCTGGGCGCCGTGGAAAAAATCTGGAGTGCCAACAGCGGCGGTGGTGGCGGTGAAAAGCGCTGGCGCCCGGAAGTACAGACGGTACTGGCCGGCCAGGTGGTTGGCGTGCGCCGCAAGGGTGAAAGCCAGATCTTCATCCAGCTGGAAGATGGTCGCGGCCGGGTGGAATGCAGTGCGTTCTCCGATGCGATGGCCGAGTTCGGCCACCTGATGACCAAGGACCGCATCCTGGTGGTCAAGGGCGGCCTGCGCGAAGACGAGTTCAATGGCGGCTTCGCCCTGCGCATCCGCCAGTGCTGGGATTTCGACGAGGTCTGTGCCAACTACGCCACCCGGCTTTCACTGCGGGTGGACCTGCGCCGTGAACGCCCCGTGTGGCAGCGCCTGAACGCACTGCTGGACCGGCATCGCCCCGGCCGTACGCCCCTGCGCCTGGACCTGCTGTTGAAGGACGAGGAAGGCTCGCTCGCGGGCATGCTGGACGTGGGCGGCGACAGCGCGGTGCGCATCGATTCCAAGCTGATCGACGCCCTGCGCGCGGACCCGGCGATCCGCACCCTGAAGGTGCGCTACAGCCCGCCCTGGGCGAGCTGACCAGACGACGGCGTACGGGGCATCTGCACGCATTCGGCTAAACTCCCCCTCTTCACTTCACACGACGGCTTCCGATGAATCCGAACTACCTCGACTTCGAGCAACCCATCGCCGACCTGGAAGCCAAGATCCAGGAACTGCGCAGCGCCAGTGCCGGTCCGGCGGTCAACGTCGAAGCCGAAGTGAATACCTTGCGCGACAAGCTGCGCGTGCGCACCGCGCAGATCTTCCGCAACCTGACCACCTGGCAGATCCTGCAGCTCGCCCGGCACCCGTCGCGTCCGTATACCGCGGACTACATCCGCCTGTTCTGCGACGAGTTCCAGGAACTGGCCGGTGACCGCGCGTTCGCCGATGACAAGGCGATCATGGGCGGCCTGGCCCGCATCGGCGGCCGTTCGGTGATGCTGATCGGTCACCAGAAGGGCCGTGACACCAAGGAAAAGATCAAGCGCAACTTCGGCATGCCCAAGCCGGAGGGCTACCGCAAGGCACTGCGCCTGATGAAGATGGCAGAGCGTTTCGGCCTGCCGGTGCTGACCCTGATCGACACCGCCGGCGCATGGCCGGGCATCGATGCCGAATCCCGTGGCCAGTCCGAAGCGATCGCCCGCAACCTGCTGGAGATGGCCGAGCTGAAAGTGCCGGTGATCTGCACGGTGATCGGCGAAGGCGGCTCCGGCGGCGCGTTGGCGCTGGGCGTAGGTGATCGGACGATCATGCTGGAATACAGCGTGTACTCGACCATCACGCCGGAAGGCTGCGCCTCGATCCTGTGGAAGGACGCAGGCAAGGCCAAGGAAGCCGCCGAGCAGCTGGGCATGACCGCGCCGCGGTTGAAGGGCCTGGGGTTGATCGACAAAGTGGTGCGCGAGCCCACCGGCGGCGCCCATCGCAACCCCAACCAGATGGCCAAGCGCCTGAAGGCCGTGCTGCTGAACGAGCTGGACGCCCTGCAGGCCCTGCCGACCGACGAACTGCTGGCCCGACGCTATACGCGTCTACGCAGCTACGGTACGTACGAAGCCGCGTAAACCGCGGCCGCGCTGCGCACTCGCCCAGCGTGGCTCGGCGCTACGGTCGCGGCCCGGACGGCAGCGCGCTGCACGTGCACGGGTAGCGCCGAGCCGTGCTCGGCGGCACTTCGTTCCGGCCCCCCCACACCTGACACAGACCGCGCTCCGCGCTCGCCGAGCGTGGCTCGGCGCTACCGTTGCGGTCCGGCCCGCAGCGCGCTGCACTTGCACTGGTAGCGCCGAGCCGTGCTCGGCGGCTTTTCGATCCGGCACCCCCACACCTGACACAGGCCGCGCTGCGCGCTCGCCGAGCGTGGCTCGGCGCCACCGTGCGAGGCCCGGCGGCAGCAACTCGTCAGAACGGCTTGGCCACCACCAGCCAGACAATCGGGATGAAGGCCAGCAACGGGATTTCGTTGATCCAGCGCAATGCGACCGGCGAGGGCAGCGCGCGGCCCTTGGCCACGCCTTTGAGCAGGCGCCCGGTCCAGATGAAATAGGCCAGCAGCAGTACCACCAGACCCAACTTCGCATGCAACCAACCGGCACCGCCCGGCGCCACCATCGTGGGGAAATCCGGAATCATTCGATATCCCATCCACAGGACCAGCCCCAGCACGAAGGCCAGACCGAACATCGCGTGCCCGAAGCGATAAAGGCGCCGCCCCATCAGCTGCAGGCGCTCGCTCACCGCAACCTGCCCGGCGGTCTCGGCAATGTTCACCAGGATGCGCGGCAGGTAGAACACCGTCGCCATCCATGCCACCACGAACACGAGATGGAAAGTCTTGACCCAGAAGTACGACTGCATGCGCTTGCTCCGGTGGCTGGCGTAGGATGAACGCCATTTTCACCGATGCGCAGACCCACGTACATGGACAAGACCTACGACGCCGCCTATTTCCAGCATTGGTACAGCCGCGCCGACATCGGCGGTAGCGCCCGCTTGGCGCGCAAGGAGGCCCTGGCCGTCGCCACCGCCGAGTACTACCTGGAGCGGCCGATCCGCACCGTGTTGGATATCGGGTGTGGCGAAGGCGCGTGGCGCGCGCCACTGCTGAAACTGCGCCCAAAACTGCACTACCTCGGTTTCGACAGCAGCGATTACGCCGTGCAGCGCTATGGCCGCACGCGCAACCTGCGTCCTGCGGCCTTCGGTGACTTCGCGTGGCTGCGGCCGTGTGCACCGGTCGACCTGCTCATCTGCTCGGACGTGATGCATTACGTGCCCGACCGCGAACTGCGCGCAGGCATGGCTGGGCTGGGTGAGCTCACCGGTGGCGTGGCGTTCCTCGAAACCTTTGCCGCGGAAGACGATTTCGAAGGCGATCATGAGGGTTTCCACGCACGTCCGGCCCGTTGGTACCGGCGCGAGCTGGGCAAACAGGGCCTGGTGCCCGTTGGCTCGCATTGCTGGCTCGGACCGCCGTTGGCAACGGATGCATCCGCGCTGGAAAAGGCATGAGGGCCAGCGGCCCGCCTTGCCGCGCCCAATTAATATACCGGCCGGCCTGATCGGTTATGCTGCGCGGCAACATATGACCATACATATTGAGTCAGTATGCTCTACCAACTGCACGAACTGACCCGCAACCTGCTCGCCCCTTGGGTGCATCAGGCGCAGGCCAATGCCCACTTCTTCAACAATCCCGGCCACTGGTGGTCGCAGATGCCCGGTGCCGACCGGCTGGCCGCGATGAACGAGCTGTTTCATCGCGTGGGCAAGGATTACGAAAAGCCGGAGTGGGGCATCAACGAAATCGACGTGGATGGCGAACGCGTGCCGATCGTGGTCCACGAAGAAGTCAGCAAGCCGTTCTGCAAGCTGCTGCGGTTCAAGCGTCATAGCAACGAAGCCGACCAGTTGCACACGATGTTGAACCAGCCGTTCGTGCTGGTCGTTGCACCGTTGTCCGGCCACCACGCGACGCTGCTGCGCGATACGGTGCGCACGCTGTTGCGGGATCACCGGGTGTATGTCACCGACTGGGTCGACGCGCGCATGGTGCCTGGCAGCGAAGGCGAGTTCGGCCTTGAAGATTACGTCGACTATATCCAGGAGTTCATCCGCCACCTTGGCGTGGAGCGCCTGCATGTGGTCAGCGTCTGCCAGCCCACCGTGCCCGTGCTGGCGGCGGTTTCGCTGATGGCCAGCCGCGGCGAACCCACGCCGAAGTCGCTGGTGATGATGGGGGGACCCATCGATGCGCGCTGCAGCCCCACCGCCGTGAACAACCTGGCCACCCAGAATCCGTTGTCCTGGTTTGAAAACAACGTCATCCACACGGTGCCGCCGGGTTATCCCGGTGCGGGTCGCCGCGTGTATCCGGGCTTCCTGCAGCACGCCGGCTTCCTGTCCATGAACCCGAACCGGCACTTCAGTTCGCACTGGGATTTCTACACCGATCTGGTGAAGGGCGATCTGGAAGATGCCGACGCGCACCGTCGTTTCTACGACGAGTACAACGCCGTGCTGGACATGCCGGCGCAGTATTACCTGGACACCATCAGCGTGGTCTTCCAGGACTTCCTGCTGCCGCGCGGGGAGTGGTTCATCAAGGGCGAAAAGGTGGATCCGTCGGCGATCCGCGATACCGCGCTGTTGAGCATCGAAGGCGAGCTGGACGATATCGCGGGACTGGGGCAGACCGAAGCGGCGCAATCGCTGTGCACGGGCATCGATGCCAGCCGCCGCGAACACTTCATCGTGGAAGGCGCGGGTCATTACGGCATCTTCAGCGGCCGCCGCTGGCGTGAAGTGGTGTACCCGAAGGTGCGTGATTTCTTCGCTGCCAATGCCGAAGCACCGGCAGCGTCGAAGCCGAAGAAGAAGAGCAACGTCACCCCGCTGCGGCGGAAAGCCGGCTGAGCATCATCCCGTAGCGCCGAGCCACGCTCGGCAAGCGCGCAGCGCGGCCGGTATCACACGCCAAGGTCCCGGACCGGAAAGCCGCCGAGCACGGCTCGGCGCTACCCTGCCGCGCGACGGCACTGGAACGCAAACAACAAACGCGGGATCGCACTGGTAGCGCCGAGCCACGCTCGGCGAGCGCGCAGCGCGGCCGGTATCACACGCCAAGGGCCCGGACCGGACAGCCGCCGAGCAAGGCTCGGCGTTATAGCCGCACCAGCAGATGCTTTGCCAGCGTGCCGTGCAGACGCCCCACGCCGCGTGCCAGATGCAGCGTGGCAAACAGCAACAGCACACCGACGACTGCGAGGACCGGCGTGGCCCATGCGCCCTCCAACAGGGGCAGGCCTTGGATCGTCAAGCCGGAATAATCGCCCGGCACCAACGCCGCTACCGGTGACCAGATGAAGGCCAGCGACACCGCCAGCAGCGTAGTGGCCACGGTGAAATACACGATGCCCAGCGGCAGCATCAACACGAAGTACAGCAAGGTCAGCCACGTGCGCCCGTCGGTGAACATGTCACCGATCCGCTGCAGCCAGCTGCGACTGCGGTCGCTGTAACGCGGGCGCCGCGGCATGCGCTCGCCCAGCAGCGCCTCTACCAACCGTCCTTCCAGCAACGCCAGGCCGCGAACCGAGCCGAAGAACAGCACGGCGACCGGAATGCCGATGATCAGGATCAGCAGCCCCACCGACAACGACAGCCCGGTGACCACCCACGTAAAGAAGAACGTGCCCGTGGCCAGCGAGAGCAGCATGTAGAGCAGCGCGCCGTAGGTGTGCGGATCCACCACGACGCCGAAGAAGCGCGCAGCGAGCGAACGCGACGGCGGTGGCGACGGGTCACCGTCCCGGCCATTCGGCGGGGTGATGCTGGCTGCCGGCGTAACCGAAGGCGCGACCTGCGCAGCCACCACCCGGGTACCGAGCGGCGTACTGGGCGTACGCAGCGCACGGCTGACGGTGATCTCCGTTTCGCGGTAGATATCGGCCACTTCGTCCGGCGCACCGTAGCTGCCGGCGACGTCGGCGATCACCTCCGCTTCGCTGCGGCCCGGCTGTGCAGCCAGCTCCGAACGCAGGTATTCCTCGGCGTCATACAACGCGTCCTGCACCATCGCCGGGTCGGCGCCTCGCAGTGCTGCGCGCAACTGCACCAGGTAGTCGGGAATGGTCGCTGGCAGGGTCCTGCCCAGGGTGTGTTCGGTGTTCATTGCAGTACGCCCTCCAGTACGGAATCGACGGAATCGCGGGTGGCACGCCATGCCTGGATCCATTGCTCCAGCACGGCGCGTCCCTGCTCGTTCATGCGGTAGTAGCGACGCGGTGGTCCACTGCTGGACGGCTCCACGTGACTTTCCAGCAACCCGGCGCCTTCCAGATTGCGCAGCACCGGGTACAGGGCGCTCTGCTTGCCACTCAGCACGCCCTCGCCCACCTGCTCCAGCTCCTTGGCGATCAGGTAGCCGTACAACGGCTCCGGTGCCTTGGCCAACACGGCCATCAGCGCCAGCGATACGGTCCCCGCACTGAGCTCCTTCTGGAACTTCTTCAGCTGGACCTCTTCATCGACCATGGCGGCTGCTCCACTACGTTGAAGTGAACAGTAGTGTGAAGTTCGGAGTAGTGAAAGATGTCATTGGTCACGGTGTCCTTTTGCGTTCGCTGTCGGCGCCGGGCTGTCGATGGCCTGCGGCGCCCCGGGGGTAGAGCCGGCTTCAGCCGGCTGGCGGTTGGAGCAGCCGACTGAAGTCGGCTCTACCGCACGGCGTTTGCCCGACGGCGTTTGCCCGACAGCGTTTACCCCATGGCGTTTTACCGACAGCGTTCAGCCCATGGCGTTACCCGATGGCATTACCCGGCGGCTGTGCGCTGCGCAGGTCTGATGGCAGAATCAAAGGCTCCTCGTCAAAAGGCTCGTCATGGATCGTCGCCCTGTTCAGTTGGCTCTTGGCCTTGCGCTTGCAGCGTGTGCGCTCGCCTCCCTGGCCACTGCCGCCACGCCGTACCGCAGCCCGCAGCAGATCCTCGACGCGGCCCCGGCGAGTGACTGGCGCACGCCGGACCCGGCCAACCTGCTGTACATGGATCTGCCGACGGGACGGGTAATCCTTGAACTGGCGCCGCAATTCGCCCCGCGCCACGTCGCCAATATCCAGACCCTCGCCCATGAGGCGTTCTGGAACGGCACCAGCATCTACCGCGCGCAGGACAACTTCGTGGTGCAGTTCGGCGATGCAGACGCGGATGATGCGGGGAAAGCAAAGCCGCTCGGATCGGCCGCACGCAAGCTCCCCGCCGAGTTCGAGCGCCCCAGTGTCGGGCTGGCCTTCAGCGCGCTGCCTGACCGCGATGGCTGGGCGGCACGTACGGGGTTCGTCGATGGCTTCGCGACTGGCGCGGACCCCAAGGCGGGCAAGGCATGGCTTGCGCATTGCTACGGCGCACTGGGTGCAGGCCGCAACAACGACGAAGACAGCAGCATCGGTGCGGAGCTGTACGTCGTCACCGGCCAGTCGCCACGCCAACTGGATCGCAACATCACCGTCGTGGGGCGCGTGCTGAAGGGCATGGAACTGCTGAGCGCACTGCCTCGTGGCCCGGCGCCGATGGGCTTCTACGCGGATGCGGCGCAGCGTACCCCGATCATCTCGATACGCCGCGTCAGCGAGGTGCCTGAAGCAGAGCGCACGCCGATCCAGGTCCTGCGTACCGAGTCGAAGACGTTTGCGGCGACGGTGGAAGCGCGCCGCAACCGCGTGGACGATTTCTACAAGCGTCCAGCCGGACATATCGACCTCTGCAACATCCCGGTGCCGGTGCGGTAACCCCACCGGCGGGGCTGGACGGGCTCACGGGTAGAGCCGACTTCAGTCGGCTGCGTGGCGTTCCGCGCCGACGGTAGAGCCGACTTCAGTCGGCCGCATGGTGTGCGCAGCCGACGGTAGAGCCGACTTTAGTCGGCTGCATCGTGTGCGCAGCCGACTGAAGTCGGCTCTACCCGTCGCCGCTACCGTCCTGCATGCGCCACCCTCACCCGCTTTTTTCCATCTGCTGGCTAGGCTGGGTGCCTGCATTCAATGAGGAAACGCCCCATGGCCATGTTGCGACTGCGAATCACCGGTAGCGAAGACGATGCACGTGCCATCAGCGATCTGCTGCTCGGTATCGAAGGCATCGAGCATGTTGAAGAAACCGACGACCTGATGCCGAAGATGGACGACGATGATTCCAGCTCCGCCGGCCTGTCCGACGACATGGGCCCCGGCAGCCACGAACTGGAGGTCGAGGTAGGCAATGAGGCCACCGCGCAGAAAGTGCGCGATGCCGTGCAGGAGCTCGCGTTGGAGCTCGATGTGTTCGTCGAGTACGAAACCGACGAAGGCTGATTCTGGGCAAGGGGCGCCAAGCTCGGTGTGGCGCCCCCTCCGGGCTTCCGGCGGTCAGGCCTTCCGGCGTCGGCGCCAACGCCACAGGCGCACGCCGATCCACCCCACCAGACCCAGCACCACCGCGACCGGCAGCAGCGCTGCCACAGCACGGATAAGGAAGGCCACGCTGTTGGTCAGGATGGTGCCCGATTCACGCCACGCCTGGCCGATTTCGCTTCGGCTGCGCTGCCCCGACGGGGTGTTGAACTGCATCGTCACCAGCTGCGTATCGATGCGCCTGCGCTGCTGCGCCGCATCCTTGTTCGCCTGTTCGACGCCCGCCTCGATCTCCGACAGGCGCTGCGTGATCACCAGCAAGTCCGCCAACTTGATGTCCTTGCTGTCCTGGTAAGCGAGCAACCGCTCATGCTCTTTCTGCAGACGCGCCTTGGCCAGCGCGGTATCGGCGACCTGCTGGGCAAGATCTTCTGCATGCGTATTGCGTGAGGACACCTCGCCGCCCTGCCCCGCCAGGCCGATGATCGGCTCCACGCCCTTCGGCGCGATGCGGACACGGATGGAGCCGGTCGGATAGTCACCCCCCTGCTGCCCCACCTGCAGCACAGCACAGTCGCCGAAGCGCGCGGATTGGCACGCGTCGGCGATCTGCTTCACGCGCGGACCGATCTGCATCGCCTCCAGGCGGATGTCCAGATCGTGCTCGTAGGCCAGTGATGCGCCTTCGGGAGAAGCCACGGCGCCCGCGCCAGCGCCGCCGGCATCGGCCATCCCCGGCTTGCCACACCCGGCGAGCATCAGCGTGAACAATGCCGCACCGATACCCAAGCCACGTCGCGTTACAGGAAGGCTCACGCATCGGCTCCATTGAAGGCGGTGACTGATAGGCCATCCAGCGCAAGACCCGGCAGGCAACGCACGTTCACCGCCGCCATGGCCTGACCGCTGCGCGGATCGACCCCTTCGCTGAACGGCGCGATGCCGCAGTGGGCGCAATGGTGATGATGCAGGTGGTGCTTGTTGAACTGGTAGGTCGCCAGCTGCGCCGGATCGCTGGACAGCACCAGCGCGTCACGGGCGGCGAACCACAGCAGGCCGCCGCGCCGACGGCACAGCGAACAGTTGCAGTCGATGACATCGGTGATCGGCGCTTCAGCCTGCACGGTGAACGCAATCCGGCCGCAATGGCAACTTCCTTCGTACTGCATGACACACCTCCGCACGGGAATGCGACGATGGTAATCCTTTGGCACGCAGACAGCGCACCGGGGCCAGCCTATGCTTGGGCATTGACCCGAATACAGGATTGCCGATGCGCCCGCATCTTCTTGCCCTCGCCCTGATCGCCGCCCTTGGTGGCTGCCAGCAGACCGACGCTCCCTCCGCCAGCACGCCCGCCGCCGCCCCGGCCCAGGCAGGGGCGGCCACCGCCGATGCGGCCTTCGCCGACCTGTCCAAGCGCTCCCTGGACAGCTGGATGCAGCGGTCACCGGTCGGTGCCACGCAGATCGGTGACCACCGGTTCGACAGCGAGATCGATGACCTCAGCGCCGCGGGCCAGCAGAAAACGCTCGCCGCCTACAAGGGCCTGCTCGCCGAGCTGGACACAATGGACGTGGCCAAGCTGGGCCGCGAGAACCAGGTGGATGCGGCAATCCTGCGCAACCAGTTGCAGTCCGATATCTGGAATGCGGAAGTTCTGCAGTCGTCCAAGTGGGACCCGCAGATGTACAACGGTCTGGCCGGCAGCGCGATCTACGGCCTGATGGCACGTGAGTTCGCCCCGCTGCCTGAGCGCCTGAAGTCGGCCACCGCGCGCATGGAGAAGATCCCGGCGATCTTCGCCCAGGCCCGCGAGAACCTCGATCCGGCCCGCGTGCCGAAGATCCATGCTGAAACGGTGGCCAAGCAGAACCGCGGCATCCTCAGCATCGTCGATACCTTCATCACCCCGCACATCGGCGAACTGCCGCAAGCCGACCAGCAGCGCCTGCAGGCGGCCATCGATGGCTTGAAGAAGGCCGTGGACGAGCAGCAGCAGTGGCTGGACAAGACGCTGGTGCCCAATGCCAAGGGTGAGTTCCGCGTGGGTGCTGAGCTGTACGACCAGAAGCTGAAGTTTGCGCTGAACTCGTCGCTGTCGCGGCAGGAGATCGGCGAGCGTGCGCGTGCCGAGCTCAAGCGCGTGCGCCAGGACATGTATGGCATCGCCCAGACCGTGCTGAAGGACAAGCCCGGCGCGCCGCAGATGCCGGCCAACCCGAGCGACGAGCAGCAGCAGAAAGCCATCGAAGCCGCGCTGGAACTTGCCTATGCGGACAAGCCGGCGCGCGACAAGGTGGTGGACGATGCCAAGGCGGCGCTGGACCAATCCACTGCGTTCGTCCGCGAGCATGACCTGATGACCCTGCCCGATGCGCCGGTGGACATCATCCTGATGCCGGAGTTCCAGCGCGGCGTGGCGGTGGCCTACTGCGATTCACCCGGTCCGCTGGACAAGAACCTGAAGACCTTCTACGCCGTGTCGCCGATCCCGGACGACTGGGACCAGAAGCAGGTCGACTCGTTCCTGCGTGAATACAACTCACGCATGATCCACCTGCTGAGCATCCACGAAGGCACCCCGGGCCACTACCTCGAAGGCTGGCATTCGGCCAAGTTCCCATCGACCCTGCGCGCGGTGCTGCGTTCGGGCCTGTTCGCCGAAGGCTGGGCGGTCTACACCGAACGCATGATGCAGGAACAGGGCTACCTGGATAACGACCCGCTGTTCCACCTGGTGCAGCTGAAGTTCTACCTGCGCACCATTTCCAACGCGATCCTGGACCAAGGCGTGCACGTGGACAACTGGACGCGCGAACAGGCGATGCACTTGATGACCCACGATGCCTTCCAGCAGGACAGCGAAGCATCGGGCAAGTGGGTGCGCGCACAGTTGACGTCGGCGCAGCTGCCGACCTACTTCGTCGGCGCGCAGGAGCACTTCGACACCCGCAAGGCCGCGCAGGAAAAACTGGGCGACCAGTTCAACCTGAAGGCGTACCACGACAAGATGCTGTCCTACGGCGCGCCGCCGGTGCGCTTCGCGCGCCAGCTGATGCTGGACCAGCCGATCGAGTAACGCCAACCGAACCGTTAGCGCCGAGCCATGCTCGGCGAGCGCGCAGCGCGGTCTGGGTCAGACATCGCGGTGGCGGACGGAATGCGCCGAGCCATGCTCGGCGCAACCCTTTCAGCCCTCGGCGGCAACAAAGCCGCCGGTCTGCCGTGCCCACAACCGCGCATACAGGCCACCGGCCTCCACCAGCTCTGCGTGCGTGCCCGTTTCGACGATCCGGCCTTGGTCCATCACCACCAGCCTGTCCATCCGGGCGATGGTCGACAGGCGGTGCGCGATGGCGATCACCGTCTTGCCCGCCATCAGCTCGTCCAGGTTGTCCTGGATCGCGGCTTCCACCTCCGAATCCAATGCCGACGTTGCCTCGTCCAGCACCAGGATGGGCGCGTCCTTCAGCAACACGCGGGCAATGGCGATGCGCTGGCGCTGGCCACCGGACAGTTTGACGCCGCGCTCGCCCACCAGCGCGTCATACCCCTTGCGCCCCTGCGCATCCACCAACGACTCGATGAAGCCATCGGCACGCGCCTTCGCCACCGCCGCGCGCACCGCGTCGTCGGTCGCCTCGGGCCGGCCATACAGCAGATTGTCGCGGATCGAACGATGCAGCAGCGACGTATCCTGGGTGACCACGCCGATCTGTCCACGCAGGCTTTCCTGTGTCACCGAAGCGATGTCCTGGCCGTCGATGACGATGCGTCCGCTTTCCAGGTCATACAGCCGCAGCAGCACGTTGACCAGTGTCGACTTGCCCGCACCCGACGGTCCGACCAGACCAATTTTCTCGCCCGGCTTCACCTGCAGGTCCAACCCGTCGATCACGCCCCCACGTTTGCCATAGTGGAAGTGGATGTTCTGGAAATGCACGCCGCCCGCACTCACGGTGAGCGCGGGCGCATCATCGCGATCCTGCACGGTCAGCGGTTGGGAGATCGTGGTGATGCCGTCCTGCACCGTGCCGATGTCTTCGAAGATGCCGTTGATGGTCCACATGATCCAGCCGGACATGTTGTGGATGCGGATCACCAGACCGGTGGCCAGGGTGATCGCACCGACGGTGATCAGCCCGTCGTTCCACAGCCACAACGCCAGTCCGCAGGTGCCGGCAATCAGGAAGCCGTTGACGATGGCGATGGTCAGGTCCATGCCACTGGTGATGCGCGTCTGCCGACGGTGCTTGACCGCCAGTTCTTCGATTGCCTCTGCCACGTACGCCTGCTCGCGCCCCCCGTGGGCGAACAGCTTCAGCGTCGGAATATTGGTATAGCCATCCACGATGCGACCCATTGCCTTGGATCGCGCTTCCGAGGCGATCCATGCGCGCTCCTTCGCACGCGGCACGAAGTACACCATGATCACCGCGTAGGCCAGCATCCACAGCAGCAGCGGAATCATCAGCCGCCAGTCGGCCTGCGCGAACAGGAACAGCGCGGTGCCGGTGTAGACCACGATGTACCAGAGCGAGTCGACCATCTGCACCGCCGATTCGCGCAGCGAAGTGCCCGTCTGCATCACCCGGTTGGCCATGCTGCCGGCGAAATCATTCTGGAAGAACGTCAGGCTCTGCCGCACGACGTAGTTGTGCATCAGCCAACGGGAGCGGTTGCTCAGGCCCGGCACGATCGCCTGGTTGACGAGCAGGTTGTGCAGGCCCACCAGCACCGGACGGGCGATGACACACACCACCACCATCCAGATCAGATCCTGCGCATGGCGCTGGAAGAATCCCGCGCCGGGCTGCTCGGCCACCATGTCGACGATGCGACCGAGGAAGTCGAACATCGCAACTTCCACCAGCGCCAGCAGCAGACCGGCGACCAGCGTGGCCAACAGCACCGGCCATACCGGACGCAGATAGAACAGATAGAACTTCACCACGCTGCGCGGCGGCGTGCGCTTGTCCACCGGCGGAAACACCGGGATCAGGGATTCAAACCAGCGGAACATCACAGTCGCTCACAGCACGGGAACCCGCTGATTATCCCACCAAGCGCATGCCCGGTAGTGACGGCCGCCGGGCCCGTCACCCCCGAGTGTGCATCACCCTTGCGGCACGAACAGCAGATCCTGGAAGTCGAAGCTGAAGTCGGTCAGCTCGGATATCGCCTGCATGCGCACATCGCGCACCTTTCCATCCGGATCCAGGCTGAAGTTCACGAACGCGTCGGCATTGAGCGAACGATCATCCCAGCGCACGATGAACGTGTCGTGCTGCCAATGTTCCAGCGTGCCGACCAGCTGCGGCGTCTTGTCGAACTGCAGGCGCAGCACCTTGCCGTTGCGTGAGATGTGCATGTCGCCATACCAGCTATCCCGGTACGTAGCGGCGTAGGCGTCCCGCGGTAGCGATGGCCGGCTGGTCCGATCACGCGCGGCCTGGTGCTTCGCCCACGCCTCGTCCGCCTTGCCGCGTCCCTTGTCCACGGCCTTGCCGTAGGCATCCACCCAGTCATGCCCGCTGCGTCCCAGATACGCATCCAGCACGCTCAGGGTAATCGCGTTGAAGGCCGCACCCACTTCTTGATTGGTCAGTACGACCACGCCCAGATTCGCCTCGGGCACCAAGGTCACCCGCGAGACCATGCCGGGCCATCCCCCGGTATGCCAGACCAGTTTCTGTCCCTGGTAATCGCTCAGACTCCAGCCCTCGCCATAGCCGGCGAAGTTCGGTCGCGCCGGCAGCAGCTCCGGCACCGTCGGTTCGGCGACCACCTGCGGGGTGATCATCTGCCACATCTGCTGCTGGCTTTTCGCGCTGAACAGCGCGGTGCCATCGGGCAGCGTGCCGTGCGCCAACTGCACCTGCATCCAGCGCGCCATGTCGTGCACGCTGGAATAGATACCGCCTGCGCCGGCATTGTTCTGCCACGTCAACGGCGCGACCGTGCGCAGATCGGTGAAGTCGAACTTTGCGTGGCCCACCGCAGCCTGGTCCCCCGCGTGCAGGTGGTCCGCGTTGTACCGCGTGCCGGCCATGCCGACCTTGTCGAAAATGCGCTGCTGCAGGAAGGCCTGGTAAGACTGGCCGGATACTTTTTCAATCACCTGCTGCGCCACGGCGTACAGAATGTTGTCGTAGGCGTAGCGCTCACGGAAGCCTCCCTTCAGCGGGACCTTGCCCAGGCGTTCCACGACGTCGGCATTGCGGTACGTGGTAGTCGGCCAGAACAGCAGGTCCCCCGCACCCAGGCTCAGCCCGCTGCGGTGCGACAACAGATCGCGCACGGTCATCTGGCTGGTCACGAAGGGATCGGACATACGGAAGGCCGGCAGGTGCTCGGTCACCTTGTCGTCCATCTTCAGCTTGCCCTCTTCGGCCAGCAGGTTCAGCGAGAGCGCGGTGAACGCCTTGGTGTTGGACGCGATGGCGAACAGCGTGTCGGCCTGCACCGGCTCAGGGCGGCCCTGCTCGCGCACGCCCCAGCCACGCTCCAGGACGATCTTTCCGTCCTTCACCACGGCCACGGCGATGCCCGGCACGTCGAAGCGCTCGCGTACGCGCTCCACGGTGGCATCCAGGTCCTGCAGGGGCGGCGGACTTGCCGCACCCGCCAGCGTTGCACAGGCCATCAGCATCACGCCTCCAATCAAACGCATCATCACGCACAGTCTCCAGACGGGAGTGGCGGCACCGTGCAGGGCCGCCGGGATTTCTCAGGATGGTAACGGCGCACAGCGCAGCCTTCCTGTGCCAAAGGAGGGTGCCATGCCAGACCATGCACAGGCCACTGCCGGTTCGACCATCATTCCCTGCCTGCGCTACCGCGATGCCCCGGCGGCCATCGCCTGGCTGCAGCGCGCGTTCGGTTTCCAGGCACAGGCCGTCTTCGCCGACGGCGATACGGTTCACCACGCGCAGTTGGTCTACGGCGGGGGCATGCTCATGCTGGCCTCGGCCGGTAATGAGGGGGAGTGGTCGCGGCACGCCGTGCATCCAGCCGACCTCGGCGGCCGTCAGACCCAGAGTGCCTGCGTGATCGTCAGCGACGTCGATGCGCACTTCACCCATGCGGTCGCTGCAGGTGCGCGGATCGTCATGGATCTGGCGGACCAACCCTACGGCGGGCGCGGCTATGCCTGTGCCGATCCGGAAGGCCACCTGTGGTGGTTTGGCAGCTATGACCCCTGGCACACGGATGCATCGCAGTGAGCGCCGCACCGATACGCTGTGGCATCGGCGGCTGGGTGTTCCCGGAATGGCGCGGCGGCATGTTCTATCCCGACGGCCTGGTGCAGCGCGAAGAGCTGGCCTTCGCCAGCCGAGCCCTGCGCTGCATCGAAATCAACGGCACGTTCTACCGCACGCCCAGCCCCGCCCAATGCGCGCAATGGGCGGCGCAGACGCCAGAGGGCTTCCGTTTCTCAATGAAGGCACCGCGTTACCTGGTGCAGCGGCGGGACCTGTCCGGCGTGGCCGATGCCGCGCAGCCCTTCCTGCAGGCCGCACTCGCCCTGGGTGACCGGCTGGGCCCGCTGCTGTGGCAGTTCGCCCCCGATCATTCCGCTGACGCCGATGCGCTTGCGGCATTCGTCGCCACGCTCCCCGCCTCGTTGCAGGGTGTGAAGCTGCAGCACGCCCTGGAAGTGCGCAACCCCGCTGCAGTGGACGCCGCGCTGATCACCGCGGCACGCCGGCACGATATCGCGTTGGTCATCGAAGACAGCGATGACGTCCCGCTGCACGGTGACCTGACCGCCGACTTCGCCTATGTCCGCATCAAGCGCAGCCAGGCCCGCCTGAAGGCCGGCCTTCCCGCGCCGGCACAGCAGCGCTGGGTCGCAAGGGCGCAGGCCTGGGCAACTGGACGGCCCGTGGATGACCTTCCGTTGATTGCGGCCGCAGCCGCTCAAGCACCGCGCGAGGTCTATCTGCTGTGCATCGGCGCGGCGAAGGCACGCAATCCTGCCGCCGCGATGGCCCTGCAACAGCGCTGCGACGCACGCTGACCCATCGCCGCAGAGCCCTGCTTGCCGCACAATATCGCGATGAGCAGCCCTGACACCCGCAAAGCCCTTTTCCAGATTCATTTCTGTGTACTGCTGTGGGGAATCACGGCCATCCTCGGCAAGCTGATCACCCTGCCGGCCCTGCCGCTGGTGTGGTGGCGCATGCTGCTGGTGGTGGCGATGCTGGCGCTGCTGCCGCGGGTATGGCGCGGGCTGCGCACCCTGCCATGGCGGGTCGTGGCAGCCTATTCGGGCATCGGCGCCCTGGTCGCGCTGCACTGGCTGACGTTCTACGGGGCGGTGAAGCTGGCCAACGCGTCCGTTGCCGCTACCTGCATCGCACTGGCGCCGGTGTTCACCTCCATCATCGAACCCTGGGTGGCCAAACGCCCGTTCCAGGTCCGCGAACTGGTGTTCGGCATCGCGGTGCTGCCCGGCGTGGCACTGGTGGTCGGCGGCGTGCCGGAGGGCATGCGGGTGGGGGTACTGGTCGGCGCGATGTCGGCGGTACTGGTCGCCGTGTTCGGTTCGCTCAACAAGCGCATGGTCAGCCATGCCGACCCGCTTACCGTCACTGCACTGGAGCTGGGTGCGGGCACGCTGACCCTGACCCTGCTGGCCCCGCTGATGCCCTACCTGCTGCCTGCCTTGGCCAGCCCGCTGTGGGTAATGCCAGACCTGCATGACGGCCTGTTGCTGCTGCTGCTGGCGGGTGTCTGCACGCTGTTGCCGTTCGCCCTGGCCCTGGTGGCGCTGCGTCACCTCAGTGCGTACACCGTACAGCTGGTGACCAACCTGGAGCCGGTCTACGCGGTGATCCTCGCCGTGGTCCTGCTACGCGAACAACACGAAGTCGCCGGCTGGTTCTACGTCGGCGTCGCGGTGATCATCGGCGCGGTGTTCCTGCATCCCCTGCTCAACCGTCGCCGCCCCGTCCAGCACCCCGAGATCCTCGGTACCGCAGAAGCCCGCAACATCGCGGACTGAGGAAAAAAGGGGACGGAGGGGATTAAGTCGTTTATGACCCCAAAGAGGTCAAAAACGACTTAATCCCCTCCGTCCCCTTTTTTACGGGGCGGTCTCCACCCGGTTGCGGCCGGCGGCCTTGGCCCGGTACAGGGCGGCGTCGGCACGCTCGACCGTGTGGTCGGTGCTGTCGCCGCTGCGGTGTGCCGCTACGCCGATGCTGACCGTGACGGGGAAGCCCAATGGCAGGTCGGCCACTGCCGTGCGCAGGAACTCGCACTGCACTTCGGCCATGCGCAGGTCGGTGTCCGGCAGCAGCACGACGAATTCCTCGCCGCCGTAGCGGGCTGCCAGGCCTGCCCCGGCGAAGTGGGAACGCAGCAGCGCACCCAGTTCGGACAGCACGCGATCGCCGGTGGCATGCCCCTGGAAATCGTTGATGCGCTTGAAGTGATCGATGTCGAGCAGGGCCACGCAGGTCTGCCGCGGCTGGCCATCGCGGGTGGTCACCGCCGCGTCCAACGCCAGTGCCATCGCACGCCGGTTCGGTAGGCCCGTCAAGGCGTCGGTGCGGCTCTGTTCGGCCAGGTCCGCGTTCTGCGCCAGCAGTACGTCGTGGTAGTCGCTGAGCAGTTTCTCGTAATCATCCCGCTCCAGCATGTGCTGCTGGATATCCAGCGCGAAGCGACGCAGCTCCATGACCACCATCACCTGGCGTGACAAGGCGGACAGGGCCTCGGCCTTGTCGGCGTCGAGCCGGTGCGGTTGCGGATCGAACACGCACAGCGTACCCAGCGGCTGGCCATCGTTGCTGACCAGTGGCGCGCCGGCGTAGAACCGTACGCGAGGATCACCCGTCACGATCGGGTTGTCATGAAAGCGCGCGTCAAGCCGCGCGTCTTCGACCACCATGATTTCCTGCGGCCGCAGGATGGCGTGCCCGCACATGGACTCGTCACGCGACAGCTCGGACACCTGGGTGCCCTGGATCGACTTGAACCACTGCCGCTCGGCATCGATGAGCGTCACGGCCGCCATCGACGTGCCTGCCACCGCACGGGCGACGGTGACCAGGTCTTCGAAGGACTTTTCTTTTTCCGAGTCGAGGATGCGATAGCGTTGCAGCGCATCGAGACGCTGCGCTTCGTTGGCAGGCTTGGCGGGCTTGATCATCCAGCGCTCGGGGGATGGGACCGGGATCAAGTCTAGAGGAAAGCAGCAGGCCATGGACCCGCTGCTTCGCGGCGTGCTTCGCCGCGTTTACCAGTCCTGCTGGCCGGGCAGCAGGCCGCGCAGTTCCTGCTCGCTGAGGTTGCGCCACTGGCCGGGCTTGAGCGCACCGATCTTGATGTTGTCGATGCGTACGCGCCGCAGCTGCGTGACGCGGAAGCCAAAGTGCGCGGACATCAGCCGGATCTGTCGGTTGAGCCCCTGCTGCAGGGTGATGCGGAAACCGAACTTGGCCAGCTTCGAGGTCCGGCAGGGCAACGTGGTCTGGTCATGCAGCCGCACACCGCGGGCCATCCCGCGCAGGAACTCGTCGGTGACCGGCTTGTTGACGGCCACCAGGTATTCCTTCTGGTGGCCATTCTCGGCGCGCAGGATCTGGTTGACGATGTCACCGTTGCTGGTCATCAGGATCAGCCCTTCGGAATCCTTGTCCAGGCGCCCGATCGGGAAGATCCGCTGTTCGTGGCCGACGAACTCGACGATGTTGCCCTTTACCGAGCTTTCGGTGGTGCAGGTGATGCCGACCGGCTTGTTCAGCACGATGTAGACATGGCGACGGCCGCCGGGCTTGCTGGCCTGGCGCACGCGAAGCGGCTGCCCGTCGATGAGGATCTTGTCCTCTTCGCCAACCACCGCGCCCGTACCGGCAACGTGGCCATTGACAGTAACGCGGCGCTCGCTGAGCAGCCGGTCGGCCTCGCGGCGGGAGCAGAAGCCGGTTTCGGCGATATGTTTGTTCAGGCGGATGGTCATGCCCCCATTATCGGGCATTGTGGCCTCCGCGGCATGGATTCAGGCGGCGCTGCCCGCATCCAGCTGGTCCCCGTCCATCACCCGGTCGCGGCCGGCGCGCTTTGCGCCGTACATCGCATGATCGGCACGGCGCAGCAGCCCTGCCAGATCGTCCTGATCTGGCCGCCATTGCGCCAGGCCGATGCTCACCGTCACCTGCAATCCCGGTACCTGCAGCGCGGTGCCGGCTTCGCTGATCTTCCGGCGGATCTGCTCCAGGCGCCCGGCGGCGACCGCGCGGCTGGCGCCGGGTAACAGCAGCAGGAACTCTTCGCCGCCCATGCGGAAGACTTCTTCGCGGCTGCGCACCGAACCGCGCAACGCGGCCGCCACCGCGACCAGCACCGCGTCACCGGTTTCATGTCCGTGGTGATCATTGATTTCCTTGAACAGGTCGATGTCGAGGAAGCCGATGACCAGTGGTGTGCCTTCGTCCGTCGCGCGGGCGATCTGCGCACCCAGCTGGCGCAGCCCGGCACGGCGATTGGGCAGCCCGGTAAGCGAGTCCGTATCGGCCAGCTGGCGCATCTCGTCACGCTGCTCACGCAGCTTGCCCAGCCGCTGGTTGAGCGCGTAGGCGGCCATCATCAACAACCAGGTCGTGGACAACTGCAGCGATTCCACGCGATGCGCCAACAACCACTGGGCGCGCGCGAGATCGGCCACGATCATCAGCAGGAACGGCGCCACGGCAATCAACCCGATGGCTGCCCAGCGCTCGCCGCGCGACCAGGCCCACACGCCGGCCAGCAACGCGGCCACGCAACCGGTGATGTGCGCCGCCTGCAGGATGTCGGCTGTCCAGCCCAGCATCGTCCAATCCATCCAGGGCACCAGCAGGGCCACCAGCACCAGTCCACAACTCAGCATGGCCCAGGTGCGCCGCCAGCGTGGCCAGTGGCGGTCGCCCACGTTGAGCCGCCACAACACCGGCAGCAGGACCGCCTGCGCGCAGGCGGTCAATCCCACCAGCCACCATGCACTGTCCACGTCCACCGGAAACCAGGGCTCTGGATACCCGCTCAGGCCGCTCAACACCGATTGCCAGACCATGAACACCGCGCAGACGCCGACGTAGATCAGGAACAGGCGATCGCGCGCGCTGAAGAAGCCCATCAATGCCGACAGTGCCAACGCCAACGCCACCGCCAGGCAGGCAGCGCGTACCAGCAGGCGGGCCGTGTCACGCTGCTGTACCGGACTGGGCGCGCCAAGCCGCAGCGTGGGTCCCCAGCGTTCCTTCAGGGGCGTCGCCCAGGAAACGACGATGGGCTCGGCGCTGCCCGCAGGCGGGACGATGACGATGCCGATGCCCGCGCGGAAGCGTGAATCCCGCGTCCGCGCATCCCCCATGTTGCCGCATATCTCCCGCGCCGCGTGGCGGATCATCACCTCGCCGGCGAAGACGTTGAACACATCCAGCGCCTGCGGTTGACCGGACCAGCCACCGGCCGGGGCGGGAATCTCCAACGTCTGGCGCGGGCCGTGGAGCATCTGCGGCGTGCAACTGCGATGCGGTGTGGGTTCGTCGGTGGCGCCGCCGAGCAGCAGATAATCGCGCACAGGCTGTGGCGTCGCCGCGGCCTCCAACGGCAGCAGGACAGCGCACAACAGCGCCACGATCACCACCCAGCCTTGCCACTGCACTCCTGTGCTCCCCACGCCCCACCCGCCTGCTTGCGTGCGCGCAGACTGCGCGCCGTCCGTGCGGCCAGATTATCGCAGCCGCACGGTTTTCACGCAGACTGCGACCAATTGCCTAGCGCTGCGCCATCCACGTCGGCGTCTGTTGCTGGCGGTGCGGGTGCAGCGCGGTCTGCGTGATGCGCTCCAACGGCTGTGGGCGCTCGATGGCATAGCCCTGCAGGCTGTGCACGCCCATCTCCACCAGCTGCCTTGCCTGCTCGTCGGTCTCCACCCATTCGGCCACCACGTCCAGCTGCAGTTCGCGGCCCAGCGCGGCGATCGCGCGCACCGTCGCGCGACTGATCGGATCGGTCTGCATGTCACGCACGAACGTGCCATCGATCTTCAGTTGATCGGCGGGCAGATGGCGAAGGTAGCCGAACGAGGACGACCCCGATCCGAAATCATCCAGTGCGATACGGCATCCACGCGCCTTGACCGCATCGATGAACTCGCGCGCCTGACCGAGGTTGCTGATGACCGCCGTTTCCGTGATTTCGAAGCACAACCGCGGCGCAAGCGAGCGGTTGCGCTCGAGCAGATCGGTGACGAAGGCCAGGAAGCTGGGCTCGGTGATCGACTGCGCCGACACATTCACATTGCACATGCCCAGCCGCGCCACGTGCGCGGGGCATACCTGCAGGTGGCGGAACAGCATCGACAGCACGCACCGGTCCAGCGACATGCCCATGCCATAGCGCTCGACCGCGGCAATGAACTCACCTGGCCCGTGCAGCACGCCCTGCTCATCGCGCATCCGCACCAGCACCTCGTAATGCAGGTGACCGGGGTCTTCGACATTGGCGATGCGCTGCGCGTACAGCACCATGCGGTTTTCGGCGATGGCGCGGCTGACGCGCCGCAGCCGATCCGCTTCGCCGCGCCGCTCCTCAAGCGCCATGCGGTCTTCGTTGAAGCAGTGGATGCGGTTGCGTCCTGCCTGCTTGGCCGCGTAGCAGGCGCTATCGGCAGCCCCCATCAGCCAGTTCACATCCGGCGTATCGGCGCCCATTTCCACCACGCCCACGCTGCAGCTGATCTTCAGTGTGTCCTCGCCGAACTGCACGCTCGCTTGTCCCAGCGTGCGGATCAACCGGTGCAGAATCTGCTTGGCTGCATCCTGCGTAGCCCCCTGCAGGAACAGTGCGAACTCGTCCGCGCCCAGCCGCCCTACCCAGTCGCCGTCACGCACGGCGTCCTCCAGGTGCTCCGCGAAGGTGCGCAGCATCTGGTCTCCTGCCGCGTGGCCCACCGTATCGTTGACCAGCTTGAAATGGTCGAGGTTCAGATAGCACAGCGCGTGGACACCGCCATCGTTGCGCACCTGCTGCACGGCCTGGTCCAGCAGCCGCTCGATCTCGCGCCGGTTGATCAGGCCCGTCAACACATCATGGCTGGCGTGGTGCTGCACCTCGCGCGCCAGCACATGGTTCTGGGTGACATCTTCGACGATCGCGAAAATCGAAATGCCCTGCTTGCCGCGTGACACAGCGGTGCCGCTCCAGCGCCCCCACATCAGGCTGCCGTCGGCCCGCAGGAAGCGCAGTTCACCGGCACGCAGCTGGCGGGGCCAGTCAATGCGCCCCCCGCCATCGAGCACCAGCTCGCCCTCTGCCAGCAGCTCACGCAGGTGCATGTGCTGCAGCTGCTCGGGATGACGGCCAAGCAGGTCGGCCAGCGCCTGGTTGACCTCCATGATGCCCCCTTCCCCGTCGATCTTCAGCATGCCCACGCTGGCCTGGTAGAAAGCCGCACGGAAGCGGCTTTCCTGCTCCATCAGATCGGTGCGCACGCGACGGGCCAACAGCAATGCGACCACGGCGATGGCCACCACCGACAGCGCACCCACGGCGAGGGTGATCATCCGCACCAGGGCGGACATGTTCACCAGCGCGAGAGAGAAATGGCGTGCGGTCTCCTGCAGCCCCGCATCGAGTTCGCTCAGGCGACGGTGATAGTGCACCGCATCCTGCTCACTGACCGTGCCGGACTGGAAACGCTGTTCCAACTGGTCGCCGATGCGCGCAAGCTCCTGCAACGGCGCATCGGTCTGCCGCCACAACTGGGACGCTTCGCGGAAATAAGCGAAGTCACGGCCATAGCGGTACGACAGGATCAACCGATTGACATCGCCACGGGCGTTCCCGCCGCGCAGGAAGGCAGCGCGCGCGGTATCGACGTCCGGCACATCCTGCTCCAACGCCAGGCGCGCCTCCAGGTCCGCCAGCGGCACCGCCAGCGCGGTGCGCGCCTCGTGCAGGTCGGTGGCCACGCCGCTGTCGAGATAATTATCCAGCGCGGCAACGGTCTGCTGCTGGCTGCGCGACCAGTGGCTCTGGCCTACGATCCAGGCCGTGGATGCAGCCTGCAGTTCCTGGATCAGCGCGGAGATGCCTACCAGGCCCACGGCCATACCGGTCAGCAAGGCAAAGCGCAGGGTCAAGCCGCGCGTCCTCGCAAGCTGCCGCATCCTCGCACCGGCCTCGCCCATTCGTGGAGCCCCCCAATCCGTGGTTGATCCTGACTGCATTCAGCGCATCATGCACGCTAGCGGCGGCCCTGTCTGCACGGCGCGAAGCCTCCGCGCGCTGTCCCGGGACAAAAAAAAACGCCAACCCGAGGGCTGGCGTTTCGATGTCATGGCAGGCGTGGGATCAGACGCTGCGCGGACCGCGCGGCTTGAATCCCTCGCGGCGTGGCGGGCGATCATTGCCACCCGGACCACCGGGACCACCCGGACCACTACGGCGCGGACCGCCCTTGTCGAAGCGCGGCTTGGCCGCAGCCCGCGGTGCCTGGCTGATGTCCTCGCCCGGCTCAACGCGACGCATGTTGAGCTGCTGGCCCGATACCCACACTTTCTTCAGATGGGTGAGCACGTCCTGCGGCATGTCGGTCGGCAGGTCCAGTACGGAGAAGCCGTCATGGATGTCGATGCGGCCGATGAAGCGGCTTTCCAGACCCGCCTCGTTGGCGATGGCGCCGACGATGTTGGCCGGCTTGACGCCATGCTGGTGACCCACCTCGATGCGGAAGGTTTCCATACCCTGCTCCGGCGCGCCACGCGGCGGCATTTCACGGCGCGGTCGGTCCGCGAACCCTTCGCCTTCGGCGCGCGGTGCGCGGTCGAACTTGGGACGGTCACCGCGGTCGAAGCGTTCGTTCCGCTCCGGACGGTCCGTACGTTCACGCGGGGCACGTTCTTCGCGGGGCGCACGCACCGGCGGCTGCAGCAGGAACGGCGTATCGCCCTGCATCATCTTGGCCAGCGCGGCGGCGACGTCGATCGCCGGCACTTCGTTCTCGCCCTGGAAGCGCTCCAGCAGCTGGCGATAGAAGTCCAAACCGCCCTGGGCCAGCGTTTCGCTGATGCGCGCGGTGAACTTGCTGACGCGGTTGTCGTTGACGGCTTCCACGCTCGGCAGCTGCATTTCTTCGATCGGCTGGCGCGTTGCGCGCTCGATCTGGCGCAGCATGCCCTTCTCGCGCGGAGTGGCGAACAGGATCGCCTCACCGCTGCGACCGGCACGGCCGGTACGGCCGATGCGGTGCACGTAGCTTTCGGTGTCGTACGGAATGTCGTAGTTCAGCACGTGGCTGATGCGCTCGACGTCCAGGCCGCGCGCGGCAACGTCGGTAGCGACCAGGATGTCCAGCTTGCCTTCCTTCAGCATGGCGATGGTGCGCTCACGCTGGGCCTGCTGCATGTCGCCGTTGATGGCGGCAGCGGCCAGGCCACGGGCCTGCAGCTTGGTGGCCAGTTCTTCGGTGCCGGCCTTGGTACGGGCGAAGACGATCATCGCGTCGAACGGCTCGACTTCCAGGATGCGGGTCAGTGCATCCAGCTTGTGCATGCCACTCACCCACCAGTAACGCTGGCGGATGTTCGCCGACGTGGTCGTCTTGTTGACGATGGTGACTTCGGCCGGGTCTTTCAGGTAGGTCTGGGCGATGCGACGGATGGCCGGCGGCATGGTGGCCGAGAACAGCGCGACCTGGCGCTTTTCCGGCAGCTTCTTGAGCACGGCTTCGACATCGTCGATGAAGCCCATGCGCAGCATCTCATCGGCTTCGTCCAGTACCAGCGTCTTCAGCTCGGACAGGTCCAGCGTGCCGCGGTTCAGATGGTCGATGACGCGGCCGGGGGTACCCACCACGATATGTACGCCACGGCGCAGCGCCGACAGCTGGGTGGCATACGGCTGGCCGCCGTAGACCGGCAGCACGCGGAAACCGGGGATCTTCGAGGAATAGGTCTGGAACGCCTCGGCGACCTGGATGGCCAGCTCGCGGGTCGGCGCCAGCACCAGTGCCTGCGGCTTGGTCTGCTGCAGGTCGATGTTGGACAGCACCGGCAGCGCGAACGCTGCGGTCTTACCGGTACCGGTCTGGGCCTGGCCGAGCACATCGCGGCCTTCCAGCATGGCCGGAATGGTGGCAGCCTGGATCGGCGAGGGGGTTTCGTAACCGACGGCGGCAACCGCCTGCATCACGGGCTCGGAAAGGCCGAGCTGCGCGAACTGCATCGGCGCTTGGGTATCTTGGGACATGGGGAACTCCGAAGGCACTGCCACGAACGTGGCAGGCGAAAAAAGGGGGGTATTGTGCGCTTAGGGCGCCCTTCTGACGCGTGCCCCGGCGCTTTTTCGAGTGCATAGGATACAGCACGCTGGATGAACCGGGGGATTGCCGCCATTCATCCGAGGCTGGCGCAACCGCAAGGGGTCATGGACCGTCCCTGCTGATCACCGCACAATGCGCATCATCTTACACGGAAGCCCCCCATGCAGACCCTAGAGTTCGACCTTGACGGTGAGTACGTCGAGCTGAAACAGCTGCTCAAGCTGACCGACCTGGTCAGCAGCGGCGGCGAAGCCAAGATGGCCATCAGCGAGGGCCGCGTACTGGTCGACGGCGAAGTCGAGCTGCGCAAGGCCTGCAAGATCCGCGCGGGCCAGCAGGTCGATTTCGATGACACCGTGATCCGGGTGCTGGCCCTGCCGGAAGAAGACTGAGACCGCGCTAGGCTCCCTGCCCGGCCACTGGCTGGGTGAGGTGGCTGGCGATGAGCTGGCGGAAGGGGCGTACACCCTGCGCAAGCCGCAGACCGGCCGCCCGCAGCAGACGCGCCGGCGCGCGATCATCGGTGTACACGCTGGCAATCGCATTGGTGGCTTCGTACAGCGGCCGCGAGGCGCGTCGGTGTCCGCGCTGGTAGCGGGCCAGGCTCCCCGCATCGGCAATGTCGGCACCGCGCGCATACTGATCCGAGATCAGGTCGGCCAACCGCTGTTGGCTGGCCAGCCCCAGGTTGAATCCGTGCGCGGTGACCGGGTGCATGCCCACCGCCGCATCGCCGATCAACGCCGCGCCTGGAGCGACGAACCGCTCGGCGTAGACGCCCACCAAAGGGTATGCCTGCGGCGTCGCCACGGGCTGCATGCGGCCCAGGCGATGCGCGAAGAAACGGCTGATCGCATCGCCCAGTGCATCCTCGTGCAATGCGAGCAGCCCTTCTACCTGCTGGGGCGGCAGCGTGATCACCGCCGAGGCCAGTCCGTCGTTGAGCGGCAACAAGGCCAGGGTGCGCCCATAACCGAACCATTCCCACGCCGTCTGCCGGTGATCGCGCTCGAGCTGCACCCGGCACACCAGCATCGATTTGCCGAAGTCGCGCACGCGGGCACCGATGCCGAGCAGTCGGCGGGTAGCGGAAAAGCGGCTGTCGGCGGCAACCAGCAGTCGCGCGTGCAGGCAGCTGCCATCGTCAAGCTGCACCACATGGCCTGCGTCGTCATTCTGCACGCCTTGGACCCGGCGGCCGTCCAGCAGCTGCAGGCCGGGCTGCCCTTGCACGGCATTCCAGGCGGCACGGCGGATCAGATGATTGGGCACCAGCCAGCCCAGCGGGCCATCGGCCGGCCGGTCACGCGCGAACGTGAGCGCAAAAGGGGACACCCCGTCCATGACGCGGGCATCGTGCAGCTCGGAAATTTCGGCGGGAGGCAGCCGCTCCCACACCTGCAGGCGTTGCAGGATCTGCCGGGATGCGTGGGTAAGCGCGATTTCGCGCCCGTCGAACGGCGCATCGGCCAACTGCTGCCGGGATTGCGGTTCCACCAATGCGACCCGCAGGCCGCTGCCAGCCAGAGACCGTGCGAAACACAATCCGGCAGGGCCCGCCCCCACCACCACCACATCGGTCACCTGCATCGCTGTGCTTCCCGGCTGTTTGTCGGCCCCAGCATAGCGGCGACTGCCCGGCGCGGCCCTTGATCTGGATCAGGCCGGGCAGCGCGGATTCACAGCAACGCCTTGAGCAGCATGAACACGCCGGCCATGGAGACCACCCACGCCAGACTGCGCACATAGGGCACGCCTGCTGCATACAGCGGCAGGTAGACCAATCGCGCCCAGAAATACAGCTGCACCGCGAGCGCCGTGCTGCCGTCCTGCCGGCCGGCCACCACGACCGCCAACGCAGCGGCAGCGAAGATCGGGAAGGTCTCGAAGAAGTTGGCCTGCGCGCGTTGCAGGCGACCCGCCACGAGACCCGGCGGTGGTGGCGCACCATCGCGCGCGGAGGCGTTCCACTTCTGCCCCCGTTCCCGCGTGACCGCTGCGACGGCGAGCAGCACGTAACCGATACCCAGCAGGCCGGACCAGGCCAGCATCTGCAGCTCAATGGACAGGGGCATGGCTCAGGTTCCCGGCGAACGGACGCTGTAACCGGCCAGGCGCCAGACCTTGTCTTCATCAAGGCGGAAGCTGACCAGCTCACGCACCGGCTGCGGACTGTTGGCGAAGCGCGTCGGGTAGGTCACGTTGAGGTACAGGCCTTCGGGAACGGCCGCCCCTGCGTTGAACCGCACCCGGCTGATGCTCGGCTGGCCACGACCCACCAGGGCGCCCAGTCGAGCGCGATCCGCGCTGACCTGTTTGGTGAACGCATCACGCGTAACCGCCTTGCGTGCTACGGCCGATGCGCCGTCCCACAGCTGCGCCGTCTGGCCGCCGTCCACAAGCCGGGCCGCCTGCAGCGCCGCCGCACTCATCTCGGCATTCTGCTTTTCAAGCTGCGCCTGCTGGGCCGGCGTGAGCTGCTGGGCCGGTGCAGCCGGTGCCGTGGCGGCGGCCGGGCGCGCGCCCGCTGCAGCCGGGGCTGCGGCAGGCCGTGCAGTGGACGGCTGGGCGGCCTGAGGCTGCTGAGCGACCGCCGCGACGGGCAGCAGCAGGGACAGAAAGATCAACGATCGCTTCATCGGAACCGCCGGTTCAGGGTAGATGCCCGCAGTCTACGCCACCCACCGCCCCGCGCTTCAAGCCGCCGGTTCGGCCGAAGCGGGCGGCATCTGCTCGGCGGTCGGCGCCGCCTCGTCTCGTCCATCATCCGCAGCTCCCTGCTGCGACGGCGAGACACCCGGTGCGGGCGGCAGGGTCGCCACGTCTATCTCCGACAGCGGGCTGTCCGAGGGGCATACCTCATCGGGGAATCCATAGTCTTTCTTCAGCGACTGCCCGCAGGCATTGACGGCTTCCAATTCGGCGCCTTCGCGTTTGCACTGCTGGTCGAAGGCCACCAGGAACGCATCCTTGCGGCGCACGAAATCATCGCCGCAGGCGCGCATCTGCTTGATGCGCTCCAGATCGTCCTGCACCGCGTTGGTGCCGTCCAGGCCATATTGCCGCAGCTCGTCCGCCGTCAGCACCCGCAGGCTGCGGTTGGGCACCGTCATCATCAGGTCGGCCACGCCCACCGCAACGCCGTTGCGCTGCAGGTAATCCTTGACGTTGTCATAGACCTCATGCAGCTCGCGGTTGAGTTCCGCACGCGACGTGGCCTTCGAGCTGATCCGCATCATGCGGTGGATGCCCACCTTGCCCAGCACCAGGCGATTGTCGCCCGCCGCCAGGACGAACACGCAGGCGCTGTGGCAGATGGAGGCCTCACGCACCCAGATGGTCCAGTTCGACTCGCCGATGCTGTCACCGGCGACGATGGCCGATTCAACCTGTCCACCACTGGAGTCCAGGTCGAGGATGCGCTTGTGGATGCCCAGCCCGTCGGCCACCACGGCCAGCCGCCAGACCAGCTCGGAAAAGCCCGGATTGATCTTGCCGCTGTATCGCACACGCGCCAGGCCGCGCTCGGCGCACGGCTGCAGTGCCTGCTCGATCTGCACACGCTCCAGGCCCGCCAGCTCCTCGCCGTCCCCGGGCTCGGCCGCGTAGTCGGTCGTGCAGCTGATCCATGCCCTGCCGTTTTCCAGCGCTGCCGCCGGCCACGGGCGATCGGCGCGGCCCACAGGCGGCGACGCGGGTGGCGGCGCGTCGGCCACGTTGATGGACACCATGTGGTCGCCGTCGGCACTGGGAGCACGCGTGGCGGCCTCGTTGGCCGTCACGTTGCCGGGATTCTCAAGCTGGCTGCACGAGGCCAAGGCCAGGCACAGCAGGGGCGACCACCATTTGAGCAACATGTACCATCGAACCGGTCGGAAACACACGCCCAGTCTAGGGCCTGCACAGCAGATGGCTGCAACCGCCGCTGAACCTGACCGGCTGCGTCAGGGGGCCGATGCATTGGTGTCCGAAAATGGCGAGCCCGGACACGCCGGCCGGCCTAGACTGATCGCATGACATCCTCTGCCGCTCTGGACACTGCAAGCTGCGAACGTGCGCGACTGGCCCGCGATGCGCGTTTCGACGGGCTGTTTTTCACGGCCGTCCGCAGCACCGGCATCTATTGCCGCCCGGTGTGCCCGGCGCCGGCGCCGAAGCCGTCCAACGTGACCTACTACGCCAACGCGGCCGCTGCCGCTGCGGCCGGCTATCGGCCCTGCCTGCGCTGCCGGCCGGAGCTGTCACCCGCGGCGCAGCAGCGGATCGACGAGGACGCCGTGCGGCGGGCGCTCGATCTGATCCATGACGGCTTCCTGCAGGGCGCAACGGTGGCCGCGCTGTCCGCGCGGGTGGGTGTCAGCGCGCGGCAGCTGCAGCGGCTGTTCGTCGCTGCGTTGGGCGTGACGCCGCAGCAACTGCATGCCAACCAGCGCCTGCTGCAGGCCAAGCAGCTGCTGACCGAGACGCGCCTGCCGGTGACCGATGTGGCGTTGGCCGCCGGTTTCAACAGCCTGCGGCGGTTCAATGATGCGTTTCTGGGTGGCTGCGGCATGCCGCCCACCAGCATCCGCCGCCTGCCTGCCCCCGCCTCCAGTGCGGGCGATGCCGTGCAACTGCGCCTGGGATATCGGCCTCCATTGGATTTCGGCCTGATGCTGCGGTTCCTGCAGCGCCGGATGATTCCCGGGATTGAACGCATCGACGACGACGGCTACCAGCGGGTGATCGGCCCTGCGCAGCGCCCTGCCCTGCTGCAGGTCAGCGCGTCGCCCGGGCGCAACGAACTCGTGCTGCGGCTTGAGCGCATCGATCCGCGACAGATTCCGGCCGTGGTCCGCCGCGTACGCCATATGTTCGACCTGGATGCCGATCTGCATCAGGTCCACGCGGCGCTGCAGGCAGAGCCCCTGCTTGCACAGGGCATCGCGCAGCGTCCGGGGTTGCGCGTTCCCGGCGGCTGGGAAGGGTTTGAAGTGGCGGTGCGCGCGGTGCTCGGCCAGCAGGTCAGCGTCGCCGCGGCAACCACGCTGGCGCGTCGGCTGGTGCACGCCCATGGGCACCCGCTGGACGGCATGCCCGACGGATTGGATCGCTTGTTTCCAGAACCCGCACGACTGGCCGATGCGCCGCTGGAGGCCATCGGCCTGCCACGTACCCGTGCATCGACACTGCGTTCGCTGGCCCGTGCCTGCGCCGAGGGTCAGCTCGACTTCGGTGCAGGGCAACGGCTTGAGGATTTCGTCCAGCGTTGCATCGCCCTGCCCGGCATCGGTCCGTGGACGGCGCAGTACATTGCGCTGCGCGCGCTGGGCCAGCCTGATGCGTTTCCCGCCGGTGACCTGGTGCTGCAGCAGATGCTGGGCACGCCCGAAAAGCGACTGACCGAACGCCAGACCGAGCAACGGTCGCAGCCGTGGCGGCCCTGGCGCGCCTATGCCGTGCTGCACCTCTGGCACCTCTCTCCTCCTTTCCGTGGAGCTCCGTCATGACCCTTCATTACGATCGCTTCGATTCGCCGATCGGTGAGCTCACCGTGGCCGGCGACGCGCACGGCATCGCCCATGTTCTTTTCCCTGAGAACCGCCATCCGCCGAAGGGCCGCGAGCACTGGCAGTACCAGCCAGCGACGGTGCGCGAGGCGCGCATGCAGCTGCTCCAGTACCTGCAGGGCGAGCGCTCGGCCTTTACCTTGCCACTGGCCCCCCGCGGCACGCCGTTCCAACTGCGCGTGTGGCACGCATTGGCGACGATTCCGTTCGGGCAGACCTGGAGCTACCTGCAACTGGCGACCGCGCTGGGCCAGCCCAGTGCAACGCGCGCCGTGGGCGCGGCGAACGGCCGCAATCCGCTGCCGATCGTGCTGCCCTGCCATCGGGTGATCGGCCGCGACGGCTCATTGACCGGGTTCGCCGGTGGACTGCAGACCAAGGCCGCGCTGCTGCGGCTGGAACAAGGGGCAGGCGCGTTGTTCGACCCCCCATGACCTTTGGTGTCTTGGGTACGTCATTGCGGCTGCCTACAATGGCGCGATGACCTATCGACGCCTTGCCTGGGCGCTGGCCGCGATCCTGCCGCTGGCTGCCTGCACCACCCCAGTTGCCCGCCCCGGTTCCGGTGTCGCCGCCGCGCCTGTCGCCGCGCCTGCACCCAAGCTGCTTCTGATCTCCATCGACGGCCTGCGCGCCGATGCGCTGGACCGTGGCATCACGCCGAACCTGCAGCGCATCATCGACAGCGGCGTGCGCGCGAAATGGATGAATCCATCGTATCCGTCGCTGACCTTTCCCAACCATTACACACTGGTCACCGGCCTGCGCCCGGACAAGCACGGCATCATCCACAACAGCATGGACGATGGGCAACTGGGCCCTTTCAAACTGAGCGACCGCGACACGGTCACCAAGCCGGCATGGTGGGGTGGCGAGCCGATCTGGGTCAGTGCCGAACAGGCCGGCGTGCGCACCGCAACGTGGTCGTGGCCGGGCAGCGAAGCCGAGGTAAAGGGCGTGCGTCCCAGCCAGTGGCGCCAGTATGACGAGCGTGTCCCATTTGAACGCCGCGCTTCCGATGTGCTGGCGTGGCTGCAGCAGGCCGGTTCCGATGCGCCACGACTGGTCACGCTGTATCTGGAAGGCGTGGACAAGGCCGGGCACCACGATGGTCCACAGTCGGCCGAGTACACCGCGGCCATCCAGCGCGCGGATGCGGTGATCGGCCAGGTACTGGATGGACTGCAGCGGGGCGGTCTCGACGCCACCACCAACGTGGTGCTGGTGTCCGACCACGGTATGGCGTCGGTGCCGGAGGGTCACGTCATCGCGACCGAAGACATGGCGGATCCGGCAATCGCGCGCAACATCAGCGTGGGCCAGTCGGTCGGCTTCGAGCCCATGCCGGGCCAGCGCGCCGCGGCCGAACGCGTGCTGCTGGGGCGCCACACGCAGTACACGTGCTGGAAGAAGGGCGACCTGCCTGCCCGATGGCACTACGGCAGCAACCCACGCATCCCTGCCATCGTGTGCCAGATGGATGAGGGCTGGGATGCGCTGGCCCGTGCGACGATCGCCAAGCGTCCCCAGCAGGACCGTGGATCGCATGGCTATGACAACGCGTTGCCGTCGATGCGCGCGGTGTTCATTGCGCGTGGGCCGTCGTTCAAGCAGGGTGTGGTGATCGATGACTTCGACAATGTCGACCTGTATCCCCTGCTGGCGCGCCTGCTGCAGGTGCCGGCCGCGCCGAACGACGGTGACCCGCAGACGTTGCTGAAGACCTTGCGCTAGCGGGTGGGGTGCCGGGCTGCGCCCGGCGCCCGCAGAAGCGAGCAGCAACAGCAACAGCAACAGCAACGGCTGCAGGGCCGTGGGTGGGTGGAGCGGGGTGAGTTGGCGGGGGACGGCAAGAGCCGCATCCCTGCGGGCCTCGTTTCGCGCCATCCATGGCGCTCAACGCCCCCGCCAACCCACCCCGCCCCACCTTCGACAGGTCCATGGTGGCCATGGGACCTGCGGGCATCGGTAGCGCCGACCCATGGTCGGCGAGCGCAGCGGGCTGTTGGCGGGAACATTCCGCCGACCATGGGTCGGCGCTACCGCAGATCTCGTTGAAACGTCTGGTGGAGGGAGCCCCTGAGTCAGGGGCGGCCGCGAAGCGGCGGGGTATGGGTGCTGGTGAGACGGGGCCCACGGTTTGCGAAGCAAAGCGTGGGAGCGGCAGCGCGAATGCGATGACGTGGACCCCGCCATGGATGGCGCGAAACGAGGCCCGCATGGATGCGGTTTTTGCCGTCCCCCGCACAGCCCCACCGCCCGGCCCATTCTCCTGCTGCGGCTGTCGAGCCACCCGCGAGGGGGTCCTGCCCGTTCGCACCGCGCAACAGCCTGTTGCCCATTCGGGGGATCCCCCGCCCCACATCGCATGCGATCCTGCGCCCCTGTCCTTGCCAGCGAGAACGCCCGTCATGACCACCATCATCGCCCCGCGCGTGCACGACATCGGCGGGCTGGAAGTCCGCCGCGCCGTACCCACCATGCAGGCGCGCAGTGTCGGACCCTTCGTGTTCATCGATCAGATGGGCCCGGCCGTGCTTGATCCCGGCACCGGCATCGACGTGCGCCCGCATCCCCACATCGGACTGGCCACTGTGACCTTCCTCTGGTCCGGTGCCATCGGCCACCGGGACAGCCTAGGCTCGGACCAGGTGATCCGTCCTGGCGATGTGAACTGGATGACCGCCGGCCGCGGCATTTCCCACTCCGAACGCACGCCGCCGCCGGAGCGCGAACACGGCCATCCGCTGCATGGCATGCAGACCTGGATCGCGCTGCCGAAGGGTTTCGAGGAAGTGGAGCCGGCCTTCCACCACCACGCCGCCGCGACGCTGCCCCAGCAACACCGCAATGGCGCGTGGCTTCGGGTGATCGCAGGCCGAGCCTACGGTGAGGAATCGCCGGTGAAGGTATTCGCCGATACCCTCAACGTCGCCATCGATCTGCAGCCGGATGCGGAGATCGATCTGGACACCGGTCACCGCGAGCGATCGCTCTACATCCTTGACGGCCAGGCGCAGTTGGATGGCGTGGACGTGCCTGCGCAGCACCTGATCCTGCCAGCTGACGGGGCGCGCGGACGCCTGCGCGCGAAAACGCCGGTCAAGGCCATGCTGATGGGCGGCGAGCCGCTGGACGGCCACCGCCATCTGTGGTGGAACTTTGTCTCCAGTTCGAAGGAGCGCATCGAGCAGGCCAAGCTCGATTGGGAAAACGGGCGCTTCGGCACCATTCCGGGCGACGATCAGGAGTTCATTCCCCTGCCCGCCTGATGGTTACCGATGTAACAGGGTTTGTGCGCTCGCTCACGTTCCGTTAAGGTCATCCCAACTCCCGCCAGCGTGGCTGGCAGGCAGGGTTGGCGTCCGGGGATGGGGGCCAGGTCGCAACGGCGACCGCGCCCGCCTGCCGCTGGCGGTGCCGTCGACTTGCTGCCTTGGGGATACCTATGAACCGCCTGACTACCGCCGCTCTGCTGTGCCTGATGTCGCTCGCCGTCAGTGCTTCAGCGCAGACCACGCCGCAGTGCCCGTCCTTGCCCACCAGCAGCAACCTGCAGTGGCAGGAACAGGCCACAGGGGATTTCCTGGTGTGTCGTGCCACCACAGGGGACGGCCGCGAGGTGCTGAGCCTGATGCTGACCGGCAATGATCCGGGGCTTCGCTTGCCGCGCGCACTGCGCCATGAAAAGGACAGCTTCGCCGGCGAAGAACTGTACTGGTACCAACCCGACCTGGGCGGGCAGGAGCCGCCGGGATTCGCTGACCGGCGGGTGAGCGTGGTCAAGATCGATAAGAACCGCTACGCGCAGATGGCCCTGTATCCCAGCAACAGCGAAGAGCGGGCCAGCCTGCAGCAGATGATCCGCGGCATGAACCTGACCCCGGCCGCCGTGGCAGACGGCCGCTGATCATGCAGGCCATGCCGGTGGGGCCGATGCAACGACCGGCCCCGCTTGCCGCATGCTCAGAAACGACCTTCCTGGAAATCGACGAAGGCCTGCATCAGTTCCTGCCGCGTGTTCATCACGAACGGTCCATGGCGAGCGACCGGCTCGCGCAGCGGCCGGCCTGCGACCAGGATGAGGCGCGCATCGCGCGTGCCACCGACGAGGTGCAGCGCATCGCCGCCGCCCAGCACGGCCATCTCCTGGCTCGCCAGCGGACGCGCATCTTCGCCGAGGCCGATCACCGCATCGCCTTCGAACACGTAGGCGAACGCGTGATGGCCTTCGGGCAGCCGGTAGTCCCACGTCGCCCCGGCCTCAAGGCCGATATCCAGGTAAACCGGGTCGGTTGCCGGCTGCACGATCGGGCCCGCCGTCCCGTCGACCTCTCCTGCGATGACCTTGACCCGCACGCCCGCGGCCGGCGTCAGCTGGGGAATCGCCTCCGGCGCGAACTCCTGGTATTTCGGCGCGGTCATCTTGTCCCGCGCTGGCAGGTTCACCCACAGCTGGAAACCGCGCATGCGCCCACTTTCCTGCTCGGGCATCTCCGAATGGACCAGACCGCGGCCGGCCGTCATCCACTGGACGCTGCCCGGCGTCAGCAGGCCCTCGTTGCCGTGGTTGTCCTTATGCCGCATGCGGCCATCCAGCATGTAGGTGACCGTTTCGAACCCCCGATGCGGGTGGCTGGGAAAGCCGGCGATGTAGTCCTCGGCCTTCTCCGTCCCGAACTCGTCCAGCAGCAGGAACGGATCGAGGTCCGGCAGCGAAGAGCCGCCGATGACACGGGTCAGGCGCACGCCCGCCCCGTCAGACGTGGGCATGCCGCGGATCGTACGCAGAACGCGGACCGGTGCGTGGGTGCTCATGGGAACTCCAGTGAATGACTACGACAAAGATGGGCGCTGTCGCGATCAGGACCAAGCACGCCCCCCGCAACCCATTGTTCCAATGCTGGCGTGACACGCCTCGGTGTCCGCCGCCGACGGCACGTGACGTTGGACCGGGTGCGCCGAAATGGACCGCCGGGAGGCACTGGCGGGTTACGACCAAAGTACTAGCCCTGAAACACCCTGTCTGCATTGACCCTGCAAAGGCCAAAGCGGACCCTTACGACGTACCTCCGGGAGAGTTCACCTCATGAAAGGCTTCTCAAAGCTGGGCTGGGCACTGCTCGCATTGCTCGGCGCATTCTGTCTGGGCACCGTGGCGCTGCGCCGCGGTGAACCGATCAACGCCCTGTGGATCGTAGTGGCTGCGGTCTCCATCTACCTGATCGCCTACCGTTTCTACGGTCTGTTCGTCGCCAGCAAGGTGCTGCAGCTGGACCCGACGCGGGCCACGCCCGCCGTGCTGAACAACGATGGCCTGGACTACGTGCCGACCAACAAGCACGTGCTGTTCGGCCATCACTTCGCTGCCATTGCCGGTGCCGGTCCCCTGGTCGGCCCGGTGCTGGCCGCACAGATGGGCTACCTGCCCGGACTGCTGTGGCTGGTGGTCGGCGTGGTCCTGGCCGGCGCAGTGCAGGATTTCATGATCCTGGTGCTGTCCAGCCGCCGCAACGGCCGCTCGCTGGGTGACCTGGTGCGCGAAGAAATGGGGCCCGTTCCCGGCACCATCGCGCTGTTCGGTGCCTTCCTCATCATGATCATCATCCTCGCGGTGCTGGCGATGGTGGTGGTGAAGGCGCTGGCGGAAAGCCCGTGGGGCATGTTCACGGTCATCGCCACGATGCCCATCGCGCTCTTCATGGGCGTGTACATGCGCTACATCCGCCCCGGCAAGATCGGTGAGATCTCGGTGGTCGGGTTGATCCTGCTGCTCGGCTCGATCTGGTTCGGCGGTATCGTCGCCGCAGACCCGGTCTGGGGTCCCGCCTTCACCTTCACCGCCAAGCAGATCACCTGGATGCTGATCGGTTATGGCTTCGTGGCTTCGGTGCTGCCGGTCTGGCTGCTGCTGGCACCGCGCGACTACCTGTCCACGTTCCTCAAGATCGGCACCATCATCGCCTTGGCCGTCGGCATCCTGATCGTCATGCCCGAGCTGAAAATGCCGGCGCTGACCCAGTTCGCCGCCAGCGGCGACGGTCCGGTATGGAAGGGCGGGATGTTCCCGTTCCTGTTCATCACCATCGCCTGCGGTGCGGTCTCCGGCTTCCATGCGCTGATCGCGTCGGGCACCACGCCCAAGCTGCTGGCCAACGAATCGCATGCGCGCTACATCGGTTACGGCGGCATGCTGATGGAATCGTTCGTTGCCGTGATGGCGCTGGTCGCCGCCTCGATCATCGAGCCGGGCATCTACTTCGCCATGAACAGTCCCGCCTCGGTGATCGGTGCCGATGCGGTTTCCGCCGCGCACTACATCACTACCAACTGGGGCTTCACCATCACCCCGGAGCAGCTGGAAGCCACGGCCGTTGCCATCGGCGAGCCGACCATCCTGCATCGCGCCGGTGGTGCACCGACACTGGCGGTCGGCATCGCGATGATCCTGCACGAAGCGATCCCGAGCGCCGGCGACGCGATGATGGCGTTCTGGTACCACTTCGCCATTCTGTTCGAAGCACTGTTCATCCTGACCGCGGTCGATGCAGGTACCCGCGCCGGTCGCTTCATGCTGCAGGATCTGCTGGGCAACTTCATCCCGGCGCTGAAGAAGACCGAATCCTGGTCCGCCAACATCCTGGCGACGGCCGGCTGTGTCGCACTGTGGGGCTACCTGCTCTACTCCGGCGTGGTCGATCCCTTCGGTGGCATCCAGACCCTGTGGCCGCTGTTCGGCATCTCCAACCAGATGCTGGCCGGCATCGCGTTGATGCTCGGCACCGTGGTGCTGTTCAAGATGAAGCGTGACCGCTACGCCTGGGTCACTGCTGTGCCGGCGGTATGGCTGTTGATCTGCACCACGTATGCGGGGCTGATCAAGATCTTCGACAGCAACCCGGCGCAGGGCTTCCTGGCACAGGCACACAAGTACCAGGACGCCATCGCCAGCGGCACCATCACCGCACCGGCCAAGACCGTCGGCCAGATGCAGCAGATCGTGGTCAATGCGTACGTCAATACGAGCCTGACGGTGCTGTTCCTGCTGGTGGTCTTCTCGATCCTGTTCTACGCGCTGAAGACCATCTTCATCGCACGCCGCACCCCGCAACGTACCGATCGCGAGACCGAGTACGTGAAGCTGCTGCCGCACCAGATGGCGGACCTGTAATGAGTACACAACTGGTACCGGTCGGTCAGCACCAGGCCCACCGCCGTCTCTGGCGGCGGCTGGTGCAGACCGCGCGGCTGTGCTGCGGGATCCCGGATTACGACAACTACGTGCGGCACGTGCTGGAAAACCATCCGGACCGCACCCCGATGGACTACAAGACCTTCTTCCGCGAGCGACAGGAAGCGCGCTACGGCGGGCGCAACGGAGGCCGTTGCTGCTGAGTGTTCGTCCAGGCGGCTGCGCGATGAGCGCAGCCGCCTGCCGTCGATCACTTACCCAGGGTGATGGGCGTCAGGTCCACGGTCGCGTTGGCGCCAGCACCCGGCCGGCTTGTGTACGCCTGGCCACGTTGCAGCAGATAGAAACTGTCGACGTAGTCGTGCTCATCAACGAACCAGGCGTCAGGCATTACCGTCAGCACCGCATCGGCGATCACGCTGACCAGACCTACGGACGGCTGGATCGGACCGATCGTGGCCCCGACCACCTTGATGAGTGCCGAGAGCATCGTCTTGTAGTTGGTTTCCCCATCTTCTTCGAACAGTTGCACGTTGGCCACGTCGTAACGGTAGTTTCCCCATAGAATCCAGGGCTGGCTGGGGTAGTAGTCCGTCTTGTCATGGTCCAGCCACGGCATTTCGAAGGTGCGCATCTCCGGCTTCTTCTCGTCCACCTGCAGCCCGGAAACGATCGCGAATATCTCCGCATCCCCTTTGAGGTTCGGCTCCTGGTCAGCGGCGAGCCGGATGCGGTCAAGCCGGGTGATGTCCAGCGTATCGGCCTGGGCAACCTGGGCGGGCAGCGTCTGCAGGCCCGCTGCTAGCAGTCCCTCGTTGACCACCTTCATTCCCTCCCGCAGCGCGGTGCGGGTGTCCACCTCCACCAGCAGCAGCGGGAACGCGGGACGCGCGTCGATGCCGATTTCCAGCATGCTGCCATCGGCGGCATACGTTCTTACCATCGTATCCAGGCGATCCTCGCCCGTCGGAACCGCTGCCACCCGGTACGCTGACAGCGCAAAATCCTCCCGTTGGGTGCCTTCTGGCAGCAATACCCTGACCTGCAGGAGATCGGCACCCTGCTCCGGAAGGCCCTTCAGCGCGCGCAGGCTCCGATTCGCCCGCTGCAGACGGCTGGCCGCCATCGCATGCGCGCCGAGCTGCTCGACGACCTTCGACAAAGGTGCCGTCTCCCCGCCTTCTGCGGCGATCACAGCGAGCGCATCCGCGACGAAATCCTGATGCCGCACGAGGTCGCGCACCTCAAGGATGGCGTTGCCCAGGACCGACGCCACGGACGCACCGGGCTCCAGCGTCAGTGCGGTTCCGGCGTGGGCCGTGGATACGGCGGTGGACAGGGCAAGCGCCAACAGGCAGGTTCGAGTGAAGGAATTACGATTCATCGTTTTTCTCTCTTCAAGGCGTACAGCAGCGCCCGCCCGGCGTTGTGTCAGGCTTCAAGCGCGCGGCCTTTTTACGACGTCGGCGGACGTGATGAGTCAATGCGGGTCGCAGAAATGGCGGGGCGGGTGAAACTCTTACTTGTCTGTACGTTCCAGTGCTTGTCGGCCGGCCCGCCTGCACGTCGTCACAGGGCAGTCTCCACGGATCGCTTTCACGCCTTGTCGGGTCCGGCACGATGTTCTTCAAGGATCCGTGCACGATCCCGCGCCGTGCGTGTCGGGCCGTGGCACGGCCGCATGAAAGGCGTCCAACGTCGCGTCATGGATGTGCTGAAAAAGACGTAATCCGCAACGTAGAGGCGGGTTATGGGACCCGCGTCGCCATCCCGCATTGTCGGTCGACAGATAGTCGGGCCTCATCCCAGCGGAGCATCCGCGCCATGAAGCACCCCGCACTGTGGTCGTCATTTCTGCTTTTTCACGCCCTTGCCGCGCACGCGGTGAGCCCGCGCCCTGCTGACATGATCGACCTCGACCGGCCGCTCGACCACTACCTCTGGATCACCACCCACAACGCAGCGAATCACGGAGGCCTGCTACCCAACCAGTCCTTCGACATAACCGAGCAGCTCCAGCGTGGCGTGCGGGGGCTGATGCTGGACATCCATGAGCGTGACGGGCGACTGTTTACCTGCCATGCGGACTGCACCTTTGGACGCAAGGCACCCCTGACGGAGGACATGGGGGCGGTGTCCCGCTATCTGGACACCCATCCGGACGCAGTCATCACACTTCAGCTTGAAGATTACTATCGGCGTGGCGCAATGGACGCGTTCGTGCGCGACAACGCCGGCCTGTTCAAGCACAGCTTCAAGCCGGGCGATCCCCGCTGGACGGCGCTGCGTGGGCAGTGGCCTACCCTGCGCGAACTGATCGCGGCCGACCAGCGCCTGTTGGTTCTGACACAGCGGGCGGAGCTTTCAGGCGCGTATGCCGATGGGGCGATCACGTTCATGCACGACCAGGCAGTCACCGCAGAGAACTATTGGAGCCTGGGCGCCACGATCTTCACCCATGACACTACGTGCAGACCCCGCTGGAGTGGGATTCCCCTGGACGCAACCGACCAGCCACTGGGGCTGCCGCGCCTGTTCGTCATGAATCATTTCCACGGCGCGCCCTTTTCCTGGCATAGCGGTGTCGACAATCGCCTGGACACCGTCGTGCAGCGACTGGACACGGCCTGCCTCCCCGCCGCCAAACGCATGCCGAACTATCTGGCGATCGATTTCATCGAGTGGGGCGACATGCTGGAGTTCGCCGAGACCTACAACAACGGCGGGCTGTTTGCCTTCGCGGACAACGGTGCAACGGGCGGACCGATATGCAGCTTCAGCACGGCGTTTGAACGGAACTGGTCGCTTGCATCCGCGCCGCGCATGGGCTGCGAGAACAACACGATACGCTCGCTCGTTTTCCGGGGTGCCCGCCAGGGCCAACGCGTGACGCTGCATGATGCGGCAGATGGCGATACCCAGCGCGCTTACACCGTCATCGACGTGCTGCAGGACATCGCCTGGAACCAGCCGCAGTCCGTAGAACGTCTGGACCTCGAGTTCGACTCGGCCTACCTGCGGGTAAGACCCTTCAAGGGAGGTCCCCTTGATGGAAGCGTCTCACACATCTCAGTGGAGCCAGCTGCCCGCTGAGCAGGCCCCCTGCTCCCTGCGTGTGCCGCGTCACGAGCCGGCGCAAAGGCCGGCTCGCGCGCTGGACCTGCGGTTTTCTGACGGCCGGCACTAGGCGCCGGCCATCGCCTTCAGGATCAGGCCGGTAACGTACGCCAGTCCGGTTCCCGTCGCATACCCCACCGTGCCCAACAGCACACCGACCGGCGCCAGGCTCGGGTGGAAGGCCGCGGCCACCACCGGTGCCGATGCGGCTGCGCCGATGTTGCCCATCGAGCCGACGCCGAAGAAGAACAGCGGCGCGCGCAACAGCTTCGCCACGATCCACAGCACCAGCACGTGGGTGGCCATCCAGATCAGGCCCAGCGCGAACAGCCACGGCCGATCAAGCAGCGACAGCAGATCCATCTGCATGCCGATGCAGGCGATCAGGAAATACAGGAACACGGTACCCAGTTTCGATGCGCCGGCCGACTCCAGCCGCCTTGCGCGGGTGAAGCTGAGCGCCAGGCCGAGGCCAGTGGAGAACAGCACGACCCAGACGAACTGACTGTCCAGGCTGAACTGGCTGGACCAGCCCACGTTGGCCTTGAACCACGCGGCCAGCGGTGCCGCGATGGCGTGCGCCAGACCGACGCCGCCGAGCGCTACGCCGACAATGACCATCAGATCGGTCAGCGTGGGGATGCGCGAGTTCTGCGCCTCGTAAGCGCTGATGCGGGCCTTCATCTCATCGATGGCCCGCGTATCCGCGCCATTGCGCGCATCGATCTGCTGCGAACGGTTGGCCAGGAACAGCAGGATCGCCATCCACAGGCTGGCGCAGGCCACGTCCACCACCGCGAACTGCCCAAACGTGGTGGCGTCGGTGCCGAAGATCTCGCGCATCGCCACCATGTTCGCGCCGCCGCCGATCCAGCTGCCGGCCAGTGCCGCCATGCCCGCCCAGGTATCACCGGCCACCGTTTCCGGATGGATCAGCTTCATCACCTGGAACGACACGATCGCCCCCAGCATGATGCCTGCGGTGCCGGCACAGAACACCACCAGCAGTTTCGGCCCCAGCTTGGCGATGCCCTTCAGGTCGATGGACAGGGTGAGCAGGATGAGCGCGGCCGGCAGCAGCACGTCGCGCGCCACCGGGTTGTACAGCGCGGTGCCATGGCCGTCGATCAGCCCTGCCGTGTTGTAGATGGCCGGGATGAAGTAGCACAGCAGCAACGCCGGCACCCAGGCGAAGATCTTCTTCAGCAGTGGCGTGGGACCACTGGCAGCCCAGAAGATCAGGGCAAGCGTGGCAGCGATGAGTCCCAGGCCGACGATGTCGCTGGAAATCAGGGCAGTTGCAGGTTCGGTCGGCATGGCGTCCTCTGTCGATCGAAAATGGTGGGCGAAAAAAATGCCGCAGGACGCGGCACCCTTCGAGCTTAACATCGCCATCACCACCGCGCTTGAAAAGAGCCGCTGCCGAGCGTGCCGACTTCAGCCGGCACGCACTCTACCCAGGGAAAGGTACGCCCGACGCGCTGACATCCAGTGTCGCCCGCGTGCCGCGTGGCTGCACCGGGTCGAACCGCAAGGTCCAGCCCAGGTGCTCGCACAGCCGTGCCACCAGCTCCAGGCCGATGCCGCCGTGTTCGTTGCGGAGCCCGCGCGCCATCCGTGCATGGATGGCCGCGATCTCCTCCGGGCTCATGCCGTGTCCCGGATCGCGCAGGGTCAGCACGCCGGCGGACGAAAGATCGAGCTGGATCGCGCCGCGACCGCTGTTCTCGATCGCGTTGCGCAGCAGGTTGCCGATCGCCGCCTGCACGACGGCCAGCGGCGCCACGATATCCACCGGCGCGGCGCGCAGGGCCACGGTCAGGTCCTTGTCTCCCAGCAGGTGGCGATGGTCTTCGATGATCTGCGGCAGCAACTGGTCCAGGGCGACGCGCTCGGCACGCGCGGAAAGTCGTGCCGGGTCGCGGGCCAGCACCAGCAGCAGTTCGATCAGTTCTTCAACGTCCGCCGCTGTACGCTGTACGCGCAGCATCTGCTGGCGTGCACGCTCCGGCAGCCCCGGTTGTTCCAACGCCAGTTCGGCCGCACCGGTGATCACCGCTACCGGCGTGCGCAGCTCATGGCTGGCCGTGCTGATGAACACCCGCTCGCGCTCGACGAACTGCTCGTTGCGCGCCAGGTAGTCGTTGAGCGCATTGGCAATGGTATGCAGCTCGGCGCTGCCACGTGCATCCACCTGGATATGCTGGCCCGGCGCACCGGGCTTCAACGCGGCAATGTCACGCGCCAACAGGCTCAACGGACGCACTACCCGCTGCATGCCCAGCCGCGCCATCACCACGGTCACGATCACCATCACCAAGCCAGCCAGCAGCACCCAGCGGGTAGCGAACTGCTCCAGCGCCTCGAAATCCGAAATATCCAATGCCAACGCCACGCGCCCCATCGTCTGGGTCTGCCGCACCATCACCGCCGCCTGCCGCTCCCCGATGGGCACGCCATCGTGCAGCCCGGGATGGAGATCACGCACGCTGGCCGGCGTTCCCGGCTGGTCCAGCCGGAACAGACTGAGCGTGTCCGAATCCTGCCAGCGGTACTGCGGGTCGCGCGCACTGTGCGCGAGGATGCTGTCCAGCTCGGAGTTCAACAGCGCCCGCCAGGCCGCATGTTCGGCGTGCTCATGCACGTTGTTGCCAACCCCGAACACGGCCAGTGAGATCAAGGCCAGGTAGGTCAGCAGCCATCCCAGTACCCGCCGGTACAACGGAGCAGGCCTAGCCGCCATCGGTGGCCTCCGGGTCCTGCACGGCCAGGCGGTAACCGACGCGCGGCAGCGTGTGCAGCAGCTTGCGCGCGAAGGGGCCGTCCACGCTGCGACGCAGTTCGTAGACATGCGAGCGCAGCAGGTCACCGTCAGGCGGCTCGTCGCCCCACAGGGCGAACTCCAGCTGCTGGCGCGTCACCGCTGCGGGGCTTGCGCGCATCAGCACCTCCAGCAACTTGCGGCAGGCGGGGTAGAGGTGCAGCGTCTGGCCCGCGCGCTGGGCTTCCAGCGTTGCCAGGTCAAGCACCAGATCGCCCACCTGCAGCCGTTTGCGCGGATTACGGCCCTGCGCGCGCACTCGCAGTGCATCCAGGCGGACCTCCAGCTCGGGCAGTGCGAAGGGTTTGGTCAGGTAGTCGTCCGCGCCCGCCCGGAACCCGGCGATCTTGTCAGGCAGGTCGTCGCGTGCGGTGAGCATGATGACCGGCACTTCAGAGGCGTGGTCCGACCGCAGGCGGCGCAGCACTTCAGGCCCTTCCATGCGCGGCAGCATCCAGTCCAGGATCACCACGTCATAGGTCTGCGTGGTCGCCAGGTGCAGCCCGGTGATGCCGTCCGGCGCGACGTCCAGCACGTGCCCACGCGATTCGAAGTAGTCGAACAGGTTGGCGACCAGTTGCCGGTTGTCCTCGATCACCAGAAGCCGCATGCGCTTTCCCACCCTGTGTGTGGCTGCATGGTACCGCTGCCCGTGTCGGATTCACGTCCCCCCGCCCTCGCCGCCAGCACGGATGCCACTTGCGGCAACCCGCCGCGCCCACTAGCCTTCGGCGGTCGTTCACCACCCAAGGATCGCCCGTGAAACACCGTCATCTCCTGCTGGCCTCGGCGATCGCCGCCGCCACGTTGTCGCTGGCCGCCTGCAAGAAGGACCCTTCGCCGGAAGCCGACACTGCGGCGACCACGGCACCGGCCGGCGAAACCGCTGACCAGTTCGTGGCCCGGATCAATGCGGAGTACAAGGCCGCGTACCCGGAGATGACCTCGGCACAGTGGCTGTCTTCCACCTACATCAACAGCGATTCCGAGCGTGTGGCGGCCAAGGCCAACGAACGCTCGCTGACCCAGCTCAACAGCTGGATCGAACAGGCCGCGAAGTTCGAGGGGCAGGAGATGTCCGACGACAGCAAGCGCGCCCTGCACCTGCTCAAGCTGATGTCGTCGATGCCGGCCCCGCGCGACCCGGCCAAGCTGGCCCAGCTGACCCAGATCGCCACACGCATGGAAGGCAGCTACGGTGCAGGCAAGTACTGCACCGATGCCAACGATCCCACTTCCTGCCGCCAACTGGGCGACCTGGAGCAGGTGCTGTCCAGCAGCCGTGACTACGACCAGCAGTTGGATGCCTGGCAGGGCTGGCACGGCACCACCAAAGACATGCGCGGTGATTACCAGCAGTTCGTGAGCCTGGTCAACGAAGGCGCCAAGGGCCTGGGTTTCGCTGATGCCGGACAGATGTGGCGCAGCGGGTACGACATGCCGCCGGAGCAGATCGGTCCGGAAACCGACCGGTTGTGGGAACAGGTCAAGCCGATGTACGAGCAGTTGCACTGCTACGCGCGCGGCAAGCTGGACGCCACCTACGGCAAGGACAAGGCCGAAGTGGGCAATGGCCTGATCGCTGCCCATCTGACCGGCAACATGTGGCAGCAGGACTGGTCCAACCTGTGGGACCAGCTGCAGCCGTACCCGGGTGCGGGCAGCCTGGACATCACAGCTGCGCTGGAAAAGCAGTATCAGGGCAACCTGAGCGGCGCACTGGCCAAGGCGGGCAGCAACGCCAACGTGGAAGGCCTGTACAAGGCGCAGCGTGAGGCCGAACTGCGCACTGCGCGGCAGATGACCGAACGCGCCCAGGATTTCTACGTGTCACTGGGCATGCCGTCGTTGCCGAAGTCCTATTGGGACAAGACCCAGTTCATCAAACCGCAGGACCGCGACGTGGTGTGCCATGCCAGCGCGTGGGACATGAACATGGAAGGCGATGTGCGCACCAAGATGTGCATCAAGCCCAACGAAGAGAACTTCACCACGATCTACCACGAGCTGGGCCACATCTATTACGACCTGGCCTACAACCCGCTGCCGCCGCTGTTCCAGGGCGGTGCGAACGACGGCTTCCATGAAGCAATCGGCGACACCATCGTGCTTGCGATGACGCCCAAGTACCTCAATTCGATCGGTCTGGTGGACAAGCCGGAAGAAAGCCGCGAAGCGGTGATCAACAACCAGATGCGGATGGCCCTGTCCGGCGTGGCCTTCCTGCCCTTCGGCCTGATGATCGACCGCTGGCGCTGGGGCGTGTTCGACGGCTCGATCACGCCGGACAATTACAACAAGGCCTGGTGGGACCTGAAGGCGCGTTACCAGGGCGTGGCACCGGCCACCACGCGCGGCGAGGAGTTCTTCGATCCGGGCGCGAAGTACCACGTGCCGGGCAATACGCCCTATACGCGCTACTTCCTGGCCCGCATCCTGCAGTTCCAGTTCTACAAGGGCCTGTGCGATGCCTCCGGCTACAAGGGCCCGCTGCATGAGTGCAGCTTCTACGGCAACAAGGAAGCGGGGCAGAAGTTCTGGGCCATGCTGAGCAAGGGTGCCAGCCAGCCGTGGCAGGCCACCCTGAAGGAACTCACCGGTGGTGAAAAGCTGGATGCCGGCCCGATGATCGAGTACTTCAGCCCGGTCAACGCGTGGCTGAAGGAGCAGAACCAGGGCCAGGTGTGCGGTTGGCAGGCCAGTGCCGCGGCGCCTGCTGCACCGGCAGCGCCGGCAGCGCCCGCACAGCGCTGACCGCGCCCCGTGATCCGGTAGCGCCGCGCCCTGCTCGGCGCTACCTTCGGACTTCATGCGACGCCGGGCATCGCCCGGCGCCGTCACGGCTGATCAGTTGGCCTTGCCTGCCGTCATCTTCGCGGCAAGCGCATCCTTGAACTCATCGAAACTGACCCCTTGCGCATTGGCCTCCGCCTGCGCGGCGTCACGCAGCGCATCGGAATACACCAGGCGCACCGGCGTGCCATTGCGCTCGTGCAGTTCACCCGCCTGCATGATCAGGGACAGCACCTGGGCAGCACTCTCGCTCTGGCCGGCAATGCGACCGTCCATGCCCAGCACCCATTCGCCATCGCGGCGGACAATGCCGGCCAGCAGCGTCCGCTGCTGATCGCGCAGTTCGGCGTGCGGCTCGACGGGCGAGGCGTTGGCAGCGTCCCGGTTGGCGGTCTGGGTTTCGCGGCGCCGGCGGATATCGCGGCGCAGTTTGGAAGTGGTCGACATCAGGGGCTTACAGTCATCCGGGTGCGCAAGGATACCCCAGCGGCGTCCCGCGCCGGCTTCACCGCCACGGCCCGCGCACGGCGCAGCGGCTCTGCCGGCTGGCGCTCAGCGTGCATGGGCGTGCGGGTTGCGCCGAGCGCAGGCGTTTTCCCAGTACCACACCGACGCCCCAAGCACGAAGAAACCAGCGTAGCCAAAGGCGAGATGCACCGGGTTGCTGCTCAGCAGGGGCGACAGCACACCGGCAACGAAGGTATTGATCATCATCTGGATGAACATCTGCATCGAGGAGGCGAGCCCGCGCTGATGCGGGTACAGATCCAGCACGCCCAGCGCCAGGATCGGGAAGATCATCGCCAGTCCGGTGCCCCCCATGAATATCGGAACGACTGCCCAAGGCAAAGCGATTTCTGGCACCGACAGCACGTAGCCGATGTTGAGCACCGCCGACAATCCACACAGGCCGAAGCCGATGCCGATCTGCCGCTGCGGAAGCACACGCCCGGCCATCTGCCCGGACAGGAACGCCCCCAGCGTCATCCCGCCGATGGTCGGCACGAACAGCCAGGCAAAACCGCCCTCCCCCAGTTTCAGGTGCTGCATGACGAACACCGGGGCCGAGGAGATGTACAGGAACACGCTGGAAAAATTCAGCGCGCTGGCCAGCGCAAGGCGCAACAGGCGTGGGTTGGAGCCCATCCGCAGGTAGTCGCGCAGCAATCCGCGCGGCGACAGCGACGTACGCGCTTCGACCGGATGCGTCTCGGGCAGGAACCGCGCCGTGGCCACCAGCAACAGCAACGAAAACACCACCAGGAACCAGAAGATCAGCGGCCAACCGGCGCCACTGAGCAGGATCCAGCCGCCGATGATCGGTGCGATGGCTGGGGCGATGCCGAAGATCATCGAGACCTGGCTCATCAGCCGCTGGGCATCATGGCCGTGGTACAGATCGCGGATCACCGCACGGCCGACGATCATGCCAACGCCCGCTGACAGACCCTGCAGCGCGCGGAACACCAGCAGCGTGGTCAGATCGGTTGACAGCGCGCAGCCTACCGAGGCGCCGACAAAGATCACCAACCCCCCCAGGATCACCCGCTTGCGACCCAGCGCATCCGAAAGCGGCCCGTGGGCCAAACTCATCAGCCCGTAGAACAGCAGGTACACGCTGATGGTCTGCTGCACCGCGACCTCGTCCACGCGCAGGCGCTGCGCCAGTTGCGGAAAGGCGGGAAAGATCGTGTCGATCGAGAACGGACCAAACATCGCCAGACCTGCGAGCAGCAGAGCCAGACGGCGGGTCGAGGGCGAGGCGGCAGTCATGGAGGTGTCCGGAGGAGCCGCGCAGGCCATGCGCGGCAGGCGCCAGCCCGTGTCCGGAAAAGACAGGAAGGCGGCGCCGGATGAATACGAATGGTGCGTCATGATAGGCCGTAGCGGTCCCCTTTGCCATTCGGTCCGATCCGAAAACGTCTGGTCCCTGACTCCATTCAGCCGCACATCCATCAGGGCCGACCGCTATAATCAACGGGCAACAAGGTGGGAGAAGCAGGACACCGCTGCCGAAGGCGCAAACGCCCGTAATCGCTCAGGCCCGTGACCACCCGCATCAAAACTCTGGAGAGACCGGTTCGATCCGGCGCCGAAGGGGCACGAAGCCGCGCACACGCGCGCTTCCAAACTCTCAGGCAAAAGGACAGAGGGGCGCCCCGCAGGCTGCCGAATGGCGGCCTGCCCACGTGCGTGCCCTTTCCCGACGGATCCTTCGCCATGCCCCAGAACACCCCTTCGCTGCGCGAGCTCGAACATCACAACGCGTTCGTCGAACGCCATATCGGCCCCAACGATGCCGAAATCGCGCAGATGCTCGGCGTGGTCGGCCACGCCTCGCTGGATGCGCTGACCGACGCCATCGTGCCCGCGCGCATCAAGTCGCCGGCACCGCTGGCGTTGCCCGAATCGGTGACTGAAGTCGAGGCGCTGGCGAAGATCCGTGCAATCGCCGACCAGAACACGGTGCTGCGCAGCTTCATCGGCCAGGGCTATTACGGTACCCACACGCCGAACGTCATCCTGCGCAACATCCTGGAAAACCCCGCGTGGTACACGGCCTACACGCCGTACCAGGCCGAGATCTCGCAGGGCCGCATGGAAGCGTTGATCAACTTCCAGACGCTGTGCGCGGACCTGACCGGCATGGAAATCGCCAATGCCTCGTTGCTGGACGAAGCCACGGCGGCCGCCGAAGCAATGACCCTGGCCAAGCGTTCGGCGAAGTCGAAGTCGGACACCTTCTTCGTGCACGACGCGGTGCATCCGCAGACGCTGGAACTGCTGCGCACCCGCGCCGAGCCGCTGGGCATCGTACTGCGCGTGGGCACCCCGGCCGAAGCACTGGAAGCGGAAGCGTTCGGCCTGCTGCTGCAGTACCCGGACACCTTCGGCCAGGTCGGCGACTATAAGGCGCTGGTCGATGCCGTGCATGCACGCGGCGGCCTGGTGGCCGTGGCGACCGACCTGCTCGCACTGACCTTGCTGGTGGCACCGGGCGAATGGGGCGCGGACATCGTGGTCGGCAACAGCCAGCGTTTCGGCGTGCCGTTCGGTTTCGGTGGCCCGCATGCCGCCTTCATGGCCTGCCGTGATGCCTACAAGCGCTCGATGCCCGGCCGCCTGATCGGCGTATCGATCGACGCGCAGGGCAACCCGGCGTACCGCTTGACCCTGCAGACCCGCGAGCAGCACATCCGCCGCGAGAAGGCCACCTCCAACATCTGTACCGCGCAGGTACTGCTGGCGGTGATGGCGTCGATGTACGCGGTGTACCACGGCCCGGAAGGCCTGACCCGCATTGCCCGCCGCACCCATCGCCTGGCGGCGATCCTGGCGGCTGCCCTGCGCAGCAACGCGGTGGCCGTTGGCGAAACGTTCTTCGACACGCTGCATGTCACCGGCATAGACGCCGACGCCGTGCATGCCAAGGCGCGCGCTGCCGGCTATAACCTGCGCGCGATCGACAGCAGTTCGGTGGGCATCAGCCTGGATGAAACCGCCACCCGCGAAGACATCGTCGCGCTGGCCCAGGTATTCGGTGCACACGCGGATGTGGAAGCACTCGATGCGAGCACGGCCGATGCCATTCCGGCCGGCCTGGTGCGCAGCAGCGCGTTCCTGACCCACCCGGTCTTCAATACCCACCACAGCGAACACGAACTGCTGCGTTACCTGCGCTCGTTGGCCGACAAGGATCTGGCGATGGATCGCACGATGATCCCGCTGGGTTCGTGCACGATGAAGCTCAATGCCACCGCCGAAATGATTCCGGTCACCTGGCCGGAGTTCGGCAACATCCATCCGCTGGTTCCGGCGGAACAGGCCATTGGCTACAAGGCACTCATCGAGGGCCTTGAAGCGATGCTGGTGGAATGCACCGGTTACGACGCTGTGAGCCTGCAGCCCAACTCCGGCGCGCAGGGCGAATATGCCGGCCTGTTGGCCATCCGTGCTTACCACCGCTCGCGCGGCGACGATCACCGCGATATCTGCCTCATTCCCGACTCCGCTCACGGCACCAACCCGGCCTCGGCGCAGATGTGCGGGATGAAGGTCGTGGTCACCAAGACAGACGCCAACGGCAATGTCGACGTCGATGACATCCGCCGCAACGCAGAAAAGTACAGCGACCGACTCGCCGCGCTGATGGTCACCTATCCGTCCACGCACGGCGTGTTCGAGGAAGAGATCGTCGACATCTGCGAGATCATCCACCAGCACGGTGGCCAGGTGTACACCGATGGCGCCAACATGAATGCCTTGGTCGGTGTGGCCAAGCCCGGCAAGTGGGGCTCGGACGTTTCCCACTTGAACCTGCACAAGACCTTCTGCATCCCGCACGGCGGCGGTGGTCCCGGCGTGGGACCGTGTGCCGTCAAATCGCACCTGGCCCCGTTCCTGCCGCGCGCGCTTGGCGGCGAGGGTGATGTCGGGATGGTCTCGGCCGCCACGTTCGGCAGCGCCTCGATCCTGCCGATCAGCTGGATGTACATCACGCTAATGGGGACCGAAGGGCTGCGCAAGGCCACGCAGGTCGCGCTGCTCAATGCCAATTACATTGCAAAGCGGCTGGCCCCGCACTTCAAGACCCTGTATACCGGCCGCAATGGGCTGGTCGCGCACGAGTGCATCCTGGATATCCGTCCGCTGGAAAAGACCAGCGGCATCGGCGCAGAGGACATCGCCAAGCGGCTGATCGACTTTGGCTTCCACGCCCCCACCCTCAGCTTCCCGGTGGCCGGCACGTTGATGGTCGAGCCGACCGAGAGCGAATCCCAGCATGAGCTGGACCGCTTCATCGACGCGATGATCCAGATCCGCGAAGAGATCGCCGCGATCGAAGATGGCCGTCTGGAGCGCGAAGACAATCCCTTGAAGAACGCACCGCACACCGCCGCCGCCGTGACGGCCAGCGAATGGACGCATGCGTATCCGCGCGAGCTGGCGGCGTTCCCCTTGGCCAGCCTGCGGCAGTCCAAGTACTGGCCGCCCGTGGCCCGCGTGGATAACGTGTATGGCGACAAGAACGTGATGTGTGCCTGCATCCCGGTCGATGCGTACAAGGACGACGAAGTCGACGCCTGATGGCGTCAGCACGACCTGACCGTTTCACTGCATCACGGCCCGCGCAAGCGGGCCTTTTTTTTTGCGCCCAGGTGACAGACCCGGATCGCCGCGCTGCCTGCCGTGTCGCACCTGGCAGGGCCAATAACGACTAGTCCGTGACTCCCTACAGCGCTCTGCGCGACATCACGTTCGCGGTTGGAGCCGCGTCGCATTCAACAACCACACACCGCTCATCGAAAACGGAACTGTGTTGCAGACGTAAGAAACCCGGTTTTTTATGTTGTGCACGTCACATTCCAGCACTCCTGTCGCGATGGTGTCGACGCACGATGACTCCACGTTCTGACGCCGGCCAGCCAGAACGGATCCCGGATCGCGAACGGGATCGACACCGCCGCCCATCCTGGTCGGCGGAACCCGTCAAACGGAGAATCATCATGAACCATCTGAAGACCCTCGTCGCCGCCGCTGCCCTCGCCTTCACCTTCGCCATCCCCGCTGCAAATGCGCAGCCTGCGCAGGAACGCGGCGTGTCGGATTGCGCCGTGAAGCTGGCCTCGTGCCTTGCTGAGGGTGGCGGTGCAGTGAACTGCGCCATCGAGTTCGTGAAGTGCCTGACCTCAGACAGTGCCTCGACTTCAATCGCCGATCGCCGCGAGGACTGAAGCCCAAGGGCACGGGCGCGAATGCTCCCGTGCTCTCTTCAGCAACGCGGTCCCCATCCGACCAACTTCAAACAGGATCTGACATGTCCGTCATAAAGAGCGCTGCTCTGGCTGTCGCCATGACCTTTGCCGTATCGCTACCTGCACTGGCCCAGCCTGCTGAGCCAAGCGCTGGTTCAATCGATTGCGCCAAGGCCTTCTTCCAATGCTATTACCTAGATGGACGCGACTTCATCAGCTGCTCGCTCGAACTGCGCAAATGCCTCGCCAGCGGCAGCCGTGTCGCACTCCCGGTTTCACTGGCCCCCTGAGTCCCTTGGGCCGCTGCGACGAAGAGGAAAATCCATGAACATCCGAGTTCTCGCCAGCAGTCTGTTGCTGGTCAGCGCCATTGCCGTTGCCACCGCTCACGCATAGGTCGTCCCAACCGGAAATCCGGTGACCTGCGGCGCCGAGTTCGTAAAATGCGTCGCAAAGACCGGCAACTGGCTGATCTGCGGGGTTGCCTACAAGCGGTGTATCGACACGCGCGATACAACGGTTGTGGCGACCCAACCGCAGGCGGATTGAGCGCCCGCACAGGCGCGGCCGGTGCATCGATCGCGCCGACGCGGATTGCAGAATGGGTGCTGCGTCGAGATCAGCGAAGTCCGGCCCGGATGCGTCGGGCAAGCGCACTGCAGCTGGCAATGAAGGCAGTCAGCACCACCATGGACAGGAATTGCAGGCGCGTCTGTTCGCCATACAACAGCAAAGCGAAGATCAGTGCCAGGATCGCCAACGCCAGCCCCGTCAACCACGGGAAAGCCGCCATGCGGAACGGCAATGACAGCCCCGCCCGATCCGCACGTCGACGCAGCACCAGCTGCGACGCCAGCGAAATCGTCCACACCAGCAGGCAGGTCGATCCGACGATGTTCAACAGCACCGGCAGCACTCTGGTCGGGAACAGCAGCTCCATGACCGTAGCGGCGAAGCCGAACAGGACGCTGGCAAGCACAGCGAGTATCGGCACTTGGCGGCGGTCTGCACGCCCCAGCGCGGCGGGCGCTTCACGGCGCTGCGCCAGCGAGAAGATCATCCGCGATGCCCCGTACAGATTGGCATTGAGCGCTGACAGCAGGGCGATCACCGCAACCAGGGTGATGGCGGTACCGGCGCCCGGAATATTGGCCGCTTCCAACACGGCGGCAAACGGCGACTTCAACGCCTCGCTGGTCCACGGCACCACCGCGATGATGACGCTCAGCGAGCCGATGTAGAACACCAGGATCCGCCACGCCACCGTACGGATGGCGCGCGCGATGCTGCGCTCGGGGTCTTCGGTCTCGGCTGCAGCCACCGCTACGATCTCGGTCCCGCCGAAGGCGAAGATCACCACGAGCAATGCCGCACCCACACCCGCCAGACCGGTAGGCGCGAACCCTCCATTGGCGGTGAAGTTGGACAGGCCCGGCGAGATCGCGTTCGGCAGCCAGCCCAGCAGCAGGGCCGCACCGATGGCGATGAAGCCGAGGATCGCGGCCACCTTGAGGATCGCGAACCAGAACTCGAACTCGCCGAAGTTCTTCACGCCCAGCAGGTTGATCGCGGTGAAGAACACCATGAAGGCAAGGGCTGCCATCGGAACGGAGAGACCGGGCCATACCGTCGCCAGCAGACCGGCCGCGCCTACCGCTTCGGCCGCGATCACGATCACCAGCTGGACCCACCACAGCCAGCCCACCGTGGCGCCCGCGGTCGCACCCAGCGCATCGGCGGCGTACACCGAAAACGCGCCGCTGGTCGGCTTGTTCGCCGCCATCTCGCCCAGCGCGTTCATCACGATGATCACCAGTGCGCCGGCAACCAGATACGACAACAGCACGGCCGGGCCTGCCAGCTGCACGCCGACCCCGGAGCCGAGGAACAGGCCCGCGCCGATGGCGCTGCCCAGTCCCATCATGATCAGCTGGCGGGGCTTGAGCGCATGGCCAAGGCGCGTGGTGGTCGAGGCTGTGGAAGCGGGGGTCGGGTTGTCAGGCATCGAAGGGCACGTGTGCGGCAACAAGGCCGTCACATTACCCTGTCCAGCGCGCGGACGGGATAGGCCGGATGGCCTGCCTGCTCAGCCGCCGGCCAGTTCGGCGATCCGGGCCCGATAGGCACGCGGCGAGACACCCGTTTCGGCCTTGAACTTGCGGGTGAAGGCGCTTTGGTCACTGAAGCCACAGGCTTGGCCGATACTGGCGATGCTGTCATTTCCATGCAGCAGGTGCATGGCCATCTGGATCCGCAGCCGGGTCAGCACCTGCTGCGGCGTCATCTGGAAGACTTTGCGGAAGCTGCGCTCCAGCTTGGACAACGAGAACCCGGTGATGTCCAGAAGCGTCTGCATGCGCACGTTTTCAGCGTAGTGCGCGTTGAGATGGGCCAGTGCCAGGCGCAGGTGCTCGTACTGCGCTCCCAAGCTGTGCTTCTGCCCCAGATCGCGGGAAATGCCGATCAGGCCCTGGATGCGCCCGTCCACCACCAGGGGCCGCTTGCAGGTCAGGCACCAACCCGGCTCGCGGTTGGCGAACAGATGCAGTTCCATGAGGTTTTCGATCACCGCCCCGCCCAGCACCCGGGTGTCCTGGTCGGCGTAGTCTGCGCTCAGGCCTGTCGGGTAGATTTCCGCCGCGGTGCGGCCGATGACCTCCTTGCGCGACTTTAATCCGAGGCGCCGCAGCATGGTCTGGTTGATGTGCGTATAACGCCCGTCGCAGTCCTTCATGAAGAAGAGCACATCGGGAATGGCGTCAAAGAGGGCTTCGATTTCGGCGGGTTCAACACGCATGCGCACAGCATAACCGAGCGCCATTTTCCCTGCGCGTTCACCCGCACGGGACCGTGGATTAACACCCGTCGGGCCATGGTCGAAGGGAAAAAGCCCCGCCCACCCTCCAGGAGACCTCCCATGGCCGCCAGCAAGCCATCCGGCAAGCGCGCATCCGCCTCGACCGCCCCATCCGAAGACGCCCCCCGCGAAGAGCGCGGTACCGGTGATGAGCTGCACCAGCTGGCAGGCGGTTCGCATCCGGTGCTCACCAGCAACCAGGGCATCCCGATCGCGGACAACCAGAACTCGCTGCGCCAAGGCCCACGGGGCCCGACCTTGCTGGAAGATTTCCTGCTGCGCGAGAAGATCACCCACTTCGATCATGAGCGCATCCCGGAGCGCATCGTCCATGCGCGCGGTAGCGCCGCCCACGGGTACTTCGAACTGACCCGTTCCTTGGGCAAGTTCACCCGCGCCAAGATCCTGACCGAAGTCGGCGTGAAGACGCCGGTGTTCACGCGCTTCTCCACGGTGGCCGGCGGCGCCGGGTCGGTCGATACGCCGCGTGACGTGCGCGGATTCGCGGTCAAGTTCTACACCACCGAAGGCAACTGGGACCTGGTGGGCAACAACATCCCGGTGTTCTTCATCCAGGATGCGCTGAAGTTCCCCGACCTGATCCACGCGGTGAAGATGGAGCCGGACCGTGCCTTTCCGCAGGCGGCCAGCGCCCACGACACGTTCTGGGACTTCGTTTCGCTGATGCCCGAATCCATGCACATGATCATGTGGGCGATGAGCGACCGCACCATTCCGCGTTCGCTGCGGATGATCGAAGGGTTCGGCATCCACAGCTTCCGCCTGCTCGACGAGGCCGGCAACTCCACGTTCGTGAAGTTCCACTGGCGCCCCAAACTCGGCCTGCAGTCGACGGTATGGGACGAAGCGCTGAAGCTGCAGGGCGCTGACAATGACTTCCAGCGCCGCGATCTGTTCGAAGCGATCCAGCGTGGCGACTTCCCCGAATGGGAACTGGCCGTTCAGCTGTTCACTGAAGAAGAGGCCGATGCGTTCCCGTTCGACCATCTGGATTCCACCAAGATCATTCCCGAGTCGCTGGTGCCGTTGCAGGTGATCGGGCGCATGGTGCTGGATCGCTGGCCGGACAACTTCTTCGCCGAAACCGAGCAGGTGGCTTACTGCCCGGCGAACGTGCCGCCTGGCATCGATTTCAGCAACGACCCGCTGCTGCAGGGCCGTCTGTTCTCGTATCTGGATACCCAGCTGATTCGCCTGGGCGGGCCGAACTTCCACCAGATCCCAGTCAATGCGCCGAAATGCCCCTTCGCCAACCACCAGCGCGATGGCCACATGCAGATGCAGATTCCCAAGGGCCGCGTCGCCTACGATCCGAGCTCGCTGGAAGGCGACAGCCCGCGGCAGACCCCGGCTGGCTTCCGCAGCCATGCAACGCCCGATGACGGGCGCAAGGGCCGGACCCGCGCGGACAGCTTTGCCGACCACTACAGCCAGGCCCGCATGTTCTTCCGCAGTCTGGAAAAACCGGAGCAGGCACATCTCGCCTCCGCGCTGGTCTTCGAGCTGTCCAAGGTGGAGACCGGCTACATCCGCGAGCGCGTCGTCAGCCACGTGCTGAACATCGATGAGTCGCTGGCCAAGCGCGTTGCCGATGGGCTGGGCATGGACGACCTGCCCGACGCCGCCCCCACCGCCATTCCGGCGCAGGACATGCCGAAGGCACCGGAAGTGCGCACCATCGGTCGCGGCAAGGAGAGCCTGCAGGGCCGCTGCATCGGCATCCTGTTCGATCAGGGATCCGATGCGGGCACCATTGCCGCGCTCCGGAAGGCGGCACAGAAGGCCGGCGCCGACGTGAAACTGGTAGCGCCGAAAGTCGGCGGCGGGGTGCTCAGCGATGGCAAGCGCCAAGCGGCCGATGGACAGCTCGCCGGTACGCCATCGGTCGTGTTCGATGCGGTAGCGGTCGTGCTGACGGCCGATGCGGGCCGGGCGTTGTCGAAGGAATCGGCTGCCATCGATTTCGTCAGCAATGCCTGGGCCCACCTGAAAGCAATTGCGAGCGACGAAGGTGGCACCGCGCTGTTGAAGGCGGCCCGCGTGGGTACTGATCCGGGCATCGTCAATGCAGCAGACGCGGAGGCGTTCGTCGCCGCTGCATCCACCCGCCAGTGGGCGCGCGAGCCCAAGCTGCGGCTGCTGGCCTGACCCCCTCAGAGCAGCACGATCCAGGCCCCGCCGTTCACCGGATGACGGCGTGACCCGATTGCTGATTCGAGACCTGTGTTGACTCGACGGCGGTGGCAGCGATGCCACCGCCGTTTCAGTGTCCGGCAGACAAGCGCATCGGTGTACTCAGGGATGCCTCATGGTTTTCACGGCGGCTGCGCATGCATAACGGGCATGGTGGGGGTATTCGATGAAGGAAAACATCCATGATGCCCAAGCGCCTCCGCCTCACCTGCCTGCTCGCCGCCTGCATGGGCCTGACCGCCGCGCCGTTCGCCATGGCCCAGGCGCCCGCCGCCGCCGCCCCCACCCAAGCGCCGGCCAGCGAGCCGGTGAACATCGAGCCACGCTCGCCGCTGCATGCGCAGGTGCTGCTGGACCGCGCCAACTTCTCGCCCGGTCAGATCGATGGCGAGGTCGGATCCAACCAGCGTCGCGCAGTGTCGGGTTTCCAGGCCGCCCATGGGCTGAAGGTCACCGGTGAGCTGGACGATGAAACGTGGACGGCCCTGCAGGCCGACAGCACCAACATGCTCACGCGCTACACGCTGACCGCAGAAGATGTGGCCGGGCCGTTCCAGCCCACCCCGAAGGGCCCTGCCGCACAGGCGAAATTGAAGGCCCTGGGCTTCGGCACGGTGGAAGAGGCACTGGGTGAGCGCTTCCACGCATCGCCGGCGCTGCTGAAAGCGCTCAACCCCGGCATCAACCTCGGCCAAGCGGGCGCCACGATCCAGGTACCGAATATCGGCAGCGGCGCGCTGCCCAAGGCAGCGAAGATACTGATCGACAAATCGGACTCCACCCTGCAGTTGCTTGACGACCAAGGGAAGGTACTGGCGCAGGTTCCGGTGTCTTCCGGCAGCCAGCACGATCCGCTGCCGATCGGTGAATGGAAGATTCTTGGCGTAGCGCGTGACCCCACCTTCCACTACAACCCGAAGCTGTTCTGGGACGCAAAAAAGGGCGATACCAAGCAGACGCTGCCGCCGGGCCCGAACAATCCGGTGGGCGTGGTCTGGATTGACATCTCCAAGCCGCATTACGGGCTGCACGGTACCCCCGAGCCGGGCCACGTCGGCAAAACGGAATCGCACGGCTGCGTACGCATGACGAACTGGGATGCGATGCGCGTTGCCGATGCCGTGGGACCGTCGTTGACTGTCGTGATGCAGGAGTGACCGCATGCGCGTGATGCCGTTGATTGCAGTGGGGCTGGTGGTAGGCATCGGCGTCGGCTGGTGGCTGTTCGACACGCGGGGCGATGCGGTGGACATCGCGCCCGTGGATCCGGCGACCGTGATCGCCGACCCTGAGACGGCGGCTGCCGGCGTACCGGGCGCGGTCGCGCCCGAGGCGGTCCCCGTGGCAGGCGCACCGCCGGTTACTGCCCCGCCCGTGGCGAGCGCGTCTGCCATGCCGCCGCCTGCGTCGGTGGCGTCGGGCAGTGGCCTGCTGCTGCCGGTCCAAGGTATCCAGCCATCGCAGTTGCAGGACACGTTTACCGACGCCCGGAGCGAAGGCCGGGTGCATGATGCGATCGACATCATGGCGGCGGAAGGCACGCCCGTGCTGGCGGTGGCCGATGGCCAGGTCGAAAAGCTGTTCGACAGCGATAAAGGAGGGCTGACGATGTATCAGTTCGACCCCGACGGTGTGCATTGCTATTACTACGCGCATCTGCAGCGGTATGCGGATGGCTTGGCGGAGAAGAAGCAGATCAAGCGGGGCGAGGTGATCGGGTATGTCGGCAGCACCGGCAACGCGAACAAAGACGCGCCCCACCTGCACTTCGAGATCCACCTGTTGGGGCCTGAAAAGCAGTGGTGGAAGGGCGAGTCGATCAATCCGTATCCGCTGCTGACCGCACGCTAGCGCCGCGAGCGGTGCTCAGCGGACGGGTTCCGCCGAGCACCGCTGCGCTCGCCGACCGTGGGTCGGCGCTACCAGTGTCAGATCGTGATTTCGCCGTTTTCTTCGCCGTCCCACCACGTGAGGCGAGCGGCGCGGACGTGCAGCAACACGATGCCGGGGGTATCGATACCCTGCTCGAACCAGCGCTCAAGGTCGTCCACCCAATGCTCGGCAAAGGTGGCCTTGTCGGTATGCAGATGGCAGTGCCCTTGCACGGCAATGAAGATCGGCGGCTTGCCCAGCAGGGACTTCGCGCCGGTGAACGACAACCCGACCTTCGGGTCGCGCCGGATGTCGGCGACCAGGCGCGTGTTTTCATAGGTGAAGAACCAGCTGTCGCCGTCGTAGTCCACGTCGCCGTTGTTGCTCATCGGCCGGGCCGCCAGTTCACCGCCGTCGGTGATCGTCTGCAGCATGACGAAATCGATGTCGGCCATCTTCTTGGCCAGGTCCTGCAGCGTCTTCGTGTTCATGGGGCGGTCTCGCGTCGGTGGTTGGTCCGAGGGTGGACAGCTCGCTGTAAACCGCCCGTGCACGAACAGCGACGGCGGCGTGCGCAGGGTCACCCGATCACCCCGTAGAGCACCCCGAGCCCGAACAACGACGCCACGACGGCCACCGACGCCAGGACCACGGCGATCATTTCGAGGCGCGCTGGTGTACAGACCCTTCGGCGGGGCCCGCGCACTCAACGCCGCCCATGCACGGCGTCGCAGGCGGTCTGGGCCAGCTGCCGTCCGGCCTGCAGCAGCGCGCCCTGCAGATGATCGCCAAGCTGCTGCTCCGGCCCGGCGTGCTGCCGGGTCAGATGGGCAGCGTGCAGAATCTGCAGGATGCCGTGCAGCCCCTGCAGGCTGCGACTGGCCAGCGCCAGATCACCGCAGCGCCCCAGCCCCAGGCCTTCCTCTTCCCACAGCGTACCGTCCGCACTTTCGCCAGGGTGAGATGGGCCATCAGCGCGGGGGTGGGATCGCCCATGCCCTGTGCTTTGAGGGTTGTTTCCAGACGCTCGGCCAAGTGGCGCGGGATATCGAGCACGGCATCGCCGATGAGGGCATGGAGCCGTGCGCCGGGGGGAGAGAATTCACCCATGGAATGCCTGTCCTTCGCTGTGGCCACCCGCAGGATGCGGGGTGGCGGACGGTGCGGGTTGGCATACCGGAGCTTTCAATCACCATCAAACCGGCGGATCGGGTAAGGATCCCCACGCACCGCCCGCCGTAAGCCGGCAGGACGATGCATTCTCCGCCGTCCCCGAAGGGCCACAACAGAGATGGTGATTTGAAAACTAACGGAATGCCAATCCCGGCTGGAATTGTTGATTCCAGCCTTTCTATTATTGATCGCAAATTGCGCCGGGGCTATGGGCAAATGTGCAAAACGACACATACCTATATCAGTGACCGACAGCCTCGCTTAGCACGGGACTATCGAGCACGCGCGGCTTTGATTCGAAGCAATCCAGAACCTCACCAAGCGCACATTCGCATACGCTAGCTGACAGCGCCACTCGCCTCTAGGACCCGAGCCATACGCCGTATCCCGTGAAGCATGGCATGTGAAGGACCTGACGGGCGCATGAAAGCGTCGCTCATTAACCGACATCAGTTATCATCGCCTCGCCGCAGAATCGGATCCGTGCGAAACCTTGAGCAATGAACCTTCTTCAGTGCATTGACCTACTCAAGTATCTTCGTGCCCAGCCGATGAATGGCGAGTACCCTGTCACGGTGAGGGCTGAATCATCTTTAAGAACCCTGCAATGACCCCAGTAATCAGCCAGCCAGCGCACGAACAAACCTAAGGACTACTTCCAAATGCCCGCCAGCCTAAGTAGGTTAACCCTGTATTCGCTAATATCAAGCATCGAAATCGATATGCGCGATGTCCTGCAGCGCTTTGCAGGCAATGCCAAATCTCCGGCAGAGTTTTTCGGCAAAGAGCTGCTTGATACAGCTGCAAATAGAGCGGGCGCCGAGCCCATCGGCGACGTGGCATCACCGGAGGTATCTGTACTTCTCGACTATGTCGATTTTGGAGATGTACTTTCACTTAGCAGGCGACATCAATCGATCATGCCAGAGCGATATGCTGACCAAGTTAGATCGCTGCACTCGGAGTTTGAACGCCTCAGCCTCATTCGCAATCGCGTAATGCATTCCAGACCACTGGAATTTGACGACCTAGCTCGCACATCGGATTTAGCACGAGTCTTGCTTCGCGAGCCACAGCATTGGCCACATCTACTCTCAGCTCGCGATGGTCTAGAACGGAATCCCGAGCAGGTCCTAAAACTATCCATCCCTCCTTACACGGAACCAACGAAGATACTACACAACCTTCCGCTTGCTGACTTCGATGAGACTGGATTCATCGGCAGAAAGCAGGTCTTAAGCAATCTGCTCAAAGCCTGCTCAGGCCCGTACCCTGTGATCACAGTTGTTGGTGAGGGCGGCCTTGGAAAAACATCACTAGCACTCAAAGCAGCCTACGAGATTCTAGATTCAAAAAAATTTGAGTTTGAGGCAATCATATTCGTAACAGCAAAGGCCACCCAGCTGACCGCGAACGAAATATCCAGAATAAAGGGAGCAATCAATTCATCATTAGGTCTTATGGAGGCGGCGATTGAGGTTCTTGGCGGGAACTCAGAACAAAAGGACGCCATATCTGACCTTAAGGAGCTCTTAAATACCTTCAAGATTCTTTTGATCATTGATAATCTCGAAACGGTCCTGGACCACCGACTTAAAGATGTACTTGAGGATCTACCGTTCGGCAGCAAAATCCTTATAACCACTCGAATCGGACTTGGGGCCTTCGAGTTTCCTGTGCAGCTACAGGGACTTTCAGACATAGAAGCGGTTCAACTGCTTCGTGCAACCGCAGAGACTCGCGGCAACAATAAGCTAACAAGCGCATCCAACGAGCGCCTTTCTAACTATTGCAAGAGAATGAGAAACAACCCACTTCACATCAAGTGGTTTGTCTCTGCAGTACAGACCGGAAAGCGACCCGAAGAAGTGCTAGCTGACGAATCTCTATTCCTCAAGTTCTGCCTATCAAATGTATTTGACCAGATCAGCGATGACGCCAAATCGATAGTCCGCGCATTACTCTCGCTCGGCGGCAGCTACACAGTCGCTGAACTATCATATTTAACTCAAATTGATGAGGGCAATCTGCTACGTGGCGTACAGGAACTCATGAGAACAAACATGTTCATCATGACGAGCTCCCACCTGGGCAATACTTACGAAAGCAGTTACGAACTATCCCAATTAGCCCGAGCTTACCTCACAAAATTTTATCCCGCAGGAAAGGAAAGGCAACTGCAGTTTATTGCACTCAAGAATAAACTAGTTAGCGCCGGGGAAGAGCAGAAAAAGGCGGCAATCCGAAATCCGCTATCACCTTACACAGTACACACTAGAAGCAGGAGTGACTGGGTTATCGCGAAACATCTGAAAGATGCGCTTAGTTTTGCGAAGGATCGTGATTTTGAGGATGCGCTGAAGCTGGTCGAAAAGGCGAAAATACTTGCACCAGATTTTTATGAGTGCTTTCGCGTGGAGGGGTGGATTAATGCGCTCATGGGCAATGCGAGCGAAGCGTACGACAGCTATGAGCGCGCGATTGCGACCGAACCGGAAGCCCCAAATGCTCGAACAATGTTCGCCGGATTCTTGCTCAGAGACTTGCGTGATGCCGAAAAGGCTGCGGAGCAGCTTGCAATCGCAATGAAACTCGCCCCCCTCAGTCCTGAACCAAAACTAGAATATGCGCGGTGTTGCCTCTACTTGGCGCGCTTTGACGAAGCGAGCGCGATACTTGACGAGCTATCCAAAACTCCAGACTGTCATGAAAGAGTTCGAACCAAAATCGTCGATCTTCAGATCCAGATGTATTGCCGGACCGCCGACTTCCACTCGCAGAATCAGGAGCCAATGAAGGCAATCGACGCCCTCCATAGCTTGAAGGAGTACTTCGACGACATCATCTACCCTGACCCTAAAATGTATGAACGATTGGCGAGAGTGCGACGATCATGCATTCTTTCTAGAAATTCCGTCCAACCTGGATCTCCGCATCATGTAAAGGCTGAGGAAGCGCTGCTTTGGATAGACACCAAATGCTCCGAGCATGAAACCGTAAACTCCGCCAGCAGCATCGGCGGAGAGCTTGACCTCTCAATTAGGGGCACGATAGCGCGCATACACAGCAGTCAAAAGTTCGGCTTCATCAGAACAACCGAGGGTGAGGAAATATTCTTCCACGTCACCGGGGTAGCAGATGAGGAGGTCCTGGCAGTCGGAGTGGGTGCTCGAGTGCGATTTCACTTATCTGTGGACTACATGAATAGAGCCGTGGCGATCGACATTCAGAGAACGTAGAAACGCACATGCAGTCGTGCCACTCATCGTAATCTCTACAAAGACATGCACCTGCGCCGGGGCGTTCGATCCTTCCAGGGTCCGAAATCTCTCACTTACGCGCTATTGGAGCGTTTATGTCGCACGTCGCTACATGCTGCAGGGCCGACGTGTAAAACGGCAGAGGGCGTGACGACCGCTGGTCGCCACGCCCTCCGTGTGAAGCCCGCCGAGCAGGGCTCGGCGCTACCGCGTCATTGCCTGGGATCAGGCGAACGGGTCCTGCAGCACCATCGTGTGGTCGCGGTCCGGGCCGGTGGACACGATGCTGATCGGGCAACCGGCCAGCTCTTCCAGCGAACGCAGGTAGGCGCGTGCGGCCGGCGGCAGGTCGTCCCAGGTGGTGATGCCGTGGGTGTTCTCGGTCCAGCCCGGGAACTCCAGGTACACCGGCGTGCACTCTTCCCAGCCCTGCCCGTCCAGCGGCGCGTACTCGGTACGCTTGCCACGGTATTCGTAAGCGATGCAGATCTTCAGCTTTTCCATGCCATCCAGCACGTCCAGCTTGGTGATGCACAGGCCGCTGATGCCATTGATGGCGACCGCGCGCTTCAGCGCCACGATGTCCATCCAGCCGCAACGACGCGGGCGACCGGTGGACGCACCGTACTCCGCGCCGCGGTCACGGATGCCCTGGCCGATTTCGTCGTCCAGTTCGGTCGGGAACGGGCCACCGCCCACGCGCGTTGCGTAGGCCTTGGCGATGCCCAGCACGTAGTCGATGGAATCAGCGCCGACGCCGGCACCGGCCAGTGCACCACCGACGGTGGTGTTGGAGCTGGTGACGTACGGATAGGTGCCGTGGTCGATGTCCAGCAGCGCGCCCTGCGCACCCTCGAACAGCACCCGCTTACCCTGCTTGCGCAGGTCATGCAGGATGCCGGCCACGTCGGACTTCATCGGCTGCACGTACTCGCCGAAGGCCAGCGCTTCATCGAAGGTCTGCTGGAAATCGACGGCATCGGTGCCCAGGTACTTGGTCAGCACGAAGTTGTGGTAATCCAGCGCGGTGCGCAGCAGCTCTTCCAGCTGCGCCGGGTAATGCAGGTCGGCGATGCGGATGCCGCGACGCGCCACCTTGTCTTCGTATGCCGGGCCGATGCCACGGCCGGTGGTGCCGATCGCCTTGCCACCGGCAGCGCGTTCGCGCGCCTGGTCCAGGGCGATGTGGTACGGCATGATCAGCGGTGCCGCCGGGGAGATCTTCAGGCGCGAGCGCACTTCCACGCCGGAGGTTTCCAGCTCGGCGATTTCTTTCTGCAGCGCGGCCGGGGAGATCACCACGCCATTGCCGATCAGGCACAGCGCATCAGGACGCAGGATGCCCGACGGGATCAGGTGCAGCACGGTCTTCTTGCCGTTGATGACCAGCGTGTGGCCGGCATTGTGGCCGCCCTGGAAACGTACTACGGCACCGATTTCCTCGGTGAGCAGATCGACGATCTTGCCCTTGCCTTCATCGCCCCACTGGGCACCAAGCACTACGACAGACTGACCCATGACGGGCTCCTCGAATTGTGTGCGGCCATCGGGGCCGCTGACGGGTAAACCGTGGCAGGACAGGCCAGCGCGGGATGGCGGCTCCAACGGGGAGGCGCCAGCGAAGGAAGGTCCCGGACACAGAAAAAGCCGAACGGGAGGGCCCGTCCGGCTTTTGTGCATTATCCGGGTTTCAGGGGGCAGGTGCCACCCCGGCCGGGGTACGGGTCAGCCACGGTTGGGGTCGGTCGTACCGGCGGCAGCGTCGCGCACGGGGAATAGATACTCGAAGGGCTGGGCGGGGCGCGGCGTGCAACCGAAGGCGCTGTCGAAGCCCTGCACGAATCGGGCCAACCCCGCGCGAAACGGGCCCGGCGGGTGGTCATCTTCGGCAACCTGCCGCCGCAGTTGCCGCTCGGTGGGATTGGCGGCGTGCAGGCCTGCGGCGGCAAGAAAAAAGCGCTGTAGATCGTACGACTCCCCTGCCGCCTCGGCCTCGGCCTGCCCGGCGCGTCGCGCCCCACTGATACCGCGCAGGTCACACGCGGCTTCTTCCTGCACGCGCGTGGCGTTCAGATGGGTGTGGTCTATCCACATGTCCCCGATACGTTGTCGGATGGCGGTGTCTTCGCGTGCCATCAGCGCTTCCGCCTCGGGGCTCAGGTCGCGCGCTTCGCCCAGCAGGTGCGCGATCTCATGCCCCAGCATGAAACCCAGCAAGCCCCAGCGCTCCTCACGGGATGAACCAAGGTGCTCAAGGCTGCCCAGCAGCGCCGGCGAAAGCACGACCCGTTCGTCGATCACGTTCGTCCCGAGCGAGAGGTGATGCGCAGGTCCCGCAAGGAGGGAATCGGTGGGGCCTTCAATGATGGACAGATCGTTGCGGGTCGCGAGCGCGTCCAGCGCCTGCATGTTGGCAAGGTGCGAGGCCGAGCCGATGAATCCGTCCCAGGGAACCTGCTGGCCTGCGTCGTCGAATACCAGCTGGACGGCTTCGAGCGCGGCGTGCAGCGAGGCGCGGTCCGCATCGGGCAACGCGGACATTGCCAGTTCTTCAATGAACACCTGGCGGATCGCATCGAACATCGCCAACGCCGGCGCGGTCAGCGCCGGTGCCATGCGCTGGCTGTACCACGCACTGAGCAGCAACCTGCCGCCGCGGCTTTCATCCAGTTGTTTCAACCGCGCTGGCGGTTCGACACTCCCCAGCAGATACCCCTGTGCGCGACGCGCCTGGTGGTACTGCAGGAATGCCCGCCAATCGGCAAGCGGGCGCCGTTGCAGCATCACGTCAAGCTTCCTGCAACTCTCCATGGTGATGTACAGCGACGTCATCGGATCCAGGCCCAGCGTTTGCCAGACGGTCTGCCAGGCAAAACCCGGCAGCGCCGCCTCGGCTTGGGTAAGCGTGTAGGAATTCACCTGCACAGGGGCGTGGGCCAGCGTGCGCTCCATCTCCAGCACCGTGTCTGCGGCCGCAGCCGCGTCGGTGGGCGCCATGCCGGACGTGCGCAGCAGGTCGGCAATGCGATCACGGTAAGCCAGCACATCGGGATGCGAAGGGGGCAGGCCGTACACCGCACCATCCGGGCTGCCAAGCGCGAAACCTGCGGCCAGCACGCCGTTGAGAAAGAAGCGCTGCAGGCCGAGCACCGACTCCTGCCCTCGCAGCATGCCCTGGCATATGTGGTGCTCGATGTCGGCTCGGCTGGCGAGCGCGGCAATGGCATCGCGCTGCGGCCGGAAATGCGACCATCCCCGGCCCGCCGGATCGGCGGCGGCGGCCCAGGTTGCGGCAAGTGCGGCCTCGGCGCCCCCCGCTGCAGTGGATGCCTGCTGCGCCAGCGGCAGCAACGACTCGCTGGCGTGATGACGCATTTCCGCGAAGCGGGTCGGGATCTCACGGCCCGGTGGGTGCTGCAGTTTCCAGAAGCCGTTGACGTAGCTGTCGAGCTGGCCGCAGGGGGTGGCGAACCACGCGGCGATGCCTTGCCACAGCAGTGAACTGCCGGCGCCGCCGCTCTCTTCGGCCACCGCGAGCGCTTCGGCATTGGCGAGCATTTCCAGCGGCTGCACCAACGGGTTGAACAGATCCGGGTGGAAGGCCTGCGGAAGTGGTGCGGCAGGTGTCGGTGCAGCGGCAGGCACGCAGCGCACGGAGTGCGGGCGCACGGCGGCCCGCAGGGATGACCCCGCCGGTGGGGGCCTCGGTGGCAGGGCCGTATCGTCTCGCCGCATGCCGGCCCGCGCCCCCAGTGACGCCGCCTGCTGCCCTGCCAGCAACACGACCGTGCCCAGCGTCAGCGCGCTGCGCAGATCCCAGGACCGGTTGCCGACAAAGCCAAGGCCGGGCACTCGTTTCGGCATGCGGCCTGCACGCCCTGAAACGGGCTGGCGGTGCGCTTCCCTCGCGACCTCATTGTTCCCCTGACGTGCGCGAACATCCCCCACTGCAATCGGCATCGTTCCACCTCCTGACCAGGAAGCTCCAACCCTAGTGAAGGTGCGTCAGGCGTCATAGGGACGCATGCGTCAATGAGCGGGAACTGGCAGTGGGGTGCGTGTCAGTAGGGTGCGTGTCAGTGCCGCACCCACCACAGCAGGCTCAAGCCCGCCAGCAACACCAGTCCGCCAAAACTGCGCAGCGCCGGACCGGGCAGGTCCAGCAGGCGCGCGGCCATGCGCTTCCACGCCAGCGGCGCGGCGAACAGCAGCAGACCTTCCAGCACGGCCACCAGGCACAGCGCGGCGAACAGGTCTTTCATCCGGTTTGAACTCCACGAAAAGCACGAGGCCCGGACATGCCGGGCCCCGTACGAAGCAACTACAGAACTTACTTGTCGCTCTTCAGGTACTGCAGGAACGGATCATTCTTGTCCAGCACGATCACGCCATTACCATCGGTCAACGAGTTGCGGTATGCCTCAAGGCTGCGCGTGAACGCGTAGAACGAGGGATCGGCCGAACCCGCCTGCCCGTAGATGCGCGTGGCATCGGCATCGCCCTCGCCTCGCATCCGTTGGGCATCACGCTCGGCAACGGCCACCAGCACCGTGGCCTCACGATCGGCCTGGGCACGGATGGTCAGCGCCTGTTCCTCGCCTTCCGCCCGCAGCTTCGCGGCTTCCTGCTTGCGCTGTGCACGCATGCGCTCGTACACATCATTGATCACCTGGCTGTCGGTCGGCAGGTCGATCTGCTTGATGCGCAGGTCGATGATCTGCATGCCCAGGCCCTTCACCGCCTCGTTGATGCCGGTCAGCTGATCGGCGATCAGTTCGCTGCGGTCACCCGATACCAGCTCGGTCAACGAACGCGAGTTGATCTGGTTGCGCAGCGAGTCGGTGATGATCGGTGCAAGGCGGGCATTGGCCACGCGCGGATCGCCACCGGTGGCGCGGAAATAATCGCCCACGTTGGAGATGTACCCGATGGCGAAGAAGTCAACGCTGACATCCTTCTGCTCGGCGGTGAAATACCGCGCCGGTGCCGTGTCGAGCACCTGGAAACGGCGATCGAACACGCGCACGCTTTCCACCAGCGGCACCTTGAAATGCAGGCCCGGCTTGATGTCCGCACGGACCACACGGCCCAGATTCAGCACCATGCCGGTCTGGTCCTCACGGACCACGAACACCGAACCCAGCAGGCCGAACAGGATCACGACCACCAGGCCGATCCACAGTGAACTCCTCATTGGCTGCCCTCCTCACGGCCGTTCGGTCGACCCGTCGGACGGCCCACCGGCCGACCTGGATCACGCGGAGCGGTCGTTGCACTGCCGGTCACGGCAGGCAGCACGACATCCGGATTCGTCAATGGCAGCTGCGCCGCACCGGTCGGGCGCGTTTCACCCGGGAACGGTACGTACAGCACCTGGCGGCTGTCGCCACCGATCACCTTGCGGTTTTCAGCCAGCACCTGCTCCACCGTTTCCAGCCACAGGCGCTTGCGGGTCACGTCCGGCGAGTTCTTGTACTGCTGCTGCAGCAGGGTGAAGCGCTGGGCATCACCCTCTGCACGCGAGACCACTGCCGCCTTGTAGCCTTCGGCCGTGGTACGGGTACGTGCGGACTGGCCGCGCGCTTCCGGAACCACCTTCGCTGCATAGGCCTGCGCCTCGTTGATCAGACGCTCCTTGACCTGCTGCGCACCATTGACCTCGTCGAAGGCCGGCTTCACTTCTTCCGGCGGACGCGCGTCAGGCAGGGTCAGACCGGTCACCGTCACACCGGTGCGGTACGCGGCCAGCAGGGTCTGCAGGCGCGTTTCGGCCGCCGTCGCCAGCGGGCCGCGGTTGTTGAGCACCGAGTTCAGGTCGGCACGGCCGACCTCTTCACGCACCGCACTCTGCGACGACTGCTCCAGTACCTGGTTGGCATCGAATGTGCCGAACAGGAACAGGCGCGGGTCGTCGATGCGGTACTGCACGTTGAGCGAGACGTTGACGATGTTCTCGTCGCGGGTCAGCACCGGCACCGAGATCGAGAACGTCTTGATCTCCGTGGCATTGACCTTGGTCACCGACTCGATCGGCCACGGCAGCTTGAAGTTCGGGCCGGGCTGCAGGATGCGCGAGAACTGGCCGAAGCGCAGGACCACGCCCCGCTGTTGTTCGCCTATCAGCTGGAAGCTGGAGAACAGCAACAGCAGGACCGCCGCGATCGCGATCCAGCGGACGATGCCTCCATCGAACATTTCCTTCAACGGCCCCGGGAACCCACCCCAGCCACCACCAAATCCGCCGCCGCGGGGCTTGGAAGGCCCCCGCCGGTTGTCTTCGGGACGTTGTCCGTCCCTGTTGCCGCCGGGTGTATTCCAGGCCATGCACGCTCCATCTGTATTGGGCCGCGCCACGGGCCCTTCCCGTGACACCAGCCTTGTACCGGTTTCCCTGATTCTACAAGATGGGGCGGATCAGGAGGATTGGAAGGGGGTAAGGTGATATTTCCCCGTCAGCGAGCGTTGCAATGTCCCTCCCCGCGTCTTTCACCGCCTTCCGTATCCACCAGGACGACCACGGCCATCGTAGCGGCCTGGAATCGATAGGCCTGGATGACCTGTCCGCCGGGCAGGTGCTGGTGCGGGCGAACTGGTCCTCGGTGAACTACAAGGACGCCCTGGCCGGCACGGGCAAGGGCCGTATCCTGCGGCGCTTCCCGCTGGTGGGAGGAATCGATGTCGCCGGCACGGTGGTCGCCTCCACGGATCCGGCCTGGCGTGAGGGCGATGCCGTACTGGCGACCGGATGTGGGTTGAGTGAGACCCGCGACGGGGGCTACAGCCCGTACGTGCGCCTGGAGTCCAGCGCCGTCATCGCGCAGCCGTCCGGCCTGTCCCCGCGCGAGGCGATGGTCATCGGCACCGCCGGATTCACGGCCGCGCTGGCGTTGCTGCGCATGCAGGACAACCGGCTCACCCCCGCTCATGGTCCCTTGGCGGTGACCGGTGCCAGCGGCGGCGTTGGCTGTCTGGCCGTGGATATCTTCAGCCGCGCGGGGTATGCCGTGCATGCGATCAGTGGCAAGCCCGGCCAAGCCGACTGGCTGCGCTCGCTGGGCGCCACCGAGGTGCTGCCGCGTGAGGCCCTGGCGGATGCCGGGCCGCTGCAGTCGGCGCGTTTCGGCGGCGGCCTGGACAGTGCAGGCGGGACGATGCTGACCAGCCTGCTGGCCCAGACAGTACCCTACGGCAGCGTGGTCAGCGCCGGTCTCGCTGCGGGTCCATCGCTGGAGATGACCGTCATGCCCTTCATCCTGCGGGGGGTGTCACTGCTTGGCGTGTCCTCGGCCAATGCACCCCGCCCGCTCCGCGAACAGGTCTGGGCGCAGCTGGGCACGGCCTGGCGTCCCGCACACCTCGATGCCATCTGCACACGGGAAGTGGTGCTCGCCGACCTGCCCGAGGTCTTCGATGGAATGCTGGCCGGGGGATCGACGGGGCGCACGGTCGTGCGGATCGACTGAACGTTGCAGGCGGGCGACGGACGGTGCGGCCTTTGCTTCACCCTGCCATGAGCGGCGCACTACACTGCTGGCATCACTTGGGGAACAACATGGCACGCATCCTTATCGTCGACGATTCGCCGTCGCAGCTGTTGGGGATACAGCGCATCGTCGAAAAACTCGGCCACGAGATCCTGACCGCCACCGACGGTGCTGCGGGCGTGGAAGCAGCACGCGCCGCGCTGCCCGATCTGGTCCTGATGGATGTGGTGATGCCCAACCTCAACGGGTTCCAGGCAACGCGCACGCTGGCCCGCGACGCATCCACGCGGCACATCCCGGTGATCCTGGTCACGACCAAGGATCAGGACACCGACCGCATGTGGGGCATGCGCCAAGGCGCGAAGGCGTACATCACCAAGCCGTTCTCGGAAGATGAGCTGTCCGAGGTGCTGGAGCGGGTGTTCGCCGGGCAGCCCTGACGGCTGGTCGAACGGGTGAGACCCCCTCGCGGTGTGCTGAAGAGCCGAATCTCATGCTGGGGCCGGGCGGTGGGGCTGGGCGGGGGACGACAAGAGCCGCATCCATGCGGGCCTCGTTTCGCGCCATCCATGGCGCTCAACGCCCCCGCCCAGCCCCACCGCCCGGCCCCCTGACAGGTTCCGTGGCCGCCCGCCGCGTATGAAAAGAAAGAAAAGCGGTAGCGCCGACCCATGGTCGGCGAGCGCAGCGGGCCGTTGGCGGAGACATTCCGCCGAGCACGGCTCGGCGCTACAGATAGCGATAATCCGTCGGGTGGAGGGAGCCCCTGAGTCAGGGGCGGCGGCGAAGCGGCGGGGTGTGGATGCTGGTGAGACGGGGCCCACGGTTTGCGCAGCAAAGCGTGGGAGCGGCAGCGCGAATGCGATGACGTGGCCCCCCACGCACCCTTACACCGATTCGCCGAACGCCTTCGCCAGGTTCTGGTAGGCCTTCCTCTGGGCCTCGTCGGTGGCCGCCGGGGCGACGATCTCCAACTCCACGATCTGGTCGCCGTCCGGATTACCCGGCAGCCCGCGCCCGCGCAGGCGCAGCTTGCGGCCCGCATCGGAATCGGCCGCGATCTTCAGGTCAACCGCGCCGCCCAGCGTGGGGACGCTGATGCTGGTGCCCAGTGCCGCCTGCCAGGGGGTCACCTGCAGGGTGTACAGGATGTTGCGCCCGTCGACCTCGAACTGCGGGTGCGCGGCGTATTCCACTTCGAGCAGGAGATTTCCGCCGTCGGTGCCCTGCCCGCCCAGCCGGATGACCTGCCCCGGCTTGATGCCCTTGGGCACACGCACGTCCAGCTGCCGCCCGTTGACGGTGATGCGCAGCGTATCGCCGTTGTAGGCGGCCTCCAGCGGCACCGATAGCTTGGCCCGGGTGTCACGCTGCGGTGCCTGGCCGGCACTGCTGAACCCCGGGCCCGGCCCACGGCCACCGGCGCCGCGCTGGCGGGCGAACAGGCTCTCGAAGAAGTCGCTGAAGCCGCCGTTGGCCGCGCCGCCACCGCCGAATACCTCTTCGAAATTGAAGCCTGCGCCACCGCCGTAGTTCGGCGGCACATTGAATTCTTCGCCAGGCCGGTAGCCCTGCGCGCGCAACTGATCGTAGGCGGCGCGCTTCTGCGGATCCCGCAGGGCCTCGTACGCCTCGTTGATGCCCTTGAACGTGTCTTCCGCCCCGGCCTCCTTGCTGACGTCCGGGTGGAACTTGCGTGCCAGCCGCCGGTAGGCGGTCTTGATCTCGGCCTCGCCTGCGGTCGGCTCGACACCCAGGGTGGCGTAGTAATCCTTGAATTCCATCGTGCTACCTCGATTGATCCGTCGGCACCGGGGGCGCCGACCCATGCATATTCTAGCGGCAGCCGCGTGCGGGGCCGGTCAGCAGCTGCACCGGCGGCGCCTGTTTCGGCAGATGGGCCTCAACGCCGGTTTTTCAATCCGTTGACACCGCCATTCCACGGCCTTGCCTACCCTGCAGGCCTGCAAGGAGACCCCATGAGCATCCGCGTCGGCGACCGCATTCCGGAAGTGACACTCAAGCGTATCCGCGATGGCATCGAAACACTGGATACCCGCGCCCTGTTCGAGGACCGCAAGGTCGTGTTGTTTGCCGTCCCGGGGGCCTTCACCCCGACGTGCTCGGCACAGCACCTGCCCGGCTTCGTCACGCGCTTTCCCGAGTTCCGCCAGCGTGGCATCGAGGTGTACTGCATGGCGGTAAACGACCCCTTCGTGATGAACGCCTGGGGAAAAGACCAGAACGTGCCGGACGGACTGTTGATGTTGTCCGACGGCAATGGCGACTTCAGCCGGGCACTCGATCTGCAGCAGGACGCGAGTGCATCCGGCATGGGTACCCGCTCCCGCCGGTTTGCCCTTTACGTGGAGGACGGCACCGTCCGTGGCGCATGGGTCGATGCGCCGGGCGCGTTCGAGGTGTCCTCCGCCGACCACGTGCTGCAGCAGCTACCCGCGTAGGTCGACGACCACGCGTCCCCCACCGAAAGGAGAAAAGGCCAGCCATGTCAAAGCCAGCCAACCAACCGCATCCCGCCCATCCCGCTGGCATCAGCGACCGCCAGGTACTGCGTGAGAACGCGCGCCGCAATGTGGAAGATGGGGCGATCACCGATTCCTACAGTGCCGACCGCAAGGCCGTCATCAAACTGCTCAACGATGCCCTCGCCACCGAATACGTGTGCGTGCTCCGGTACTACCGCCACTACTTCACCGCCAAGGGGATGTTCGCCGAGTCGGTGAAGGCCGAATTCCTCGAACACGCGCAGCAGGAACAGGCACATGCGGGCAAGTTGGCCGAGCGCATCGTGCAGTTGGGCGGCGAGCCGGATTTCAATCCCGACACGCTGACCGCACGGTCGCATGCCGAATACAAAGAAGGCACCGACCTGCGTGACATGGTCCGTGAGAACCTCATTGCCGAACGCATCGCGATCGACAGCTATCGCGAGATGATCAACTTCGTCGGTGACAAGGACACCACGACCAAGCGCATCCTCGAGGAGATCCTCGCGCAGGAAGAGGAACACGCGGATGAGTTCGCTGACCTGCTGGATGGCTGGATCGGCAAGTAATCCGCCCATGCAGCAGGGCAGTGGGTGACGGCCGGCTGTCGTCACTCACTGCGCTGGCCGATGCCCTGCCGTCCAGCATCAGCGCGCCACTGTAAAACGCACCTGGGTCCATGCACCGTCGTTGGCAAGCGCGGTCAGTGTGTGTGCGCCCGTCTGCTCGAGCACCGGGTTGAAGGGTTGCGCACCGCGGGTGCGTGCCAACCAGCGCCCGTCCATCAGCCAATCAATCTCGTGCTCGCTGCCCAGGGCGCGAAGCTGCAGGCGGACGCCCTGGGTGTTGCCGGGCGCACGCGCCAACGTCGCGCCGTCGTTCAGTCCGTCGATGTGCAGGGCGATGCTGGACTGGCGCCCATCATCACGACAATCCGGTGCCAGTGGCGGCAGCTGCGAGGCCTTGCGCGCCGCCTCTGGCAGCCACGGTGACAACAGCGCGGGCCAGCGCGCGATCTCGCGCTCTTCCTCATCGTGCACCGCGCTGCAGTCGGCTGAAAGGCGCAGGCCCGTGACGGCGTCTACCTGGTAGCGTTGCCTGCCGGGCTGCCAGCGGCGCGCATCGCGCTCGGCGAAGGTCGGCGGCACGTTGCCGTCCAGCAGCCACGCCTTCAGGCGTCGCTGGCACAAAGCGGGCGGCAGCTCGGACGCCAGCCCGCCACCGGGCCAGCAGATGTCGGCCTGGCTGACGCCCACGGGCGCCGGCACGGCGTGGCCCGCGCCTGCACCGCGCGGCAGGCTGTCCACCACTTCGAACATCAGCGGCAGCGCCGTGACGGCGCCGTACTGCCCGGGCAGTGGTGTGCCATCGGGCCGTCCGACCCATACCCCCACCGTGTACTGGCGGGTGCTGCCGATCGCCCAGGCATCGCGGTAGCCATAGCTGGTACCGGTCTTCCACGCGACCCGCGGGCGCCCTCCCACGTCGAAGGTATCGGTGCCCTGCCCCGGCCGCGGGTTGGCCTCAAGCATCTCGCGGGTGATCCATGCCGCGCCCGGTGACACCAGCCTGCGCTCCTGCAGAGGCGCCTCATCGGTATAGCGCACGCGCCCGGCGATTCCGCCCCGGTTCAACGCGGAAAAGGCACCCACCAGGTCTTCCAGGCGCGCGCCTGTGCCGCCCAGGATCAACGAAAGATTAGGTGAACTGCCGCGCGGAAACCGCAACTGGATGCCGGCATGCGACAGACGCGCGGCAAAGCGCGCAGGCCCCACACGGTCCAACAGGTCCACGGCAGGCACGTTCAGCGACAGCCGCAACGCCGTGGCCGCGCTCACCGGACCATTGAAGGCCTCATCGAAGTTGCCCGGCCGGTAGCCGCCGAAGCTCTGCGGCGCATCCACCAGCAGGCTCTCCGAATGGATGAGTCCGTCATCCAGCGCCATGGCGTATAGGAACGGCTTCAGCGTGGAGCCTGGCGAACGCCAGGCCTGCACCATGTCCACATGGCCCAGCCGTTGCCGATCACCGAAATTCAAGGTGCCCACATAAGCGCGCGCCTGCAGGGTCTGGTTGTCGATGACCAGCAGCGCTGCGGAAGTCCGTTCGGGCAGGGTGGAAAAATAGCTGGCGAGGCGTTCTTCCAGCGTACGTTGCAGGTCGATGTCGATGCTGCTCTGGATGCGCGCCTGGTCCGGCTGCGCTGCGTGCAGCCGCTGGGCCAGCAGGGCCGCGTGCAGGGGCGGCCGCAGGGAACGGGCGACCACGGTTTCCATGCGCGCATCGGCCACCACGTCGGCGGGCCATTGCTGCAGCGATTGCATGCGCGCCAGCACCTTGTCCCGGGCCCGCTGCGCTGCCTCCGGATGCCGGTCGGGGCGCAGCCGGCTGGGCGCCTGTGGCAGAACGGCCAGCAAGGCCGCTTCGGCGTGCGACAGGTGCGCTGCGGATTTGCCCAGATACGCCCAGCTCGCCGCCTCCACCCCTTCGATGGTGCCGCCGTACGGCGCGCGCTCCAGGTACAGGGTCAGGATATCGCGCTTGCTGAGGTGTACTTCCAGCTGCAGCGCCCGCAGTACCTGCTTGAGCTTGCCCCATGGCGTACGCGTGTGCGGATCCAGGATGCGCGCGACCTGCATGGTCAAGGTCGAGCCGCCGGATACGATGCGGCGCTGCCCGGCCATCTGCTTGCCTGCACGCAGCAGTGCGACCGGATTGATGCCGGGGTGGCGCCAGAACCAGCGATCCTCATATCCCAGCAAGGCCTGCAGATAGAGCGGCGACACCGCGTCCACCGACGCCGGATAGCGCCACACCCCTTCTGCGTCCGCAAAGGCGCGCAACGGGCTGCCGTCCTGCGCTACCACCAGCGTACTGGTGTCACGCCGCGTCGGCAGCGGCGGCGGGAAGACGAGGTCCATCACCAGCAGCGTCACCAGCAGCGCAGCCAGCGCCCAGCGCACCCAGCGCAGAATCGGACCAGACCGATGGAGGCGACGGCGGACGCGGGCGGACCATGCGATCACGCGCTGCACCTGCCGGCAACAGCAACACGGGCGAGCCATTCCGGAACGGCTGCGCAACGGTTTCGACCCTGGGCTGCGGCGCCGCGCATTTTCTCCGCTTCCCGGACACCTCGATGCCCTTCCTTGCTCGTACTTCCCTGTTCCGCACCGGCCTGCTGGCTGCAGCCGTATGCGCGACCGCCGCGTTGGCGTCGGCCTCCGGCGACCCACCCCACTGGGGCTACGACACCCTGGCCAGCCCGGCCCAGTGGGCTGGCATCGCGCCTGCCTGTGCCGGCCCCCAGCAGTCGCCCATCGATCTGTGGAGCAGCGACATCACGCACGGCGCGAGGTCCGCACTTGAATCGGATTACCAGGACACCCGCTTCGAGGTGATCAACAACGGTCACACCCTGCAGGCGACGCCGCAGCCGGGTGGCGCGAACACCATCACGCTTGACGGTGAAACGTTCACGCTGGCCCAGTTCCACGTGCACACGCCCAGCGAGCATCACGTGGACGGCAAGGCGCATGACATGGAGCTGCATCTGGTGCACACCAGCGCCTCCGGAAAGGTCGCGGTGGTGGCCGTCTTCTTCGATGTGGGCAAGCCGAACAACGCACTGGGCGAACTGTTCGACCGCACGACGGCCGAGCTCAGCCAGCCGGGCGAGCGTATCCGCCTGTACGCCCCCATCAATCCGGCACGATTGCTGCCTGACCACTCCCGCGTCGTCCATTACACCGGTTCACTGACCACGCCGCCGTGCACCGAAGGCGTGCTGTGGAACATCGAAATGGAACCGCAGACCCTTTCCCGGCAGCAGTTGGACGCGCTGCGCTCTGTGTTCCCGCACAACGCGCGACCGATCCAGTCATTCAACAAGCGCACGCTCATCGACGAGCCGGCCGCGCCGTGATCCGCCGCCTGGACAGGCTGCGTGCGCAGCCCATCCGGCGTTGCCACCAGGCGCGCGATCACGGCTGCACCACCGTGATCGTCGACGGATTGCTCCGGCCTACGCCCCGCAGCTGCGGCCGGTACATGTCTTCCACCAACGAGGGCGGCACGGTGTAGGTACCCGGCGTCACCGCACGCACGAGGTAGAACACGGTCGCCTTGCTGCCGCGCGACAACTTCAGCGCGGCGACGTAGCGGTCGTCGCGGAACTCCTCATGCTGCACCTGGGCCGCATCGCTGCGGTCGTTGATGCCGATGCCGTCGACCACCACGTCGGCCCACTGCTTGGCATCGCCCAGGTTGAAGTTCTCGATCTCCAGGCCGGCCGGCAGCAGGTCAGTGAGCAGCGCGTCAGGCATCGTGCCGTCCGGGGTGACCGTGACCCGCACGATCAGCGCTTCGCCTTCCTTCAACGGACGCGGCGTCCAGGGCTTGCCGTCGGTACCGAACCAGCTGCGCTCCACGCCTATCACGCTGTTGTCCGGCGCCGGCGCGGTGCGCGGAATGCCGGCCACGTCGATGCTGGCGAACATCGGAGGCTCGCCCGTGGGATTGAACCGTACGCCGCTGGCCAGCTGGGCCGCATCGAAGCTGCGGCCGAACAGACGGCGCTCACTGATGACTTCGGACTGCGCGCCGATGACCAGCTCGCCGGCCACCCGCTTCTTCTGGTTGGCGGCCAGCGCCTTGCCCAATCGCGCGATCGCCACCTGCTCCTGCGTGCTCAGCCACATCCAGCCGCTGTTACGGCGCGCATCCAGCTCGCGGCCCAGGTCGACCGAACGGGCGTCCCAGGCCGACGTGGCCAGGCCGTGCTCGTGCGTGAGCGCGATCATCAACGCATCGTCGCGGATCGCGCTGCCGTAGTCACCGAAGTAGGACGGCCGCTCGCTGCTCGGCTTGGCGAAGCCAGCGGCAATGGCGGCCTCACCCCGCTTGCGGTCGCCCTGCAGCGACAGCGCAACGCCCAGGTGCACCAGCGGCAGCCCGCCAATGGCCTTGGCCCGCTCGTTGTCATACAGCGTGCGAAGGGTGCCCAGCGGCGCACGGTTGACCCGTGCCAGCACATAACCGGAATACGCTTGGTTGGCGAACTTCAGGTTGTCGCGGCGATCCTGTCCATAGAACTGGTTGCCCCCGGACAGCAGATCCTCGCTGAGGCGGTTGAGCGCTTTCTGCAGTACGTTGTCCGGCACAGCGAAACCGGCATCGCGCGCATCCAGCAGGAACTCGGTGATGTAGGGCGTCAGCCACGGATTGACGTAACCGTCGTCTCCCCACATCGAGAAGTTGCCGTTGGCCACCTGCATCGACGCCAGTCGACCAAAGGCACCTTCCATGCGCTCACGCCGGACCTTCGCATCCAGGCCATCGGCGCCCAGCATGGACGACGTCGCCTGGTCCAGGATCAGTGCGGCGTAGCCCTTGCTGGTGGTCTGCTCGGCACAGCCATAGGGATAGTTCAATGCGCCCTGCAGCGCGCTGGCGAACGGAATCGGCGGCAGCGGGCTGACCAGCAGGCGTGCGGTCACCGACTCGGCCATCAACCCGTCCAGCAGGGTGCTGTCCAGGTTCACCGCGGCCAGCGGATCCAGCGTACGCACCTGCGAACGCAGCACCTGCGGCCATGCCGCGCGCACGGGCAGTTCATAGCGGCGGTCCGCCTTGAAGCCATTGCCCTCCACGCGCACGCGCACCTTGGCCACGCTGTGTCCGTCACGCGCACTCAGCGGGAAGCTCAGGGTGCTCTTGGCATCGGCAGCCAGCTGCACGCTGCGGGTACCCTCGCCCAGGCTCAACGGGCCGTCGGTGTCCACCCGCACGTTGAACTGGCCGGGCTTTCCGGTGAAGTTCTGCACATCCAGGGTCACCGTACTGCGGTCACCCGGCGCCAGCACGCGCGGCATGCTGGCCTCGGCCAGTATCGGGGCGCGCACCACCGTCTCCACGTCACGCTTGCCGTAGTGGTCATCGGAATAGACCAGCGCCGATACCCGCAGCGTGCCGTTGAAGTCGGGCACTTTCAAACGGATGCGCGCATTGCCCTTGGCATCAAGCTGCACAGGGCCGGTGAACAGATCAACGGTCTGCACCCGTGCGGTGGGCCGCTTGGCCTGCGGCAACGCCGCCAGCGCCATGTCGCCACCGAACTTCAGCTTGCCGCTGCTGCCGTCGAAGCTCTCGATGACCCGGCTGTAGATGTCATACGCATCGATGCCCAGCCGACGCTGTGCGAAGAAATGCGCCGCCGCGTCCGGCACCGGGAACCGGGTGATGTTGAGGATGCCGACGTCCACGGCGGACACCGTCACGTAGGCGGACTTGCCCGCCAGCTGCGGCGCACTCACCGTCACCGGCAGGTCCTGCTCCGGACGCATCTGCTTCGGTGCGACCAGACCGACCGCCACGGTCCGTGCCTTGCGGTCCATCGGTACGTGCACCACGCCCACGGCCCGCGCCGGCGTCACCTTGCTGGGCGCACTGCCGCCGCGGAACACCAGCGCGGTGATGTAGACATCGTGCCGCTCCCAGTCTGCGGTGACCGGAATCTTGAACGTACTGCCCGGCTTGGCGTCGATGTCCTGCACGTAGATCATGCGATCGGTCTCCACCATCAGCACGCCACGTCCGGCATGCGGCGGCGTCACCGTCACTTCCAGTGTGTCGCCGGCCTTGTAGCCGGTCTTGTCCAACGCCAGCTTGACCTTGTCCGGGCGCGCATCCAGGCCGCGGTTGTCATCGCCCCAGCTCCAGCCCGCCCGGAACGGATAGCGGCTGGTCAGTCCGGTCGCCGGGTCGAATACATCGACGCGGTACTCACCCCATTCCACGGGCACGTCGAAGGCCACCGCGCTGGTACCCGCATCGACGGTGCGCGTGTCTTTGTTCTCGAAGCGACGGGTGAAATCGTAGTCCCAGCGGTTGTCGTTGAATGCCCAGTGGTAGTCACGCAACTCGCGTACCAGGGTGACTTTCAGGCCCTTCGCGGGCTGCGGCTTGCCTGCCGCATCCACGCGCATCAGCTCGAAGCGCGCGGTGCCGTTGGCATCTGCACCGTCGTCAGGGTTGAACAACGGGCGCACGCCGACCAGCGCCGCAGCCGGCCACATCACCCGCTTCAAGGAGCGGTTGACGGTGCGGCCACCGGTTTCATACAGGCTGCCCGACAGCACTACCGCCACAGGCGTCTTCGCCTTGGCTGCCTCTTCCGGCAGGTCGATGTCCTGCTTCAGCGAGCCGTTGGCCGGCAGCTCGGTATCCAGCACATCCTTTGCTTCGCGCGGCAATGCCACGGTCGGGTCGCCGAAGAAATAGCCTGGCAGACCCTCCACCGGCTGTTGCTCCACCGCCACGGCCAGGCGCGCGGTCAGCCGATTGCCATCGGCCGGCGCGCCGTACAGATACGCGCCGTCTGCCTGCAGGCGCAGCGCATCGCCCGGCTTGAGGCTTTTCTGCGGGCTGTCCAGGTCCAGCTTCATGCGCTCCGGCAGGAACTCTTCGATCCGCAGGGTCATGCCCTGGATCGCTTCCTTGCTGGCCGGGTCGGTACGGAACTCCACCTGCCAGCGGCCTGTCGGCGCGTCGGCGGGGATCAGTTGTTCGAAATTGAAGTATCCCTGCGCGCCCGGCTGCAACTGGGTCTCGCGGAAAATCTTGCCGTCGGGCTGCTTCAGGCGCAGGAACACGGGTTGGCGGGCCTTGGCATCCTTTGCATCCTTGCCGGCTGCGACCGGCTTGCCGTCGTTGTCGCGCAGCAGCGCCGACAGCCTGATCGTTTCTCCCGGGCGATACAGGTCACGCCCGGACCAGGCAAATACATCGAACCAGGCATTGTCGCGGCCGGCGACAGCGAACTCGCTCAGGTCCAGCGCGGGCTGGTTGAACGGAATGAAACTGGTGTCCTTGCCGCTGCCTGCCACCAGGACGTGGCTGGCATCCAGGGTGTAATCCAGCAGCGCATTGCCGTTGCCGTCGGTGCTGCCGCGCAGAACGACCTCGCCCTTGCCATCGAGCACGCGCACGTCGACCTTCTTCAGCGGCGAACCGTCCTTCAACGAGGCGGTATGGACGAACAGCTTGTCCTTGTAGGCCCGCGTATGCAGGCCGATGTCACTGACGCTGAAGAACGCCGTGTCGAACTCGCCATCGAAGGCACCGGTGCGCTTGAGCACGGCGAAATACAGCCCTGGCTCCTGCAGCTCTTTGATGTCCTGCGTCGGCAGGTAGGTCAGCACGCGTTCGTTCTGCTTGCCACCCAGGATGAAACGGTTGACGTACACCGGCTCGGCCAGACGGCTGATCGGGGTGCGCTCGCTGTAATCACTGTCCAGCTCCCAGCTGCCACGGCGGCCGCCGCGCTGGTACTGACTGAAGAACGTGGGCAGCTCCTTTTCGCGGACCCGCAGGAACTCAACGTCCACTTCCGGCACGTTGACCGACACCACGGGCAAGCCGCGGCTGTCACGGGCCGGCAGAACACTGCCCTGCGAAGCGAAGCCGGCGACCGCCTTCAGCTCACCGCTGAAGACCTTCTGCCGCAGCTCCTTGCCAAGCCGGCTGCCATCGGCGGCCAGCAGGTCCTCGGATACCACCAGCGAATATTCCTTCGCCGCTTCGACGAACGGATAGCGCAGCGTCCTGCCGTCGTCGGACAGGGTCCAGCTGCTGTCTTCGGTGCCGACCTTTTCTTCGAAGCGCACCAGCGCGTCGAAATCCTGCGTACCGACCAGCGGCCGCGAAAACTCCAGTGCCAGCGACAGACCGTCGTTCTTCTGGTCGGGGTAAGCGCGCAGCAGGACGAACTCGGTCACCTGCTCGGCCTTGGCGGTGATCGCCTCGCCGCTGGCGGCAGGCAGCTGACCGCTTTCATTGCGGTTGCAGCCGACCAGTCCCGCCAGCAGGCTTCCTCCCAGCAGGGCCGTCGCCCACCCCCATTTCCGAAGCCGCGCAGGACCGGTCATGTCGTCACTCCTTGAACAAGGAGGGCATTATGCCCCTCCCTGCACCGGTAGTGACGGCTGCTGGCCGTCATCCGTCATCCGACAGGGTAGTGAGAGCCGCTGGCCGGCACTACCGCTTCAAAGCGTGTCGGCCGGCACCCGCACCGTGCCTTCCATCAACACCCGTGCGGTGCGGCTCATGATGGCCTTGGTCACTACCCACTGGCCGTCGACCTGCGACGCCTGGGCCCCCACCCGCAACGTGCCGGACGGATGGCCGAAGGTGATGGCCTCGCGCGTGCCGCCGCCTGCCGCCAGGTTGACCAGCGTGCCAGGAATGGCCGCGGCCGTGCCGATCGCCACTGCGGCCGTTCCCATCATCGCGTGGTGCAGCTTGCCCATCGACAGCGCGCGCGCATGCAGGTCGATGGCGGTGGCCGCAATGGTCTTGCCGCTGGACGAAACGAAGTCCTGCGCCGGGGCCACGAACGCCACCTTGGGCGTGTGCTGTCGCGTTGCGGCCTGTGACACGTCTCCGATCAGGCCCATGCGCACGGCACCCTGGGCGCGGATCGCCTCGAATTTCTCCAGCGCTGCGCGGTCCTCGTTGATTGCCGGCTGCAGTTCCGTCCCCGTGTAGCCAAGGTCTGCCGCGTTGAGGAAGATGGTGGGGATGCCCGCCGTGATCATCGTGACCTTGAACGTGCCGACACCGGGCACCTCCAGGTCATCCACCACATTACCGGTCGGGAACAGGGCCGCGCCTTCGTCACCATCGGACGGGTCCAGGAACTCCAGCTGGATCTCCGCCGCCGGGAAGGTCACGCCGTCCAGCTCGAAGTCGCCCATTTCCTGCACCTCGCCATTGCGCATCGGCACATGGGCGATGATCGTCCTGCCGATGTTGGCCTGCCAGATGCGCACCGTGCACACGCCGTCACGCGGCACGCGCGACGGATCGATGAAGCCATTGCTGATGGCGAAAGGACCGACGGCGGTGCTCAGGTTGCCGCAGTTGCCACTCCAATCCACGAATGCGGTGTCGATGGAGACCTGGCCGTAAAGGTAGTCGACATCATGGTCCGGCACGCTGGCGCTGGAGATGATCACGCACTTGCTGGTGCTGGACGTCGCCCCGCCCATGCCGTCGGTGTGCTTGCCATACGGATCCGGCGAGCCGATCACCCGCATCAGCAGCGCATCGCGCCCCGGGCCGGGAAGCTGCGCGGCGAACGGCAGGTCCTGCAGGCGGAAGAACACCCCCTTGCTGGTGCCGCCACGCAGGTACGTGGCGGGAATGCGGCGCTGCGGGAGATCATTCATGAGACAGGATCCTGGAGGAATGAAGGCATCAGGCGACCTGGGTCGCCTCGAGGAAATCCTGCGCAAAGCGCTGCAGCACCCCACCGGCCTCGTAGATGGACACCTCTTCGGCGGTATCCAGGCGGCAGGTCACCGGCACCATCACCTGGCCCCCGTCGCGGCGATGGATCACCAGCGTCAGCTCGGCCCGTGGCACGCGCTCGCCGACCACATCGAACGTCTCGGTGCCATCGATGCCCAAGGTCAGGCGGGTAACACCCGGCTTGAACTCGAGCGGCAGCACGCCCATGCCGATCAGGTTGGTGCGGTGGATGCGCTCGAAGCCCTCTGCCGCGATCGCCTCCACGCCGGCGAGTCGTACGCCCTTTGCCGCCCAGTCACGCGAACTGCCCTGCCCATAATCGGCACCCGCGATGATGATCAGCGGCTGCTTGCGCTGCATGTAGGTCTCGATCGCTTCCCACATGCGCAGTACCTGGCCTTCCGGCTCCACGCGCGCCAGCGAGCCCTGCTTCACCACGCCGTCCACCACCGCCATCTCGTTGATCAGCTTCGGGTTGGCAAAGGTGGCACGTTGGGCGGTCAGGTGATCGCCGCGATGGGTCGCATAGGAATTGAAGTCCTCCTCGGGCAGGCCCATCTTCGCCAGGTACTCACCGGCTGCGCTGCTGGCCAGGATCGCATTGGACGGCGAAAGATGATCGGTGGTGATGTTGTCACCGAGCACCGCCAGCGGCCGCATGCCCGTCAGGCTGCGCTCGCCCGCCAGCGCACCTTCCCAGTACGGCGGTCGGCGGATGTAGGTGCTCTGCGGCCGCCAGTCGTACAACGGACTGATCGGCGCACCGTGCTCCACCTTGAAGGTGAACATCGGCTCGTACACCTTGCGGAACTGTTCCGGCTTGACGCTGGCCTTGACCACCGCATCGATCTCTTCGTCGCTCGGCCAAAGGTCCTTCAAGGTGATCGGGTTGCCCAACGCATCCGTGCCCAGTGCATCTTTCTCGATGTCAAAGCGCACCGTACCGGCGATGGCGTAGGCCACGACCAGCGCCGGCGACGCAAGGAAGGCCTGCTTGGCGTAAGGATGGATGCGGCCATCGAAGTTCCGGTTGCCCGACAGCACCGCCGTGGCATACAGGTCGCGGTCGATGATTTCCTGCTGGATCACCGGATCCAGCGCGCCGCTCATGCCGTTGCAGGTGGTGCAGGCGAATCCCACGATGCCAAAACCCAGCTGCTCCAGCTCGACCAGCAGATCGGCCTCTTCCAGGTACAGTTGCACGGCCTTGGAACCGGGGGCCAGCGAGCTCTTCACCCAGGGCTTGCGCGTCAGGCCGGCACGGTTCGCGTTGCGCGCAAGCAGCGCCGCGCCGATCACATTGCGCGGATTGCTGGTATTGGTGCAGCTGGTGATCGCGGCGATGATGACCGCGCCGTCAGGCATCAGGCCGTCGGCCTGCTCGACCCTGCCGGACGCCAGCTTGGCCTCGTCGGAAATACCGCGTGCGGCCAGCTCGCTGGTGGCGACGCGCTTGTGCGGGTTGGACGGTCCCGCCATGTTGCGCACCACGCTGGACAGGTCGAACTGCAGCACACGCTCGTACCGCACCTGCCCCAGGTCGTCGGACCAGAGGCCGGTCGCCTTCGCATAGGTCTCCACCAGTTCGATCTGGGCCTCTTCGCGTCCGGTCAGGCGCAGGTAGTCCAGCGTCTGCTGGTCGATGGAGAACATCGCAGCGGTCGCGCCGAACTCCGGCGTCATGTTGGATATCGTCGCGCGGTCGCCGATGCTGAGCGCGCTCGCACCCGCGCCGAAGAACTCGATCCATGCACCCACCACGCGCGACGCGCGCAGGAACTCGGTCAGCGCCAGCACGATGTCGGTGCAGGTGATGCCCGGCTGCGGTCGACCCGTCAATTCCACCCCGATGATATCCGGCAGGCGCATCCACGAAGCACGACCGAGCATCACACTCTCTGCTTCCAGGCCACCGACACCGATGGCGATCACCCCCAGTGCGTCCACGTGCGGGGTGTGGCTGTCGGTGCCGACGCAGGTATCCGGGAACGCGACGCCATCGCGTATCTGGATCACCGGCGACATCTTTTCCAGGTTGATCTGATGCATGATCCCGTTGCCCGGCGGAATCACGTCAACGTTCTCGAAGGCCTTCTTGGTCCAGTTGATGAAGTGGAACCGGTCTTCGTTGCGGCGGTCCTCGACGGCGCGATTACGCGCGAACGCGGCCTTGTCGAAGCCGGGATACTCCACGGCCAGCGAGTGGTCGACGATCAGCTGGGTGGGCACCACCGGATTGATCCGGGCCGGGTCACCGCCCGCATCGGCGATGGCATCACGCAGCCCGGCCAGGTCCACCAGGGCGGTCTGGCCGAGGATGTCATGGCACACCACGCGCGCGGGGAACCACGGGAAGTCGAGGTCCTGGCGGCGCTCGATCAGCTGCCGCAGGGACGGCTCCAACATGGCCGGGTCACAACGGCGCACCAGGTTTTCAGCCAGCACGCGCGACGTATAAGGCAGCGCGGCATAGGCACCGGGCTGGATCGCGTCGATCGCAGCACGGGTATCGAAATAGTCCAGCGTCGTGCCGGCGAGGGGCTTGCGGTATTCGGTGTTCAAAACGGGGCTGTTCATGGCTGGCTCTTGATCGTTGGCGGGCCGGGTGTCGCATCGCCGGCAAACAGGGCGCTGCGACGCCAGAACGAAGCCGGGACGGCCAGGCCGTCCCGCTCCGCAGTGCACCCTTTACGCGGGTGCACATCATGCATCAGGCGCGCTTGTCGATCGGCACGAACGCCTGGTCTTCCGGACCGGTGTAGTTGGCACTCGGACGGATGATCTTTCCATCGATGCGTTGCTCGATGACATGCGCACTCCAACCGGAGGTGCGTGCGATGACGAACAACGGGGTGAACATCGCCGTCGGCACGCCCATCATGTGGTAACTGACCGCACTGAACCAGTCCAGGTTGGGGAACATCTTCTTGATGTCCCACATCACCGTCTCGAGACGTTCGGCGATGTCGTACATCTTCGTGCTGGACTGTTCTTCGGACAGCTCGCGGGCCACGTCCTTGATCACCTTGTTGCGTGGATCGGACACCGTGTACACCGGATGGCCGAAACCGATCACCACTTCCTTGCGCTCCACGCGTGCCTTGATGTCGGCCTCCGCCTCATCGGCCGTGTCGTAACGCTTCTGCACTTCGAACGCCACTTCATTGGCGCCGCCGTGCTTCGGGCCGCGCAAAGCGCCGATGCCGCCCGCGATGGCGCTGAACATGTCGCTGCCCGTACCGGCGATCACGCGGCACGCGAACGTGGACGCATTGAACTCGTGCTCGGCGTAAAGAATGAGCGACGTATGCATTGCCTTCACCCACGAATCCTGCGGCTTCTCGCCGTGCAGCAGGTGCAGGAAATGGCCACCGATGGAGTCATCGTCGGTTTCCACATCGATGGCGCGACCGTTGTGGCTCCAGTGGTACCAGTACAGCAGCATCGAACCGAGGCAGGCCATCAGCTTGTCGGCGATGTCACGCGCGCCCGGATGATTATGGTCGTCCTTCTCCGGCGATACGCAGCCGAGCACGGACACGCCCGTGCGCATCACGTCCATCGGGTGGGCCGACGGCGGCAGCTCTTCCAGCGCGGCCTTGACCGACGCCGGGATGCCGCGCAGTGCCTTCAGCTTGGCCTTGTAAGCGACCAGCTCGGCCCGGGTGGGCAGCTTGCCGTGCACCAGCAGGTGGGCGATTTCCTCGAACTCGCTGGTCGTGGCCAGGTCCAGGATGTCGTAGCCCCGGTAGTGCAGATCATTGCCACTGCGGCCTACAGTGCACAGGGCGGTGTTGCCGGCGGCGGTGCCGGACAGCGCGACGGACTTCTTCGGCTTGAAGGTCGGGGTAGCGGTGGTTTCGTTCATGGTTTTCCTCCCGGAAATCGTGAGAGCAGGTTACTTCCTGGCGGCGAACAGCGCATCAAGCTGCTGCTCGAACGCGTGGTAGCCAATGCGGTCATAGAGTTCATTGCGCGTCTGCATGGCGTCGACCACGCTGCGCTGGTGGCCGTCGCGGCGCACCGCTTCGTACACGTTCTCGGCGGCCTTGTTGGCGGCGCGGAAGGCGGACAGCGGGAACAGCTGGATGGCCACACCCGCAGATGCCAGCTCATCGCGACTGAACAACGGCGTAGCGCCGAACTCGGTGATGTTGGCAAGCACCGGCACCTTCACCGCATCGACGAAACGACGATAGGTCTCCAGATCATAGGCCGCCTCGGCGAAGATGCCGTCGGCACCCGCTTCGACACAGGCGATGGCGCGCTCGATCGCGGCGTCGACGCCATCCACCTGGATCGCATCGGTGCGCGCGATCAGGAAGAACGCCGGATCCGTCTTGGCATCGGCTGCGGCTTTCACGCGGTCCACCATTTCCTCCTGCGACACGATCTCCTTGCCGGGACGATGACCGCAGCGCTTTGCGCCGACCTGATCCTCGATATGGCAGGCGGCGGCGCCGGCCTTGATCAGCGACTTGACCGTGCGCGCGATGTTGAACGCGCTTGGCCCGAAGCCCGTATCGATGTCCACCATCAACGGCAGGTCACAGACATCGGTGATGCGGCGGACATCGATCAGCACGTCTTCAAGCGTATTGATGCCCAGGTCCGGCAGGCCCAACGATCCGGCCGCGACGCCGCCACCGGACAGGTAGATGGCACGGTAGCCGGCGCGCTTGGCCAGCAGCGCGTGGTTGGCGTTGATAGCGCCAATCACCTGCAGCGGAGATTCGGCCGCGAGCGCGTCGCGGAATCGGGTGCCAGCGGATACGGGAGAGGCAGTCATGAAGCGATCCTTTCAGTGGTCAGGGTAACAAGCGCAAACTCCGTGCCAACTGCCAAGCCATTGATTTGAATGACAACATACCTGCTAGGCAATGGAACATATGAAACACTGAAACACCTGTATCATGAAACGCCTCTCTCGATGAGCCGGTCGTGATGCATCTGCCACGCCTCCCCTTCGTTGCCGCCGAGGCCGATCCCTCCCGACCGGTCATCTGGACCGTGAGCGTGTCTCGCCTGACGGGATTGCTCGGCGATGTGATCCCGGAGTTCGACCGCCGCGCGCGCATCGAACAGATCAACCTCGGCTTCGAAGAAGCCGTGGCCGTGATCAACCAGCGCCTGCGCCAGGAGCACTGCGATGTAGTGATCGCCGGCGGCTCCAACGCCGCTTGGCTGCGCAGCCGGCTGGATGTGCCGCTGGTGCCGATCCAGGCCAACGGCTTCGACCTGATGGAGGCGCTCGCACGGGCACGACGCATCGCACCTCGCATCGGGCTGGTCACCCACGCCAGTGACGTGCCCACGTTCGGCAGCTTCCAGGACAGCTTCGGCCTGCAGATCGAACACCGCCGCTTCGTGACCCGGGAAGATGCGCGCGATTGCATCGCGGACCTGCGCGCCAACGGGATCGAGGTCATCGTCGGCACCGGCATGGCAATCGATCACGCCGAAGCCGCCGGTCTGCAGGGCGTACTGCTGTATTCGGCTGATTCGGTGCGACAAGCGTTCGAGCATGCCCTGGAACTGACGCATACCCTGGCGCGCTCCGTGACCCGCACCGCGCGCATTCCCCGGCGCAGCAGCCCGCCGGGCCACGGGCAGGTGCTGCTCGGCGACAGCCGGGTGATGCAGGACGTTCGCAAGCAGATTGCCCTGTATGCCCCACACGACAGCACGGTACTGGTCAGCGGCGAGACCGGCACCGGCAAGGAGCTGGTAGCCCGTCAGTTGCATGCGGACAGCGTTCGTCGCGGACGTTTCGTCGCACTCAACTGCGGTGCCATCAGCGAGTCGCTGCTGGAATCCGAACTGTTCGGCTACAGCGACGGTGCCTTCACCGGCGCCCGCCGCGGCGGACGTATCGGCCTGGTGGAAGCTGCGGATGGCGGCACCTTGTTCCTGGATGAAATCGGCGAACTGCCGCTTCCGCTGCAGACGCGGCTGTTGCGGGTCCTGGAAGAGCGCGAGGTGTTGCGGGTGGGCTCGACCGAACCGACGCCGGTCAACCTGCGGGTAGTTGCGGCGACGCTGCAATCGCTGGAGCAGCGGGTGCAGATGGGCCTGTTCCGTCGCGATCTGTATTACCGGCTGGCGACACTGCGCATCGCCCTGCCCGCCCTGCGCGTGCGGCGCGACGATATCCCCTTGCTGGCACGCGCGTTCTTCCAGCAACTGCGAGGCCTGGACGCTCCCCTGGATGAGGATGCCATGGTGGCGCTCGCCGCCGCCGACTGGCCCGGCAACGTGCGCGAACTACGCAATCTGATGGACCGCCTGCGGATTCACTGGCAGCCCAGCGACGGTCCCGTCAGCCGTGCACGGCTGCTGGAGCTCGCCCCCGAACTGGGCGACGCAGCGGCCGCCGGCGCCATCGTGCCGGGGCGTCCCTCGCCGGCCCACCTGCAGCAGTTGCTTGCCACCCATCGCCATGATCGCGAAGGCATGGCCCAAGCACTGGGCATCTCGCGCACCACCCTGTGGCGCTGGCTGCGGGCGGCAGGATTGGCGTAACCCCCCGCCTCCGATAGAGCCGACTTCAGTCGGCTGCCCGTCGCGTAACGCCTAGCCTCCGGTAGAGCCGACTTCAGTCGGCTGCCCTTCGCGTAACGCCCAGCCGACTGAAGTCGGCTCTACCCTTCTGCGCTGCCCTTCGCGTAATGCCCAGCCGACTGAAGTCGGCTCTACCCACGCGCGGATGCGGCGCAACGTGGGGCAATCAGGGATACAGCTGTCGCTTGCTCCACGTGTCATCGGCTGCGCGCTCGTAGCACCAGCGCTCGTGCAGCCGGAACTGCGCGCCGTACCAGAACTCGAACCGGTCCGGCACCACGCGCAGGCCGCTCCAGCCCGCCGGCCGTGGCACGTCCTGGCCTTCGAAGCGCGCCTCGACCTCGGCGACCCGCGCGTCGAACTCGTCCCGCGAGGCCAGGGTCTGCGATTGACTCGATGCCCATGCCCCGATCTGGCTCAACCGCGGCCGTGATGCGAAATAGGCATCGGCCTCGGCATCGTCCACCTGCTCGACGCGCCCTTCGATGCGCACCTGGATGCCCGCCTCGCGCAGGCTGCGCCACAGGAACAACAGCGCAGCCTGCGGATTGGCCTGGAGCTCCTGGCCCTTGTGGCTGTCCAGATGCGTATAGAACACGAAACCGCGCGCGTCGAACGCCTTCAGCAGCACGGTGCGTGCCGATGGACGGCCGCTGCGATCGGCGGTCGCCACCGTCATCGCGTTGGGCTCCAGTTCGCTGCTCTTGCGTGCCTCGTCAAACAACGTGGCAAACGTGGAAAGCGCTTCGGCGTGCAGATTGCTCATGACAACGGGTTCCCTACTTGGATTGGGCTATTGTGGCGGCATGAAGGCTGCCGCGTACACGCCCCCGTCGAAAGGTTTCCCCGATGCCCTGGTCGAGCAGGCGCTCGATGATGCGATGGCGAGCGCCACCCGGGTTCCGGTATTGGCCATCAGCGGCCTGCAGGGCAGTGGCAAATCGACACTGGCCGCGCAGGTCGTGGCGCGCGCGCAGGCGCGGGGCCTGCGAGCCGCCGCGCTCTCCATCGACGATGTCTACCTCACCCGTACCCAGCGCCAACGGCTGGCGCGCGATGTGCATCCGTTGTTGCTGACCCGGGGGCCACCCGGAACCCATGACCTCGCCTTGGCGCACAGCGTGCTGGATGACGCTGCGGCGGGAACGCTGCGCGCACTGCCACGATTCGACAAACTGGCCGATGAACGCCTGCCGCAGGCGGAGTGGCTTCATCTGGCGGCGCCTCTGGACCTGCTTGTGTTCGAGGGCTGGTTCCTCGGCACGCCCGCTGAAGCGGCCGACACGCTGGACGCCCCCCTCAACGCATTGGAGCGCGAGGCCGATGCGGACGGACGCTGGCGGCACTGGTGCAACGCGGCGCTGGAAACCGAGTACCCCGCACTATGGCAACGCTGCGATCGCCTGTGGTTCCTGCAGCCGCCTGATTTCTCCGTCATACCGCGCTGGCGTTGGCAGCAGGAGCAGCATCTGCAGGCCGCGCAGCCCGGACGCAGCGGGATGACGCGACCGCAGCTGGAACGTTTCGTGCAGTACTACGAGCGGGTGAGTCGCCATGCCCTGCGTACGCTGCCCGGCATCGCCGACCGCACGATCGCACTGGATGCCGAGCGCGCCATCGTCAGCGTACGCTGACGGGCTGACGACCATTGCGGCGGCACCGTGACGCACCCGGCGCCCCCCGTCCCCCCTCTCCATGGGGACGTGCGATTCGCACGCGCATTACCTGCTTGCAGAAACCCTGCCTGCACGCCCTCATGCCGCGAGGGCATCTGCATATGCACAGAAATGCGCGCACACCGGCAGGGTCGGTTGGCTAGGGTTTTGGCTTACCGCATCCCAACCTGACCGGACCCCCACCGTGCTCCTTGCTGCTGGTAGTGCCGCCACGCTGCAGACCTTCAACGCTGTTGCGAAGGGCGCGCGCATCCTGACGCGCAGCCTGCTTTCCTGCGTGCGCAACGCCCCCTCGTGGTCGACGCCTTCCCTGCGGAGGCCCACGCCTTTCCCGGACGCCGATGCCGTATGTCCGGACACGATCGGCGGGATGATCCGCGACTTGGGTGCGGCGCTCGAACGCGCCGACGCACATCGCGCGACGTCGCTGGCGCTCATCGCCCACCGTGCACGCGCGCCCGTGCTGGACGCCGCTGCGCTGGTGGCATTACGCAAGGCGTGCAAGGTTGAAATCGAAGCGCAGAACGGCGGGCGAATGCCAGAGATCCAGCGCATGCGCCTGCAGGCACTGCATGACCACGCACGACTTGGTCTGCAGCCGGTGCGGATAGCGCAGTCGCACCGGCGCTGGTGTGTGCGCCTCAAGCCCATGAGCGCGCCAGGGGCACAACGCACCACTTCCTTCGGGTGTTCGGCCCGCGCCGGCGTAGGCCTGACCATGGCCGGTACAGGGGCCACCGCCGGACTCTCGGTAGGCGCACAGTCCGGCAGCAAGAGCAGTTGTTTCGAGACGCTGGAGTACGCGCGCGGTCGGCACCACGTCATCAGTGCCGAGGTATCGGCCGATGCGCAGTTGGCACCCGGTACCGCGGCCGGCGCCGGTCTGACGGCAAGCGTGGAGTACACCCGTTACGACGGCGCGGCATCGATCCACGACTATGCCGCTTTCCGGGCGCGGCGCTCCGTCGCCACGCCACGGCGCAGCCGAGCGGCCCAGCGGCTGCTCAGCGTCGTCTCGCTGGGCCGCGCCACGCCCCACGACCGCGTGGCCCACGCCGCACGTGCCGCGCTGCGCTGGGCTCCCTTGATGCCCACCCTGGTGTCCTGCGGCGGCGACAACAGCCCGCCCTTTGCAGCGCTGACGCAGGATGCACTGGTGCCCTCCCCTGCCCCCTTGCTCGACGTCGGCATCCGCACACGCACGATCTCGATGCAGGCCGCCGCCGACGCGGCCGTCGCCAACGCGGGCATCTCCGCTGCGCGCAGCCGGCTGCGCGTGGATATCGATGTGCCCCTGTGGTTGTGCGACCTGGATCTGGACCCTGTGCAGCGCGGAGCGCTGGCCTGGCAGCTTCGGGAGCGGATCACTGCCGGTCTCGGCTCACACGCCAAACGCTTCAGCGCCTTGCAGGTCGATGATGCGCACGCGGGCGCGGCTCGGGAAGAGGCGCTGCAACGCGTACAGACGGAGTTCCAGTGCCTGCAGTCCCTGCTGCTGGAGCAGCAGCGTGGCATCGACAAACGACAGCTCAAGCACGTGTTGGCACGAACCTGCGCGGACTGGAACTGCCGCACGCCGCAGCAGGCACTGGCGCGCATGCTGGAGCTGGTGAACTGGCTCTGGCTGGTGATGCCCGCCGATCAGCGCAGCGCCGCGCAGGCACTGGCCGCCACAGTGCGTGATTCGCCTGTCCTGCGACAGGACGCCGCCTCGCTGTGCCCCCTTTACGCGCACCAGGCCCTGCAACAGTTCATCCGCACAGACACCATGGCGGTCCATGGCGGCGCGTCACGGCCCATGGCGGGCGCGGGCACGACGGACGTCACCATCAGCGTCAGCCGGAGCCATCAGCGCAACTACAATGCCCTGCGCGATGGCCGCTATGTCGAGGCCAGGATCACGCTGACCGGGGCGACCAGCACCGACACCATCCTGACGTTGCTGCAGCAGCGGCTGCCCGATGCCAGTCTGGCGGCGGACGCCCGCCATGAACTCAAGCGCGTACTGGGTGATGCAGGCGCGCTGAGCCTGGCAGGCACGACCGCGGTGACCGTGGGCGTCAGGTTCTTCAGGCCATCGTTCCAGGACGATGTGCGCTTTCCCGCTGCCGCCCGTGGCCTGCACCTGCAGCAGATCACCGTGCGCGGGGCATCCACCTTCAGCGTGGACGGCCGACTCCCCATTACCGGTGTCCCGCTGGCCTCGCTCGGGCTGGGGGCGCGCCTTCAGCATGCACGCCACACAGCGCTGCATGCGGACGTGTTCTGCAGCGCCACCTTGACCGCCTCGCTGTTGCGCTATCAGTGCCTGATCGGCCAGCGGATGGCACCGGCGCAGGCATGGAAGAAGATGCTCGATGCCCATGGCAGCAGTCTGACCCGCCTTGCCCGCAGGATGGCGGACAAGACGTCCAGTGCCAGGGCGGAGGCGCATCACTGGCTGCCGCTTCCTCCTCTGGCCGCGGGCCACGACGCCGATGGCCTGATCACCACGGCCGGCACGCTGGAGCCCGGGCTGACCGGACTGCATGCCTTGTTCGATGCCCTGCTGCCGCCTCTGGCCGAAGCACAGCGCTTGTCTCCGCTGTGCCACCCCATCGCGCTGGGCGGCACGCAGCTGCGCAGCACCCGGCTGTAGAGGGTGAAGTGGTAGGATTCACGGCGATGAATCCTGCTCCGAACCTGATCCTGATCGGCCCGATGGGAGCCGGCAAAACCTGCATCGGCCGCCGCCTCGCCGAGCGTTTCACGCTGGAATTCGTTGACCTGGACCAGGTCATCGTGGAGGCGGCAGGTGCCAGCATCCCGACCCTGTTCGATCTGGTCGGCGAAGCCGGTTTCCGCCGGCATGAGCAGCAGGCACTGCAGCGCGTGCTCGGCGGGCACGGGCAGTTGGTGTCTACCGGCGGAGGTGCCGTGCTGCATGCCGACAACCGTGCCGCCATCGCCGGCCATGGTTTCGTGGTCTACCTGCGGGTCAGCGTCGCGGCGCAACTGGAACGACTGGCGCGGGACAAGGCGCGGCCGCTGCTGCAGCGCCCGGACCGTGAGCAGGTGCTGCAGGACCTGGCCTATCACCGCGACCCGCTGTACCAGCAGCTGGCCGATCTCACCCTGGATACCGACCTTTACACCGCTGCCGAAGCCACGTCCCAGCTTGTGGTCAAGCTGGCCGCGCACTGGCAGCGACAGGACCCGATCGCATGACCGCACCCTCCCCCCTGCACGTCGCCGTCGCTGGCGACCATCCTTATTCGATCACCATCGGCCCGGGCCAGCTGTCCGATGGCCACGCGCTGGCGCAGCATGTCCGCGGCCGGCACGTGCTGCTGGTCAGCGATAGCGATGTGGCCCCGCTTTATCTCGCCGGCGTGCGTGCCGCGCTGATGCAGGCACGCCCGGACCTGTTGGTGGCCGAGCACGTGTTGCCGGCCGGTGAAGCGTCCAAGACGCTGGCCGGGTTCGGCCGGGCCATCGACGCTTTGGCCGCGCTGGGCGCCACGCGGGATGCCTGCATCTTTGCGCTGGGCGGCGGTGTGGTGGGCGACCTGTCCGGTTTCGCCGCGGCCTGCTGGATGCGCGGGGTGGACTGCGTTCAACTGCCGACCACGCTGTTGGCCATGGTCGATTCGTCGGTCGGTGGCAAGACGGCGGTGGACATCCCGGCCGGCAAGAATCTGGTGGGCGCCTTCCATCCGCCGCGGGCGGTGATCGCCGACACCCACGTGCTGGCGACCCTGCCGGTGCGCGAGCTGCGCGCAGGGCTGGCGGAGGTGGTGAAGTACGGTGCACTGGGCGATCCGGACTTCTTCGACTGGCTGCAGCAGCATGCCGATGGCCTTTCTGCCGGCGATGCCACGCTGCTCGCTGAAGCCATCGCGCGCAGTTGCAGGCACAAGGCGGCCATTGTCGAACGCGACCCCTTGGAGAAGGGCGAGCGGGCCCTGCTCAACCTGGGCCATACCTTCGGCCATGCCATCGAAACCGAACAGGGCTATTCGGCGCCAGGACGCGATGCCCTGAACCATGGCGAAGCCGTAGCGGTCGGCATGGTGCTGGCCGCCCGTCTGTCGACCGCGATGGGCAGGGCACCGGCGGCGGACGAGCAGCGTCTTTCTGCGTTGCTGACATCGCTGAACTTGCCGACCGCCATTCCCACGGGACTACAGCCTGCCGCGCTGCTGGCACGCATGCGGCTGGACAAGAAGAACGTGGCCGGGCGGCTGCGCCTGGTGCTGTGGCGCGGCATCGGCCAGGCCGATGTGGTGGCCGATGTGGAAGAAGCCGCCGTGCTTGCGGTGCTGGCTGGCTGATCCTGTCGCGGGTCCGCCCTGCACGGGGTGGTTTCTCCGCCTAGGACCGCTCGACGCTGCAGGCACCGTGCGTCTCCGCCGTTCATGGGGCAGCGCTACAATTGCCCCATGCATGCCCACCTGCAACAACCGGCCATCGGTACCGAGACGCCGCGCTTCCTGCGCCTGACCCTGGCCGCCGACCTGTTCGGCGGTTGGGAACTGCTGCGCGAATCCGGCCGCGCCGGGGGCCGCTCGCAGCTCCGGCGCGAACTGTACCTGAAGGAAGCCGACGCCCGCGCCGCCTTTGCCAAGGCACGCGATGCCGAGCTTCACCGCGGCTTCAAGCTGGCCTCGCACGGCGAGTGAGCATGCCCCCCCCTTCTTCCCACACGGCGTTGCATGCAGCGCCCGCACAAGGATCGCCTTCCGTGACCAGCCCTCTTCGCAACGATCGTCTGCTGCGCGCCCTGCGCCGCGAGCCGGTGGATTACACCCCCATCTGGCTGATGCGCCAGGCCGGTCGTTACCTGCCGGAGTACCGTGCGACCCGCGCGAAAGCAGGCAGTTTCCTGGCGATGGCGAAGAACCCGGATCTCGCCTGCGAAGTCACCCTGCAGCCGCTGCGCCGCTTCCCGCTGGATGCGGCTATCCTGTTTTCGGACATCCTGACCATCCCCGATGCGATGGGCCTGGAGCTGTATTTCGTCGAAGGTGAAGGTCCCAAGTTCCGGCACCCGATACGCGATACCGCCGCCATCGCCAAGCTGGCGGTGCCGGACATGGAACAGGAACTGCGCTATGTGATGGATGCCGTGCGGGTGATCCGCCGCGAGCTGGATGGACAGGTGCCGCTGATCGGCTTTTCCGGCAGCCCGTGGACGCTGGCCTGCTACATGGTGGAAGGCGGCGGCAGCAAGGATTTCGCCCGCATCAAGGCGATGGCGCTGAACCACCCGCAGGAACTGCACCGCCTGCTGGAGGTCGTGACCGATGCGGTGGTCGCCTACCTCGGTGCGCAGCGCGCGGCCGGCGCGCAGGCACTGCAGGTGTTCGATACCTGGGGCGGCGTGCTGTCGCCGGCGATGTACCGCGAATTCTCGCTGCGCTACCTGCAGCGCATCTCCGCCGAGCTGGAGCGCGGTGAAGGCAGCGCCCGCACGCCGCTGATCCTGTTCGGCAAGGGCACGGGCCTGCATCTGGAGGCGCTGTCCCATACCGGTGCCGATGCGCTGGGACTGGACTGGACCCTGGACCTGGACGACGCGGTGCGCCGCACAGGGGGGCGCGTCGCGCTGCAGGGCAACCTGGATCCCACCACCCTGTACGCCAGTCCCGAGGCGATCAGCGCGGCGGCGGGCCGGGTGCTCGATACGTATGCGGCCGGCAACGGCGGCTCGCGCGAGGGCCATGTGTTCAACCTGGGCCACGGCATGTCGCCTGACATGGATCCGGCCAGTGTGCAGGTTCTGGTCGAGGCGGTGCACCGGCTCAGCGCACGCTGATGCTTTACCCGGCATGGCGGTACGGCGCTTCCTGATCGCGCCGTTACCGCGGTTGGTCCATCATGTCGCCTCCCGGTCGCGCGGATCCAAGCCCGATGACGTCAAGCTACGCCTCCATCCGCCCCTTGTTGTGGCTGGTATCGCTGGCGATCTTCATGCAGATGCTGGACTCCACCATCGTCAATACGGCGTTGCCGGCGATGGCGCGAAGTCTGGGCGAAAGTCCGCTGCAGATGCAGTCTGTCGTTTTCAGCTACGCACTGGCCGTAGCCACCTTCATCCCGGCGTCGGGCTGGATCGCCGACCGCTTCGGCACGCGGCGTACCTTCCTGGTCGCCATCATCCTGTTCACCCTTGGCTCGCTGGCCTGCGCGTTGGCGCAGACCCTGCATCAGCTGGTCGCAGCGCGCGTGCTGCAGGGCATCGGTGGCGCGATGCTGCTGCCCGTCGGTCGCTTGGCCGTGATGCGTTCGGTACCGCGCGAGGACTTCCTGCGCGCGATGAGCTTCATCGCCATCCCGGCATTGATCGGCCCGCTGATCGGCCCGACGCTGGGTGGCTGGCTGGTCGAAGTCGCGTCGTGGCACTGGGTGTTCCTGATCAATCTGCCGATCGGCGTGATCGGTTATCTGGTCGCGATGAAGGTGATGCCCGACCACTATGCCGCCCATCGAAGCCGCTTCGATCTGCGCGGTTACGCGATGCTGGCCTTCGGCATGGTGGTGCTGTCGCTGGCATTGGACGGCATCTCGGGAATGGGCACGCCGCACGCGCTGGTGATGCTGATGACCGTCGCCGGGCTGGCCGCGCTGGCGGGCTACTGGCTGCACGCCGCCAATTCGACCGCGCCGCTGTTTTCGCTCGCGTTGTTCCGGGTGCCGAGCTACCGCATCGGCATCCTCGGCAACCTGTTCTCACGCATCGGCAGCAGCGCCATGCCGCTGCTGATCCCCCTTCTGCTGCAGGTGGGCATGGGCATGAGCCCGATGAATGCCGGCCTGATGATGATTCCCGTCGCTGCCGCCGGCATGGTGTCCAAGCGGCTGGCAGTGAAACTGGTGGAGCGCTTCGGCTACCGCCGCGTGCTGATGGTCAACACCGTGCTGGTGGGCATCGCCATGGCCAGCTTCGCGCTGATGGGGCCGGGCCAGCACCTGGGCTGGCGGCTGCTGCAACTGGCGTTGTTCGGCGCGGTGAACTCGCTGCAGTTCACGGTAATGAACACGGTGACGCTGCGCGACCTGGATCGGGAGTTCGCCAGTTCCGGCAACAGCCTGTTGTCGATGGTGATGATGCTGGCGGCAGGGTTCGGCGCCGCAGCGGCGGGCAGCCTGCTGGCGGCCTTCGCACCGCTGGAATCGCACGGCGCCACGGCCGCCCTGCACGCGACCTTCCTGTGTGTCGGCGCGATCACGCTGACGTCCACGCTGATCTTCTGGCAGCTGCCGGATACAGGCCCGGACCCGAAGCAGATCGAGGAAGTCGCGGAGTGATGATGCGGGGCTTGGGCGGCGGGTTGGGCTAACGGGTTGGGCCTCTTGGTAGAGCCGACTTCAGTCGGCTGCTCCACCAATGCAGCCGACTGAAGTCGGCTCTACCAGAAGGCAAGTGCAGCCGACTGAAGTCGGCTCTACCGGGAGGCAGGAGCGGTCGGCGGCGCTAGCGGGCGGTCAGCGCGCGGGCGATGGCTTCGGCCAGCAGCTCGCCGGTCACCGGCTTGCGCAGGAACCCCTGCATGTCCGCCGCCGCCACCTGCTCGGCGAGATCCGGATCGGTGCGCGCGGTGACCGCCAGCAGGGGCAGGTCGTGGGCTTGGTTGCGCAGGTGCAACGCCAGGTCGAAGCCACTCAGGCCGGGCAGATCGAGATCCAGCAGACCGATGTCGAAGCGGTCGCCGGCCATTTCGCGCAAGGCCGCGAGCGCATGCTCGGCATGCACCACCTGGTGCCCGCGGGCCGCCAGCAGGCCGGCGATGACCTCGGCCACGGTGGGATCGTCTTCCACCAGCAGGATGCGCAGCGGCGCCGCCGGTACGACCACCGCGTGCGGCCCCTCACCATCGGCGTGCCCGCTGCCATCCTGAAGCGGCAGGGGCAGCACCACGCTGAAGCACGTCCCGTTGCCCAGCTGGCTGCGTACGGCAATGTCACCGCCCATCGCTACCGCAAGCTCGCGACTGATCGCCAGCCCCAGGCCGCTGCCGCCGTACTGCGCTGCGGTGCGTGCACCGTCGGCCTGCTCGTAGCGGCGGAACAACCGTTTCTGCAGTTCGCTGCTGATGCCCGGCCCGGTATCGCTCACGTCGAAACGCAGGCCCTGCGCGTCGGTGTCGCTGCGTGCGCGCAGGGTGATGCTGCCGCGCTGGGTGAACTTGACCGCGTTGCCGAGCAGATTGAGCAGGATCTGCCGCACCCGCAGCGGATCGCCCTGCGCGCACAGCCCGATGGCAAGCTCATTCTGCAGCGTGAACTGCACGCCCTTCTGCCGAGCCAGCGGCGCGGTGAGCGCCTGGACATCGGCAAGCAGCAGGTTCAGATCGAATACCTGCGACTGCAGCTCCAACCGCCCCGACTCGATCCGCGCCAGGTCCAGCGCATCGTTCACCAGCAACAGCAGGTGCTCGCCCGCACTGCGGATGGACTCGGCATGATTGCGCTGGCGCGTGTCCAGCGGCGAAGACAGCAGCAGTTCGGTCATGCCAAGCACACCCGTCATCGGCGTGCGGACTTCATGGCCCAGGTTCGCCAGGAAGCGCGTCTTGGCCGCCGAGGCCTGCTCGGCAACCTCCTGCTTGTGCACCGCCATCTGGTAGGCATGCCGGCGTTGCAGACGTCGCCGGTACAGCCAGGCGAATCCGCTCAGCAACAGCAGGCCCAGTGCCATCAGCATCAACACACCGGTCACGCTGCGCCACCACGGCGGCAAGACGTCGAACTCCAGCGTCTGCACCTTGGACCATACGTGGTCGGCCGAGCGCGCCTGCACCTCGAGCGCGTAATGACCGGGGGGCAGGCGTGAAAAAACACGCTCGCCACCCGCACCGGCATCCACCCAGTCCGGATCGTAGCCGCCCAACCGATACCGGTACACGTTGGACGCCGCATCGCTGAACGACAGCAGGCGCGCGACGATGTGCAGGTCGCGGTCACCATCTTCGATGACCATCGGCGTGGCGTGGGTCAGCTCGACCTTCCGGTCGCCACGGCTGACTTCGACACGCTCGATCACCAGCGGTGCCTGCCGGGTCGGCGGCCCCACTTTGAGTGGATCGAACAGCACCACGCCTGCCGGCGTGCCTGCCAGCAACTGGCCACTGCGGCTGGCCACCAGGGTGTTCTCGCGGAACTCCTGGCTGGGCAATCCATCATGCACGCCATACAGGCGCACGCTGGGCACGCGCGGATCCACCCGCAGCATGCCGCGTGGGCTGCTCGCCCAGACGATGCCCGTTTCGTCCACGGCCAACCCGTTGGCGGCGAGCGCCGGATACCCCTGCACTGCGCCGATCACCCGGTGCCGCTGCAGCGCGCTGCCGGTCCATCGGTGCTGGACCAGGCGCCCATCCTGCGAAAGCCAGACCTGGTCCCCACTGGCAAAGGCCATCGCATGGACCGCCCCGGCAGGACCACCGTCGACCAGGGCGAACACATGCAGGTGCGGATCCCATTCCTGCAGCCCTTGGCTGCCGGCCAGCCAGGGTTGCCCGCGCGGCCCACACTCCAGGCTGATGTTCAGCTGCCCCGCGCGCAGGCCACCCTCACCCAGCGGCACGCCCACCTGCACGCGCCCCTGCAGATCACGTGCCTGCACACCGGTCGGCGACATCGTCCACACCAGCCCGCCACATACCGCGATATCTTGGACATTGCCTTCCATCACCGCGTCGGCTCCGTCATCGCGGCCCCAGCGGCGCACGCGCCGGCTGCCAGGTTCATAGCGCGCCAGTGCGTCCATGGAGCCTGTCCACACGTTGCCCTGATCATCCTCGGCGACAGACATCAGCCAGTGGTTGCCATTCACCCAGGTCAGGTGCTGTTCCACCTTGCCCGTGGCCGGGTCCAGCTTGTCCAGTGCACCGTGGCCACCCACCGTCCAGACACCGCCGTCCGCCGCAGCGGCGGTGCCGAGCACGAAGGCGTTGCGCAACGAGGCCGGATCATCTTCAAGGCGGGACAGCACCGAGAACTGCCACCAGCGCGGCAGCAGGTGCCACAAGCCGGCGTTGAGGCTGGCCAGCCAGATGCCGCCTTCGCGGTCCTGGAAGGCGCCGCTCCAGTTCGGACGCACCCGTCCCCGTGCCAGCGCGCTGTACAACGGAACCTGCTGGAAGCGCCCTGCCACCCCCCGTCCGAGACCCGACCGGGTATCCAGCCAATAGCCGCCCTGCTCATCGTGCAGCATCATGCCCAGCACCTGGTCGCCAGCGGGCACCGGCCACGGCGCCGGCTCGAAGCGGCCATCGGCGTGACGCACGATCACGCTGCCCAGCGTGTTGATCCACAGACTGCCATCGGCATCAGCGGTCATGCCGTTGATCATCGCATCGCCCAGCACGCTGTCCGGCGCGCGTTCGAAATCGTGTCCCGTCCATCTCGCCAGGCCGCGCTTGGTGCCCACCCACAGACTGCCGTCGGGCAGTGTCGCCAGGAAGGGCACGCTGTTGGACGGCAGGCTGCGGTCGTTGCCCTCTTCCGGCAGGAAACGCTGCAGGGTGTCGTCGGCATCGATGCGGTACAGGCCGCCTTCGTAGGTGCCGAACCAGATCGCCCCGTCCGGCGTGGCCGCCACGCTCCACACGGTGTTGCTGGCCAGCAGCGGCTGGCTGTCACGGTCATAGAAACGCATGACCCGCCGATCAGCGGACAGCCGCACCAGACCTGCGTTTTCAGTCCCTATCCAGAGCTGGTTGCGTGCATCGGCAAGCACCGTCCAGATGCGGTTGTCGCGCAGCCCGTCTTCGGCCCGCCAGATCCGGTAGCTGCGGCCATCGAAGCGGGCGAGCCCGTCATTCGTGGCGATCCACAGATAGCCCAGACGGTCTTCCGCCATCCGGTTGACGGTGTTGGACGGCAGGCCATCGAACACGGTCAGCTGCCGCGGCGTCGGCGGAACCGGCTGCGCGCTCGCCGGCAACAGGGCCAGCCATGCCGACAGCAATAGTGCCAACGTCCTACGCAAACGCATTGCCCCTGCCTGCTCCCCGTTGCCACTGCCCCCTGCGCAGCAGGGATGGACACCTCATGCCTGCGGTGCCCGCGACGGCTGATGGCTTGGATGGCATGGTAAACCGAAGGTGACGGTCTTCACGACGTGAAACCGCCGAAGCGTGAACTACGTGCCACCTGCGTCATGGGAGGGCGCGACGCAGGCGCGCGCGGGCAATCGCCCCGACCAGCAGGTCGCCCGTCACCGGCTTGCGCAGGAAGCCATCGAATCCGGCGTCCAGCACCTCCGCTTCGGCGTAACTGTCCGAACGGGCGGTCACCGCGATCAACGGGAACCGATGACCCATCGCCCGCAGCTGACGTGCCAGCCCCAGCCCGTCAAGGGCCGGCAGGTCCAGGTCGAGCAACCCGACTTCGAAGGACGAGGTCGCCGCCGCCGACAGCGCCGCCAGTCCGTGCAGCGCGTGTTCGACCTCATGCCCACGTGCCCTCAGCAGACCTTGGATCACACTAGCGACCGTCGGGTCGTCTTCGACCAGCAGGATCCGCAGGGACGGCAGCACGTCGGGCGAGGGCTGCGCCTCGGCCACGGGCGCCACGTCTTCGGCATGCCAAGGCAGCGGCAGCAGCACGCTGAAACGCGCCCCGTGTCCCGGCAGGCTGTCCACGTCGATGGTGCCGCCCATCGCCACGGCAAGCTCCTGGCTGATCGCCAGACCCAGGCCGGATCCCCCGTAGCGCGACGCCGTCCGCGGACCGTCGGCCTGTTCGAATCGCTGGAACAAGCGCGCCTGCTGCTCGACGGCAATGCCCGGGCCGGAGTCCTCCACCTCGAACCGAAGGCCCACGCCGTCGCCGCCGGGACGGACGGATACCCCGACGTGGCCGCGCTCGGTGAACTTGATCGCATTGCCGAGCAGGTTCATCAGCACCTGCCGCACCCGCATCTCATCGCCGCTGACCGATATCGGACCGGTAAACGCCATCTCGCGGCGGAAGGCCAGCCCACGCTGGCGCGCGATGGGCTCCATCAAGGCCTGCACCTGGTCGAACAAGGCATCCAGCGCGAACGGGCGGATGTCCAGTTCCAGCCGACCGGCCTCGATCCGCGCCATGTCCAGCGCATCGTTGACCAGCCGCAGCAGATGGGTGCCGGCCTGGTGGATGGCGCCGGCGTAGCTGCGCTGCTGGTCATCCAGCCCGGTGTCCAGCAACAGCTCGCTCATGCCCAGCACGCCGGTCATCGGCGTGCGGACCTCGTGCCCCAGCGTTGCCAGGAAATGGCTCTTCGCCTGCGAGGCCTGCTCGGCCAGATGTTGCTTGTGCAGGCTCAGCTGCCATTGCTGTCGCCGGCGCAGGCGCAGGCGGACGTACCACGCCACGCCAGCGACCAGCAGGGTCCCACCCACGCCGTAGGCCAGCAGGGCGACACCGCTGCGCCACCAGGGCGGCAGCACCTGCACCTGCAGTGCCTGCACCGGCGTCCAGTCGCCGCCCGCGTGTCGCGCCTGGATCTCGATCTGGAACGCGCCGGACGGCAGCCGCGAGAGCGTGCGCTCGCCATCGGCGGCGGTGACCCAGTTGAGGTCATAGCCCTGCACGCGGAATCGATAGGCATTGCTGCGCGGATTGGCGAAGGACAGCAGCCGCGCATTGATCTGCAGATCACGGTCGTCCGGCCCCAGCGTAATGGGCGAGCGGGCGGTGACCTCCTGCCAGCCCTCGCCATCGTCGCGGCGCACGCGCACCGAGGCGATGACCAGCTGCGAAGAGGGCAGCGGCGCGTCGGCCGTATCCGGATCAAACCCGACCAGACCGGTCTGCGACACCGCCAGCACGCGGCCGGCAGCGTCCTGTGCCGGCGGGCGGCCGGTGAACTCCGCGTCCGGCAGGCCATCGCGCTCACTGTAGATGCGCAGCTGGCGCTTGCCGGTATCCCAGCGCATCAGTCCGCGCGGGCTGGTCGCCCACAGCTGCCCCGCCGCACCGATCACCAGGCCGCCGATGGACACCGGCAGCACGCCTTCTGCTGCGCCGACCTGCTCACGCAACGTCAGGCTCTTTCCATCCCACTCGTAGCGTTCAAACGCCCCCTGGCGCGCCAGCCACAGGCTACGCGGGCCGGCCCAGGCCAAGTCGAAGATGGTGCCGCGCGAGACGCCCGGGATGGCGATGAAGCGGTCGTTCTGGAAGCGCAGCACGCCCATGTCGCCCACCACCCACAGCTGACCCTGCGGGTCGAAACGCAACTGCTCCACCGGCGCCTGACTGCGGCCGGGCAACGTCGCGCGAGGGAAATCGCGCAGCACGCGTCCCTGCGCGTCGCGCTGCTGCAGGCCGTGATTCATCACCGACAACCACACCGTGCCATCCGGTGCCTGCCGCATCAGGTCAATCCGCTGGCGCAGATCGGCACCGCCCTGGATCAGCCAATCGCGATGCGTCCGGCGCTTGGGATCGAACACGGTGATCCGGCCAGCCCGCCCCAGCCACAACGATCCGTCCGGTCGCGGCAGCAGTGACCATATCGCGCCACTGCCGATCTGCTCATCGCTCACCAGCAACGACAGCGTGCCCCCGGCATCGAGCCGATACACCCCGTGCGCGGCGCCCACGAAGAAGTCGGTGCCGTCGCTGGCCACACTGAGCAGGTACTGGCTGTCCAGCGGCTTGCCGTCCAGCTGGAACCAGGTCGAGAAGCGCTTCCAGTCCGGCGGAAGATAGGCCAGGCCCTGCGTCAGCAATCCCACCCAGATGCCGCCTTCATGATCCTGCAGCATGTCCAGCACGCCGCTGTGCGCGGTCAGGAAGCCGCTGCCACTGTCGTGCTCGAGCCGCCGCAGCTGCCGGTCATCACCGCGCAGCAGCCCTTCGGAGCTGCCGACCCAGTAACCGCCCTGGCGATCGTGCAGCATCAGCGCCGCGCGCAGCGTGGCGGCCTGTGACCAGCCGGGTCGCTGCGCCCGGTCGTCGGCGCCGATCACGAACGCACCATCGCCCTGGGTACCCACCAGGACGCTGCCGGCTTCACCGCGGCTGAGCCGCACCACCGACACATCGCCCAGCACATCCGCGCCGACACGATCAAACCCGCTGCCATTCCAACGCGCTACGCCCTGCTCGGTCCCCAACCACAGACGTCCGCGCTCGTCGACCACGCTGGAAAAGATCGTGTCGCTCGGCAGACTGTGCGGGTCGGCCGGATCATGCCGGAACCGGCGCAGCTGCCCCGTTTCGTCGCGGCGGCACAGGCCGAAGGCACTGGTACCCACCCACAGCGCATTCTCGGCATCGGCCAGCGTCCAGAACTGACCTTCGCAGGCCGCACTGATGTCGTTGATGACCTCGAAGGCTTGCCGCTCAGGCCCCATGCGGACCAGGCCCACCCCGTTGATCCCCAGCCACAGGCGATCACGGCCGTCGACCAGCATCGTCTCGATCTCATTGCCGGGCAACGACCCTTCCTGCAGCGGGTCGTTCCGCCAGGTCTGCAAGGAAACCCCGTCATAGCGGGCCAGCCCACCGTCGGTCGCGGCCCACAGATAACCCTGCGCATCCTCGGCCAGCGCCGTCACCATCCGCGACGGGAGCCCTTCGGCCGTACCGATGCGACGCAGGCGGGGCGTCTCCGCGCCGGCGGGCGCCGCCTGCGCTGCTGGCAGCAGCAGGCTGGTGAGCAGCACCAGCAGCAACAGCACCACCCTCTGTCCTTGACGCATGCCCTTCGCCATTCCACTTCCCTGGATACAACGATTGTCACACAGCCTTGACGAAGCGGCGTGCGGCAGGCTGCTCCGCAGGCCAGCGACGACACGCGCTGGCAGGCACGGTGCCATCCGCACCATGAACTGTTGCAGCCATGTGGCTGCTCGCGAAGCCAGCGGGGTGGGTATGATCGCTGCGTCCCCTGCAGGAGCTGCACGCGTGCTGCTACGTCTTACCCTCAGCCTGTTGTTGTCCGCCCTGCCCGGCCTGGCTGTGGCAGCCGATACGCTCTATCGCCTCGATCCGGTCCACACCCGGGTGCTGTTCGCCATCAAGCACGCAGGCTTTTCGAATGCCTTGGGTACCGTGTCCGGCAGCGAGGGCGAACTGTATTTCAGCCCGGACGACTGGGCCGCCGCGCGGTTGGACGTGCGCGTTCCCATCGCGCACCTGGACCTGGGCGACAGCAAGTGGAACCAGGCCGCCCTGGCGCGCAACCTGCTTGATGGCGAGCGTTTCCCGGAAGCCCGCTTCGTGTCGACCTCCGTACAGCCCATCGACGAAACGCACGCCCGCGTGTTGGGGGATCTGACCCTGCGCGGCGTGACGCGTCCCGTTACGCTGGACGTCACCCTCAATGCGCTCAAGCGCCACCCGCTGCCGCCCTTCCGCCGCACTGCCGGCTTTTCCGCCACCGCCACGCTGAGCCGCCGTGACTTCGGCATCACCGCGTGGTCGAGCGTGATCGGCGATGACGTGCAGCTCCGCCTGGAAGTGGAAGCCGTGCGCGACCGCAAGGGAGACGATGACGCCCCCGACACGGCACCGCCGTCCGGGTCCAAACCCCCGATCGACGCCACGCCGGCGCCCAGGAACCTGCCATGAGCCGTCCCAATACCCAGCGCTGGGGTGGCGTCAGCCAGACCCTGCACTGGCTGATCGCACTGCTGATCCTCACCCTGGGCATCGTCGGCCTGACCATGGGCGAACTGCCGAAGACGCCGAAGTACTTCTGGGTGTACACCGCCCACAAGTCACTGGGCATCACCGTGCTGACGATGGTCGTGCTGCGCTTGGGCTGGCGTCTGTATGCCGGTGCGCCGCCCGCGGTGCCTGGCACGCCGACCTGGCAGGAGCGCATCGCGAGCGTGACCCACGCCTTGCTCTACGTGCTGATGTTCGGCATCCCGCTGTCCGGCTGGATCTACGACTCGGCCAGTGGCCTGCGGCCGTTCCGCTGGTTTGGTCTGGTCGACGTACCCAAGCTGGTCGCGCCGGATCCGCAGACCGTGGCCATTTCCCATGCGATCCACGAATACGGCTTCTGGCTGCTGGTGGCCGTCGTCGCCGCGCATGCCGGTGCCGCGCTCTACCACCATGTTTTCCAGCGTGATGCCACCTTGGTGCGGATGCTTCCGCGCGGCTGGATCTCCTCTCCCCAGAAGGATTGAACGATGACCATCAAACTGACCTCCCCGACAGCCGTTGCTGCCGCCCTGGCGGGCCTGCTTGCCGCCTCCCCGGCCATCGCCGCCGACTACGTGCAGGCACCCGGTTCCACCCTTGCCTTCGCGACCAAGTACGACGGCGAAGTCTTCGCCGGCACCTTCCCGGGCTTCACCACGCAGCTCAGCTTCGACCCGGCCAATCTGGCTGCCGGCAAGCTGGATGTGACGATCCCGCTGGCAGGCGCGAAGAGCGGCAACGCCGACCGCGACTCCACGCTGCAGGGAGCGGATTTCTTCGATGTGGGCAAGTTCGCCACCGCGCATTACCGCGCCAGCGGCTTCCGTGCACTGGGCAACGACAAATACGCTGCGGACGGCACGCTGGAACTGCGCGGCGTCAGCAAGCCGGTCACCCTGACGTTCACCTGGACGCCGGGCACACAGCCGGTCCTGAAGGGTCAGGCGAGCGTCAAGCGACTGGAATTCGGCGTCGGCGGCGGTGACTGGGCCGATACCAAGACAATCCCGGATGAGACCGCGATCAGCACCGTGGTCAACTTCAAGGCCAAGTGACACCCTGCCATCAGGCTGCGGGCGTCCGGACATCCGGCGTCCGCCGCGCATGGCGCGGCACTAGCTACCCGGCCCGCAGCCATCCAGCGAGTGTGGCCGCATCGAACGGCCAGTCCAGCTCGCGTCTGCCGGCGCTGTCCCGCAGCACAGGCACCCGCGCACCATAGCGTGTTTCAAGTTCGGGATCTGCCTCGACGAATACCGACTCGAGCCGGGGCACCCGTGCCTGCGCCAGCACGGCCAGCGCCAGATCACACAGATGGCAGTCGTCGCGCTGGTAGAGGATGAACACCGGGCCCGCTCCGTATGGGTTTGCTGCGCCGCAGCCAAGGAACCGCCGCGTCAACCGCTAGAATAGCGGCTTTCCCGGTACCTGCAGCACGGCATCCATGGCAGTCAGCACGTTCGACGTATTCAAGATCGGCATTGGCCCGAGCTCTTCGCACACCGTAGGGCCCATGAAGGCGGCCGAACGGTTCGTGCATCGCTGGCTGCTGGATCCGGGCAGACTGCAGGATGTGGTGCGCATCCGTGCGGACGTCTACGGATCACTCGCGCTGACCGGGCGCGGCCACGGCACGGACAAAGCCGTGCTGCTGGGACTGGAAGGACAGCGCCCCAACCTGATCGATCCGGACATCATCCCGGCGACGCTGGAGCGTATCCGCACCAGCAAGCGGCTCAACCTGATGGGTCAGCACGAGATCGTGTTCGATGAGAAACGCGATCTGGGACTGAACAAGCGGCAGAAGCTGCCCTATCACACCAACGGCATGCGCTTCACCGCCTTCGATGCGAACGACGAGGTGATCGCCACGCGCGATTATTATTCCGTCGGCGGCGGCTTCGTGGTCAACCAGGACGATGCCGCCGATGATCGCATCGTGCCCGATGAGACCCCGCTGCCCTACCCCTTCAAGAGCGGCGACGAACTGTTGGCGCAGACCGCGCGCAGTGGGCTGAGCATCGCCCAGTTGATGTTCGAGAATGAGAAATCCTGGCGCAGCGAGGACGAGATCCGCGAACTGTTGCGCGAGATCTGGTCGGCCATGCAGGCATGCGTGGCACGCGGCATCCGCCAGGAGGGCGTGCTGCCGGGGGGACTGAAGGTAGGCCGACGCGCACCGGCGCTGTATCGCGAGCTGTCATCGAAACCCGAAGCGGCGATGCGTGACCCGCTGACCACGCTGGACTGGGTGAATCTGTACGCCTTGGCGGTGAACGAAGAGAACGCTGCGGGCGGTCGCGTGGTCACGGCACCGACCAATGGCGCGGCGGGTGTCCTGCCGTCCGTGCTGCATTACTTCGATCGCTTCTGCCCAGGCGCCAATGAACAGCGCATCTTCGATTTCCTGCTGACGTCGGCGGCGATCGGCATCCTGTACAAGGAAAACGCCTCGATCTCCGGCGCCGAAGTGGGTTGCCAGGGGGAAGTCGGGGTGGCGTGCTCGATGGCGGCCGGCGGGCTGGTCGCGGCGTTGGGCGGCAGTCCCAGCCAGATCGAAAATGCCGCGGAAATCGGCATGGAGCACAACCTCGGGTTGACCTGTGACCCGATTGGCGGACTGGTTCAGATCCCCTGCATCGAACGCAATGCGATGGGGGCAGTGAAGGCGATCAACGCCTCACGCATGGCGATGCGCGGCGACGGCAAGCACAAGGTGTCGTTGGACAAGGTCATCAAGACCATGCGCGATACCGGCCGCGACATGCAGGACAAGTACAAGGAAACCAGCCGCGGCGGCTTGGCGGTCAACGTCATCGAGTGCTGACGGCGGGTGGTGCCGAGCGCGGCTCGGCGCTACCGGATGGATGCGATGGTTCGACAGGGTGATGTTTGGCGCTGCGGTATGCTCGGTCTCCCCTTCCATGGAGACCGCCATGCGCCTGCTGGCCGCCGCCCTGATCGCTTGCTGTCCTGTCGCTGTTACTGCCGCGGATGTCTACGGCCCCCGCCTGGAGGGGTTTGATTACCCCTACCCGGTAAAGACGTTCGCACTGGAATCGCAGCGCCAGCCGCTGGAGATGGCTTATCTGGACGTCGCTCCAGCGCGGTCACCGATTGGCACCGTGGTGCTGCTGCATGGGAAAAACTTCTGTGCCGCCACGTGGCAGGAGACCATCAAGCCGTTGCTTGATGCCGGATACCGGGTCATCGCACCGGACCAGATCGGCTTCTGCCGGTCCAGCAAGCCTGCCGGCTACCAGTACTCGTTCGGCCAATTGGCCGCCAACACCCACGCCCTGCTTGAGCAGCTGGGCGTGCAGCGGGCGCATATCGTCGGCCATTCGATGGGCGGCATGCTGGCCGCGCGCTATGCGTTGCTGTATCCGCAGGCCACCCAGTCGCTGTCACTGGTCAATCCGATCGGACTGGAAGACTGGAAAGCCCTCGGCGTGCCGTGGCGCAGTGTCGATGCGTGGTATTCCAACGAGTTGAAGACAACCTTCGATTCCATCAAGAAGTACCAGCTGGACGTTTACTACAGCGGCGACTGGCAACCCTCGTTCGAGCACTGGGCGCGCATGCAGGCCGGCATGTACGCCGGCGCAGGCAAAGAGGCGGTGGCCTGGAGCCAGGCGCTGACCTCGGACATGGTGTTCAACCAGCCGGTGGTGTACGAACTGAAGAACATCCGCGTGCCGACCACGCTGTACATCGGCCAGAAGGATCGCACCGCGATCGGTCGCGACCAGGCGCCCCCTGCGCTCAAGGCCAAGCTGGGCAATTACCCGCTATTGGGCAAGGCCGCCGCAGCGGCCATACCCGGTGCACAGCTGGTGGAATTCGCCGACCTGGGGCATTCGCCACAGGTGCAGGATCCGGCGCGGTTCAATGCTGCGCTGTTGCGGTCGCTGGAAGCGAACCGGTAATCCCAGCAGCGGGCACGCGCTCGGCGTGCCCGCACGCATCGGGAACGCTCAGCGCGCAATCGCCGTCACGCCAACCCCGGTGAAGTCCACCTCTCCGACCACCTTCAGGTACCACGTGCCAGCGCGCGGTGCGCTGACGATGATCACCTCCGCATTGCCTGCCCGGCGCGAGCGGTATTGGGCGTCATCGACGGTGGGTTCCACGCCGGCCGAGGCATACAGACTGACATCCCCTCGCCCCCCAGCGTGCGCAGGTTGATGCTGCGGGTACCTGCGGGCACATCGAAGCGGTAGCTGACCGAATCGCCGGCAGCACCGTTAATCGCAACGCTGGTCACGCCATTCTGCAGACTGGGCAGGGGCAATGGGTTGCCCAGTGCCAGCTGTACGGCGCGCCCCGCGTCGGCCAGGCCTGCGCCGATCGGGCGGGCCGCTGGTGGCGCGACCGGGAACACGCGGGCCGAATCAACCAGCATCTGCCGCACCTGCGCCGGCGTCAGCGCGGGCCTGCCGGCGCCCACCGCCGCGGACTGCATCAACGCTACGATCCCCGCCACATGAGGTGACGCCATCGACGTACCCATCATTCCGACCAAGGCGTCATCGCCGGGAACGGTGGTGCCTGCGTTGCTGGTCGACCAGACGGCACCTTTCGCTATCCCACCGCTGTTGTCGGTGTCACCGCCCGGTGCGGCGAGCGTGACCGTGGCGCCAAAATTGCTGTAGCTTGCAATCCGCCCACCGACGCCGGTCGCCCCCACCGAAATGACGTTACGGCAACTGGCCGGGCTGAACCCGGCGGCATCGGCACCTTGATTGCCGGCCGCGACCACCACCGTGGTCCCTTGCGCGACAGCGAAGTCGATAGCCTCCTGCGTAGCCGGGTCCTCCGTGCAGGCGCCGCTGCCTCCCAGGCTCATGTTGATGACGTCGGCCGGCGTCGGGTTGGCGGGGACACCCTCGATCGTGCCGCCCGCAGCCCACACGATCGCGTCGGCGATATCGGAGGTGAATCCGCCACAGTGACCGAGCACCCGGACGGGTTGCACCTTCGCGCCCCAGGCGGTCCCGGCGACGTCACGCCCGTTGTTGGTCATCGCCGCTACCGTGCCGGCCACATGGGTGCCGTGCCAGGTGCTGTCCTCGGTGCTGCCACACCAAGGCATCGACGCGTCGGTCCAGTCACCCGGGTCCGATGCATCCGGGTCGCGCCCATCGCCGTCACCGGCGATATCAGGATCGTCCTCGGACTGACCATACGATGACACGAAGTCGTAGCCCGGCAGCAGGTTGTCCTTCAAGTCAGCATGGGGCCTGTAACCGGTGTCCAGCACCGCTACCACCACACCTTCGCCGGTGCTTTCACCCCACGCCTCCGGCCCGTGGATGCCCCCGACCGTATTAAGCAGATCCCACTGGTAGATCGGCAGCTGCGGATCGTTCGGCATGACATCCGCCGCATACTTCCGGGTGTCCAGCTGCGCATAAGCGACATCCGGATCCTGGCGCAGCTGCTTCAACAGCGCCTGCGCTTCGTTGCTGGCCAACCGGCGTGAGGTGCTGACGATGTCCGCCCCGGTCGCAGTGCGGCGTACGCTGCGCAGCGCGAACACGGTGGTGGTGGGGGCAACCGCCATCCCGCGCGCCACTGCCGAGTTCAGGCTGGCCGTCACCCGGCCCCGGTCGCGGGCTGGCGCGCTGCCAGGCTTGTATTTGACGATCAAGCGAGTGTGGGCGTCAGCTGCGTGGGCAGCAGGCAGTGACCGCAGCGGCATGACGCGGTGCTCGGTGGCCGCCACCGGCGCGGCCAAGGTGATGAGCGCAATACTGGCGGCCACGGCACACGCGCAGTGGGAAACGTACGATATTTTCATGGTGTTCCTTCAAGAAAAATGCAGAGGGTGCGGAAGCGCCTCATCAGAGGTCGATACCGAAGCCGATGCCGGCTGAACGGTCACTGCCGCTGAACGCGCCGCCCAGGCTGATGCTGGCCCGCTCGCCTACCTGCTTGCCGTAGCCGACGGACAGCGCCTGCTCACCGTTCTGCCAACCGGCGCCCACCGCCACGCGACCGCGGGGACTACGGCTGCCCGATGCGTTGATCGCCATGTTCATCATGGCGCTGCTCATTGCGCCCTGCCGATCGATGCGACGGTCCTGTTGGTTCAGTCGCTGATCCACGCCCTGCGACAGATCCACGAAACGGTCGTCCAGCTCCTTGTAGCGGGAATCCGTGTAGCTGCGCGCCGAGGCCAGCGTCTGCGCGTCGCCCGTATTGACCTGCCCGACGTTGGCTGCATCGGTATCTGCCGTGCCCGCGCCTACGTGAGTGACGCGACGTGGCTGAGCGTCGGTGCCTACCGACACCGTTCCGGTCTCATCGGCGACGGAACCCTTACCGATGGCTACCGAATCTGGCGCATTGCCAGCAGCGACCAGACCGTTGTCCGGATCAGCACCGCCACCACCGCCACCAACGGGAGGAGGCGTAACGCCGGTTTCAAGCGCGCCGACACGTGTGTCCAGCTTGCCCAATGCGTTGTCCAGCGCTCCAAAGGCCCCACCGACATTGTCGTAGCCGGCCCCGCCTATCGTATAAACCGGCCTCAGCAGCATGCCGTCGGCGCCAAGTTGCGCGCCACCGCCCAACGCATGCGCAACACCTTGCAACTGCGAGACATTGACGGCGTCCCGGTCAGCGATACCTGCCTTGAGGTTGCTGATGGTGGTGCCCTGCTCGCCGCCCAAGCCGATGCGCGCCTTGTCTTCATCGTCATAGCGCACTGCCATGGCGGTGACCTCGCCGACATCGGCCATGGCTGAATCGAGCTGACGCTTGTTGACCGCATCGGTCGCCTCGGTCCCATCGGCGACGTTGGTGATCTGACGTTCGGCCCCGACGCTGCCCACCGACACGGCGTTCGGGCGATCAGCTACTGAGCCGGTTCCCAATGCGACGGCATTTTCCGCCGTGGCGCTGCTGAGTCTGCCAAGCGCGATCGAGCCCTCACCTGATGCCAGCGTGCTGTCTCCGATGGCCAGGGCGAAGTTTCCCGGCGCTCGTGACACCTCACCAATGGCGAGTGAGTCCATGCCCATCGCTGATGCCCACGTGCCGAGCGCAATTGCGCCAGGCGCACCAGCCGTGGAAAACGCACCAATCGCCACAGACCGGTTGCCTTCGGCATTCGTCCAGCGGCCCACCGCTATCGAGCTCTCGCCCATAGCACTGGACAAGTACCCCATGGCGGTGGAACCGATCGCGTCGGCTGTCGACAGTGCCCCCACGGCGGTCCCGTTCTCTGCGTTGGCGCGGCTGACGTAGCCAATGGACACGCTGTTGTCAGCCAGTGCGCCCGCAGAGCGCCCCAAGGCAGTGGAATTGGCTCCGGTCGCCTGACTGCGCTGCCCCACCGCGACTGCACTCGGCACCGTGGCCTGGGCATCACCGCCCACCGCCACCGCCCCGTCGCCACGCGCCGTGGCGCCTCCGCCGAATGCCGCCGCCAGCGTGCCATCGGCGCTCGCACCGGCCCCCACGGCGGCTGCCGACACTCCCAGCGCCGTGCTGGCCGCACCTACCGCAACGGTGCGCTCGCCATAGGCAAGCGACTGCGCACCCGCTGCGATTGCGCCCTCCCCCAACGCATTGCTCTGGTACCCCGCAGCGGTCGCCCCGGCACCATCGGCGACAGCCTGCGGCCCGACCGCCATAGCACCGTCACCGCTGGCCAGCGGATCCTCACTGCCATCAACTGCCGAATCCACCGCCAGGAATCGCGTGGTTCCCGCCTTTGCTTCGACCGCCTTCAGCTGGGCCACGTTCACTGCATCGTAATCTTCCGTACCGGCCGCTACATCGGTGATCTGCCGCTGCATCACCCCGTGGGCGTCGCCCAGGATGTCGAACCACTCCTGCGATGCGCCCACCGATACCGCATTGGGGCGCGTTGCCAGCGATCCGTAGCCGAGGGCCACGCCGCCGGTGGCCTGCTCCTGGGTCCAGGCGTTGCCGATGGCGACACTGCGATCTGCATACGCAATCGCCATGGTGCCTATTCCGGTCGCGTATTCCCCATGCGTGTAAGACAGCTTGCCCACGGCCACACTGCCCAGGCCATCGGACACGCTGGAGCCGCCCAATGCCATTGCCGCGCTGCCGGTGGCCTTGGCGCCGGCACCCAGCGCGACGGCCTGGAACGCTCCGGCCTGGCTGCTGTCACCCAGGGCCACGCCAAACGCCCCGCTCGCCACCGCGCCAGTACCGACCGCCAGCGCGCTCCATTCCGACGCCTGTGCCCTCGAGCCCAGCGCCATCGATGACAGGCCGGTGGCCTGTGCCTGGGACCCCAGCGCCGTGGCATTGGCATAATCGGCCAGGCTGTCGGCACCGATGGCGATGTTGTTGCTCAACGTCGCGGGATTTTCCGTACCCATCGCACGCGCGTTGCTGCCCAGCGCGATGCTGTTGGCCCCCGTGGTGACGGCCTGCTGGCCGATAGCCGTGCTGTTGTTGCCCTGGGCCCTGCTGTCCGCACCAATGCCCACCGCACGGTCGCCGAAGGCGGCGCTCAGCGCCCCCAGGGCAACCGCATCGCTGCCCAGCGCGCGCGCAGACTGGCCTACGGCCATGCTGTTGCTGCCGCTCGCTTGGGTGTTTTCCGCCACGCACAGATCACACACGTACTGACCGCCGATGGCGATCGCGCCATCGCCGCTGGCGGTGGCCAGGTACCCCGTGGCGACGCCACGGAAACCCGATGCACTGGCGCTGGTACCCAGCGCGACTGCCCCGTCGCCGGCGGCGTGGCTGTCCATGCCGATGGCGGTGGAGAAGTCCCCCTCTGCCGCGGACTGCAATCCCACGGCAATGCCGGCGGCGCCCTTCGCGTGCGACTGCGTACCCAGCGCCACCGAACTGTTGCCCTCGGCGTTGGCCAGCCCACCGGTGGCCACGCTGGCATACCCACTGGACGACGACTGCGAGCCCACCGCGACCGCACCGGCACCGGATGCCGTGCTGCCGTCGCCGATCGCGATGGCAGACTGCGCAGAGGCGGCTGCCCCTGTACCCAGCGCGATTGCATTGGTCGCCTGTGCCTGGGCCATCACACCCACTGCCAAAGCACCCTCACCGCTTGCGCTCGCATCGTCGCTCCCATCGTCCTTGCCATCGACATCCACGTAACCCGAGGCAGTGGACGTGGTGGGGAGTGTTGAGGCGTCCGATGCCATCGACGCCCACGCCGGCACCAACAACGCACCGGCCACCAGGCAACGCACCACGCGTCGTCTCTGGCCTGTCCCGCGGCCCGGCGAAGCCAGCTCCGAGGCCACGACCAGCTGCTGTAGCGAGCGGCTCCACACACGACTGAAAATCCTGTTCATTCATCACCTGATGAGTTGAAGGGCAAGGCACTCCCGTCCCGCAGGCAGGCAGCGCAAGGCGCTGCACTGGATCGCAGGTCCAGAAGCAGAAGGTGTGCACGTCCCAGCAACTTGAATGCGCGAAAACTGAAAGCGCGCTGCGACGGCGCGGATGAACGTACGGTTCAGCCGCAATCGTTGTCACGCACGAAACCTCACCAAATACTCGCCATTTCTCACCGTGCCCCCCGACGACGCATGTCATGACGAGTCAGTACGCATCGCGCTCATTTTCCCCAGCCGAGACAACGCAGCGTCCATGGGCGACGCTACCCAGCGCATGCTCCGGCAGGCTGGTCGTGCAGCTGCTGCTGTTGCTGCACGCAGGCGTGCAGCTGCTGGATGGGGGATCGATGCTGTCCGTACGCCCGTTGCCCCCGCACTGGATGCCGGACCTGTTGATGACCTTGTTGGCAACGACCACCGCCGTGCTGTGCGCGACGTGGGTTGCGGCGGGACGCGTGCGGTCGGGTGTGGGCACGCTGGTGGCCGTCAGCCTTGTCAGCAGCCTGTCCGCCGCGCATTGGATGGGCCTTGCGACCGCTGCACTGCATCCCTTCACCTTGCTTCTTCTGCCGCTGCTGGCGGGCCTTGCGGCAGGTAGGGCCGCGCTCTGGTCCGTCTGGTTCGCCCTGGTCTGCCTGCTGGCACTGAACAGAGAAACCACGCCGCTGCCGTGGGCGGCGGGATACACCCTGCTGACGCTGGGCATCGATGGCGTGCTACGGATGCACACCGTAGAGCGGACACGCCAGCATCACGACGCCGCGCGGCTGCGACAGGAAGTGGCACGTTGTACGCAGCTGCGGGCACGTCTGCATCGCGCCGAAAAGCTGGCGGTAATGGGCCGCTTGAACCGGGGCATCGCCCACGATTTCAATCACGTCCTGGCGCTTTTGCAGGGCTTCTGCGACCAGGCGCAGCGCCGTTCGATGCAGCTGCCGCCGGACGAGGAACTGGACAATGCCCTGCAGGGAATGAACCAGGCGGTACAGCTCGGCGAACATCTGAGTGGTGCGCTGCTGCGCGTCAGTCGCCTGGATGACATGCGCCCTGAGCGGTTTGACGCAGGCTGCGCGCTGCTGCAGCTGCGGCCGCTGCTGGAGCCGCTTTTCATCAACCGCAGCCAACTGCGTCCGCTGCACATCAGCAGTACGGCAAGCCTGCACATGGACCGCAGCGAGTTCGCGCTGATGATCCTGAATCTGGTAATCAATGCACGCGATGCGCTGCGACCCGCGTCGGCCGACCATGTGCGCATCGAGCTGGACCGGCACGGCGATCAGGTAGAAATATCGGTGCGCGACAGCGGCCGCGGCATGCACGCGCTGCAACGACAACGGCTGTTCGATCCCCTTTATGGCGGCCGGACGTCGGGTCGCGGCAACGGGCTTGGGCTGATGCTGGTGCAGGAGCGGGCGACCGCATACGGGGGCACGATCAGCGTGCACAGCGCGTTGGGCGAAGGCACCGACGTGCGGCTGCGGCTGCCTGCCGCCTAGGGCGCGAACACGTAGCCCTGCCCGTGCACGGCAAGCAAGGGAAATCGATGGCCGCTGGCGGCCGATATCTTGCGCCGCAGACGATGGATCAGCGAGTCGAGCCGATGCGGGTCAAACGTATGCACATCACCTGTCAGCAGGGCGATCAGTGCATCGCGGCCCACGACTTCACCGCTGCGAGCAATCAGGCAGTGCAACAGCGGGCGCTCACTGCGGGTGAGCGCCATCGTGCGTCCGCAGGGTGCCAGCAGTCGCCAGCCGTCCGCGTCCAGCTGCCATCTTCCGGTCAGCGCGTGCTCCTGCGCGGTACCTACGTGGCTATCGGCCAAGCGCCGGCCGACGCTGTGCAGCGTGGCAGCCAGCAACTCGATCTTCACCGGCTTGACCAGATAGGCATCGGCGCCGTCGACCAGGCCACGCACCTGGTCGGCCAAGGCGCGGCGGCCGGTCAGCATGACGATTCCGACACCGGGCAGCTGTAACCGCAGCGATGGCGCCAGCTCGAAGCCGTCAGCGTCTGGCAGACCCGGATCCAGCACGATGAGGTCCGGAACCGCCACCCGCAGTGCCTCCTGCAGCGCCGCCGCCGTGCCGACACCGTGGGCCTGGAAGCCGTGCTCGCGCAGTCCCGGCAGCAGGATGCGCTCACGCAGAAGACCGTCATCTTCGACAACGATCAGCCGCAACGCGGAAGAATCAGATGAGTGCACGTGCTGCCCTTCAACAGATCAACGCACTGCATCCTAGCCGAGCGCTCTGCCTCACCTGCCACCGCCAATCGACGTCCGCGCGATGCGCAGCACGTCGTCCAGCAATGCCGCGGCGGTCACCTCTGCGCCCGCACCAGGCCCCTGGATCAGAAGGGGTTGTTCGCGATAGCGGTCGCTGTGGATCGCGACACGGTTATCGGTTCCCGCGCCGAGCGCCAGCGGATGGTCAACAGACAACGCCTGCAGGCCCACCTGCGCCGTGCCACGCTCGATGCAGCCGATGAAACGCAGTCGCCGGCCTGCGTCTTCGGCCTGCCGCCAGCGCGCGTGGATGCCTGCATCCAGCAGCTGCAACTGCGCCAGTGCCTCGGCCGAAGACAGGGCAGCCAGGCCGGCGGGCACCAGCGACGTCACCTGGACCTGGCTGGCGTCCATGGCCAGGCCGCAGGCGCGCGCCAGGATCAGCAGCTTGCGGCGAACGTCTTCACCGGAAAGATCTTCACGGGGATCCGGCTCGGTGTAGCCCGCTGCCACCGCCTCACGCACGGCGACGGAAAACGGCTGACGGCCATCATAACGATTGAACAACCACGCCAGCGATCCGGACAGGACACCTTCGATGCGATGGATGCGGTCGCCTCCTTCCACCAATGCACGCAGGCTGCTCAGCAACGGCAGTCCGGCACCGACAGTGGCACTGTCGCCGTAGACCGCACCGGTGTCGGTGCAGCCCCGATGGATCTGCTGCGCGCGTTCCAGCTGCGCGCCCTGCCCCAGCTTATTGGCGGTGACCACGTGCACCCCCCGCGCTACCCACGGGGCGTGCTCGGCGGCCACAAGGTCGCTCGCTGTGGCATCGACCACCACGTCACCGGCACGCAGCGTCTCGGCATGCGACCACGGCAATGCGCCGACGGTCCGCTGCGGCGCACTGCGCACCTGCTCCAGCGATTCCGCCGGATCGGCAGTGCAGGCCAGCGTGGTACGCGAATTGGCCAGCCACTGCAGCGCAGGCAGGTGGGCGCCACCGGCCCGTAGCGCCTGATAGCGGGTGACGAAGGCAGTACCGACCGTGCCCGTACCCAACAGGGCCAGGCGCGCGGTCTGCGGCGGGGTGGATCTGGCGAGCAGCGCATTCATGCGTCGACAGCCTGTTTGCGGCCTGCGCCCGCATTGACCACCGTCGCCGCACGCTCCAGCGCCAAGGTCAGGTCGGCCAGCAGGTCACGCTCGGATTCGATGCCGACCGACAGGCGCAGCAGTCCCTCGCTGATGCCGGCAGCCTGGCGCGCCTCGACGCTCATTGCCGCGTGCGTCATGGTGGCCGGATGCGCCACCAGGCTCTCGACACCCCCCAGCGACTCGGCCAGCGTGAAGTAACGCAGGCCGTCGACGAAGGCGCGCACCGCCGCGTGCGGGTCGTCGCCTTCGCACTGGACCAGCTCGAACGACAGCATCGCGCCGAATCCACTCTGCTGCCGCGCCGCGATGGCATGGCCGGGGTGGTCCGCCAGGCCGGGGTAGTACACCTGCGCCACGACCGGATGGTCCGCCAGCAGCGACACGATGGCCGCCGTGTTCTCCTGGTGCACGCGCAGACGCGCGTCCAGCGTGCGCAGCCCGCGCAGGGTCAGGAAGGCGTCGAACGGCGAGCCGGTCAAGCCGAGCGCGTTGGCCCACCAGGTCAACTGCTGTGCCAGTTCGGGATCACGCGCCACGACCGCTCCACCGACGACATCACTGTGACCATTGATGTACTTGGTGGTCGAGTGCAGCACCAGGTCAGCGCCAAACGCCAGTGGCTGCTGCAGCGCCGGCGACAGGAACGTGTTGTCGACCACGACCCGCGCGCCGGCTTTATGCGCGGCATCGATCACGAAGCGCAGGTCGGTGATGCGCAGCAGCGGGTTGGACGGCGTTTCCACCAGCACCAGTTTCGGCGAGGTCGCCAGGGCCTGTGCCAGCGAGCGCGGGTCGGTCAGGTCGGCAGTGACCAGCTTGAACTGGCCTTTGCCGGCCAACGCGTTGAACAGGCGCCAGCTGCCGCCGTACGCGTCATGCGGCACCACCAGCGTGTCGTCCGGTCCCAGCAGTGCCTGCAGGACCAGGTTGATCGCGCCCATGCCGGTCGCCGTCACCACCCCACCCGCACCGCCTTCGAGTTCGGCCAGTGCCTCGCCCAGCAGGTCGCGGGTCGGGTTGCCACTGCGCGTGTAGTCGTATTGCCGCTTGTTGTTGAAGCCATCGAAGCTGAAGTTCGAGGACAGCACGATCGGCGGCGTCACCGCACCGTGTGCCGTATCGCGGTCAATGCCGGCGCGGACGGCGGCCGTGGTGCGACTACAGGGCAGTGCAGCGTTATCGGAGCGGCTCATGCGGTTTCTCCCGGGATGCGGATGGCGTTGGCGAGGATCGCGTCGATGCGATCGGTTTCTTTGAGGAAGGCATCGTGGCCGTAAGGCGAGCGCAGCACGCGCAGACTGCCGCGCGGACCCAGGCCTTCAACCAGGCTGACAAGATCGGCCAGCGGCACCAGCCGATCACCTTCCACGGCGACGACCACGGTCGGCAGCAACAGCTGAGCCGGATCGATGCGATGCAGGTCGATGGATTCGGACAGGCGCAGCCACGCGATGACCGGTGTGCGCGCGACGTACTGCGCGGCAGCCGCATCCAGATAGTCTTCGGCAGCGACACGCACGCGCCCATTGATGACTTCCGGGGCCGCATCGAAGCGTTCACTGAACTCTTCCGGCGTGCGGTAGCTCAGCATGGCGAACTGGCGGGCAAGTGCGAGGCCGTTCTCGTCGCTGCACTGCAGCTGGCCCAGCGCGACGGCACGGCGCTGTAGAGCGCGCCAGGCGGCAGCGTAGGGATGTGCCCGATGCGCGCCGCTGACCACGACCAGACGCTGCACGCGTTGGCGGTGGCGCACGCCGAACTGCTGCGCCACCAATGCGCCGTAGGAATAGCCGACAAAGGCCTGCAGCTGCGCGATGGCCAGGTGATCCAGCAGGATCGCCAGCGCGTCGGCCTGGTCGGCGGTATCGATCGGTACGTCCTGCGCGCCGTCGGCGCCGATGAAGTCGAACGCCAGAATGCGCAGCACCTGCGGATCCAGGGTGCGGCCAGAGCCGACCAGTCCCTCGGCCCAGCCTTTTTCGCTGAACTGCGCATTGGCCGCGACATGGCGGTTGGCGGAGATGCCGCCGGCCAGCACCACGACGGGCGCATCGGCGGGGCCGACACATTCATAGCGCAGGCGGATGGCGCGTGGTCCCGCGTGGCGCATGTCCAACACCGCGGCGAATTCGCCGCGCACGGCATGCACGCGGTCTTCGACCGGCACGCTGACGGGGACAAAGGATTCGGAACGGGGGGCAGTGGCGGGGGCGAAGCTCATGGCGGTATCCAATAAGGGAAACATTCCCGAGGAGTGGCCATCGAGCCTTCGCAGGGCTCGCGTCCAAGCGGCACCCACGGGTGCACGCTCGAACCATCTTCCGGTAGACACGACAGTCCCCGCAGGATTTGGCACCTACGCCGACGCTTGCGCGCCTGCGGGCTGCCCCGGCTTCAAAGGGCCTGTCCCTCTGCCGGTCTCGATGGTGGAGCCACGATGCCAGCAGATTTTCGGCCTGTCAATCCTTTCATGCGGATGAAGAGATGGGCTAAAAGCGACGTGACCCTGGGCCCGTACGGCAAGGTGCGGCCTGCTAGAGTCCGACGTCCCCCTTTCCCGGCCGCTTCATGCGTCGCCTGCTGCTCTGCCCCGTCCTCCTGCCATTGTTGGCCCTGTCCAGCCCTGCCTCTGACTGGCGCAGTGGCTGGGGACTGACGGCTGGCGGGCACGACGCACCCGTCGCCTACCAGCTTCCGTTCGATGAACGACGCTTCAGTGTCGGTCAGGCGCCCGAGGGCCGATTCAGCCACCGCGATGCGGAGAACCGCTTCGCCGTGGATTTCACCCTGCCCGAAGGCACGCCGGTGCTTGCTGCCCGCGCCGGACGCGTCACCCGCGTGCAGTCAGGCTTCAGCGGCAACGGACTGGCACCGCGCGACCGCGAACGGGCGAACTATGTCCGCATCACCCATGACGACGGCAGCATGGCCGTGTACGCCCACCTGCTGCAGGACGGTGTCACGGTGCGCGAGGGTCAGTACGTGGACGCCGGCCAGCGCATCGCCCTGTCCGGCAACACCGGCTACAGCACCGCTCCGCACCTTCACTTTGCCGTCCAAGTACAGCAGGGCACCCAGCTGCACTCCATCCCGGTGCGCATCGTCACCCCCCGCGGCGAACTCCACTTCGCAAAAGGGGACGGAGGGGATTAAGACGCATCTGGCCTCCGACATGGCCAGATGCGTCTTAATCCCCTCCGTCCCCTTTTTCGGCGATAATCATCGGCTTACTTCATTGATCTGCGCCCCGGGCGGGCGCCCCCTGCCATGTCCGATGTCGCCACTGAAGCCGCGCGCCGCCGCACCTTCGCCATCATTTCCCACCCCGATGCGGGCAAGACCACGCTGACCGAAAAGCTGCTGCTGTTCGGCGGCGCGATCCAGATGGCCGGCTCGGTCAAGGGCCGCAAGGCCGCGCGCCATGCGACGTCCGACTGGATGGCGCTGGAAAAGGAGCGCGGTATCTCGGTCACCTCGTCGGTGATGCAGTTCCCCTACGAAGGCAAGATCGTCAACCTGCTCGACACGCCGGGCCACGCCGACTTCGGCGAGGACACCTATCGCGTGCTGACCGCGGTCGATTCGGCGCTGATGGTGATCGACGTCGCCAAGGGCGTGGAAGAGCGCACCATCAAGCTGATGGAGGTCTGCCGGCTTCGCGACACGCCGATCATGACCTTCATCAACAAGCTGGACCGCGAAGGCAAGGAACCGATCGACCTCCTGGACGAGGTCGAAAGCGTGCTGGGCATCCAGTGTGCGCCGGTGACCTGGCCGATCGGCATGGGCCAGCGCCTGAAGGGCGTCGTGCACCTGATCAGCGGCGAAGTGCATCTGTACGAGCAGGGGCGCAACTTCACCCGCCAGGACTCGACCATCTTCCCCTCCATCGACGCACCGGGACTGGCCGAGAAGATCGGCGCGCAGATGCTGGCCGAACTGCGCGATGAACTGGAACTCGTACAGGGCGCCAGCCATCCGTTCGACCTGGATGCTTACCGCGCCGGCAAGCAGACGCCGGTGTTCTTCGGCTCGGGCGTGAACAACTTCGGCGTCCAGCCGCTGCTGGATTTCTTCGTCGAACACGCGCCGTCGCCGCAGGCACGCGCCAGCACCGGCCGGGACGTCGCGCCGCAGGAAAACAAGCTCACCGGCTTCGTGTTCAAGATCCAGGCCAACATGGACCCGCAGCACCGCGACCGCGTGGCCTTCATGCGCGTGTGTTCGGGACGTTTCGCCGCTGGCATGAAGACCCTGCATGTGCGCACGGGCAAGGACATGAAGCTGGCCAACGCGCTGACCTTCATGGCCAGCGACCGCGAGATCGCCGCCGAGGCGTGGCCGGGCGATGTGATCGGCATCCACAACCACGGCACCATCTCCATCGGCGACACGTTCACCGAGGGCGAGGCAATCACCTTCACCGGCATCCCCAACTTCGCTCCGGAATTATTCCGTCGGGCCCGCTTGCGCGATCCGCTGAAGCTCAAGCAGCTGCAGAAGGGCCTGGCGCAGCTGTCCGAAGAAGGCGCCACCCAGTTCTTCCGTCCGCTGATGAGCAACGATTTGATCCTGGGTGCGGTGGGCGTGCTGCAGTTCGACGTGGCGGCCTACCGCCTCAAGGACGAATACGGCGTGGAAGCGGCCTTCGAACCAGTCGGTGTGGTCACCGCGCGCTGGGTCACCTGCAGCAACGAAAAGAAGCTGGAAGAGTTCCGCGAGAAGAACGCGCTGAATCTGGCGGTGGATGCGGCCGGTCAGCTGGTGTATCTGGCTCCGACCCGCGTCAACCTGCAGCTGGCGCAGGAACGTGCGCCGGACGTGCGCTTCTCTGCTACCCGCGAAGCGGCGTATACCGCTACGTCCTGAACCCGCGTCTGGCCGGGCGTGCACGCACCGGCCATCGCGGCGATGATAGGGGGGATGCAGGACCCCCTCCCTGCGACCCCTCTCACTGTCCATGACCTCTGTTGAATCAATCCGCGAGGAAATCGCGAGCGCACTGACCCACGGACTGGGCGCGGTAGCTGCGTTGGCTGGCAGCGCCGTGTTGATCACCCTGGCTGCCATCCATGGCGACGGCTGGCAGTTGTTCAGCTCGATCGTGTTCGGGGTGGCGCTGTTGCTGCTATACACGGCCTCGACGCTGTATCACGCGATCCAGCACCCCGTGGCGAAAGGACGGTTGAAAGTATTCGACCACTGCGCGATCTACCTGCTGATTGCCGGCACCTATACGCCCTTCATGCTGATCGGTCTGCGCGGTCCGTGGGGCTGGGGCATGTTCACGGCGATCTGGATCCTCGCGTTCGCCGGGGTGGTGTTCAAGCTGTTCTTCACCGGTCGGTTCAAGGCCTTGTCCACCGGCATCTACATTGCGATGGGCTGGCTGATCGTCGTGGCGATCAAGCCGATGCTGGCGGCGATCGACATGTGGACGCTGGGCTGGCTGCTGGCGGGCGGCCTGTCGTACACCTTGGGTACGTACTTCTATCATCGTGAATCGATCCGCTACTCGCATGCGATCTGGCATCTGTTCGTGATCGGCGGCAGCGTCTGCCACTTCGTCGCCGTCACCGCGCAGGTGCTGTGATTTTCTGCGCTGCGCTTGGCTTTTAAGCGAAAGCAACAGCAACAGCAACGGCAACGGCAACAGCAACAGCAACGTCTGCAGGGCCGTGTGCTGGTGGGGCGGTGTGGGTTGGCGGGGGACGGCAAAAACTGCGTCCATGCGTGCCTTGTTTCGCGCCATCCATGGCGCTCAACACCCCCGCCAACCCACCCCGCCCCACCTTCGACATATCCACGGTGGCCATGGTGTCGGTAGCGCCGACCCATGGTCGGCGGTTTCTTTGGGGAATGGGGTCGGATGGTTTCCGCCGAGCGTGGCTCGGCGGAATGTCCCCGCCAAGGGCCCGCTGCACTCGCCGACCATGGGTCGGCGCTACCGCTTTTCTTCTTTTTTCATACGCGGCGGGCGGCCACGGAACCTGTCGGGGGCCGGGCGGTGGGGCGGGGCGGGGGCGTTGAGTGCCATGGATGGCACGAAACGAGGCCTGCATGGATGCGGCTCTTGCCGTCCCCCGTCCCGCCCCACCGCCCGGCCCCACGCTCGTAGCCTGTTGTCAGAGCACACCGCGAGGGGGGTCTCACCCGTTCGACAACCCTCACCTGCACGTAATCCGAATGCCCCATTCGCGCTATGTGCACGATGAACGGGCAACCATGCGGCTGTGAATGCCACCCTGCCCCCTGAAACCAGCCGCCCGGTTCGCCGGCGTTTCCGTCGTCCCGGCAAGCGCGGCCAGCGCTGGCTGGCGGTGCTGGTGTTCCTGATCGCCGCCGTCTTGCTGCTGATCGCGCTGTGGGACTGGAACTGGTTCAAGGGCCCGGTGGAGCGTGCCGTGCAGGCAAAAACGGGGCGCGCGCTGCATATCGGCAACCTGGATGTCGACCTTGGCCGCGTGACCACCATCCGCGGTGATTCCGTCACCTTTGCCAATGCAGAGTGGGCCAAGCGCCCGCAGATGGTCAGCGCCGACCGCGTGGAAATCGACGTGCGCGTCTGGCCGCTGCTGCGCGGCAGCGTACAACTGCCGGAAGTACGCCTTACCCGTCCGGACGCGTTGTTGCAGACCGCGCCGCGCGCGGACCAGGCGGGCAACTGGGATTTCATGGGCGAAAGCAGTGGCGGCGAGCCGTTGCAACTGCAGCGGCTGTACATCGATGACGGCCGATTGCAGTTTCTGGATGAGCGGGGCCGTACCGACATCCAGGTGTCGGTGCGCAGTGGCAAGCCGAAGCAGGCCGATGCCGCACCGCCGTTGCTGGTCGGCGGCAAGGGCTCATGGCAGGGCAATGCCTTCACCCTCAACGGCAATACAGAATCACCGCTCGAGCTGACCAACAGCGGCCATCCCTTCCGCATCCATCTGGACGGGCGAGCCGGTGGCACGCATGCGGTGGCCAGCGGCACGCTGATCAATCCGTTCCAGTTCCAGACCTTCAGCCTGCAGTTCCGCCTCAGCGGCCAGGATCTGGAAGACCTGTATCCGCTGGTCGGCATCGCCTTACCCTCTACCCCGCCCTATCGGCTGGACGGGCAGCTGACGCGCGACCACCAGGTCTGGCAGTACCAGAAGTTCAACGGCCGGGTCGGCGACAGTGATCTCGGCGGTGATGTAAAGGTGGAGGTTGGCGGCGAGCGCCCGCGACTGACCGCCAACCTGGTCTCCAAACGCCTGGATTTCGATGACCTCGCCGGCTTCATCGGTGCGCCGCCGAAGACCGGTGGCGACGAAACCGCGAATGCCGAGCAGAAAGCGGAGGCCGCGCGCTTGGCCGCAAAGCCGACGATCCTGCCCGACACGCCGTATGACCTCGGCAAACTGCGCGCGATGGATGCCGACGTTCGGTTGAAGGCGCAGCGCATCAATGCCCCCAGCCTGCCGCTGGATGACATGGATGCCCACCTGAAGCTCGACGATGGCCTGTTGCGCCTGGAGCCGCTCAACTTCGGCGTGGCAGGCGGCGACATCCGCAGCACGATCCGCATGGATGCGCGTCGGCCCCAGATCGCCACGTCGTTGAAAGCCAGCGTGCGTCGGGTGCAGCTCGGCCAGTTGTTCCCGGATGCGAAGCTGGCCGAGCAGGCCTCGGGCGGCATCGGCGGTGAGATCGACCTGAGCGGCAACGGCAATTCAATCGCCGCCATGCTGGGCAGCAGCGACGGCACCGTTGCCATCGGCATGGGCAAGGGCCACGTGGGCAACCTGATCATGGAACTGGCCGGCCTGGACGTCGCCGAATCGTTGAAATTCCTGTTCACCGGCGACCGACAGATCCCGTTGCGCTGTGCCTTCGCCGACTTCGGCGTGAAGGATGGGCGCATGGACAGCCGTGCCCTGGCGGTAGACACCACCGATACGCTGATCGTCGGCGAAGGCAGCATCAACCTGAAGAACGAGCAGATGGACCTGCTGCTGAAACCGCGTCCGAAGGACATCAGCATCCTGGCGCTGCGTTCGCCACTACGCATCGACGGCACGTTCAAGGACCCGTCGTTCCGTCCCGATTTCAAGGCACTGGGCCTTCGCGGCGCGATCGCCCTGGCGCTGGGCAGCATCGCGCCGCCGGCCGCGTTGTTGGCCACGTTCGAGCCCGGTCCGGGCAAGGACAGTGACTGCGGCGGGAAATACGCCCGCTGAGGGAGACGGGTGGCGGCGGCCGCTGGCCGCCCCCCGTCGTCGGTCAGCCGGCGACGATGTACTGCTGCAACTGCTCCAGCTCCCGCGCCTGCGCGTCAATCACCGCCTTGACCAGATCGCCGATGGAGATCACGCCCAGCACGCGGCCTTCCTCCACCACCGGTAGATGGCGGATGCGATGGTCCGTCACCAGTTGCAGGCAGTGCGCGACCTGCGAATCGGGCGATACCGTCACCACCTGCGAGGTCATGATGTCCGCCACGCGTGTGTCCCGCGAGGAGCGGTCACGCAGCACGATCTTGCGCGCGTAATCGCGCTCGGAGAGGATGCCCGCCAGCTGCGGCCCCTCCATCACCAGGACCGCGCCGACGCCCTTTTCCGCCATCAACTGGATCGCATCGAATACCGCCGCCTGTGGCGCGACGGCGTGCACTTCAGGAGACTTGCCGTCCAACACCTGCCGAACCGTGGTCATCTGCCTGCCCTCCGAGGGTGGGTTGCAGGTTCGAGTCTGCCACGGACGGGCCTATGCAGGTGTCAAGCAGGTACAGCGGCCGCTGCTTGGACTCTTCGTACAGCCGCCCCAGGTATTCCCCGATCAGTCCGAGCGCGATCAGCTGGACCCCGCCAAGGAACAGGATGACCGCCATCATCGTCGGCCAGCCGGCGACACGGTCGCCGTACAACGACGCTTTCACCACCACGCCCACGGCGAACAGGAAGGCACCGGCCGCGGTCAGCATCCCCAGATACGTCGCCGCCCGCAGTGGCACCGTGGTGAAACTGGTGATGCCTTCCAGCGCGAAGTTCCACAGGCGCCAGAGGCTGAACTTGCTGGTGCCGGCCACCCGCGCATGCCGTTGATAGGGCACCGCGATACGGTTGTAGCCGACCCAGCTGAAAAGGCCTTTCATGAAGCGATGGCGCTCGCGCAGTTCCCGCAGCGCCTGCAGCGCGCGAGGCGACAACAAGCGGAAATCCCCGGTATCGGCGGGAATCGGCGTCGGCGACATGCGGCCGATGATGCGATAGAACATGCCGGCGGTGGCTCGCTTGGTCCAGCTCTCGCCCTCGCGCGCCAGGCGTGTCCCGTACACGTTGTCATAGCCTTCGCGCCAACGTGCCACGAAGGCAGGAATCAATTCGGGCGGGTCCTGGCAGTCCGCATCCAGGATCATGGCGGCGCCGACAGACACCTGGTCCAGCCCGGCGGTCAGCGCGGCCTCTTTGCCGAAGTTGCGCGACAGACGCAATGCCGACACGCGGGGGTCCTGGCGGGCCAGCGTTTCAATGCACGCCCAGGTCGCATCGCTGCTGCCGTCGTCGACATACAGAATGCGGCCGGTCACATCCGGCATGTCGGCGAAGACCGCCGATACGCGCGCGTGCAGCTGCGGCAGCGCGGCCTCTTCATTGAAGGCAGCGACGACGACGGTCAACGGTTCTGGGTTCATCGTCGGATTGTACTCAGTCATCCTGCAGGTACGCGCCGCCGCCCAGCTGCCGCGCCTGCCGTTGGATCCACGCCGCGCGCCGCTGCACATAAGGGCCCGGCTGCGCAGCGTCGTAACGCCGGGGTGCCGGCAGCACGGCGGCCAACCGAGCGCTTTCCGCAGGGGTCAGACGCGACGCATCCTTGTTCCAGAACTGCCGTGACGCGGCCTGGGCACCATAGATGCCGTCACCGAACTCGGCGATGTTGGCGTACACCTCCAGAATGCGGTGCTTGGACCAGAAGGTCTCTATCAGCAGCGTGTACCAGACCTCCAGCCCTTTCCGCAGCCAGCTGCGGCCCTGCCACAGGAACAGGTTCTTGGCCACCTGCTGGCTGATCGTGCTGGCCCCGCGCACGCGTCCACCCCGCGCATTGTGATCGCGGGCTTTCTCGATCGCCTGCAGATCAAACCCATTGTGCTGCGGAAAGCGCTGATCTTCCGCAGCCACCAGCGAGATCGGCAGGCTCGTTGCCATCTTCTGCAGATCGCGCCATTCATAGTGCAGGCGGTAAGCGCCATCACCCTGCCCCAGCGCTTCGCCATAGCGCCACAGCATCACCGTAGACACAGGCGGGTCCACGAAGCGCAGCACCAGCACCTGCAGCACACTGAACGCGGCCAGCACGACCGGCAGCCACAGCAGACGCCGCCAGCGCCAGCGGGAGGTGCCGGCGGCCTGCACTGCCTTGAGGTTGTCGTCCCCTGACCCCATTGATGGCTCACTCATTTCTTCATCGGTTGTCGGCGCATTATCCGGCAACCTCACCTTCTTATATACGTGCGGCCCCAACCATGACCGATCAGAACGACTCCCTGTTCCGCTTCCTGCTTCCCGATGCCGGCGTGCGCGGTGTACACGTACGCCTGCACGAGACGTGGAAACAGATCCTGTCGCATGCGGACTACCCCGCCCGTGCGGCCGGCATGCTGGGCGACGCTACCGTGGCGGCCGCCCTGTTCACCGGCCACACCAAGGTGGACGGCCGCCTGTCGATCCAGTTGCGCAGCAGCAGCTCTCTGCGCACCCTCTTCGCCGAATGCACCGCCGCCGGTACGCTGCGCGGCATCGCCAAGCTGGAAGAAGGCCAGGACGCGCCGGCCAGCCTGGATGGACTGGGCGATGACGCGGTGCTGGCCATCACCATCGAGAACCCGGGCCTGGATCCGCGCGAACCGCAGCGCTATCAGAGCCTGGTCGCGCTCAGCGCGCCGAACCTGGACGAGGCATTCGAGGACTACTTCCGCCAGTCCGAGCAGTTGCCGACGCGCCTGCTGCTGGCGACCGACGGCGAACGTGCCGCCGGCCTGCTTATCCAGAAGCTGCCTGGCGAAGAGGGCGACCTGGACAGCTGGACCCGCATCAGCGCCCTGTTCGAGACGCTGGGCAAGGCCGAACTGCTGGCCACCTCGGCGGAGGACCTGGTCTACCGGCTGTTCCATGAAGAGCAGCCGGAGCACATGGGCGACAAGCCGCTGCGCTTCGAATGCACCTGCTCGCGCGAACGCGTGGCGGGCATGCTGCAGTCGCTGGGTGAGGAAGAAGCCCGGGCCGCCGCCGAGCCCACCGGTGCGGTGGAGGTCCGTTGCGAATTCTGCGGGAAGGAGTATCACTTTCCTTTGACGGAATTCGGGATACTGTTCCACGGTGGCGGTACTTCCATCCCGGCACCTGAGCGACTTCAGTAAAGCAGGCCAGCCGCTGGCGAGCTCGTGTTCTGGGGAGGACAACGACTTGTTAAAGAATCATAAACAGCCTACGCTCCAAATCCCGCTCCGGCGGGAACTTGCCATGCATCTGACTGTCTGACTGGACTCATGACTACATTCCTGCGCCAATCGCTTGCACTGCTGATCGCCCTCGGGGCGGCCTCCGGCGTGCACGCGCAGGCCAAGGACACCCGCACCGTCATTCCGGTATGGAACAAGGGCAGCGGCAAAGTAGAGGCCCTGCTCTATCTGGAGCCGACCGGTGAGCAGGTAGCCGGTGCACGCTGGCATTTTGGTCGCAGCTCGCTGGATGCGGCCTTCGGTCTGTCCTCCGGTGATTCCCTCGGCCTGCTGTGCAACAGCAGCCGTGGCACGAACATCAGCGGATTGGCCAGCCATTGCATGCTGGCCAGCCTTGGCGACGACGAAGACACTTTGTCACGGCGCTTCAGTGGCACCGCCGCATTCAACCGACCGGGCGGGCGCGTTGGCCTTACCGTCGGCAGTGGACGTGAAACCCTTCCCGGTTGGTTGTCAGGCCCGAACAAGGCGACGTCGCTGCGCGCCGAGCAGAACGACCTGACCGTCTTCGGCCAGAAGAACATCGGCCGCGAAGGCTTCGTCTCGATCGGCGGTACCTATGCGAAGGCCCGTCTGGTTCCGTTGGCGGATGTCGCGCCTTCGATCGTCGACCGCTGGGACAGCAAGAGCCTGAGCATCGGCGCCGGCTACGGTAATTTCAGCGGAAACATCATCGGACGTGTGGTCGACGTGCCCGGCCAGCCCGGCAAATGGGAAGGCCTGGGCGTTGGACTGACCTGGCGGACCCCGTGGTCCGGCCAGCTGACGGTTGGCGCGGAAAACGTGGTCAGCCGGGGCAAGAATCCGTTCTCACCGCGCAATGAGAGCAACGATGACGGCACGGTTCCGTACGTACGGTACGAGCAGGACCTTTAACCCCCTGTTATTAAAGCATTTTTTTTGAAAACGCCCCGACTTTCGGGGCGTTTTCGTTTGTGCGCGACCTGAACGGGTTTGCCGAATTTCACCAAAATCACGCGAATCATTAACAAAGCTTTAATTTTGCAAAAGACGGAAGTAGTATCGGGACCAGCCCAGCGAAACTTGGAAGCGCCTTTCGCCTCCTTCGCGGGCCACACCACGTAGTTACCAAGACCACTTGGAGAGAGAGTCCAATGAACCGCAACAGCAACACACTGCGTGACGCCGTCGTCCTGGCGCTGATCACCAGCGCTGCCGGCACGGGTACTGCCATCGCGCAGGAAGCCTCGGGCACCACCAACCTGGACCGTATCTCGGTCACCGGTTCGCGCATCAAGAGCACCGACGTTGAGACCTCCCAGCCGGTTCTGAGCCTCACCCGCGCAGACATCGAAAAGCAGGGCGTGACCTCGGTTGCCGACATCCTGCAGCGCGTCGCCGCCAACGGCGCCGCACTGAACCGTACCTTCAACAACGGCGGTGACGGTTCGTCCGGCATCAGCCTGCGCAACCTGGGCAGCTCGCGCACCCTGGTGCTGGTCAACGGCCGCCGCTGGACCACCGGCCTGGACGGCAGCGTCGACCTGAACACCATCCCGGTGGCCATGGTCGAGCGTATCGACGTGCTGAAGGACGGCGCTTCGACGATCTACGGCTCCGACGCCATCGCCGGCGTGGTGAACATCATCACCAAGCGTGACTTCGACGGCGCGGAAGCCAACTTCTACAAGGGCCAGTACAGCGACGGCGACGGCGAGCGCGAAGCCTATGACTTCACGCTGGGCACCACCACCGATCGCGCATCGGTGATGATCGGCGCCTCGTACGTCAATGAAAAGGAAGTCATGGCGGGTGATCGTGCGATCTCCGCTGGTGGCCCGCCGTTCTTCAGCGGCCAGAGCGGCACCGGCATCCCGGGTTCGTACGTCCGTAACGGCACCCGTCGCATCATCATCGATGGCACGGAAGTTCCGTTCGTCAGCAACGTGCACGGCTACAACACCTCGCCGGACAACTACCTGCTGACCCCGAACGAGCGCACCTCGCTGTTCGCTGCCGGTTCGTACAACATCACCGACAACGTCACCTTCCGTACGGAAGCGATGTACAACGAGCGCAAGTCCGAGCAGCTGCTGGCCGCCATGCCGGTGACCGGCATGACCCTCAGCGCCGACAGCGTCTACAACCCGTACGGCGTCGACCTGACCGGCGTGAACCGCCGCTTCAACGAGACCGGCGGCCGTTCGTTCAACCAGAACGTCAAGAACTGGCACTTCTACGGTGGCTTCGAAGGCTTCTTCGAGTTTGCTGACCGTACCTTCGATTGGGACGTCGGCTACCGCTACGACAAGACCGACCAGAACGACCTGACCTACGGCCTGCTCAACGTGGCGCGTCTGGACGAAGCCTATGGCCCGTCCGAGATCCGTGGCGGCGTGCCGGTCTGCGTCACCGCCCCGGGCGGCGACGTGATCACCGGTTGTGCCCCGATCAATCCGCTGGGCGGCCTGGGCTCGATCAGCCCGGAAGCGCTGGAGTACACCACGTTCACCGCGCATGACTCGGCGACCCAGGAGTCGAAGGGCTACTACGCCAACATCTCCGGTGAAATCGTGCAGCTGCCGGCCGGTGCGCTGGGCTTCGCGGCCGGTTATGAATACCGCAAGGAAAGCGGCCAGTTCGACCCGGATGCGTTCATCGCATCGGGCCTGAGCACCGGCAACGGCGCCAGCCCGACCAAGGGTTCGTACGATCTGGACGAAATGTACCTGGAGCTGTCGATCCCGGTGCTGGCCGACCTGCCGGGCGCCCAGCTGCTGGACTTCAGCGTGGCGACCCGCTACTCCAAGTACAGCAACTTCGGTAACACCACGAACAACAAGTTCGGTTTCCGCTGGAAGCCGATCGACGACCTGATGGTCCGTGGTAACTACTCCGAAGGCTTCCGCGCAGCAAGCATCAACGATCTGTTCCGCGGCAACACCGATTCGTTCGAAACCTACGCCGATCCGTGCGCCGCCGCCAACCTGCCCACCGGTGCCGTTCTGGCCCAGTGCCAGGCGCAGGGCGTGCCGGCTGGCCTGGTCCAGCCGGGTACCGATGGCGACGCAGGTCCGCTGCAGACCGTCGAGCCGTTCACCTGGACCTCGAACCCGAACCTCAAGCCGGAAACCTCGACCAGCAAGACGCTGGGCCTGGTCTTCAGCCCGAGCTTCGTGCAGGGCCTGAACGTGACCCTGGACTGGTGGCAGATCAAGATCGAAGACGCGATCACCCGCCCGTCGATCGACGACATCATGGACCGCTGCTACGGCGGCACCGCGCAGGAACAGGCAGCGTACTGCGGCCTGATCACGCGTGACCCGAACTACGGCACCACCGCCGAGAACGGCGCCATCGTCAATGTCGACATGCCGCTGCAGAACCTGTCCTCCTACAAGGTGGAAGGCTGGGATCTGGGCATGCTGTACCGCCTGCCCGAGTTCTCCTTCGGCCAGTTCACCATCAGCTGGGACAGCACGTACCTGAGCAAGTGGGAAACGCAGGCAACGGCCGACTCGGCAGTTGAAGGTCGTCAGGGCAAGTACCTGAACCAGGATCCGTACTGGCGCATCCGTTCCAATCTGTACCTGGATTGGAGCTACCAGGACTTCGGCATCAACTACGGTTTCCGCTACAAGTCGGGCATGACCGAAGCCTGCCTGCTGGGCGCCGCAACCCGCGCATACTGCTCGGATGCTGTGAACCGCGAGAACCACATCAGCTCGACCGTTTATCACGACGTCCAGTTCCGCTACAACACCCCGTGGAACGGCACCGTCATGGTGGGTCTGAACAACGTGTGGGACAAGGATCCGCCGCAGTCCTACGCCGTGTCGTACAACATGTTCGACCCGCAGTACGACCTGCCGGGCCGCTACATGTACATGCAGTACAAGCAGAAGTTCTGATCGATCCACTGATCGGAAATGTCTGATGCAACGGCCCCGAAAGGGGCCGTTGTTGTTTGTGCGGTCTGCGCCGGCAAGGCGGGGATCGCAGCCACAAAAAAGCCGCGCTGGTGCGCGGCTTCGGGTAACGCGAATCTGGCGCCGGATCAGCCCGGGATCAGCCCGGGATCAGCGTATCGATCACATGCTCCACGTACGCCTCGAACTCTTCACGCGCCTGCTTCGGCTGCTGCAACTGCAACGACAGCTGCAGGAAGCCGACATAGGCCGCATAGGCCAGGCGCGCGCGATGCCGCGCATCGGTCGAGCTCAACCCGGCCTGGCGGAATGAGGCAATCAGATAATCCATGCGACGCTGCGACACGCGGTCGATCACCGGGCGCACCATCGGGTGGTCCAGCGCCTTCAGCAACTCGCTGTAGATGATATGTGGCTGTACTTCATGGGCCACGACCTGGAACAGCTGGCGCAGGCGCACCCGCGGATCCGGCACCTCTTCCAGGCTGCCGAACACCTGCTCCTGTTCGAACAGTTCCCAGCGCTCCAGCGCCGCCTGCAGCAGCGCATCGCGGGACGGGAAATGCCAGTAGAAACTGCCCTTGGTCACCCCAAGGCGGCGGGCTAGAGGCTCCACCGCCACCGCGCTGACGCCCTGCTCGGCAATGAGATCAAGGGCGGCCTGGGCCCAGTCTTCCGCACTGAGGCGGCTGTTGCGTCCAGCGCGCACGTCGCTGGCAGGAGTTTCGGATTCGCTCATCCGCTGATTTAACCATACGCAGGGGTTGGTTGCAGTATGAAGGCAGGCGCATTGATGCCGCCCGGTAGCGCCGAGCCACGCTCGGAGGTTGGTTGCAGTTGGCTTTTCCAAGCCCGCTGCGATGCACCATACGTCGGAGTATTGACTTCCCTCGCAGGCACTCCATACTAATAGGTATGGTTACCCCTACCCCCTCCGTCACCCTCAACGATCTGCGCTTGGACGCTGCCCACGGCGCGACGTTGGCCGTATCGGCCGAGACGACCGGACGCCGCGGGCCCGTGCTGTTCGCGCACGGGTTCGGGCAGACCCGTCACGCATGGACGCCGGCGGCGCACGCGCTCGCCGCCCATGGATTCCAGACCCTCGCCTATGACGCACGCGGCCACGGTGATTCGGACTGGAACGCACCGGATGTGCCTTATCACGGTGACCAGTTCGCCGATGACCTGATCGTGCTGGCGGGCGAGCAGACCCGGCCGCCCGTGCTGGTGGCTGCGTCGATGGGCGGCCTGTTCGGCCTGCTGGCCGAATCGCGTTGGCCCGGCCTGTTCTCCGCGATGGTGCTGGTGGACATCACACCGCGCTGGGACACCGCCGGTGTCGAACGCATTCTTGCCTTCATGACCGCGCATCCGCAGGGATTCGCGTCACTCGCAGAGGCGGCGGATGTCATCGCGGCCTATCTGCCGCATCGGCCACGCAAAGCGGACGATTCCCTTCGCGCCCTGCTGCGCGAAGACGGCCACGGCCGTTGGCGCTGGCACTGGGATCCGCGCCTGGTGGCTGAGCTGGTGCGTGACAGTGAACAGCACCAGGATGCACTCGCAGCGGCGGCGAGCAAGGTGAAGTGCCCGCTGCTGCTGGTCAGTGGCGGACGCAGTGATCTGGTGACACCGCAGACCATTGCCGATTTCCTTGCATTGGCACCGCATGCCACACACGTACAGCTTCCGCAGGCCACCCACATGGTGGCCGGCGACGACAACGACGCTTTTACCGCTACTGTGTTGAACTATCTGGACGTGTTGCCGCCGGCCTTGGCCGCAGCATCGTCCGCCGAACCCGAGCACGTCACCGGAGTACGCTCATGAGCATCGTTCTTCCCTTCCTTGCCCTTCTGCTGGCAAGTGCATTTGCGGCCTATCACCGCATGCGCCTCATTACGTGGACGATCATCAGCGTGGCCGTGTTGGCCGTGTGCTGGTTCGTCCCGTATATCAACCAGACGGCAACGATCGTCGCCGCTGCCATCGTGGCGGTCATCGCGATTCCGCTGCTGCTGCCCTTCGTCCGCAAGCCGCTGCTGACCGCGCCGATGATGAAGGTGTTCCGCAAGGTGCTGCCGCCGCTGTCGCAGACCGAGCGGATTGCCTTGGAAACCGGCTCGGTCGGTTTCGAAGGTGAGCTGTTCACCGGCGACCCGGATTGGAACATCCTGCTGAACTATCCCAAGCCGCAGCTCACCGCCGAAGAACAGGCCTTCATGGACGGCCCGGTGGAAGAACTGTGCAAGATGGTCAACGACTGGGAAATCACCCATGTCCATGCCGACCTGCCGCCGGAGATGTGGGCCTTCATCAAGAAGAACCGTTTCTTCGGCATGATCATTCCGAAAGAATATGGCGGCCTTGGCTTCAGCGCGCTGGCCCACCACAAGGTGATCCAGAAGCTGGCCTCGGTGTCGTCGGTGGTCAGTTCCACCGTCGGTGTGCCGAACTCGCTCGGTCCGGGTGAACTGCTCAACCACTACGGCACCCAGGAACAGAAAGACCAGTACCTGCCGCGCCTGGCCGATGGCCGCGAAGTGCCCTGCTTCGGCCTGACCGGCCCGTTCGCCGGCTCCGATGCGACGTCCATCCCCGACTACGGCATCGTCTGCCACGGTGAGTGGAACGGCGAGCGCGTGCTGGGCGTCAAGCTGACCTTCGACAAGCGCTACATCACGCTGGCCCCGGTCGCGACCCTGATCGGCCTGGCCTTCCGCATGTACGACCCGGACAAGCTGATTGGTGACACGCGCGACATCGGCATCACCCTGGGCCTGCTGCCGCGCGAAACGCCCGGCGTTGAAGTCGGCCGTCGCCATTTCCCGCTGAACTCGCCGTTCCAGAACGGCCCGATCAAGGGCAAGGATGTCTTCATCCCGCTGACCCAGCTGATCGGCGGCGCCGCCATGGCCGGCAAGGGCTGGAACATGCTCAACGAATGCCTCGCCGTGGGCCGCTCGATCACCCTGCCCTCCACGGGCAGCGGCGGTGCGAAGGCCGGCGCGGTCATCACCGGTGCGTACGCACGCATCCGCAAGCAGTTCGGCCTCTCGGTCGGTCGCTTCGAAGGCGTGGAAGAAGCCTTGGCGCGTATCGGTGGCAAGGCCTACAAGATCAGCGCGCTCGCCCAGGCCACCGCTGCGGCGGTTGACCGCGGCGATGTGCCGTCGGTGCCGTCGGCAATCGCCAAGTACCACTGCACCAGCATGAGCCGCGAAGTGATCTCGGACATGATGGATGTGATCGGCGGCAAGGGCATCATCCTGGGGCCACGCAACTTCGCCGGCCGCAGCTGGCAGGCCGCGCCCATCGCGATCACCGTGGAAGGCGCGAACATCATGACGCGCAGCCTGCTGATCTTCGGCCAGGGCGCGATCCTGTGCCACCCCTGGGTGATGAAGGAAATGAAGGCCGCGCAGGATCCGGACCGCAAGGCCGGCCTGCAGGAATTCGACCGCAGCCTGTTCGGCCACATCCGCTACGGCATCTCCAACGCCGTGCGTTCGTTCTGGTTCGGCCTGACCGGCGCGCGCTTCGGTGCCGCCCCGGGCGATGCCTACACCCGCCGCTACTTCCGCAAGCTGGACCGCTACTCCGCCAACCTGGCGCTGATGGCCGACATCTCGATGATGACGCTCGGCGGCAAGCTGAAGTTCAAGGAATCGCTGTCCGGTCGCCTTGGTGATGTGCTGAGCCATGTCTACATGACCAGCGCCATGCTCAAGCGTTACCACGATGAAGGCGCACCGCAGGCTGACCAGCCGTTGCTGGCCTGGGGTTTCCACGACAGCGTGCACAAGATCGAAGAGTCGTTGTCGGCGGCGCTGCGCAACTTCCCGATCCGCCCGATCGGTTGGTTGATGTGGCTGTTGATCTTCCCGCTGGGCCGCCGTGCCGAAGCGCCGGGCGACCGCCTGAGCCGGCGCGTCGCCGCCCTGCTGATGGCCCCCAACGAGGCCCGTGACCGCCTGGCCGACGGCGTGTTCCTGACGCCGTGCGAGAACAACCCGGGTGGCCGCATCAACAGCTACCTGGCCAAGGCCATCATGGCCGAGCCGGTGGAGCGCAAGTTCCTTAAGGCGCTGAAGAGCAAGGGCATCGAGGCGCTGGACTACAACAAGCAGCTCGACGAAGCCGTGGCCGAAGGCGTGCTGACCCAGGACGAGCGCACCCTGTTGGACGAACTGCGTGCGATCACCCTGGAGGCCATCACGGTAGATGACTTCGATACCCATGAACTGCGTTCGGCGGGTTACTACGATCTGCCGCGCAAGGAATCCGGTTCGCAGCAGGCAGCCTGATCACGTTGGAAAATGAACAAAAAAACGGCGAGCCTCGGCTCGCCGTTTTCCATTGCAGCGTCGCGCCATCCCGGGCGAGCGACCCGCACCACGCGGCTGAGAGACCGTCGCCGCTGGCGCGGCGTTACAACCGGCTGCCTGCGTGCCAGATCGCGGCCAGCGCCAGCAGTGCCGGCAGTGCCTGCACATAGAAGATCCGCTTGTTGACGGACCATGCGCCGTAGCAGCCTGCCACGACCACGCAGACTAGGCAGAAAATGGTGATCTCGAAATGCCGGACCAGTCCCACCAGGATGCCGGCCGCCAGGAAGCCGTTGTAGAGCCCCTGGTTGGCCGCCAGCACGCGCGTGGCCTCCGCCTTCTCCGGCGTGTTGCGGAAGGTCTTCAAGCCCAGTGGACGCGTCCACAGGAACATCTCCAGCACCAGGAAGTAAACGTGCAACGCGGCTACCAGCAGCGTCAGGGAAAGGGCAACGGAAATCCAGAACATGACGGTCCTTCTGAGAGTTGGGTGAAGTGAGCAGCGCCCTCACCGGTAGCGCCGAGCCATGCTCGGCGAGCGCAGCGACAGGCTATTGATCGCGCGGCAGCTTCTTTTCTTCGCGCAGCACGCCGAACGCGGCCACGGTCATCATGCCGGCCACCACCACACCGCCGACGAACACCAGGTGCGGGCCCATCAGCGTCAGCGCCTTGTGCAGCCAGGCGAAGCTCAGGTCGGCACCGCGGTAGACCACGGTGTCGATGGCCGCACCGGCCTTGTAACGCCACTGGCGGTCAACGCGCGTATAGATCGTCTCGCGCGCCGGCTTGAACAGCGAGAACTCGCTGGCGCGGGTAACGATCTGCACCACCGCTACCAACAGCGGCAAGGGCGAAGCGGCAAGTACCGAGAAGCCGACGATGATCGCGAAGGCCGGGATGAGCAGGGCCGGCGCCACGCCATGGCGCGACAGCAGCCAGCGCGTCAGGCCCAGCTGCACCAGCAGGGTCAGTGCGTTCACCGCCAGGTCGATATGCGAATAGAACGCCGTGCGCGCTTCCGGATCCGGGTAGGCCGCCCGCACGATGGACGCCTGTTCGTTGTACAGCAGGGTGCCTACGCCCACGCCGAAGACCACCAGTACCGCCAGCCAGCGCAACAGCGGCTCACGCGCGATCAGCTTCAGCCCGTCCAGCACGCTGCCGCCCATCGGTTTTTCGCCTGACACCAGTTGCTGCTCACGTTCGCGCAGCACGGCCCAGTGCCGCAGGCGCCAGATGCACAGCAGGCACACACTGAGGAAGCCGGCGGACACCAGCATCAGGTTGGCGATGCCAACCCGCTGCACCAGCGCACCGGTGATGATCGGGCCCAGAAACGCCCCGATGGTTCCCGCCGCGCCGATGTAACCGTAGTACGCCCGTGCCTGCACGTTGGTGAACACATCGGCCATGAAGCTCCAGAACACCGCGACAGCAAACAGGTTGAACACGGTGATCCAGAAGAAGAACGCCATGCCGCGTCCCGGCACGTCGCTGTCGAACATGACGTGGAAACCAAGCAGGGTGACGATGAAGAACCCGTACACCACCGGCATGAACACCCGCCGTGGATGACGGCTGACCAGCCAGCCATATACCGGCTGCAGCACCAGCATGATCAGGAACACGCAGGTGAACAGGAACTGCAGGACGAAATCCTGCAGCGCCACCCCATGGCTGGCAAACCAGGCGATCAGCGAAGGCGGAAACACTTCCTGCATGTCCGACGAGGACGCCATCGCCTCGCGCACCGGCCGCAGCACGTAATACCCGCTGAGCAGGCAGAAGAAATACAGGAATGACCACCACAAGGCGGGCGTCTCGCGCAGCGCCTGCGTCAGTTGCCGTACCGGTCCGCCCACGGTGGCAGGTGCCAGCGGCGCGCTCACGTGTCACCCGGCGCGCGCGTCAGGCGGCAGCAGGAAGGCATGGGCGACTCCGGATGCGGGGAAGCGCGTACGGTATCCAATGCACTGCAACATCGCCAGCATCGCGGGCCGGTCCAGACCGGATGTCCCCCGTACACCAACAGTACCGCTGCGCATGGCAGCGCTCATGAGCGCTGCTTTTGCCCCTCAAATCATCGATTATTCAATAAGATGCGCATTCATCTTCGCTTTGTTTGTGCAATGACGAAAAGCGGGGATAGAATCGGTCACAGCAGTCGCGCTCGGGTCCCGATCTAATGAACAAGAACAGCCGCCGTCGTCCGTTCCGTACGGCGGCCACCGAAATGCTGGGCATGTTGATGCCCGTTGCCCTGTCCACCACCGCGCAGACGTCGGCGCTGCCGCCGATGCCGGCCAACATCGAAGTGGCAGCCGCTGCCCCGGCGCATACCCAACCGGCGGCCTATCGCACCGGATTGACGGCCAACCCACAGGCCCCCGCCGCCGGCTTCAATGTCAGCCAGATCGAATCGATGGCCCAGCAGCTGACTTATGGCGAGCGTGTGCCGGGCATGGCCGTGGCCATCGTCCAGGGCGGTCGCATCCTCAGCGCGCGCGGCTACGGGGTCACCGACGTCAACAATCCCCTGCCCGTCGATTCGCACACCGTATTCCGCCTGGCCTCGTTGTCCAAGGCCTTCGCCGGCACCATGGCCGGGTTGCTGGTCAACGATGGCACCCTGCGCTGGGACAGCAAGGTCACCGACTACGTGCCCGGCTTCCAGCTCACCACGCCCGAGGCCACCGAACGGCTGACCGTCGCCGATCTGCTCAGCCATCGGGTGGGCCTGCCGTACAACGCGTATGACCGCGATATCGAAGCGAATGCGGAGTACTACACGCTGACCCAGAAGCTGGGGTCCACGTCGTTGAAATGCCTGCCGGGTGATTGCTATGCCTATCAGAACGTGGCCTACAGCCTGATCGGCGATGTGGTCTACGCCGCCTCCGGCAGCTTCTACGAACAGGCGGTGGAACGCCGGCTGTTCAAGCCACTGGGCATGGACGATGCCAGCCTCGGGCTGGCGGGCATCCAGGCCAGCTCGCGCTGGGCGCGCCCGCACGTGCGCAGCCGCAACGGCTGGGTCTCGCTGACGCCCAAGCCGACCTACTACCGCCTCGCACCGGCGGCGGGCGTCAACGCCAGCGCCAACGACATGGCGCAGTGGCTGCTGGCACAGACCGGACATCGCCCTGACGTGCTGCCCGCGCCGCTGCTGGCCACCCTGCACGCCTCGCTGGTCAACACGCCCGGCGAAATGCGCTCGGGCTGGCGCCGTGAGCGCCTGCGCTCGGCCGGTTACGCACTGGGCTGGCGCAACTTCGATTACGCCGGTCACGAAGTGGTGTTCCATGCAGGCGCCGTGCAGGGCTACCGCGGCCTGGTGGCGCTGGTGCCGGAACGTGACCTGGGCATCGCCATCCTCTGGAACGGCGAAAGCAGCCTGCCCAGCGGACTGCTGCCCACCGTGCTGGATGCGGCCATGGGCCTGCCGACCCAGCGCTGGCTGGATGTCGATACCGATTTCGGCAGCGACAGCCTGATGGCGGAAGGCGCACCGGCCCAGGACAAGCGCAAGGGCGCCTCCTCCAGCCGCGCTACAGCCTCACCCCGATAAAGGAACAAAAAAAGGGGACGGAGGGAATTAATATCGATTAATTCCCTCCGTCCCCTTTTTGCTGCATAAAAAAACCCCCGCTCCGCTGGGCTGTCGGAGAGGGGGCTTCAGGTATCGCTATCGGGACGTGCTTAGATCAGCGGCGCCGGGGTTGCGGGCAAGGCCACCGGAGCGGACTTCTTGCGACGGACCGGGGTCTTGCGCGCTGCTTTCTTCGCAGCCGGCTTCTTCGCGGTGGCCTTCTTCGCCGCCTTCTTGGCGGTCTTCTTTACGGCCTTCTTCGCGGTCGCCTTTTTCGCGGTCGCCTTACGCGCGGTTGCCTTCTTGGCTACCTTCTTGGTCGCCTTCTTGGCGGTCTTCTTGGCCGCAGCCTTCTTTACCGCTTTCTTGGCGACCTTCTTGGCGGGCTTGCGCGCGACCTTCTTGGCAGCCTTCTTCGCGGTGGTCTTCTTCGCGACCTTCTTGGCGGTCGCCTTCTTGGCTACCTTCTTCGCGGTCTTCTTTACGGCCTTCTTCGCCGTTGCCTTCTTCGCGACCTTCTTGGTTGCCTTCTTTACTGCCTTCTTCGCCGTTGCCTTCTTGGCGACCTTCTTCACTGCTTTCTTGGCAGTCGCCTTCTTCGCGACCTTCTTCACTGCCTTTTTCGCAGCGGCTTTCTTGACTACCTTCTTCGTCGCCTTTTTGGCGGCGGGCTTCTTCTTCGCAGTGGCCATGGGATGGCTCCTCGTCAGTGATGGAGAATTGAAACGCCCAGGTAAATCGAACCCGCCGGATGGGTTGGCGGGGACCGCCGACGCGTACCACGCGTCGTGACGGGTGCTGCGGTGCCCGCTTCGATCGGCGAGGCTGGCATCGCGGCAGAACGGATGGTGCGAATCTCCGGGGGAAGCTGTGCCGACTCCACCGTCGCTCGACGTGCAGTGGATGTCCGGGTTGTGCTTCGCGCCTGTCGGTTGATCGGGTGCACTCGGTTTCGAAGAAAGGTCCGTTGGGCGAAACCTAATCACGCTTTTTTGGGCTGTCAACAACCCCAAGCAAAAACTTTCACGCAGAACCCGCCTCGCGCCTGCTCGATCACTGCAGCGCAGGGAGGGCACCAGCGCCCCGCGAGGGCCTTGCGCGCCTTCGACGGCGCGACGCGCAGCGCCTCGGTCGCGCGCGAAAGTGCTTTAAACAAGTCATTTTCAAAAATGGCGTGCAACGCATGCGTTGGCGCGTACGTTACCCGTGGGCAAACGTATCGCTGCAACCTGGTTACCGGAACACTTCGGAAACGTGCCGTTATTTTTTCACACGAATGAAGCCGATGCGCGTGGTGCAAACGCGGTTTTGCGCAAAACTTTTCCGCTTTACGCGACCAGCAGGTGCAGGGTTCCGACCGCACATCGAACGGGCGTGGGTGACACGCATGCCATCAGCGCGCGGTCGGCGCCGGTCCGGCGCAAGAGAAAACGCATCACGCGGCGGCCAAAAAAAAGACCGCCCCTGGGGGCGGTCCTTCGCTGCAACCGGTCAACCCCGATCAGTGATCGTCGTCTTCCAGCACCTCGGCGTAGTCGTCCGGACCGAGCAGCTCATCGAGCTCACCCGCACCCGCGGCATCGACCACATACAGCCAGCCTTCGCCGTACGCATCTTCATTGATGGTCTCCGGCTTGTCAGCCAGCGCCGAATTGACCTCGACGATGGTGCCGGTGACCGGGCTGTAGACGTCCGAAGCCGCCTTGACCGATTCGACAACGGCGATGGCTTCGCCCGCCTTTGCCTCGATGCCGACTTCGGGCAGCTCGACATAGACCAGATCGCCGAGGAGGCCCTGGGCGTGGTCGGAAATGCCAACGGTGATGCGGCCGTCGGACTCGACGCGCGCCCACTCGTGGGACTTGAGGAACTTGAGGTCGCCGGGGATCTCGCTCATGACACTGCTCCAGGAATACAGGGTGTGGAAAAAACGCCGCTAGTGTAACCAACCGGCCGGGCCTGCTGGCAGGCCCGTGCCGACAAACCTGCGATCACGCCTCGCCCAGCACACCGGCCTGCGCTTGCCCTTCGCGCACGAACGGGAACTTGACCACGCGCACGGGGACGGCGCGGCCGCGGATGTCGACGGTGACGTCGCCCAGTTCACCCGCAGGTACGCGGGCGAAGGCGATGCCCTTGCCCAGCGTGGGCGAGAAGGTGCCGGAGAGGATTTCGCCCTGGCCGCCTGCGGTCGTTACGACCTGACCGTGGCGCAGCACGCCCTTTTCGTCCATCACCAGCCCGATCATCTGCCGTGCATCGCCGGCGGCCTTCTGCGCTTCCAGTACATCGCGGCCGATGAAATCGCGGCCCTCATCCAGCGATACCGTCCAGGCAAGCGCCGCCTCGTACGGCGTGATCGCTTCGTCCATGTCCTGGCCATACAGGTTCATGCCGGCTTCCAGCCGCAATGTATCGCGCGCGCCCAGACCGGCCGGCTTGACCCCGGCCTTGATCAGCTTGTCCCAGAACGCGACGACCGCATCCTGCGGCAGCAGGATCTCGAAACCGTCTTCGCCGGTGTAGCCGGTACGCGCGACGAACAACGGCACGCCATCGGCGGCGCTTACCTGGGTGGCGGCGAAGCGACCGAGCTTGGCCAGTGCGTCCTTGTCGTCGGTGTCGACCAACCCGCCTACCGCGTCACGGGCCTGCGGCCCCTGCACGGCGAGGATCGCCAGATCCGGACGCTGCTGCACGCTGACGGCAAACGGGATGGCCTGTTCGGTAAGCCACGCCAGGTCTTTTTCGCGCGTCGAGGCATTGACGACCATGCGGAAGAAATCATCGGCCACGTAGTAGACGATCAGGTCATCGATGACGCCACCGCGCGCATTGAGCATGCAGGAATACAGCGCCTTGCCTGGGCCCTTCAGCTTGTCCACGGAATTCGCCAGCAGGCGACGCAGGAACGGCTTGACCTGATCACCCCGCAGATCGACGACGGTCATGTGGCTGACATCGAACACGCCGGCCTCGCGGCGCACCAGGTGATGCTCATCCAACTGCGAACCGTAGTGGATGGGCATGTCCCAGCCCCCGAAGTCGACCATCTTTGCGCCGAGGGCGCGGTGGGAATCGTTGAGCAGCGTCTTCTGGGTCATGACCGGTCCGGCAACTAGGAAACAAGACCCCCATTATCCCAGATAGCACGAGGGCGCTGCGCGCTGCACTGCAGAAGTAAAGGCAAGGGCAAGGGCAAGGGCAAGGGCAAGGACAAGGGCAAGGGCAAGGGCAAGGGCAACGGCCACGGCAACCGCATAAGCCACAGGGCTGCATGTTGGCGGGGCGGGGTGGAGTGGCGGGGGACGGCACGAGCCGCATCCTGCGGGCCTCGTTTCGCGCCATCCATGGCGCTCAGCGCCCCCGCCACCCCACCCCGCCCCACCTTCGACAGGTCCACGGTGCTGCGTTGGTAGCGCCGCCCCATGGTCGGCGGATTCGCTGGAAAATGAGGTCTGATGATTTCCGCCGAGCATGGCTCGGCGCTACCGATGACAGCAGGCTGTCTGGTGGAGGGAGCCCCTGAGTCAGGGGCGGCCGCGAAGCGGCGGGGTGTGGGTGCTGGTGAGACGGGGCCCGCGGTTTGCGAAGCAAAGCGTGGGAGCGGCAGCGCGAATGCGATGACGTGGACCCCGCCATGGATGGCGCGAAACGAGGCACGCATGGACGCAGCTTTTGCCGTCCCCCGCACAGCCTCACCGCCCGGCCCCAAGCAAGCAACCTCCGGTCACAGCCATCCGCGAGGGGGGCTCACCCGTTCGCTTCCACCTGCAGCACACCATTGACCACGGCCACCACGCGCACCGGCGTGCCCGCCGCCAGCTCCGGTCCGGTGACCTGCCACGACGAATCATCGATGCTGACCCGCCCCTGCCCGGCCACGATGCCCTGCTGCAGCACCGCCACGCGGCCCACCAACTGCGCGCTGCGGCGGTTCAACAGCGGCGCATCGCTCTGCCGGCCGTGCGTCCTGCCCCAGCGGCGATACGCCTGGATGGCGACCACGCTGAGGACCACGAACGCAACCACCTGCCACAGCACCGGAATGCCGGGCACCAGTGCGGTGATCAGAAACACCGCCGCCGCGCCGATGCCGATCCACAGCATGAACGCACCCGGTGCCATCGCTTCGGCAGCGAACAACAGCAGCGCCAGTGCCCCCCATCCAACGACTTCCCAGCGCATGTCAGTCTCCAAAGCGCGGCGGGACCGCGCGGGCAGGCTTGTCGTCTTGTTTGGCGAAAGCATGCTTGGCCAGTTCGGCAACGCCGGCGATCGAGCCGATCACGCCACTGGCCTCCATCGGCATCAGCACCAGCTTCTGGTTCGGCGAGGTCGCCAGGGCCTTGAACGCTTCTACATACTTCTGTGCGATGAAATAATTGATTGCCTGCACGTCCCCTTCGGCGATCGCCACCGACACCATCTGGGTGGCCTTGGCTTCGGCCTCTGCCAGGCGCTCGCGTGCCTCTGCATCGCGGAATGCGGCCTCACGGCGGCCCTCGGCCTCCAGCACGGTCGCCTGCTTTTCACCGTCGGCACGCAGGATCTCGGACTGGCGTGCGCCTTCGGCTTCGAGAATCTGCGCGCGCTTTTCGCGTTCGGCCTTCATCTGCCGCGCCATCGCGTCCAGCAGATCGCGCGGTGGCTGGATGTCGCGGATCTCGATCCGGTTGACCTTCAGGCCCCACGGATTGGTCGCCTGATCGACGACGCTCAGCAGCTGCGCATTGATCACCTCGCGCTGGCTCAGGGATTCGTCCAGGTCCATCGAGCCGATCACGGTGCGGATGTTGGTCTGTACCAGGGCGATCATCGCCACTTCCAGGTTGGAAACCTCGTAGGCTGCCTTGGCCGCGTCCAGCACCTGGAAGAACACCACGCCGTCCACGCGCACCGCGGCGTTGTCCTTGGTGATCACTTCCTGGCTGGGCACGTCCAGCACCTGCTCCATCATGTTCACCTTGCGCCCTACCCCGTACACGATCGGGATCAGGAAATGCAGGCCGGGCGACATCGTATGGGTGTAGCGGCCGAAACGCTCCACCGTCCATTCAAAGCCCTGCGGCACCATGCGCACTGCCTTGAACAGCACGATCACGGCCACGATCGCCAGTACCACCGTAAAGAACATCGTCGGGAACATCGCGCTTCCTCTTCCATGAAAACCGACCTGCAGCATACCCCGCGGGGTGGGTTTGCCGCGCTGGCGGGCGTTTTCGTCTGGGTCTCGCGGCGGCGGGAGAGGCTGCACGGGACACGCCGCAAGTACGTCCTTGTAGGCTACTGTTCGGCTCCTGCCTCACAGTGTCCCGTGCAGCCTCTCCCGCCGCCGCGCCGCCATGTACAGACTCTAGATGCGCGTCGTGGCCATGAAGCGTTCGCGGTCCTGCGCGGTGCGTCGGCGGATCTCGGCCAGCGCCTGGTTCTCGGTCGCCTCCAGCATCGCTTCGAACAGGCGCTGGAAGTGGTAGCGCATCGCATTGCGCGCTGCAGCAGGATCGCGCGACGCCAGCGCCTCGAAGATCGCCATGTGCTCGTCGGCACGGCTGGCGCCGTCGTCGTGGCAGACACGGGCATACACCTCTGCCACGCGCGGCATGTCGCTGCGCATGCGCCAGATCTGCTGCACGAAATACTCCACCACCGGATTGCCGGACAGGCGGGCGATGGTCAGATGGAAGCGGCGGTCGAAATCACCCGCCTCGGCATCGGTCAGGTCGCGACGGCAGAGCGCCTCGGCCAGCACCCGCAGTTCGGCGATGTCGGCGTCTTCCAGGTTGCCGGCCGCCAGCGCGGCGGCCTCGGCCTCGAACACCGCACGCGCCGCGGTCAGGTCGAATGCGCTGACATCCGGAAAGCCACCCAGGCCATCCAGTGGCCGCGGTTTCACATACACGCCCGAGCCGATGCGGATCGCGATCCAGCCCTGAGCTTCCAGGGCGATCTCCGCTTCACGCACGGTGACCCGGCTGACGCCGAAGCGTTCGGCCAGTTCGCGTTCGCCGGGCAGCCGTGTGCCGGGCGGGAACTCTCCGTCCTCGATCAACGTGCGGAGTTTGGCGGCGATGGTCTGGTACAGGCGGTTGGCGGACATGGGCTGACCCTTGGTGGTTCCCTCCGGCACCGTCCCGGGCCACCGCGCGCGGGGCTGGTCCGGTTGGAGCAACGGCGCGACCCTGAAGGCCGCGCCGTCTCGATTTAGAACTTGTATCGTACACCGAAAAACGCACGTCGCCCGTAGCTCACGACCTCGCGGAAGTTGCCAAAGGACGGTTGGTACGCCACGCGCGGTTCGTTGGTGAGGTTCATCAGTTCCAGTGACAGCGACAGGTTGCGGCTGACCCGGTAACGCGCGCGCAGGTCCACGCTGGTGTTGTCGTCGTAGTAGCGATTCTGCTGTGCGGTGTTGCCGGTGAAATCCTGGTAGTAGCTTGAGCGGAACTTGGCGATCGCCTGGATGTTGAACGGGCCCACGTCCCAGTACAGCGAACCGGACAGCACGTGCCGCGAGAACCCGCTCAAGCCGGCCGTCGGCACGATCGCCGGGATGACGCTGCCATCGCTGGCCAACTGCTCGCCCAGACGCGAATCCTGCGTCTCGTAATCCGAATCGGCGTAGTTGTAGCTCACCTTGAAGCCCAGGCCGTCAAACGGCTTCGGCAGGTACGAGAAGCGGTGTGTCGCACTGAGCTCCATACCGGTCAGCGTGCTGTCTTCGTCGGTGGTGACCTGCTGGCGCACCGGCACGGTCACCGTCTGGCCATCGATGGTGTAGGTCTCATCCACCAGCGAGGTCGCGGTTCCGCCATTGAACTGCTTCCAGTACACGGCGGCGGCCAGCAGCGTATCCGGGTTCGGGTACCACTCCAGCGACAGATCGCCGTTCCAGCTCATCAGCGGCTGCGCGGCGGGGTTGCCGCTGGCACTGATGTCGTCCAGTGCATCGGCCAGGTTGCCGAAGGTCGCATCGCTGTTGACGTTGATCGTGCGGCCCGCACCCAGCGCGGAAATGTCCGGGCGCGACATCGCGCGGTAGCCGGCGACACGCAGCAGCAGGTCCTCACGCAGCGCGAATGACGCATTGGCGCTGGGCAGCAGCTTGTCGTTGCCGGCCTTGAACGTCTGCGTGCTGAACTCGCCGGTCGGCTGCAGGCGGATCGTGCCGTCGCCGTTGTCACGCACGGTCAGGCCGGTGCGTACGCCTTCGGAGCGCACGTCGGTCTTGACCCAGCGCGCGCCGACGTTGCCGGTGACGGGCAGGCCGAACCACTCACTGCTGAACTCACCGAGCAGATACAGCGAGCGCGTCTTCTCGGTGATGTCGACGTTGTTCGGGTCCGGCCGATCCGGATCGAGCAGGTTGTCGGTAGTACCGCGGAAGGACTGGTACAGGCACATCGGATCGAAGTACGCCCACTCGGAGATCGTGTTGCCGCTGGCGGCATCCATGAAATCCTTCTGCGGGAACGCCGCGCGGCAGCTGGTGTTGGCCGCGATGATGGCGGCCTTGTCGCCCGCCACGCGCTGGTCGTAATCGGTGATCAGCGTATTGTCACGCAAGGTGTAATCCGCCTGGCTGGCGCGCAGCCCTGCCTTGATGCGGGTGAAGAATCCTTCCTCCGGCATGAAGCTGGCATCGAAGCGGCCGGCGCGGATCTGATGGTCGTTCTCGGTCTGGCTGGAGGTGACGCGGGCGGCGCCGGTGTAGGCGTCCCAATTGCTCGCATCGAACGCCGGATCCAGTGCCACGCTGGGCACCTCGCCCTGCCAGGCCCAGTCGTAGTTCACATAGCCGGTGGTCCCGCTGCTGATGCCCGGCACGATCGCATTGGCGGTATCGCGCTGGTTGGCCCGCAGGCGGGTGGCACGCTCGTCGTCCACGCGCTGGGTGTGCGAATAGGATAGGTCGGTGGACAGCTCCCAGGCCGGGCTCGGCCGCACGATCAGGTTGATTCCGCCGCCGGTGTATTCCTCGTTGCGCGTGTAGCGGTTGGAGGTCGAATCGATGGAGGTACTGCCGGACAGCTGGCGCAGCACGCCGTCTTCGTCGACCACCCGGTTGACGATGCCACGCCGCGCATTCGACAGGCTCAGGTCGCTGCGGTTTTCATACCAGTTGCGGTCCGTGTGCTCGACATCGACGTTGACCTCGACAACGTCGTTGGGGCGCCATTGCACCGCAGCGAACTCGCTCTGCCGGTCGTTGCGTTCCTGCTTCAGGCGATAGATGCGGCTGCTGGGCACCAGGTAGAACGGCGTGCCGGCCGCGATGGCCGCTGCACCCGGCTCGGTGCAGTTCGCGTTGGCCACATTGACCCGGCCATCGCAGGCATACCAGGTGGATCCGCTGGTGATGCTCTCTTCCGGATCCGACCCGTCCAGGCGCTGCACGCCCAGCGATACCCCCAGCTTTCCGCCGTTCTTGAATTCGAACTGGTCGATGTAGCTGGCGGTGCCGCGATAGCCGATGCCGTCGTCGTCGCGATACTTCTTGTCGTACTCCGCCCAGCTGCCACGCAGGTCCAACTGTATCGCTTGCTTGCCGTACTCCAGCGGCTTGACCGTTTCCAGGCCGATGGTGCCGGCCACACCGCCTTCGATGATGTCGGCCCGCTGGGTCTTGTAGATCGCGACCGTGTTGATCAGCTCGGCGGGGAACATGTTGAAGTTCACCGAACGATCGCCGCTGCCGTTGGTGATCTCGCGCCCGTTGAAGTTGGTGCTGCTGAGGAACGCGCCCAAGCCACGGATCGAGATTTCCGATGCACCGGTCTTGTCGCGGGTAGACGCTGCACCGGTCAGCGTTTCGATGGCGTCCGCCAGCGACGGGGCCGGCAGGTCGCCGATATCTTCGGCCGACAACACGTCGGAGATGACCGTGTCGTCGCGCTTCTTGTTGATCGAGCTCTGCATCGACTCGCGGATGCCGGTCACCTGGACCTGGTCCAGGTTGGTCGCGGTGCCGCCTGCCGGCGGCGGGTCGGTCTGCTGCGCCATTGCCGGGCCGCTGGCGCAGAGCGCAGCCATCAGGGCAAGGGACAGGGCATTTCGGTGGAACGGTGCTGCAGGCATTTCGATACGACGCATGGTGTCCTCCTCCCAAAGGATGTCCCGCACTGCGGGCATGGGGCGCACTTTCGACATGCGGACACACAAATGTCAACCAATTGGACTGATTCTTTCGTCTTACCTTTGCTATAGGCCAATTCAGCAAGAAATCTTGTGCTGTTGCAGCATGACTTGCCGACAAACATGCCCTACAACTGCATCCCACTGGTCTAGTAAACCGGCTTACAATCCGTCCTGCGTCAGTGCCATCGTCCGGAGGAGACACCATGAAGTTTCCATCACAATCCCTGTCTTTAGCACTGCTGTTGGTCACGGGTGCTTCGTGGAGCGGGGCCGCTCACGCGGCGAGCCACCTGGTGCACGACGTGAGCGAGTTCAACACCGTGGCGGCCGCTCTCCAGCCCGGTGACGAAGTGGTTCTGGCCAATGGCACGTGGACCGATGCACGGCTGCTGCTGAAGGCGAGCGGCACCGCGGCGGCGCCGATCACCCTGCGCGCGCAGACGCCCGGCCAGGTGATCCTCAGCGGTCAATCGGACCTGCGGCTGGCGGGTGAGTACCTGCACGTGGCGGATCTGGTGTTCCGCGATGGCTTTTCGCCCAGCGAGGCGGTGGTGGCCTTCCGTGAATCGAGCAAGGCGGTCGCCCGCCACAGCCGGGTCAGCGGTGTGGTGATAGACGATTACAGCAACCCGGACAGCAGCGACCAGGATCAGTGGGTGATGCTCTACGGCGCGTTCAACCGGCTCGACCACAGCCAGCTGCGCGGCAAGACCAACGCCGGCCCCACCGTGGTGGTGGTGCGCGATGCAGCGCAGGGGCTGGACAACCAGCACCGCATCGACCACAACTGGTTCGGCCCGCGCCCGGCGCTGGGCGTCAACGGCGGCGAAACCCTGCGCGTGGGCACCAGTGACAGCTCGCTCAGCGATTCCAACAGCACCGTCGAGTACAACTGGTTCGAGGGCTGCGACGGCGAGACCGAGATCATTTCCAACAAGTCCGGCGGCAACGTTTACCGCGGCAATGTGTTCTATCGCTCGGCCGGCGCATTGACGTTGCGTCATGGCAACGGCAACCAGGTCATCGACAACATCTTCCTCGGTGATGGCAAGTCCGGCACCGGCGGCGTGCGGGTGATCAATGCGCAGCAGCAGGTCAGCAACAATTACTTCCAGGGGTTGGCCGGCAGCAGCAACCGCGCAGCGCTGGCGGTGATGCATGGCCAGGCCGCGCCGGCGTTGTCCGGCTACGCGCCGGTGGTCAATGCGACGATCGAGCGCAACACCTTCGTCGATGTGTCCAAGGTGAGTTTCGGCGTCGGCTACAACGCGGCGACCGGCATCGTCGTGCCCGCCAGCAACAGCCGCTTCCGCAACAACCTGCTGGTCAACCGCACTGGCGCGGATCCGGTCACGGTGAACGGCAGCATGGCCGGCGTCGCCTCCACCGGCAACCTGCAGTCGCCGCTCGCGTCCCCCGCCCTGCCCGGCGGCGTGGACAGCGTCGCGGCAACCCTCGTACAGGCGTCGAACGGACTGTGGGTGCCCTCGCCGGCCCTCCCATCGGCCGGCGCCTCTGCCACCCTGAGCGTGACATCCCGCGATGCCACCGGCGTGGCCTGGTATCCCAAACAAGGGGAATGGACGGATGCGGCCGCTGTCGGCCACCGCCTGCCCACCAATGGAGCTGATCGATGAAGCACACGTACCTCTCGCTTGCCCTCGCATTGGCCACGGCCAGCGGCGCCGTGGCCGTGCTGCCCGCGCCCGCCTATGCGGCGACGGCGGCGTCCACGCCGGCCGAAACCGCGGTGGCGCCGGTGCTGGTCACCGCCAGCCAATGGAAGCAGATGGCCAGCGAGGGCGCCCGTTATCCCTCCTTCGCCAAGGAGCAGGCACGCAACGAGGCGATGCTGCGGCGGATGATGAAGGCCGGCATCGACGTCCCCTTTCCCAAGGACAAGGGCGGCGGGCGCACGCATGAGCAGCACAAGCGCAACTACCAGGCGCTGCTGGCCGCCGGCACGCTGTACCGCTTGACCGGCGACACCGCCTACGTCGATTACGCCCGGCGCATGCTGCTGGAATACGCCGCGCTGTACCCCACCCTGGGTCCGCATCCGGAAGGACGCGGGCAGATCCCGGGCCGGGTGTTCTGGCAGGTGCTCAATGACTCGGTGTGGCTGGTCAACGCCGTGCAGGGCTACGACGCGATCCGCGACGCGCTGCCCGCCAAGGACCGTCAGACCATCGATGACCGCGTGTTCCGGCCGATGGCCGAGTTCCTTGCCAGCGAGCCGAAGAACTTCGACCAGATCCACAATCACTCCACCTGGGCGGTGGCGGCCACCGGCATGACCGGCTACGTGCTGCGCGACCAGGACCTGGTGGAGAAATCGCTGCGCGGCAGCCGCAAGGATGACGAATTCGGGTTCCTGCGCCAGGTCGACCTGCTGTTCTCGCCCGACGGTTACTACGAAGAAGGCCCCTACTACCAGCGCTATGCCCTGGCGCCATTCCTGTTGTTCGCCAATGCCATCGAGCGCAACGAGCCGCAGCGGAAGATCTTCGAGCGCCGCGACGGCGTGCTGCTGAAGGCCGTCGATGTGCTCGTGCAGAGCAGCTACGGCGGCCTGTTTTTCCCGATCAACGACGCCATCCTCGACAAGGGCGTGGATACGGAAGAACTGGTGGCGGGCATCGGCATCGCATACGCGCGCAGCGGTGACGACCAGTTGCTTTCAGTGGCCCAGCACCAGGACCGCCTGCTGTTGACCCCGGAGGGCCTGCAGGTCGCCCAGGCGCTGGCCGCCGGCAAGGCCAAACCCTTCGACTACCGCCCGATGCTGCTGCGCGATGGCCCGGACGGTGATCGCGGCGGGTTGGCGATTCTGCGCATGGGCGACGAAGACGGCCAGGTACTGGTACAGAAAGACACCATGCAGGGCATGGGCCATGGTCACTTCGACAAGCTCAACTGGCTGTTCTATGACAACGGGCAGCGCGTGGTGACGGACTACGGTTCAGCGCGCTTCCTCAACGTGGAAGCCAAGCGCGGCGGCATCTACCTGGCCGAAAACCGCAGCTGGGCCAAACAGACCATCGCCCACAACACGCTGGTGGTGGATGAAAAGAGCCACTTCAACGGCGACTGGAAGCGGGGCGAAGTGCATGCGCCGACCGTGCGTTTCTTCCAGGCCGATAAAGATACCCAGGTTGCCTCGGCCACGATGCGCGATGCGTACCCCGGCGTGACGTTCACCCGCACCCAGGCGTTGCTGCGCCATCCGGACCTGGCCCTGCCGGTCGTGCTGGAGCTGATGCAGGTGAAGGGTGAGAAGGCGTCCCGCTTCGACCTGCCCCTGCACTTCAACGGCCACATCGTCAGCACCGGGTTCGAAGCCGAACGGTTCGTCGAGCAGCGTCCCGTGCTGGGCGCGGAAAACGGCTACCAGCATCTGTGGGTGGACGCGCGCAGCGCGCCCGGCACTGAACAGCGCAGCCTGGCCTGGCTGCTGGATGGACGCTTCTACACCTACCGTTTCGGCAGCACCGCGCCATCGCGGGCGCTGCTGGTGGAAAGCGGTGCGAACGATCCCGAGTTCAACCTGCGCCGCGAACCGGCGCTGGTGCAGCGCGTGGAAGGCCAGCGCGAAGTGAGCTTCTTCAGCGTGCTGGAACCGCACGGTGAATACAACGGCACGGCCGAGTACGTGCACGGGGCCGACAGCCAGATCACTGTGCTGGTGCGCGTGCGCGGCAAGGACGCCGAACTGCTGCAGCTGACGCTGGCCAGCGGCGCGCGCATCGCACTGGGCGTTGCCGATGACAGCAGTACCGATAGCGAACACAGCGTGGTGGTGGATGGCCATACCTACACGTGGCGCGGCAGCCACGCGCGCATGGACCAGGCCGCCGGCAAGCGGAGCGGCCGATGAACGTGTCTTCTGCCGGCGCGCAGTTGCGCAAGGTGCCGGTCCGCTCGGCAGTGCGGTGGCTGATCGTGGGCCTGATCGCGGTCGCGACGGTCATCAACTACATCGACCGCAATGCGTTGGCGGTGATGTGGCCGGAGATCGCCCGCGAGGTCGGGGCGACCAAGGATGACTACGCGCTGCTGGTGACGGTGTTCATGCTGTTCTACGCCGCTGGCCAGTTCCTGTTCGGCCGGCTGTTCGACCTGATCGGCACGCGCATGGGGTTCGCACTGTCCATCAGCGTGTGGTCGATATCGATCGCCCTGCATGCGGTCACCCATTCCATCCTGTCGTTCAGTCTGGTGCGGGCGATGCTGGGCGTCAGCGAAGCCGGCGCCTGGCCGGGTGCGGTCAAGGCCAACGCGGAGTGGTTCCCGGCACGCGAGCGTGCGCTGGCACAGGGCGTCTTCAACGCCGGCGCCTCCATCGGCGCGATCGTGTCTGCGCCCGCCATTGCCGGCCTGTACCTGTGGCTGGGCTGGCGCGGGACGTTCGTGGTGATCGGTGCGATGGGCTTCCTGTGGCTGCTGCCATGGCTGTTCGTGTACCGCGCAGGGCCGGACAAACACCCGTGGGTCAGTGATGCCGAGCGTCGCCTGATCATGGAAGACCAGGCCGGCGCCGCCGATCCCGCCGCACCGCGCCGCAGCGTGCGTGAGCTGCTGGCGCACCGGCAGAGCTGGGGCATGCTCGCCTGCCGCTTCCTGCTGGACCCGATCTGGTGGCTGTTCGTGTCCTGGCTGCCGATCTACCTGGCAGAAACCTTCGGCTTCGACATCAAGCAGATCGGCCTGTTCGCATGGGTGCCCTTCGTCGGTGCGATGCTCGGCAGCCTGACCGGCGGCTGGCTGTCCGGCCGGCTGATCCGCGCCGGGCACAGCGTGGACCGCGCCCGCAAATGGTCGATCACCCTCGGCTGCATCATCATGGCGCCTGCCCTGCTGGGCGCGGTGATGGCCGCCGGCCCGTTGGCCGCGGTGCTGACCATCGCCGCCGTGCTGTTCGGCTTCCAGGTCGCCATCGGCAATATCCAGACCCTGCCGGGCGATCTGTTCGGTGGGCGCTCGGTGGGCACGCTGGCCGGCCTGGGTGGCCTGGCCGCCGTTGCCGGCACCTTGATCACCACGTGGCTGGTGCCGGTGCTGACCCGCGAGTCCTATGCCCCGATGTTCATGCTCGTCGCCGCCCTCGTGCCGCTGTCGCTGGTCGCGCTGTGGTGGCTCACCGGCACGATCCGTCGCCTCGATGCACCCACGCCGACGCCTGCGCCGCAGCGCTGAGCGCACGCCTACGTTCCCCGCCCCTTTTTTCTCTCACACACCCCACGTAACAAAGGAGTTCCAACGCATGTCATTCCAGGACAAGGTGGCCATCGTCACCGGTGGCGGCCGCGATATCGGTCGCGCCATTTCGATCAAACTCGCCGCCGCCGGCGCCCGCGTCTGCTTCAACTACGCCAACGACGAAGCCAGCGCACGCGAGACACTGGCGCAGATCGAAGCCGCCGGTGGCCAGGCCATCCTGCATCGTGCCGACGTGACCGATCCGGCCGCCGTCGCCGGGCTGGTGGCTGCCGCGCAGGCCGCGTTCGGTCCCCGCATCGACCTGCTGATCAACGTGGCCGGTGGCATGGTCGAGCGTCGCCCGCTGGCCGACATCGATCCGGCGTTCTTCCACAAGGTGATCGACCTCAACCTGACCTCGACCTACCTCACCACCCATGCCGTAGTGCCGCACATGGGCGAAGGCGCGGCAATCGTCAACTTCGCGTCGCAGGCCGGTCGCGATGGCGGTGGCCCCGGTGCATCCATCTATGCAACCGCCAAGGCAGGCGTGATGACCTTCACCCGCGCCATGGCCAAGGAGCTGGGCCCGAAGGGCATCCGGGTCAACGCGCTGTGCTGCGGCATGATCGCCACGCGGTTCCATGACGAGTTCACCAAGCCGGAAGTGCGCACCGCCGTAGCCGCCGGTACGCCGCTGCGGCGCCAGGGTCGTCCGCAGGAAGCAGCCGACGTGGCCGTGTACCTGGCTTCGGACGAGGCCGCCTTCATCACCGGCGCGAACATCGACGTCAACGGCGGCACGTTCTTCTCCTGACCGGAGTTTCACCATGCTGCGCTGGATCACCGCTCTTTCCCTTGCCGTTGGTTCCGCGCTGTCCGCATCGGCTGCCCCCGCGCAGCCGGTGTGGGTCACCGCCTGGACCGCATCACCCGCGCCGGACCGCCTGGACGGCACGCCGCAGGCCCCCGTGCAGTTCGCTGCACAGACCGTCCGCCAGGACATCCGGCTGGGCAGCCGCGCCGATGCGCTGCGGCTGCGCATCAGCAATGAACTGGGCACGTCCCCACTGCGGGTCGAAGACATGACCGTACGCGGTTCCTCCGGCCGCCCGCTGCCCGTGCAGGTGGACGGACGCAGGGTCATCGACGTACCGGTAGGGGCTGCGTTGCTGACTGATCCGCTGCCACTGAAGGCCGCGGCGCTGGATGAGATCCAGGTCACCGCCTTTTTCCCACAGGCGACGCGCCCCGCCGTGCGCCGTACCACCGTGCGGGTGGCCGAGGGCCGACAGCCGCGCGTGGCCGACAGCGTGGCCGTGTCCTATCGCCAGAATGTGATTTCGGCGGTGCTGGTACAGCGCGCGGATCGACCATCGGTCATCGTGGCGCTGGGTGATTCCATCACCGAAGGCGCCACCGCAGCACGCGGCTCGTACAACCAGTGGCCCGAGCGCCTGGCCGTGCGCTTGCAGCAGGCCTGCCCGGACCGCTTCGTCGTGCTCAACCAAGGCATCAGCGGCAACAAGCTGCTGGACCACGGGCGCAGCCACAGCGCGCTGTCCCGGCTGGACCGCGATGTGATCGCCGTGGCCGATGCCGATCAGATGATCCTCTTCGAAGGCATCAACGATATCCGTCATGGCGGCGGCCCCACACCTCTGCCCGGCCGCACGGCCGACGACATGCTGCTGGGTTATCGACAGATCGCCACGCGCCTGCACCAGCACGGCGCGCGCGCGTTCATCGGCACGCTGACGCCCTTCGGGGGCTCCGAGCGCTATGAACCGCTATCGGCCGCGACCCGGACCACGATCAATGCATGGGCGCGCGGCGATGACAGCGGCTTTGACGGCGTAGTGGACTTCGATGCGGCGCTGCGCGACCCGGCCACGCCGGAATCCCTGCCTGCTGGCATCACCCGCGATCACCTGCATCCCAACGACGAAGGCTATGCGCGCATGGCCGATGCCATCGACCTGACGATGCTGGGCTGTCAGGCACGTTGAGCACCGATGCGTGGCCTGCACGGGTGGGGCGGGCTTTGACTACGCCCCGCTGCGTGGAGCGAACATGATCACGGCCATGCCGGCCAAGCACAGCGACACGCCCAGCACGTCCCACCGACCGGGACGAATGCCGTCGACCAGCCAAAGCCAGAGCAGCGCCGTGCCCACATACACGCCACCGTAGGCCGCATAGATGCGCCCACTGGCATCGGGATGCAGGGTCAGCAGCCAGGCGAACAATGCCAGGCTGGCCGCGGCCGGCAGCAGCAGCCACGCGCTGCCATCACGACGCAGCCACAGCCACGGCAGGTAACAGCCGATGATCTCGGCCAGCGCCGTGATCAGGAACAGCCCAAAGGTCTTCACGATGCGGCTTCGTCCGCCTTCGCGCGTTGCCAGAGTGCTTCCTGCGCCTGCAGGTCCAGGTCCGCCATGCGCTCGCCCGCAGCGTCGGCGTAGCCTTCCATCGCCCGGAATCGACGTTCGAACTTGTGGTTCGCACCGCGCAGTGCACTGCCCACGTCGACATCGGCCTGCCGGGCCAGTTTCGCGCAGACGAACAGCAGGTCGCCCAGCTCTTCCTGCAGCCGCGCCTTGTTGCCGGCGATGTCACCCCGCTCGAACTCCGCGCGCAGCTCCTGCAGTTCCTCCGCCGCCTTGTCCAGCACCGGCAGGGGACCGGACCAGTCGAATCCCACCTTGGCGGCGCGCGACTGCAGCTTCAGTGCGCGCTGCCATTCCGGCAGCCCACGCGAGATACCTGCCAGCGCCGAGCGATCCGTTTCGCCCTTGGCCGCACGCTCTTCCCGCTTGATGGCGTCCCAGTTGCGCAGCACATGGGCGGCATCGTCCACGCTGGCATCGGCGAAGATATGCGGATGGCGGCGGACCATCTTTTCATTGATGGAGCGGGCAACGTCGGCAAAGGCGAACGCGCCCTGCTCTTCCGCCATCCGGGCATGGAACACGACCTGCAGCAGCAGGTCCCCAAGCTCGTCACACAGATCATCCAGGTCACCGCGATCAATCGCATCGGCGACTTCGTACGCCTCTTCGATGGTGTACGGGGCGATGGTGGAAAAGTCCTGTTCAAGATCCCACGGACAGCCACCGTCCGGATCGCGCAGGCGCGCCATGATCGCCAGCAGGCGGCCCAGTTCGGTTGCTGCGTCGGTCGCGCTCATTCGGTATTCCCGTTGCTGTCGTCGAGCCAACCGCGCCAGGGCAACGCAGGATCACCCAGTGCCATGAAGTCACCGTTGAGCAGGCTCTCGCGGCGGTTGTAGCGGAATGGTTTACCGGTGCTCGCCGACAGCACGGCGCCGCCGGCGGCATGCAGGACACACTGGCCCGCGGCGGTGTCCCATTCACTGGTCGGTCCCAACCGCGGATAGACATCCAGATCGCCCTCGGCGATCCGGCAGAACTTCAGCGAAGACCCTTGTGCCACGGTCTCGATGTCGCCCATCCGCTGCAGCAGCGCCTCGGTGCGCGCGGACCGGTGTGAACGACTGGCGGCAACGCGCAGCGGGGCATGGGCGGGCGCGCGCGTGCGCAGCACCGTGTCATGCACGCCCTGCCGTCGATACGCCTGCTCACCCCGCATCGCGTGCCACACCAGGCCGGTTACCGGTGCCAGTACCACCCCGAAGGTCGGTGCCCCCTGGTAGACCAGCGCGATGTTCACACTGAACTCGCCATTGCGCTTGATGAACTCACGGGTGCCGTCCAAGGGGTCGACCAGCCAGTACGCGCCCCAGTGGCGTCGCGTCTCCCAGTCGGCGGCCACGGACTCTTCCGACAGCACGGGCAGGTCCGGCGTCAGCCGCAGCAGCCCACTGACGATGCGGTCGTTGGCCGCCAGGTCCGCCGTGGTTACCGGGCTGTCGTCATCCTTCAGGCTGACGTCGAACCCGGTGGCATACACCTGCATGATGGCCGCCGCCGCATCCTGGGCGATGGCGATGACGGTTTCGCGCAGGTCGGTCGTAATGCGTACGTGGGTCACGGCAGCAGGCGCCCGCGACACCGTGGCGCGGCGGCATGCCGGCTCATGGGCGACCCTGCAGCCACTGCCGCGCGATGAACAGCGCCGCCAGCGAACGGCCTTCTGAGAAATCTTCGCGCAGCATCAGCTGATCGAGTTCGGCAAGCTTCCACGGCACGACTTCCAGCTCTTCGGGTTCATCGCCCTGCAGTTTCTCCGGATAAAGATCGCGTGCCACGACGAGCCATGACTGATGGCTCATGTACGTAGGGGCCAGCGTCATCGCACGCAGTACGTCCACGCGCCGCGCGCCATAACCGGCTTCTTCCTTCAGCTCGCGATCGGCCGCCTGTTCCGGCGTCTCGCCGGCGTCGATCCGTCCCTTCACCAGGCCCAGTTCGTAGCGGTGCATGCCCGCGGCGTACTCCCGCACCAGCAGCACGGTGTCCTCGTCCAGCATCGGCACCACCACGACGGCGCCGTGGCCACGGCTGACCAGGCGCTCGAATCGCCGCTGTTCGCCATTGGAGAACTCCAGGTCCAGATGCTGGCGCTGGAAGGGGCCGTTTTCCTCGTCGGTGATCCGATGGATGATGGGCAGGCGACGGCTCATGCGGAATGCCCCGCGCGGGCCGATAGAATGGACGAAGGCAGCAACATGTTCATGAGCTCACGATGCTAGCAGAGACGCAGCCCTCCCCGCAGGGCAACCCGTTCGAAAACCCGTTGTTCCATGACCGCGGTGCGCGGCCTGCGCGCCGCAAGGAGACCTGTGCATGCGTGTGACCCGCTGCCCGGTGCCGCTTGCACTGCAGGCGGGCCAGACACTTTCACTGCCTGAAGAGACCGCCAACCACCTGGTGCGCGTACTGCGCCTGCGCGAGGGCGATGGCTGCGTGCTCTTCAATGGGGATGGCCACGATTACCACGCCACCCTGGTCACGGTGGGCAAGCGCGATGCGCAGGTACGGATCGACCGGGCCAGCCGACTGGACAACGAATCCCCCCTGCCCCTCACCCTGCTGCAGGGCGTAGCGCGTGGCGAGAAGATGGATCTGATCCTGCAGAAGGCAACGGAACTGGGGGTGGCGGCCGTGATCCCGGTCAATGCCGAACGGACCGAGGTCAAACTGGATGGCGCGCGCGCAGAAAAGCGGGTCGCGCACTGGAACAGCGTGGTGCAATCGGCGTGCGGCCAGTCCGGGCGCGCGCGGATTCCGCAGGTTGGCGCTCCGTTGTCGTTGGCGGCCGCCGTCGCGACGCTGCCCGAAGACACGCTGCGGCTGACCCTGGATCCCCTGGGCAGTCATCGCCTGTCCACCCTGCACGCGGCCCCGCCCGGCGGCATCGTCGTAGCCATCGGCCCGGAAGGCGGCTGGTCGCCACGTGACCGCGATCTGCTCGCCACGGCCGGCTTCCAGGGGCTGCAGCTGGGTCCTCGCATCCTGCGCACGGAAACGGCAGGCCTCGCGGCGATCGCCGCGCTGCAGGCACGCCTGGGTGACCTCGGCTGACGGGTAGCGCCGAGCCACGCTCGGCGAGCGCGAAGCGCGGGCAGTTCCGGCCTGACCGGTCACGGACACCATCCGCCGAGCGTGGCTCGGCGCTACGGATATCTCACGGTGACGCGGTGCCCTCTTCTGACGGTTGCGCCGAGCCACGCTCGGCGAGCGCGAAGCGCAGGCAGGTCAGTGCAGTGAATCCAGCGCCCTTTCCAGCGCATCCAGGTTCGGCAGCAGTGCGCTCTGCTCGCCCAGCAGCACGCGCATGTGCACGCTGTCGGGCAGGTTCTCTTCCGACGCGTCTGCCAGCAGACCGTCACGCGGCACCGAGATCAACTGCGGAAAGCCCTGCGTCAGCACCGCGTAATACGGCCGCTCTGCGTTGCCAGCCAGCGATTTCAACACCACCACCTTGTTGTTGCTGCCCACGCTTTCTTCGCCCAGGCCGGACAAGCGGGCAAAGGACACCAGCGGTATGTCCCAGCCGTGCCAGGCCAGCCGACCCAGCAGCCAGTGCGGGCCGTCCGCCGTCGGCTCGACCTGCACCTTGGCCATCATTTCAGCGACGGTCGCATTCGGCAGCAGCACGCGCTCGGGTCCGGACTGGATGAGGACACCGCGGATTTCATCATTATTGGCATGGCTCACGACGGCTCTCCTTGCTCAGGCAGTTCCCAGCGCGCACTGATTGCCTGCGCCAGCTCCTGGGGTTCGCCGGCGAACATGCCGGCAGCGACCACCGCGGTTGCGGCAGCCGGGTCATAGCATCCCTCACCGACCTGACCGCCGACCCACGCACCGGCTTCGGCGAGGGTGAGCGCCGGGTCGACCTGGGACAGATCGGCACCGCTGAGCAGGATCACCGCACTGTGCGCGGGCGGCAACGCGGCCAGGTCCAGACCCTGCGCGCTGCCGAGGAAATACAACCCGCCATCCCGCAGGGCGGCGGCCGTATCATCGGACAGGATGTACACCTGCCCCTCGACGACGTCGGCACCGATTTCAGCCAGCTCGACCGGCAGCGGAGAGACGCGTGCCATCTGCTTCACCAGATTGCCGTAGCGCGCGCCATCCAGCGGCATGCGGACCAGCAGGGGCACGTCGAGGCGGGCTGGCAGCGCGGCCAGCAGGCGACGCAGCGCATCGGGGCCGCCAATACCGGCCAGTACCACCACCGCGCCCTTGGCACCGCGACGTGGGCCGGCCGCTTCGTCCATCTCGACCAGTGACAGTCGATCCGAATCAAACGCCGGCAGGGGCGGCGGTCCCGCGTCCACGCGTGCGGCGGGGGCAAAGGATGCCTCGTCGTCCAGCAACGACCAGCTTCCGTGATCGAGCGGCACCGACGGCAGCACGGGGCTGCTGATGGCGGCCGGCTCGTGGCGATCGGTTGTCTGCTCGACGTCCCGCTCGGTCACCTGCGATGGCTGCCAAGGGCCCGGGGGCTCGTACAGACTGTCGCCCGCCAGCAGGTCGGCCGCGTCGACGGCTTCATCCACATGGAACGCCAGCGGCGCGTTGGCATGCAACTGCTCGGGGGTGTCCGGCAGGCCAGGTTCCGGCACGAGCTCTTCTTCAACTTCCGCACCCGGTGGCAGCACCTGGCGGTGGCCATGCAGCTTGGCTGCCAGATGGCGTGCCCAGCGCTGGGTTTCCCACCCTTCCCGGCGTGCCGCCAGTTCGGCCTCGTCGAACACCAGGGTGAAATCAGGCGAAGACAGCACCGCATCGAGGCGTTCCAATGCGTCCTCCACGGCAGGCTCCAACGCGATCACCACCGCCTGCGGCGCAACCGCAAGCAGCGCGGCCGGGTCCAGCACGTTGGGATCCTCTTCCAGCACCAGCGCTACATCGGCCTGCGCGAGTGCTTCACGCAGGCGGTCGCGCGCGGCGCCCTCCCTGGCCAGCAGTGCAACGGCCGGCGGCGGCATTACGTCATTCACGGACACGGGCGATCCCCAGCAGGTCGTACACGTTACGCATCAGGTCAAGCTCTTGGTAGGGCTTGCCCAGGTAACGCTGCACGCCGATTTCGAAGGCGCGCTGGCGATGCTTTTCGCCACTGCGCGAAGTGATCATCACAATGGGCACGTCGCGATAGCGCGGGTCGGCACGCATGGCCGTAGCCAGTTCATAACCATCCATGCGCGGCATCTCGATATCCAGCAGCATCAGGTCGGGCACACGTTCTTCCAGCCGCTCCAGCGCCTCCACGCCGTCGCGGGCGACGCTGACATCGAAGTTGTGGCGTTCCAGGATGCGCCCGGTGACCTTGCGCATGGTGAGTGAATCGTCCACCACCATCACCAGCGGCACCTGCCGCTGCAGTTCCTGTTCGGCAACCAGCAGCGGACGCTGCGGGTTGCCGACGAAGCGGCGCACCAGCGGGGCCACGTCCAGGATCACCACCACGCGGCCATCGCCGGTGATGGTGGCGCCGTAGATTCCCGGAACCGACGCAATCTGCAGGCCGACCGGCTTGACCACGATTTCGCGGTTGCCGAGCACCTGGTCGATCGCCACCGCCGCGCGCAGGTCGCCTGCGCGGACCAGCAGCAGCGGCACCTGGGCCTGGCCCTCGGCACGCGCCGGCGCCTGGCCGATCAGGCTGCCGAGATCGTGCAGCGTGTACTCCTCGCCACTGTAGCGGTAGGTGCTGTCGCCCGCTTCGAAGCGTTCGCGTGAGATGCGACCGATACCGCTGACCGATGCCACCGGCACGGCGTAGGTGGTCTCGCCGATCTGCACCAGCACCGCCTGGGTCACCGCCAGCGTCTGCGGCAGGCGCAACGTGAAGCGCGCGCCCTGGCCACGGACCGAGTGGATTTCCACGCTGCCACCCAACTGGCGCACTTCGTTGCGCACCACGTCCATGCCTACGCCGCGTCCGGACAACTGGCTCAACTGGTCGGCGGTGCTGAAGCCGGCGGCGAAGATCAGGTTGTCCAACTCGTTGTCCGCCAGCACCGCCTCGGCCTGGATAAGCCCGCGTTCCAACGCACGACGACGGATCGCCTCGCGGTCCAGCCCGGCGCCATCATCCGACACGTCGAGCACGATTTCCGAGCCTTCGCGGTGCAGACGCAGGGTGATCTCACCCTCTTCCTGCTTGCCGGCGGCGCGGCGCTGCTCGGCCGTTTCCAGACCGTGCGCCACCGAGTTGCGCAGCATGTGTTCCAGCGGCGCCACCATCCGGTCAAGCACGTTGCGATCGAGTTCGCCATGCGTGCCTTCCAGGGTGAGGTGGACCTGCTTGCCGGTATCAACCCCTGCCTGGCGAACCACCCGGCGCAGACGCGGCACCAGGCCATCGAAGGGCACCATGCGTGCGCGCATCAAGCCATCCTGCAGCTCCGAACTGACGCGCGACTGCTGCTGCAGCAAGGTGTCGTACTGCCGCGACAGGTCGTCCAGCACACCCTGCAGCCCGCCCAGATCGGCCGCCGATTCGTTCAGTGCACGGCTCAGCTGCTGCAGCGTGGAGAAGCGGTCGAGTTCCAGCGGATCGAACGTGTGGTCTGCCTGCTCCTGCTCACGCTGGTAGCGCGCCACGATCTGCGCTTCGGTCTCCAGATCAAGACGACGCAACTGATCACGCAGTCGGGCATTGGTACGTTCAAGCTCGCCCATGGCGCCGCGGAAGGCACCAAGCTGCTGTTCCAGCCGCGAGCGGTAGATCGCCACTTCACCGGCGTGGTTGACGAGCCGATCAAGCAGGTCGGCGCGCACGCGCACCTGCTCCTGCTGCGGTCGTGCGCCACCCTCTTCTTCGCCACCGCCATCCAGCGGCAGGGGTGCTGACAACGGCAGGCTGGCGATGAGGTCAGCGGCGGTCGGCTGCGCAGGTGCGACAGCCGGCTCAGGGGCCGAGCCATCGAGAACGACCTGGCCACGCGTACGTGCGTCGAAGGCGGCCACCAGGTCATCGGCAGCGTCCACGCCGCGATGTGCACCGGTGCGGGTCAGCATCTGGTGCAGGCGATCGAAGCCGCGCTCCAGCAACTGCACATCGGCGTGTCCGATGCTGGTGCGCCCGGCTGCGACAGCCTCCAGCAGCGACTCGATGCCATGCCCCAGATCACCGATGGCGTTGATGCCCGCCATACGTGCACCGCCCTTCAGCGTGTGCAGATCACGTTGCAGGCCAGCCAACGCGTCGCGGTCCTCCGGTTCGGCGCGCAGGTCGCTGATCAGGCCATCGCAATGATCCAGCAGATCCTTGCCTTCTTCGACGAAGATATCGACCAGTTCGCGGTCCAGCACGTTGAAGTCCAGCGCATCGGCAGCCGCCACCTCGTCGTCCTGCCCCGTCTGTTCGTCCGCCACGTCCTCGCCTGCAGGCGCGACGGTCGGGGGCTCCATCTCGAAGTAGGGCTGACGGTCAGCGGAGACCGCTTCTGCTTCTGCTTCTGCTTCTGCTTCTGCTTCTGCTTCGGCTTCGGCTTCGGCTTCTGCTTCTGCTTCTGCTTCTGCTTCTGCTTCTGCTTCGGCTTCGGCTTCGGCTTCTGCTTCGGGCTGCTCGTCTTCCGCCTGTTCGGCGAATGCGGTGGTCTCCAGCGAAGACACGTCGTGGCCTTCTATCGAGAGCAGCGGACTGTCCTCCTCGTCCTCGGCGCCCTCCTCGATGATGTGCAGACCTTCGTCCAGCGCTTCCTGCAGGGCCACGGCATCGCCAAAGGTCGGCGCGGCAGGCAGTTCGTCTTCGGCGTCTTCCTCAGCGTCAGCCGGCGCCTGCTCGGCGTCGGTGATGTCCGCTGCAGCGACTTCGTGCACATCCGGGCCCGCACTGGACGGCAGTGCAGCGTGCGCGGCATCGTCCAGATAGAGCGACAGGTCTTCGGCGCCGGTCAGCTGCACGTCTACGTCTGTTGCACTGACCGGCTCGGCCACGTCTTCGAGCGATTCGACAGCGTCGACAGACGCGGCGTCGGCCGCATCCCGCAGTGGCGCATCGTCCACGTTGGATGCTGCTTCGAAGAAGCGCGACAGATCGGTGGCACCGGTCAATTCGATCGGCGGATCCACGACGGGAGCAGAGAGGTCGACCGGCACAGCGTCCTGCCCGACTGCCTCGTCTGGCGTCCACTCCGCGGCTTCGTCACCGTCGATCAACCGCAGCTCGCCCTCCTCGACCATGGATTCGGCCAGGGCCTCGAGGTCCGCATCGCCGTCCGTCGGGTCGGTCGGCGCCAGGCCAGCGTCGGCCTCGACCTCGACCGGTCCGTCCACCTGCGTATCGGCAGTGTCGGCATGCTGCCACGGCGCGACAGGTGCTTCCTCCTCCCCAGTGGCTTCGACAACCTCAACATGCCCGTCCACGTCGGCAAGGTCGTCGGTGTCCTCGAACCCATCGGCGACGGGCCAGCGGGCTTCCGGCAGCGTCGCGGCCAAGGCCTGCAGACGCTCGGCAAGCGCGTGCTGCAGCGGCACCCGGGGGGCGTCGGCCTGCAGGGCACGCATGGTGACGTCCACTGCCTGCGCGGTGGCCGCCAGTGCATCCACCGCATCCGCGGTAGGCACTTCGCCAGCGGCCAGGGCGCGCTTGATGTAAGTTTCGGCTGCACCGGTGACCGTGGTGATTTCCGGCACATCGGTCATCGCAAATGCACCATTCATGGTGTGCACTGCGCGCAGCAAGGGATCGTTGACCGGCTGCGGTTCGCTACCAGAGGCTTCCAGCCAGCCGTGCAACGTGGCCATGTGCGCTTCCACCTCGGCCTCGAGGATTTCGCGCAGCACGCTGTCGATGCTGGCAGGCGTTCCGTCCAATTCCACGGCGACCGGGATCTCGGCGCCGTCAGCGGCGGGTGTGACCGCGTCGTCGGCAGATACCCCGACAGAGGCTTCTTCCACCCTGTCCACCGAGCGGGCAGGCAGCGGCACATGGAAGGTCTCCTCGCCGGCCGCCACGCGATCCGCGATGGACTGCAGCGCCTGCAGGTCCGCGGTGATGAGGTGACCGCCACGCAGCGCTGCGTTGAGTTCCGGCAGCACGCCGAAGGCCTGCTCGACCACCGCCACCACGGCCGGCGATGCCGGCCGCGTGCCGTCCAGCACGCGGTTGAGCATGCCTTCGATCTTCCACGCGAACTCACCCAGGGTGCGGGCACCGACCAGTCGGCCGCTGCCCTTCAGCGTGTGGAACACGCGGCGGATCGGCCGCAGCCGGTCCATGTTGTCGGGTTGGGCGCGCCATGCCGGCAGCAGATTGCCCAGGTTTTCAAGTTCCTCGTCGAACTCTTCGAGGAAGACATCACGGATGTCCTGATCGATATTCTCGGCGTTCTCGTCGAAACCGCCCTGCAGCCCCGTGATGACCGGTGCCGCGGGTACCTCGTCCACCACCGGCACGGCCGGCGATCCGAACGCGGGATTGAAGGCCGCCGCTTCAGCCGCGAGCTCGGCAAGAAAGCGCGCATCCGCCTCGGCGAAGTCGCTGGCACTGGCACTGGTAGCGTCGTCGTCGGCGGCGCCAATGGACGGCGGATCGGCGTCCGGCACGTTGTCCATCGCAAGGCCATCGGCGTTGAACGTGATGACATCCGCTTCCACGGCATCCAGCGACAGCACGTCATCGGCGCGACTGAGCTCGCCGTCGTCGAAGCGGAAGCTCACCGGAACCGCAAACGCATCGTCTGCATCGCCTTCGGCCAGCACCGGATCGAACACGCCGCCCTCGAAGCTGATCAGCGTGTCGTCGGCTGCGCCGGCGGGTACGGAAACGGCATGTTCAAGATCTGCAGCCGCCATGTCGAGTGAACCATCCACCTGCGGGGTCGGTTCGATGGACCAGGCGGACGGATCCGGCGCATCTTCGGCCGATACCGGGTCGAAGCTGGCGAAGGTCGGTGTAGGGTCCGACTTCTGCTCGACCTGGAAGCTGCCGAGCTCCCACGCGGGGACCTCGGGCGGCGCGGCGGTTGTGGCGGCGAACAGCAGCGTCGGTTCGGACGACGGCGCGTGGATGTCGTCTTCTGCGATGTCCTGATCACGCGCGGTGGGCGGTGCGTCGAACACGAGATCCGGCAACGGCGGAGGCCCCTGCGGCGACACGGCCGCCAACGGGCGCGTGTCGAATTCCGGCACGTCCAACGGCGGCGGCAGGATGGACTCGCGTTCTACCGGCTGCACCGGCTCGCTGGCTACGGCCTCGGCCGCGATGGCATCGGCCACCGGCAGCGGCCAGTAACGCAGGCTTTCCAGGCTGCTGCGGGTGATGTCCAGAATGTTCTCGCGCCCCGGACGGCGGTCGCGCAGCGCTTCAAGGTAGTACTCCAGGCTGGCCATCGCATCGGCCAGCGTGTCCAGCTGGCGACCGCTGGGCACACGCTGGCGCTCCACCAGCTCTGCCTTGATGTACAGCTGCACGCCCTTCAGGTAATCCGCCGGCACCTGCAGGTCCAGCATGCGCAGCGCGCCGCCGACCTCGCCCAGCAGGCGTGGCACGTCCTGCAGTTCGGCGTGGTTCCAGTTTGTCTCGATGAAGGCGACGAAGTGCTCGCGGGCCACGGTGAAATTGGCGATGGCTTCGTGGGCCAGAACCTCCAGCGTGCGGCGGGTCTCTGCGGCGGACGGATCGTCCTCGCCGGTTCCCGCTGCGCCCAGATGGGCGACCTGGTCATCCAGCGACGCATCGACGTAAAGCAGCGCACCGGCGACATCGAGCAGCATGCCCTCATCGATCGCCTGATTGCCTTCCACCACCGCGCTCAGCGCGTCACGCTGCTGCACCACCACGTTGCGTGCCACATCCAGGCCCATCATGGCCAGCGTGTCACCCACCGCCGTCAGCTCACGTACCTGCTGGTGCAGCTGTTCGGGCTGCCCGCCCGTGCGCAGGTGCAGGTCAAGGGCATCCTTGATGCGCAGCAGTTCTTCCTTCACCGCGCTGCCGACCGTATCCAGCAGTTCACGGTTGCGTCCGCTCAGGCTGCCCCGTGCGTGGTCCAGTTCGGCTTCGCTGGCACTGACGCTGTCGGGCGCGAAGGCCAGCAGCACGCTTTCGTTGATGCCGGCCACGCCGCGCGCGGCTCGGATCTCATTGAGCAGCGGCAGCAGCACGATGGGGATATCGCGATGGCCATTCTGCAGGCGCTCCAGATAGTCGGGAAGCAGCACGCTGCCACGCATCAGCGTCGCGCAGGATTCATCACGCTCGGCCACCTCGCCGGTGCCGATCGCCAGCGCGAGCTGCTCCAGCTCTTCGGCCACCATCGCCGGGGCGTACAGCTCCACCATCCGCAGGGTGCCCTGCACCTGGTGCAGGTAGCCGGCGCACAGGCGCATGCGGCTGCCATCGGCGGGGGCCTCGACGAAGTACTCGACCTCATTGCGCACCTGGCGCAGGGTCTCGTCCAGCTCAGGTTTCACCCAGCCGAGGGCGGCGTGGCTCATTGCGTCACGCAGGCTGCTCATGGGCGGGCTCCGGTCGCCAGTACGACGCTGCACACGCGGGCAGGACGTTCAATGTGGCGGATGTCATGTCGATGCTTCATCAGGTGATCCTTGCTTCTCCGCGCCACACCGCTTACGCGGGCAGCTTGAAGTCGGCGACCGAGCGGCGAAGGTCGGCGGCCAGCTGTGCCAGGTGGCCGATCGATTCGGCGGTCTGCCCCGCACCCTGCGATGTCTGGCCGGTGATCTGCCGGATCACACCCATGGTCTGGGTGATGTCCGATGCAGCCGACGACTGCTGCTGGGCGGCCACGGAGATGTTCTTGATCAGGTTGTTCAGCGCATTGGACACGCGCTCGATCTCGGTCAGTGCAGTACCGGCGTCTTCCGCCAGGCGGGCACCGGACACCACTTCGGCCGTGGTCTGCTCCATCGAGGTAACCGCTTCGTTGGTATCGGCCTGAATGGCCTGTACCAGGCCCTCGATCCGACGCGTCGCACCGGACGTACGTTCTGCCAGGCGCTGCACTTCGTCGGCCACCACGGCAAAGCCACGGCCGGCCTCGCCTGCCGAAGCCGCCTGCACCGCGGCGTTCAGTGCCAGGATGTTGGTCTGCTCGGAAATGTCGTTGATGAGTTCCACGATCGAGCCGATCTCCTGCGAGGACTCGCCCAGGCGCTTGATGCGCTTCGACGTTTCCTGGATCTGGTCACGGATCTGGTCCATGCCCTGGATCGTCTCGCGCACCACGCCGGCACCCTCGGCGGCGATCACCACCGAACGCTGTGCCACTTCGGCCGATTCAGACGAGTTGCGCGACACCTGTTCGATGCTTGCTGCGATTTCGCCGATGCGGTCCGACGCGTTGGTGATCTGGTTGGCCTGGTGGCCTGCCGCCTCGGCCAGCTGCATCGCCGTGGCCTGCGTTTCCTGGGTGGACAGCGCGACCTTGGCCGAGGTGTCGTTGATGGTGGTCACCAGATGGCGCAGTTCGTCCACGGCATAGTTGATGGCGTCGGCGATGGCGCCGGTCATGTCTTCGGTGACCGATGCCTTCACCGTCAGATCGCCTTCACCAAGCGAACTGATTTCATCCAGCAGCCGCATGATGGCCTGCTGGTTGCGGCTGTTGAATTCCACCTGGGTCTGGTAGCGCAGCTCCTGCTCGCGCGAGCGGCCGCGCACCGAGGTGCTGACGAAGCCGATGATCGCGATCAGCGACAGGACACCGGAGACCACGCCGATCCAGAAATTGGGGAACAGGCGGGTATCGCTGACCGAGCCGAACGAGGAGAACGCATTGAAGAGCGTCTTGCTGTCGGCCAGCATGTCCGCCGAGCCGGTGGCCAAGCTGGCGGATGCGGCCTGCGCGGCAAACAGCTGGCGCGAACTGGCCAGGATGGCATCGGCGTCGGTCTTCATCGCCGACCACTGCTGCTGCGACTGCTCCAGCGCAGCCAACGCGGCCGCACCGCGCACCGCAACGATGCCAAGTTCGTCATTGCCGTTGCGCAATGCATCCATCACCTGGCTGAAGACCGTGATATCGCGGGCCAGCGCATCACCGGCCGCCGATGCCGATGAGCCCCCGGCCCGGATTTCGGTGATGCGACGGGCCATCGAGCCGGCCACGACGACCTGCTGCAATGCACTGTAGATCTGCGAGGAGGGGGCGCCGGCGGCGCTCATCGCGCGGACGACTTCGTTGAGCTGTGCCTGCAGGCCGGGGATCGCGCCGCTGAAGTTGTTCGCGTTGCCCGCCAACGTCAGCACCGCCGACTCACTGGCGATCAGCTGCGTCGCACTCTTGCCCAGCGGCTGCCACGTCGCGGCCAGCTTGCTGATCGGCGACGACACGCCCGGCTCATTGCCGTAACGGCCCTGCAGCGTCGACATGTTCTCGTCGATCGCGGTGCGCGTGGCCTTGAACGCGGTGAACGCCTGCGCATTGCCGGCGACCGCATCACGGCCCTGGTTGGCCAACTGCTGGGACAGCACCTGCAGATCGGCTGCCTTGGTGCTGGCGTCGGCCAGACGGCTGCCCTGCCAGGTCGCCACACCGGTGTTCAGGCCGAACAGCGCCATCGCCACCAGCAACAGGATCAACCACGCGTTGGTGCCACCGAGGCGCAGCTTGCTGGCCTTGTTGGAATCCGAAGTAGTACTCATCGTTCGACCTCGATGTTCAATGCAATGCAGAGACGACGTGCCGGTGCCTTCAGGCAGCGGCTTGTCGGAATTCAGGAGTGCGCGACAGCAGCGAGAGCGAGAAAACGCCCCAATCGTGCCCGTCGGCCTGGAATGCGCGGTCGACGAAGTGGCCGTAGCGGCCTTCGGCCAAGCCACCAACCGATACTTCCTGGTCCAGCTCAAAGCTGCGCTGGCCGAACAGTTCGTCGATGGTCAGCGCCACGTCACCGCCGGCCTGCCGCATCACCAGCACGCGCTGACCTTCCTGCTGCACGGTGCGGTTGCCTTCCAGGAACAGCTTCAGGTCGATCACCGGAAACAGATTGCCTCGCAGGTTGCCCACGCCCAGCAGCCACGGCTGCGCACAGGGCACCGGCGTCACCGGCGGCATCGGGACGATTTCCACCACTTCGCGGAAATCCGATACCAGCCGACGGTTGCCGACCCGGTAGCCCACGCCACGCCACAGATCCTGCGCGAACTGCCGCTCGGGCAACTGCACGGCATGGGCGAGGCTGCGCCGTTCGTAGGCTTCAAGAATGTCGAAGGGTGAACGCATCAGGACACCAGCTCGTTGATGCGGGCGATCAGGTCTTCTTCGCGCGGCGGCTTGACCATGTAGTCACGCGCACCCTGGCGAAGGCCCCACGCCTTATCCGTGTCCATCGCCTTGGTGCTGACGATGATGACCGGAATATTCTTGGTCGCCGCGTCGCGGGCCAGCGAGCGGGTAGCCTGGAAGCCACTCATGCCCGGCAGCACGACGTCCATCAGGACCAGCTGCGGCATGTGTTCCTTGACCAGCACGATCCCGTCCTCGGCGTTGTCCGCTTGCAGAACTTCGTGCCCGGCCTTGGTCAGCCATTGCGTGAACACCGCCCTGTCGGTCGGTGAGTCCTCGATAAGAACGATTCGAGCCATTTTGCCTTTCCCCCCTGGTCAGGCGTTGACGTATGTGCGGATGGCACCCAGCAGTTCTTCACGCGTAAAGGGCTTGGTCAGGTACTGCTCCGAACCCACGATGCGACCACGCGCCTTGTCGAACAGGCCGTCCTTGGAGGACAGCATGATCACCGGCGTGGACTTGAACAGCTGGTTTCCCTTGATCAGCGCGCAGGTCTGATACCCATCCAGACGCGGCATCATGATGTCCACGAAGATGATCTGCGGCTGCTGGTCGGCGATCTTGGCAAGTGCCTCGAAGCCGTCGGTCGCGGTGACGACCTCGCAGCCTTCCCGTTTCAACAACGTTTCCGCGGTCCGGCGGATCGTCTTCGAATCATCGATGACCATCACCCGGAGTCCTGCGAGCTCCCCGCCCGCAGTCATGTTCTCAGTCATTGCCGTTCCCCATGCGCGGCACTTCGGTCGGTGCCGCTGCGAAGGCGTATCTATATCGCACTTGCGTGACCGCCAGCAAGTTCGGCGATGAATCTTCTGCGCAACCCCCGTCCGGCGGGCCTGCGGCCATCGGCCGCACGCAGCGTTGCGCGCCACGGGGCAGGCAACACCGGGCCGGAGCCGCTACCATCAGCACCTTGCCCCACAGGTGCTCCCATGCCGCTGAACGTCATCGTGGTGATGGATCCCATCGCCCACATCAAGATCGCCAAGGACACGACCTTCGCCATGCTGCTCGAAGCGCAGCGGCGCGGCCATGCCCTGCACTACGTCAAACCCGGCGGCCTCAGCCTGGACAGCGGACGGGCCGTTGCCCGCACGGCGCCCCTGCAGGTCCGCGACGACGCGGCCGACTGGTACACGCTGGGCGAGTTCAGCCTGACCGAATTCGGTCCCGGCCAGGTCGTGCTGATGCGCAAGGATCCGCCGGTCGATGCGGAATTCATCTACGACACGCAGGTGCTGGACGTGGCCGCGACGGCCGGTGCGTTGGTGGTCAACAACCCGCAGGGACTGCGCGACTACAACGAGAAGCTCGCCGCGCTGCTGTTCCCGCAGTGCTGCCCCCCTACCCTGGTCAGCCGGGATGCCAAGGCGTTGAAGGCCTTCGTGCTGGAACACGGGCAGGCCGTGCTTAAGCCGCTGGATGGCATGGGAGGCCGCTCGATCTTCCGCAGCGGCACGGGCGACCCGAACCTCAACGTCATCCTGGAAACGCTGACCGACGGCGACCGCAAGTTGACCCTGGCGCAGAAGTTCATCCCCGACATCACCGCCGGTGACAAGCGCATCCTGCTGGTGGATGGCGAACCGGTGGATTACTGCCTGGCCCGCATTCCGCAGGGCGACGAGTTCCGCGGGAACCTGGCTGCCGGTGGTCGCGGCGAAGGCCGCCCGCTGAGCGAGCGCGACCGCTGGATCGCCGCCCAGGTGGGGCCTGAGATGAAGCGTCGCGGCATGCGCTTCGTCGGCCTGGACGTGATCGGCGATTACCTGACCGAGGTCAACGTGACCAGCCCGACCTGCGTGCGTGAACTGGATGCCCAGTATGGGCTGAACATCGCCGGCACCCTCTTCGATGCCATCGAGGCCAGCCTGCCGTAATGCCCGTGGTCGCGCCCCTGCTCTTGGCGGACCGCTCCGCGCAGCGTCTGGGCACCACCCTGGCGCTGTCGGTGGCGGTGCATGGCGCGCTGCTGCTGGGCGTCGGCTTCGCCGTTCGCGGCGAAGCGCCGCTGGTGCCGACGCTGGATGTGATCTTCAGCCAGACGCGCACCGCGTTGACGCCGAAGCAGGCGGATTTCCTGGCCGCTGCCAGTCAGGTCGGTGGTGGCGAGCACGACAAGGCGCTGCGCCCACGCGACAGCCAGGCCGGAGTGGTGCCACAGGCGCTGCCAGGCAGCAGTCCGGTGCCGCAGCAGCGCCAAGATGCCGCGGCCCCGCCGCCACCGCAGTCGCGTGTGGTCAGCAGCCGCAATGGTGAGCAGCAGGTCGCACAGGCCCAGTCGCAGCCGATGCCGGAGCAGCCACGCCCCGACGCGCCGTTGAACGCACGCGAGCAGCGCGATGCCGACATGGCGCGCCTGGCGGCCGAGGTGCACCTGCGTTCGGCGCAGTACGCCAAGCGGCCAAACCGCAAGTTCGTTTCAGCCAGCACCCGCGAGTACGCGTGGGCCACGTATCTGCGCGCCTGGGTGGATCGCGCTGAGCACGTGGGCAACCTGAACTACCCCGATGACGTGCGCCGTCGTCGCCTTGGCGGGCAGGTCGTGATCACGGTCGGTGTGCGCCGCGATGGCAGCGTGGAAAGCGCGCGCATCCTGAGATCCAGTGGGACGCCGCTGCTGGACGAGACCGCGCTGCGCGTGGTTCGCCTGGCCCAGCCCTTCCCCGCCCTGCCGCAGACGAAGGATGACATCGACATCCTGCAGGTGACGCGTACCTGGGCGTTCCTGCCCGGCGGCGAACTGCGCGACGACTGAGGGTGGATGATGCCGGGCTGCGCCCGGCACCTGCTTTGAAGCAACGGCAACGGCAACAGCAACGGCAACAGCAACGGCAACGGCAACGGCAACGGCAACGGCAACGTCAACGGCAACGTCAAAGGCCTGCAGGGCTGTGTGCTGGGCGGGGCGGGGTGGGTTGGCGGGGGACGGCAAGGGCCGCATCCATGCGGGCCTCGTTTCGCGCCATCCATGCCGCTCAACGCCCCCGCCAACCCACCCCGCCCCACCCTCGACAGGTCCATGGCGGCCGTGGAACCGTCGGGCATGCCGACATCGGTAGCGCCGACCCATGGTCGGCGGAATGTTCCCGCCAACGGCCCGCTGCGCTCGCCGACCATGGGTCGGCGCTACCACAGGCCGCATTGACCCGTCGGGTGGAGGGAGCCCCTGAGTCAGGGGCGGCCGCGAAGCGGCGGGGTGTGGGTGCTGGTGAGACGGGGCCCGCGGTTTGCGAAGCAAAGCGTGGGAGCGGCAGCGCGAATGCGATGACGTGGACCCCGCCATGGATGGCGCGAAACGAGGCCCGCATGGATGCGGCTCTTGCCGTCCCCCGCCCAGCGCCACCGCCCGGCCCCAAGCACTTAGCCTTGAAGCAGCCCACCGCGAGGGGGTCCCACCCGTTTGCCGACCTACTTCAGCTTGGACGCACGTAGCGCCTGCTGCTCCACCAGGGTCAACGCCACGTTGTCGCGCAGGTAGGCCGGCTCCACCCGTTCCGGCGCAACCGCCTCGCCCCGTGCCAGCATCGGCAACGCCAGTGCCAGCACATCCGATGCCTGTGGCAACGCGGTTGCGTCCACGCCGCTCAGCGTCCCGCCCAGCAACGTCGGCACCGCGCCATCGGCGGCCGAGAACCCAGTGCCCACGCCAAAGCAGCGCAGACCGGCAGGCACCGACACGGCCTGCGGCGGACACACGCGCTCGGTGTCCTGCAACTGCGGCAGGCCGTCGACGCGGTGGTATCGGGCCACATACACCTCGCCCATGCGGGCGTCGATCGCGGCCAGGATGTGCTGCGCATCCGCCGGCGCACGCAGTGCGAGCGCCTGCAGCGTGGAAACCGGCAGCAGTGGCCGGTCCAGTGCGAGCGCCACGCCCTGCGCTATCGCGATCGCCAGCCGGACACCGGTGAATGCCCCCGGACCGCGCCCCAGCGCGATCGCATCCAGCTGCGAACGCGCGATGCCGGCCTCCGCCAACAGCGCCTCGGCCCACGGCAGCGCCAGTTCGGCATGCCGTCGTGGTGCGATCTCGAAACGCTGCAGCACCGCACCGTCCACATGGACGGCAACGGAACAGGCTTCGGTGGACAGTTCAAAAGCGAGCAGTTTCATCGTGGGGTCGGCGGTCAGAACAAAGAGAGGGGCGTGCCCGGGGGATCGTCAGCCTGTGCCGCCGGAGGCGTCCATTGTGGCGCAAAGAAGGCCTGCACATCGGCCAGCGCGCGGGTGCGGCGGAACGGCGGCAGCGAATCCAGGAAGACCCGACCATAGCTCCGGTTGAGCAGGCGCGGATCACACAGCACCAGTACCCCACGGTCGGTTTCACTGCGGATCAAGCGCCCCACGCCCTGCTTCAGTGCGATCACCGCCTGCGGCAGTTGTTCGTCGCGGAACGGGTTGCCGCCCTGCGTACGGATGGCCTCAAGGCGCGCCTCGAACACAGGATCATCCGGTGCGGCGAAAGGCAGTTTGTCGATCACCACCACGCTCAGCGCATCGCCGACCACGTCCACGCCTTCGCGGAAACTGGCCGATCCCAGCAACACGCCATTGCCCGATTCGCGGAAGCGCTGCAGCAGCGTCGCGCGGGGCGCCTCACCCTGGACGAACAAGGGCCACGGCGCACCGCGCAGCGCTTCGGCCGCTTCGCGCAGCGCACGGTGCGATGCAAACAACAGGAACGCTCGGCCCTGCGAAGCCTCGAGCACCGGCCGAAGCGCAGCGATCAGGGCGGTACCGAAGCCGCGTGCCGCAGGATCAGGCAAGCCCTCGGGCAGATAGCACAGCGCTTGGCGCGGCCAGTCGAAGGGGCTGGCCTGCAGCAGCGTACACGGATCGTCCAGCCCCAGCCGCTGGATGACATGCTCGAAGCCGCCCCCCACCGTCAACGTGGCCGAGGTGAAAATCCAGGCGGCCATTGTGCGCTCACGATGTTCACGCAGGGGGCCGGAGACATCCATCGGCGTGCGCTGGCAGCGGAATCCACGCGGGGTGAGCTCATACCAGAGCACGTCCGCCGCAGGCGCGGACAGCGGCTCCGGCTCGGCGTCGAAGTCGAGCAGTGGCGCATCGTCGCCCAGCCACCGGGTCAGGCGGGATACCGCCTCGCGCGCACGCGCATGACACGCATCGAGGCCGGCGGATGCTTCGCGAAGCGTGTCCAGTACCTGCAGCAGCAGATGCAGCGCACTCATCACCGCATCGAATCCGTCACGCACCTGCGGCACCGCAAGCGCACGCCACTGCGTGCCACGCGGCGGCAAGCCATCCATCGCCGTGCGCAGATCCTGCAGCGCGTGCTCCAGTGCGCCGGCCGGGGCCTGCAGCGATGCCTGCGCACCCGCCACGCTGCGCGACTCCAGCAGGCAGTCGCGCGCCAGCTCCTGCCACGGCCGCATGCCGAAGCCTTCGCCGAAAAACTGCGCGGCAAGCTCGGGCAACTGGTGCGCCTCGTCGATGACGAACGCCTCCGCTCCCGGCAGCAGTTCACCAAAGCCTTCCTGCTTGAGCGCCAGGTCAGCCAACAGCAGATGATGGTTCACCACGACGACATCGGCAGCCTGCGCCCGCTGCCGTGCCTGCACCACGAAGCAGTCGTCGTAGAACGCGCACTCCGTGCCCAGGCAATTGTCGACGGTGGAGGTGACCATCGGCAGCAGCGGCGAGTCATCGGCCAAGGCTTCCAGCTCCGCCATGTCACCGTGGCGGGTACGTCCGGACCAGGCGAGCACGCGCTGGAACTCTGCCGCCTGCTGGGGGGTGGAGAACCGCGGCTCGCCACGCGCCTGCTGCAGGCGGTAACGGCACAGATAATTCGAGCGGCCTTTCAGCAATGCGCTGCGATGGCCCACCCCCAGCGCCTGGCGCACGCGCGGCAGGTCGCGGTGGTACAGCTGGTCCTGCAGCGCGCGGGTGCCGGTGGAGATGATGGTTTTCAGGCCCGACAGCAGCACCGGCACCAGATACGCATAGGTCTTGCCGGTACCCGTGCCGGCCTCGGCCAACAACAGGTCACGCTGTTGCAGCGTCTCGGCGATCGCTTCGGTGAGGCGCAGCTGCGCCGGACGCGGCACAAACGCATCCACGTGGGAGGCGAGTGCCCCACCCTCGCTCAGCGCCTCGCGGCTGGCATGGACAAGATCAGGCTTCATCAACCTCCACAGGATACCGGCTGGCGGTTTTTTTCGCCGAGCGGCGCCCGACGGAGCAGAGGCCAAGGCAACATCAACATCCATCGGTAGCGCCGACCCATGGTCGGCGGAATGTTCCCGCCAACGGCCCGCTGCGCTCGCCGACCATGGGTCGGCGCTACCGCTTTTCCTTTTTCTTTATTACGCGGCTGGCGGCCACGGAACCTGTCAGGGGGCCGGGCGGTGGGGCTGGGCGGGGGCGTTGAGCGCCATGGATGGCGCGAAACGAGCGCTACATGGACGTACTTGTGCGCGTCCCCCGACCAGCCCCACCGCCCGGACCAAGCTCAGCTCAAGCCTGAGAGCCACCCGCGAGGGGGTTCAACCCGTTCGCCAACCTCAGTAGCGCATGATGCCCGGCACGGTGCAGCGCTCGATCTGCGCATGCGCCGATACCGCGTTTTCGCTCTCACCGCGCGCCAGCCGCGCTTGTTCAATGGTCGCCCAGTGGCGGCGACACAGCGGCCCGGTCTTCGACCCCAGCTGTATGGCCTGCTGTGCGAACTGCTCGGCCGGTGCCCATTGGCCCTGCAGCAACGCGACTTCGGCACGCTCCTGCAGCACCGCCGGATCTTCCGCCACCAATGTCAGCGCCTGGTCCAGGTGGCCAGCCGCCCCTGCCAGGTCGTTCGCCTGGCGCGCGGCCTGGGCGCTCTGGCGCAGGTCGTCCACCTGCGGATCGCGCAGCGGTTGTACGGACAGTTCCTTGTCGTCGTGACCGGCGATCTTTTCCACGGCGGCCATACGCTGTGCAGGGGTCGTAGTGTCCACGGGCGCAACAACCGGCGGCGGCGCGGTCACGCAGGCGGCCAGCGATGCACACAGCGCCGCGCAGAGCAGGGAAACACGCAGGGTACGGAAGGTCATGACAGTTACCTCGGAGACGTCGTAGGAGCCGGCTGCGCGGCAGGTTGCGGAGTCGCCTCCGGCTTGGGATCCAGACCGAACCAGCTGCGCCAGCCACCGCCCTCGCTCTCGCCGCCTTCTTCCGGCATCGCCGCCGGTGGCGTGCACGGCGCATAGGCCGGTGCATAGCCCACCACGAACGGGAAGCGTCGCGTACCCGGGCAGGTTTCATCGGTGGCGCTGCTGCCGGTGGCATCAACGTATTGCCAGTCCACGCCCTTGCCACTGACCTTCAGCGGCGCCGTCGGCAGGCGCGAGAAGATGCCCGACCAGACCCGCATCGCACCGGTCGCGCCAAACAGGCCGGTCTGCTCGTTCTGGTCGTTGCCCATCCACACCACCGCCAAGTGGTCACCGGTGTAGCCGGCATACCAGCTGTCGCGACCGTCATTGGACGTGCCGGTCTTGCCCGCCGCCTGCAGACGGCCCAGGCCATCGGCATTCAAGCGCTGTGCGGTGCCGCTGGATACCACCTGCTGCAGGCCGATGCTGATCAGGTTGGCGGCGATCGAGTCACCCTCCTGTGCCGGTGCCGGGGTCTTGTCGTAACGCTTGAGCAGCTTGCCCTGCGGATCCAGCACACCACGCACCGCGTGCAGCGGTTGGATCTCGCCGCCGGAGGCCAGGAACTGGTACAGCTGCGCCATCGCGTACGGGCTCTGGTCAGTGGAACCCAGGATCACCGATGGATTGGAGTCGGCCTTGATGCCGGCCAGCACATGGATCAACTGGGTGACGCGCTCCGGCCCCACCTGCATGCCCACGCGTACCGTCGCCTGGTTGTAGGAATGCGCCAGCGCATCGATCAGCCGCACCGTGCCATGGCTGCGGTTGTCAGCGTTGCCGGGCGACCAGTTGCGGTTGCGGCCGAGGTTCACGGTCACCGGAGAGTCATCCACCCAACTGGCCAGCGAGTACCGATCCGGCTGCGCCAATGCCAGCAGGTACACGAACGGCTTCAGCAGGGAGCCCACCGGCCGCTGCGCTTCGATGGCGCGGTTGAAACCGGGGGCGGCCACGTCGCGGCCGCCGACCACCGCCAGCACGTCGCCGTTGTGCACATCGGTCAGCACCAGCCCCGCCTGGATTTCCGGCCGACGCTTGTTTTCCAGCGACTTGACGGTGCGGGTCACAGCCCCTTCGGCGTACGCCTGCGCGGACGGTGCCATGCCGCTCATCACGCTCATGCCGGCGCCCTGCAGTACCGACTCGGGGTAGTCATGCCCCAGCTGGCGGCGCACCAGATCGACGTAGGCCGGGAAACGGTTCGCGGCCACCAGGCCGGGGTTTTCCGGCACGCCGAGCGGTGCCTTGACGGCGCGCTGGTACTCGGCGTCGTCGATCAGCGTGGCCTCGTGCAGCTTGCCGAGAACGAAGTTGCGCCGGTCGAGGGCGCGTTCCGGGTTACGCCGCGGGTCGTAGAAAGACGGTCCTTTGACCAGGCCGATCAGCAGCGCGATGTGCTCGCTTTCCAGCGAGGACAGATCGCGCCCGAACCAGAACTCCGCACCCGACGACATGCCATGGATGGCCTGGCTGCCGCGCTGGCCGAGATAGACCTGGTTGAGGTATGCCTCGAAGATCGTGCGCTTGTCGTAGCGCGCTTCCATGATCAGCGCGAACAGTACCTCGTTGAACTTGCGGGTGATGGTCTGCTCTTTGCCGATCCCCAGCAGGCCACTGCGCGCCAGCTGCTGGGTCAACGTCGACGCACCCTGCCGACTCTGTCCGCCCGACCGCACGGTCACCCAGACGGCGCGCGCGATGCCGGACAGATCAATGCCGTGATGCCGGTTGAAGTCTTTGTCTTCCACCGCCTGCAGGCCGGTGACCAGCAGGTCGGGCGCCTCTTCCATGCGGATCAGGCGACGCTCCTCCTGCTTCTGGCCGTACAGCGTGGCAATCCGAGCGGGATCGAGCCGGGCCGCCTTGAGCGCCTTGCGGCTGTCAGGATCCCGGAGCGAGGTGATCGTACCGCCGGACAGGCTCAGTTCGACCCGACGTGGGGCAACGCGACCGTCCACATCGTTGTAGCCGCGGCTGGAGATGGTGAAGCGCGTGCCCTGCACGGTGTAGGTCGCAGGCGCCTTGCCGTTGCCATCGTCGCGGTACGCCGACGCGGCGAGCTCCGTCTTCAGTGTCGCCGCGTCCATCGCCTTCCCCGGCAGCAACACCAGCGGCCGGGCATAGACGCGCGTAGGGATCTGCCAGCGCAGCTCGCCAAAGCGTTGGGTGACCTGGTGATTCAGGTAAACCGTGTACGGGATCAGGAAGCCAAGGCCGAGGGCCACGGCGGCCATGGCCCACGTGATCACGCGGCGGCGCCAGGGCGAAGGTCCGGTCTCGTTGTCGTCGTCGAGATCGTCGATGTCGTCGGAATCGTAGCGTCGGGGCACAGGCAGGGCGCGATATTTGAATGCGCCGAGTCTACCCCAGCCCCCGCGAACGCCGCTTGTCCCGCTTTACCCCGTTGGCTTCAGTTCAAGCTGACAGCGTCGCCGCCCGGCTCAGGGAGGAAGCCCACCCGTGCGCCCGAACAGGCCGTCTCGCAGGCCCTTGTACATGAACCTGCAGCGCTGCCACCGTTGCGGCAGGAACAGCGCATTGCCGACCAGCTTCAGCAGCAACCGCGGCAGGTCCTGTGCGATCCACACCCCCGGTGTGTACGCCCTGCGGTACAGCAGCACGCGGTTGCGGTTGATGAAGTACAGCCGGAACGGCTTGTGCACGATGACGCCGTCCTGCTTCACCCGCGATGGGCGCAGCTCTTCGCCGATGCTGTGCACCATCTGGGCGTCGCAGATACCGTAGAGCGCGTAGCCGGAACGCTTCGCGCGGAAGCACCAGTCCATGTCGATGTTGTCGATGAACAGGCCTTCGTCCATCGCCCCGATCTGCTGCAGCGCCGCGACCGGCACCAGCGAGCCCGAGGTGATCAGGAAATCGCACGACACCCGCTCGCCGGGCGCACCACGCAGCTTGGTGTTCAGCGGGAATCCGAAGCGCACGAAGGGGGCCAGGGTCCCGCTGCGGGAATCACGGAACTGCGGGCCCACCGCCGCCACGGCTTCGGTCTGCTGCAGCGCCAGCAGCGCCGTGCCCAGCGTCTGCACCATGCCTTCGGCCAGCACACTGTCCTGGTCCATCAGCAGCACATGCGCGAATCCCAACGCCGCGGCTTTTTCGCAGGCGCGATTAAGTGCCGCGCCAAGGCCGACGTTCACCGGCGAAGCGACCACGCTGACGTCCGCGCGTCCGTCCAGCAGCTGCGCCACATCGACACTGCGGCTGCCGTTGTCGAACACCACCACGTGGCCGACCTGCGTCTGCACGCTGTCCACGACGCGATGCAGCAACGCGGGGTCCGGGCCGTAGGTGACGATGGCTGCGCACACGCTCCGGGCATCGAACGACGCGCCGGTATCCGATGGAACGGAGCGCGCAACGCAGGCAGGGGAAACCGCAGTAGACATGAGAAGCCGTGGCCGGGGTATGCAGCGGCAGGACTATAGCCGACCCGGCCGTGCATCGACAGCACGCGGGTTCACGGTTGCAGGCCGCCGGCCTGCTGCACCCGTGCCTCGAAGGCCGTCAGCTCCGACAGTGAGGGCTGCAGCTGCCGTGCCTGTACGGCGGCATGTTCGGCGAAGGCAAGGTCGCCCCGCCCCAAGCGCTCGCTGCCAACCGCGAGCCAGCGCTGGGCGAGTCGGTTCCTGGCCGTGGCAATGCCGGCACCCCCGGGGGCCAACGCCTGCCATGCCTGCAGGCACGCCCCTGCGGCCTCCACCCGGTTCTGCATCAGCGCCTGCTCGAAGCACTGACGCCCGGCAGGCAGCAGGCGTGCGGCGGCCGCCGCCACCCGGCGATCACCCGGTGCGAGGGCCTGCGCCTCACGCAGTGCGTCGTAGGCACTGGCGCCCGGCGGAGAGATCAGACGTCCCTCGGATTCTGCCTCGGCCACCTGGGACAGCAGGCGGTCCAATCTGCGTTCTCCTGCCACGGTACCGGCCCCGCTTGCCTGCGGCATGGCATGGCGAGCCGCGCGGGCGCGTTCGAGGTCCTGCCGGACGGATGCCAGCTCGCGGGGAGAGCCCTGGAGCACGGCTGCCTGGTCGATCCGCTGCAGGGCGGTGGTGAAGTCATAATCTGCAGCGCGCGCGCGGCTGTCCTGCAACAGCTCGGCAACCAGCCGCTCCCGCATCGCGGCGACCAGCGCGTCGTCTGCCGCTGCCTGCAGTGCCGGCGCGAATTGCGTTACCGCCGCATCCAGGCGGCCCCGGCGCAGCGCCGTGGCGGTCGCCCGCACGCGCGTTTCCAGCGCGCGGGACAGCGCCTCCTGGCTGGCAGGCAGATCAGCATGCCCAGGGTCATACCCGCGGGCACGCCGCACCAGATCGGCGGCCTGCACCACCTCGCCCTCCCCACTTGCCTGCCTGGCCTGCAGCAGCAGGTCGCTCAGTGCATCCTCGCGCAGTTCCAGCGCCGCCAGTTCCTGAGGGCGCAGCTCAAGCACCTGCTGGACGATCGGCAACGCACTATCGGCATCCCCATCGAGTCGGTGTGCCGCCAACGCAGTGCGCGCCTGCTGCAGCAGTGCGTCCAGCCCGGCCCCTGCCGCCCGCCGCTCACGCAGCTGCAAGGCGATGGCATCGCTGCGTGCCTGCGGCACCTGCAGCTGGCGTGCCAACTGCAGCGCCTCCGCCGCCGTGTCCAGCGCATTGCGCTGCAGTGCGCTGCGTGCGGCCTGCAAGGCTGCATCACCGGTACGCGCCAGCCCGGCGCGGGCGGCACCGCGATCGCTGTCCAGCGCCAGCGCCGCTTGGTAGTACTCACGCGCGCCACTCCCGTCCGGCGCGCTCAGATGGCCGGCCGCGAGGGCGTGGTCGCCCTGTTCTATCAGTTGTTCGATGCGTGGCTCGGCCCAGAACCAGTCCGCCAGCGGGCGGCGGAACACCGCCAGCAGCACGAACAGCACCACGGCTCCCAGCACCGCCCAGCGCCAGATGCGACGCGTGTGGCGTGCCTGCAACCACCACCACCGCCCCTCACGGCGCACGCGCGCCAGTGCCTCATGGGCATGCGGATTGTCGGAGCGACGAGGTCGGTGCATGCGCCAAGCGTAGCCGGTGCAGCGTGAAACTCATCCCAGTCGCCGCGCATGCATGACACCCGGCAAGGCATCCATCTTGCCGAGCAGCGCCGACAGCTGGTCGAAGTCAGTGACCTTCAGGCGTAGCCGCAGGTGCGCACGTCCACTGTCGCGGACGTTGTCACTGTGGATATCCAGCACATAGGCCTCTTCCTGCGCGATCAGGTTGGTGATGTCCTTCAACAGCCAACGCCGGTCCACCGCATCGACCACCACGTCGACCTCATAACCGCTGCCTGCACGCCCCCACTCCACCGGCAGGATGCGTTGCGGGCTGGCAGCCGACAGACGTGCCAAGGCAGCGCAGTCGGCACGGTGCACGGTGACACCGCGGCTGCGGGTCAGGTAACCGACGATCGGCTCGCCTGCCACCGGCTGGCAGCAGCGGGCCAACTGCACCAGCAGGTTGCCGACCCCTTGCACGGTGAAGTTGCTCTTTCCCAGGCCTTCGCGTCGCGCCGTCGGGCGGGGCAGCGCCGGCGGGGCAGGCGGTTGGTTGGCGGCCCGCTCGGCTTCCAGCAGGGCGCGGCTGACCTGGTTGGGACCGGTGTCGCCCAATGCCACCTGGATGTACAGGTCATCATTGCTGTCGGCATGGAATTTTTTCAGCACGCTGGACAGATCGGCCTGACCCAGGCCCAACCGCTTCAGCTCGCGCTCGAGCAAGTCGCGCCCCGCCTGCACGTTGCGCGCGCGATCGAGCTTGTGGAACCAGTTGCGCACCTTCTCGCGCGAGCGGTTGCTGGCCAGGTAGCCATTGGCCGGCAACAGCCAGTCACGGCGCGGATCGGCCTCTTTCGCCGTCAGGATCTCGACCCGGTCGCCGCTGCGCAGGCGGTAGGTCAACGGCACGATGCGCCCGTTGACCTTGGCGCCGCGGCAGCGGTGCCCGACCATCGTGTGCACGTGGTAGGCGAAGTCCAGTGGTGTGGCGCCCTGCGGCAGGTCCATGACTTCACCCTTGGGGCTCAGCGCATACACCCGGTCCTCGGTGAGTTCGGCGTCCAACGCGCCCGCCAGCTCGCCGCCCGGTGCGTCCTGGGCCTGCTCGAGCAACTGCCGCATCCAGGTGATCTTGCGGTCGAATGCTTTCTCCGCGCCCTTGCCGCCTTCCTTGTATTTCCAGTGCGCGGCGACGCCCAGCTCGGCCTGCGCATGCATGTCGTGGGTACGGATCTGTACCTCGATGGTGCGTCCTTCCGGTCCGACCACGGCCGTATGCAACGACCGGTAATCGTTGGCCTTGGGCCGCGCGATGTAGTCGTCGAACTCGCTCGGCACCGGCGCCCACAGCGCGTGCACCACGCCCAATGCGGCGTAGCAGGCGCCCACGTCCTCGACCATCACCCGCACTGCGCGGATGTCATACAGCTGATCGAAGGAAAGCCGCTTCTTCTGCATTTTCCGCCAGATGCTGTAGATGTGCTTGGGCCGGCCGCTGACCTCGGCCTTGATGCCATTGGCCGCAAGATCGCGCTGCAGCAACTTCTTGACGTTCTCGACGTAGCGCTCGCGTGCGATGCGTGTTTCATCGACTTCGCGCGCGATACGGCGATAGGTGTCCGGCTCCAGGTAGCGGAACGCCAGATCCTCGAGCTCCCACTTCAACTGCCAGATACCCAGGCGGTTGGCCAGCGGCGCATGGATGTCCCGCGTCAGCTGGGCCAGCGCGCGGCGCTGTTCTTCATCCAGCTTGTCGGCGGCGCGCATGCGCGCCAACTGGCGGGCCAGCAGCACCGGCACCACGCGCAGGTCCTGGATGATCGCCAGCAGCAGGCGACGCAGGCCCTCGCTGTTGCGCCCGGCCTCGCGACCTGCGTGCAGCGCCCATACCTGATCGGCCGCATCGAGGCCATCCAGCAGACCGTGCACGGCCGCGGGGTGGGCCAAAGGCAGCGCCGCGATGCCCGCCCGCAGGCCCGGCAGATCGAACAGCAGTGCAGCCACCAGCGCGCTCTCATCTGCCGAAAGCAGGGCCAGCGCGTCGAAGGTGTCGCCCAGCAAGGACCAGCTGGCCGCGCCCTCACTGTGTGCGTCCGTCGTGCTCGATTGCGCCAACAAGGCCTCGCGCAGGGGCGCGGGGACCACGGCGGCGGAAGGGCGGTTCAACAAGGCATCCAGCCCGGGTACGGAAGCACGGTTCACTACGATGACGATCACGATTGAGACAAGTACGACCTACACTAGCGCCGCACCCGTTCAGGGACAATGACCCCGTACGTGACGGTGCCGCATCTGCTGATGCCGCATCTGGATGACCGCCTGCCCTACAATCCAGCCATCCAACGGAGAAGCCGCATGTCCTTGCCATCCCCCCGCCTGCTCGTCTGCACGCTCGCCCTGCTGGCCGTATCGTCCACCGCGCTGGCGCAACGCGTGGTTGAAGGCGACCTGCAGAACCAGATGAGCGCCACCGAGTTCAAGGCGGCCGGCCTGGACAAATTGAGCCGCGATGAGCTGGGCGCGCTCAACCGCTGGCTGCAGGGCAAGGTCGAAGCCGCGTCCGCAGCGGCGGTGGAAGTGGCGCGCGAAGAGGGCCGCAAGGAGGTCGTGGAGAAGAACCGCGGCTTCTTCGACTTTGGCAGCCGCGAGCCGATCGTCAGCGTGCTGCCGGGCGAGTTCCGCGGATTCGCCCAAGGGCGCGTCTACGTGCTCGCCAACGGGCAGAGCTGGGAGCAGACCGACGGCGCCACGCTGGCCGGTGTGCGTCGCCAGGATGCTGAGGTGTCCATCGCCCCGTCCGTGAGCGGCGCTTGGTTCCTGCAGATCCCGGGCGTCAACACCCGCGCCAAGGTGAAGCGGGTCAAGTAACCGCGGCCAGGCTGCCGATACGGTCGGCAGCCTGTTGCGCACGGTGTTACTGGCCGCTGTACTGCGAGACGAACTCGTAGATCTCCGGTGCCGACAATTTCGCATAGACACCCGGCTTTCCGGCTTTTCCACAGCCCTCGCCCCAGCTCACCACGCCCACCTGTACGGCCATGGAGGTTCCCGGGATCTCGGTGAACAACGGTCCGCCGGAGTCGCCTTGGCAGGAATCGAGACCACGCACGCCAGCACACATCATCGAGCCTGGCAGAAAGCGGAACTCAGGATCGGGATTACTCATCGGATAGGCGAAACTGCATTCCCATGACGCTGCAACCGGCACCCGTACCGACTGCAACACCGAGGGAGCACTGGCGCCAGCGTCCGAGAACGTGTTGCCCCAACCCGCAACCGTCAGCAGGCTCCCCGGCCGTTCAAGCACATCCGAGCCGGGCGACGGCAGCATCAGCGGTTGCACGCTGGTCACCGGCTTGTCCAGCAGGATTACCGCCACATCGAAGGCCAAGGTTCCACCCTCGCGGTAGCGCGGGTGCAGAATGATCTGATACTCGCCATTGCTGGAGTCATACCGGGGACGCCGCTCCTCACCCAGCTGCCGTTGTCGCTGGTCGGCGCGGTTGAACACCAGCCTCAGCGGGTCAGCCGACTCCTTACCCTCCTTTCCCACCATGTCTTCCACGCAGTGCGCCGCAGTGAGCACCACCGACGGCGATATCAGGCTGGCACCGCAGTCGTGGATCAGTGCGGCAGGGCTGCCCCGTAGCTGTGACGCCAGCTCGACCACATAGGGATAACGGCCTTGCGGAACCTCGGACCCTCCGATGATGAGGGGCTTGACCCGTTGCTGCTGCGGCGAGGCCGTGCTGCTGGCCGGAGCAGCGGCATAGGCCTGTAGCGGGCCAAGCGCCAGTACACCCAAGATAACGGCACAAGCGATCAGGTTCCCACCCACGCCCTGCCTGGAACTGGGCGCCATGAAGATACGGTTCTGCTTGATCATCTAGAGACCTTGATGTCCGTCGGAACAGCTCCGACTTGGCAAGCATCTTTCTCTGACTCGCCTGTAAGACACGCACCAGTAGACGCCCTAGGCAGAACCAATCGAACTGCGAATCAGGATAGGGTCTGAGCATCAGTGAGGTGCGCCATTCGCGTGCGCTTATCGCCAGAAAGCTGTCCCCACTCCGTCATGACAGGCTTGGACGCGTGACCTGCTGTGCCTTCCCGCCTGCTCACCGCTGGGACGTCCGTGCCGCCTTCTTCGCTGTGTACCACTGCTTCGGTCTGCCTGCGCACGACCGCAACCACGCCGAACGCGATCCCGACCGCCGAGGGCGGGTCCACCGACCCGCCCTGGTTCGACGCGCGGCCTTGGCGCAGTTCCGATGAAGCGGCTGACGAATTCAAAGATTTCCGGATGCGACAGCGCGGTGTAAACGCCGAGGCTGCCCGACCACCGGTCATGTCGTGCCGCCCCCTCGCCCCCGCTGCCACAAAGGGTCTCAGCCCAGCTTCTGCAGTTCGGCCGCCCGCTGCGCCACCTTCTTCGCCGAAATACCGCCGCGCCCGATCAGCTCCTGGGCGAACAGGGAAACGCGCAGTTCTTCGATGTCCCAACGCAGTGCCTGCCACTGCGGGCGGTCCTGCAGCCGCTTTCCGCGCCCCTGCTCCAGGGCCTCCAGGAACGGATGCAGCTCCAGCATGCGGGCCTGGTCGCGCGGTGGATCACGCTTGGCCCGCTCGGTGCGCAGCAGCATCGCCTTCAGGTAGCGCGGATACTGCGCGAGCGCGTCGGCCGGCGTTTCACGCAGGAAGCCGGCATGCACCAGCCCTGCGAGCTGGCGCTCCATGTCATCGAGGTTGCCGCGCGCCCACCCCATCAACGGTGCTTCCAGCGCCGGCTTCAGTTCCGCCACCAGTCCAAGGATGGATTCCGCCAGCTTCAGGCGCTCCATCGCTTCGCCGAACAGCGTCTTGATGGCACTGTCCCGTCGCTGCGCGAACGCCTGGGGATCGCGGATGTCGGCCAGGCCATCGGCCAGCACCGCGTTCATCGCTGCATCGACAATGTCACCCCGTAGCCGTTCCTGTGATTCGATGGCGGCATACAGCAGGCCGGTCTTGGGGGAGACGGGAAGCTGCTTGCGGGCCTGCTTGGCTTTTTCGCCCAAAGCGATCTCCAGCAGGCGGCGCACACCCTTCGGATGCGCGTCAGCCGCCTGCTGCCGGTCGGCGAAGATGCGCAGCGCGGCGCTGTCCCCTTCGTCCACCAGCGCAGGGTAAGCCGGCACGCCCGCCTCGCCGGGCACCTGCAGGGGAATGGGCGTGGCGGGGAACTCGCGCAGCCCCTCCTCCGCCATGTCACGGCCGGCACGCGCCGCGAACGCCTGCCCGGCCTTGTCCCCAAAGCGGGCGCGCAGACCATCCAGATCGCGCGAGGTGGCCAACACCTTGCCTTGCTCGTCGCGCAGCCGCAGGTTCATGTGCAGGTGCGTGTCCACTGCGTCGAGGTCGAAATCGACGAGCGCCACGGACGCACCGGTTGCACGCGACAGGAAGCGCGCCAGCTCACCGCGGATGTCATCGGCGCTGGGCTGCGGGAATGCTTCGGCGAACGCACGTGCGAAATCAGGTGCGGGCACGTAATTGCGCCGCATCGCCTTGGGCAGGCTGCGGATCAACCCGGTGGCCTTGTCGGCCACGAAACCGGGGGCCAGCCAGCCCAGTTGCACCGGGTCCAACGCATTGAGCAGGTGCAACGGTACGTCCAGCGTCACGCCATCGTCGTCCGCTCCCGGCTCGAACCGGTAATGCAGCGGCAGCCGTGCATCGCCCAGCGACAAGTACTTCGGGAACCGGTCCTCCTCGCTGCCCTCGCCCGGCAGCAGGTCGATCAGTGACCAGCTCACGCCATGGCGCTGCGCAGGCGACAGACTCTTCCACCATGCATCCAGCCCCGCGGCGGAATGTATTTCCGACGGAATGCGATCCAGGTACCAGCGCGCCTGCCAGCCTTCGTCGGCGACGATCCCGGCACGCCGCAGCTTGGCCTCCTCTTCGCGCGCCTGCTCCAGCACTTTCTGGTTGTCGGCGATGACGCTGGCGCGGGTGTTGATTTCGCCGGTCACCAACGCCTGACGGACAAAGATGTCGTGCGCTTCGGACGGCTCGATACGCCCGTAATGCACCGGCTTCTTCGGGGCCAGCACCAACCCGAACAGGCTGATCTGCTCCGACGCCAGCACCTGACCCTGCGCGCGCGACCAATGCGGATCGAAGTGTCGACGCAGCAGAAGATGGGGCAGCTCGGCGATCACCCAGTCCGGCTCGATCGACGCGTTGGTCAGGCCCCATATTTTCTGGGTGTCCAGCAAGGTGGCGGCGAGCAGCCACGGCGGCGGCCGCTTGGCCAGCGTGGACCCCGGGAACGGCTGGAAGCGCCGCTGTCGTGGGGCCTGGAAGTCGCCTTTCTCCGTGCGGTGGCCGATCTGCGTCGGCAGGCCGGCGATCAGCGCGCGATGCAGGGTCTGGTAGGCAGCGGCACGTGCACGCTCGCTGAAGCCGCCGCCCTCTGGCGCCTGGTCTTTGCGGGCACTTGCCGCCACCGGTGCAGGCGCCTGCTCGGCAGGCTTGCCCTCGCGTGCCAGCCGCGCGGCGCGATGCAACTGGCCGCGCGTCGCCTTGATCGCCGTGGCGTCGTCGGTGCTCGCAGGGGGCGCCTTGCTGCCGGCCAGCAACGGCGCCATCGAGGCCTCGTTGCCTTCCTCCGCCCACCCCAGCTCTTCGCACAGCAGGCGCAGCTGTCGATGCAGCTCCCGCCACTCGCGCATGCGCAGGAAGCCGAGGAAGTTGCGCCCACACCAGTCGCGCAGCTTGGACTGCGTCATGTCTTCGTGGGCTTGCCGGTAGGCATCCCACAATCGCAGGACACCCACGAACTCAGAGCGTCCATCGGCAAACTGCGCATGCGCCGTATCGGCCGCACCGCGCGCCTCGGGCGGACGCTCCCGCGGATCCTGGATCCCGAGGAAGGATGCGATCACCAGCATCGGCTTCAGGCAACCGGCCGCCTGCGCTGCGACCAGCATGCGGGCCAGCTTCACGTCCACCGGCAACCGCGCCATCTGCCGTCCCACTGCCGTCAGTCGCCGCTCGGTATCGACCGCGCCGAGCTCGGCAAGCTGCTGCCACCCATCGGCCACGGCGCGTTCGTCCGGCGCCTCCAGGAACGGGAAGTCCTCGATGCGACCCAAGCCCAGCTGCAGCATGCGCAGGATCACCCCGGACAGGCTGGAGCGGCGGATTTCCGGATCGGTGAACTCCGGCCGGGCCAGGAAATCAGGCTCGGCATACAGGCGGTAACAGATGCCCTCGGACACGCGCCCGCAGCGCCCTTTACGCTGGTTGGCGCTGGCCTGCGAAATCGGTTCGATGTGCAGGCGATCAAGTTTCTGCCGCGGGCTGTAGCGCTTGACCCGGGCGAACCCCGGATCCACGACGTAGCGGATACGTGGCACGGTCAACGAGGTTTCGGCCACGTTGGTCGCCAGCACGATGCGACGGTTCGGACCCGGATTGAATACCCGGTCCTGGTCCTGGTTGGACAGCCGCGCATACAGCGGCAGCACCTCGGTCTGGCGGTACTTGCGACGCTCCAGCGACTGGTGGGCATCGCGGATCTCGCGCTCGCCGGGCAGGAAGATCAGCACATCGCCCCGCGCGTCCAGACGGGTGATCTCGTCGATGGCACCGACGATCGCATCGTTGACCGTGCGCTCGCCCTGCGCTTCCCCCTCGCCTTCCAACGGCCGGTAACGCACGTCCACGGGGAAGGTACGGCCTTCGACGCTGATCACCGGCGCATTGTCGAAGTGCTCGGCGAAGCGACCCGTATCGATGGTGGCCGAGGTCACGATCAGCTTGAGGTCCGGACGCTTCTTCAGCAGCTGCTTCAGATAGCCCAGCAGGAAATCGATGTTGAGGCTGCGCTCGTGCGCCTCATCCACGATGATCGTGTCGTAGCGCGACAACCAACGGTCACTGGCGATTTCCGCCAGCAGGATGCCGTCGGTCATGAACTTGATCCGGCTCTCTTCGCTGACCTTGTCATTGAAGCGCACCTGATAGCCGACCAGCTGGCCCAGCTCACTCTTCAGCTCCTGGGCGACGCGGGTGGCCACCGCCCGTGCGGCGATCCGCCGCGGCTGGGTGCAGCCGATCATGCCGGCCTCACCGCGGCCCGCGGCCAGACACAGCTTGGGCAGCTGGGTCGTCTTGCCCGAACCGGTCTCACCGGCGATCACGACAACCTGGTGGTCGCGGATCAGCGCCGTGATCGCCTCGGCTTCACGCGCGATAGGCAGTTGCGGGTCCAGAGTGATGGCCGGTTTCTGCCGAGCACGCGCCTGCCGGCGCTGCAACGAGGCCTGCAGCGCCTGTTCGAAGGCCGACTTCAGGCCCGCGTCGCCCGGCTTCGCCTGCCACCGGGACAACAGCGCGAGCAATCGCGAGCGGTCCCGGGTCATGGCGCCGTCGAGGGCGGCCCGCTGATCGCGCAGGCTGGACGCCTGGTTTTTTTCAATAGACTTCATCAATCGATTCGTTTGATTTTTTGAAAGCGACCAGTCATTAGTTCTGGTCTATCGTAGAGATCATCTCACCCACAAGGAGAAACGTCCCCATGGCAAAGACCAAGAGTGTCACCAAGGCCCCGGCGGCCAAGGAAAAAACCGGCAAGCAGAAGCTGGCCGATGCCGCCCCGTCGGCACCTGGCATTGATATCGGGATCAAGGAAGCCGAGCGCAAGAAGATCGCCGATGGCCTCTCGCGCTATCAGGCGGATGCGTTCACCTTGTACCTGAAGACCCACAACTTCCATTGGAACGTGACCGGGTCGATGTTCAACTCGCTGCACACCATGTTCGAAACGCAGTACACCGAACAGTGGGCCGCACTGGACGAAGTCGCCGAGCGCATCCGCGCCCTGGGCTTCAATGCTCCCGGTTCGTACCGCGAGTTCGCCGCGCTGACCTCGATCCCGGAAGAAGCGGGCCTGACCAACAGCGCCGACTGGCGTGAGATGGTACGCCAGTTGGTGGTCGCCAACGAGGCGGTCTGCCGCACCGCCCGCCAGGTACTGGACGTCGCGGACGACGCCGACGACGCCCCCACCGAAGACCTGATGACCCAGCGCCTGCAGACCCACGAGAAGTACGCCTGGATGCTGCGTTCGCTGCTGCAGTAAAACGACGGGGCGAGGCCCCTTTGTTTTACTGCCCGCGCATTCCTCCTATCCCCCCGCCTTCGGCGCGCCCCCTTAACAAAGGGGGCTTGCACCCGGCTGGATGGCGAGGATTGCCGCGGTAGCGCCGAGCCGTGCTCGGCGGAATGTGCCCGCCAACGGCCCGCTGCGCTCGCCGACCATGGGTCGGCGCTACCGATGACCGCATGCCGACGGTTCAATGGCCGCCATGGACCTGTCGAAGGCGGGGCGGGGTGGGTTGGCGGGGGCGTTGAGTGCCATGGATGGCACGAAACGAGGCCCGCATGGATGCGGCTCCTGCCGTCCCCCGCCAACCCACCCCGCCCCGCCAACCCACGGCCCTGCAGCCATTGCCGTTGCCGTTGCCGTTGACGTTGCCTTTGCCTTTGCCTTTGCTTTGCCGTTGCCGGTAAACCTGCAGTCGCCCGACGGGGTAAACTATCGGGATGCCTTCCAGTCCCGCGCACGAGCTGCTCCGCCGCGTCTTTGGTTACGACGACTTCCGCGGCCCGCAACGGGACATCGTCGAGCACGTCGCTGCCGGCCATGACGCCCTTGTCCTGATGCCCACTGGCGGTGGCAAGTCACTCTGCTACCAGGTGCCCGCGCTGCTGCGCGACGGCTGCGGGATCATCATCTCGCCGCTTATCGCCTTGATGCAGGATCAGGTCGAAGCCCTGCGCCAGCTTGGCGTGCGCGCTGAATTCCTCAATTCCACCCTGGATGGCGAAACCGCCGCCCGCGTGGAGCGCGACCTGCTGGCCGGCGACCTCGACATGCTCTATGTCGCCCCCGAACGGCTGCTGACCGGACGCTTCCTGTCCCTGCTCTCGCGCAGCCGCATCGCCTTGTTCGCCATCGATGAAGCCCACTGCGTATCGCAGTGGGGCCACGACTTCCGCCCCGAATACCGCCAGCTCACCGTGCTGCACGAACGCTGGCCGGAAATTCCGCGGCTGGCCCTGACCGCCACCGCCGATCCGCCCACCCAACGCGAGATCGCCGAGCGCCTGGACCTGTCCCAGGCACGCCACTTCGTCAGCTCCTTCGACCGGCCGAACATCCGTTACACCGTCGTGCAGAAGGACAACGCGCGGCAGCAGTTGACCACTTTCCTGGCCAGCCACCGCAACGAGGCCGGCATCGTCTACTGCATGTCCCGGCGCAAGGTCGAGGAAACCGCCGAGTTCCTGTCCAGCCAAGGCTTCACCTCGCTGCCCTACCACGCCGGTCTGCCCGCAGAGGTGCGCGCCAACAACCAGCGCCGCTTCCTGCGCGAAGACGGCATCGTGATGTGCGCGACCATCGCCTTCGGCATGGGGATCGACAAACCCGACGTGCGCTTCGTCGCCCACACCGACCTACCCAAGTCGATGGAAGGGTATTACCAGGAAACCGGGCGCGCCGGCCGCGACGGGGAGCCGGCGGAGGCCTGGCTCTGCTACGGACTGGGCGACGTGGTGCTGCTGAAGCAGATGATCGAGCAGTCCGAAGCAGGCGAGGAGCGCAAGCAGCTTGAACGTTCCAAGCTGGACCACCTGCTGGGCTACTGCGAATCCATGCAATGCCGCCGCCAGGTGCTGCTTGCCGGGTTTGGCGAGACCTATCCGCAACCCTGCGGCAACTGTGACAACTGCCTGACCCCGCCTGCCGCCTGGGACGCCACCGTCCCCGCGCAGAAGGCGCTCAGCTGCGTGTATCGCAGCGGCCAACGCTACGGCGTGGGCCATCTGATCGACATCCTGCGTGGCAGCGAGAACGAGAAAGTGCGCCAGAGCGGGCATGAAAAACTGAGTACCTACGGCATCGGCAAGGACCTGGACAGCCGCACCTGGCGCAGCGTGTTCCGGCAGTTGGTGGCGACCAGCCTGCTCGAGGTGGATACCGCCGGCCACGGCGGCCTGCGCCTCACCGATGCCAGCCGGGACGTACTCAAAGGCCAGCGGCAGATCAGCATGCGGCGTGACAGCGCGCCCAGCAGCAGCCGCGAACGCAGCACCCCGCGCAGCGGCAGCGGTCTGTCGGTGCTGCCGCAGGACCTGATGCTGTTCAACGCACTGCGCACGCTGCGCGCCGAGCTGGCGCGCGAGCAGAACGTGCCAGCGTTTGTCATCTTCCATGACAGCACGCTGCGCAACATCGCCGAACAACGGCCGACTTCGTTGGACGCGCTGGCCCGCGTGGGCGGCATCGGCGGTACCAAGCTCGCACGCTATGGCCCCAAGCTGATCGACGTGGTGCGCGAAGAAGGGTGATGCCCCAGCAGCACTGACAACCTGCGGGCATCACCGCCCTGGTGCGGGTCCAGCGTTGAACCGACCGTTCAGACCGCGGCTGCAGCCGCCGCCGGTTCCCGCTAAAGTACGCCCATGTCCGTTGCCTCCACCCTGCTGCGCGTAGTGTTGATGCTCAGCCTGCTGTTCAACGGGCTGAACGTCGCCATGGCCAGTGCCCAAGCCATGCCCGCGACGGCTGACACCGCAGCCAAGACGGCACCGCCGTGCCACACGCACGCCGACATGGCCGCAGAGCCGCACGCCAGCCAGTTGCAGGCGCCCATCGACGACAGTCACTGCAAGCTGAAGGACTGCCTGCGTGCATGCGCACAGCAGCCTGCGCTGGCGGCTACCGGTGCGCTGCTGTTGCCTGTGGCGCCTGCCGATGCAGGCCCGTTCCCGCAGCACGCCACGGATCTTCCAACGCCCTCGCTGCAGCGCATCCAACGTCCTCCCATCGGTTGAGTCCAACGCGCACGCCCCGAGCGTGATTCGACGCTGGCCCGCTGCCCTTACGGCACGGCCGGTGACCTCCTGCGTCTGGAGTTTCCAACATGAGTGTTTCTTCTTCTTACAGCGGGCGCCTGCCCGCGATGCCGTCGCGCCGCCTGTTCGTGCAAGGGCTGGCGGCCGGTGGCGTGGTCGCCGGCATCGCCGCGGCGGGTATCACGCCGCGCGCCTTCGCGGCGGCGGGGCCGGGTCTGGCGGGTGCGCCACGGGTGCTCAGCGACTCCCGCATCGACTTGGCCATCGGCGAATCAGCCGCGAACTTCACGGGCCGGACCCGTCCGGCGATCACGGTCAACGGCAGCCTGCCGGCCCCGGTCCTTCGTTGGCGCGAAGGCCAGACCGTCGACATCCACGTGCGCAACACGCTGGCCCACCATCCCACCTCGATCCACTGGCACGGCATCCTGCTGCCCGCCAACATGGACGGCGTGCCGGGCCTGAGTTTCAACGGCATCGCGCCCGGCGAGGCCTACCACTACCGCTTCACCCTGAACCAGTCGGGCACCTACTGGTATCACAGCCATTCGATGTTCCAGGAGCAGGCCGGGTTGTACGGTGCGCTGATCATCGATCCCGCTGCGCCGCCGCCCTACGCGTTCGATCGCGAGCATGTCGTCCTGCTCTCCGACTGGACCGACCTGGATCCCGGCGCACTGTTCCGGCGCATGAAAAAGCTGGCCGAGCATGACAACTACTACAAGCGGACGCTGCCCGACTTCGTGCGCGATGTCCGCCGCGACGGCTGGAGCGCGGCGTTGTCCGACCGTGGCATGTGGGGGCGCATGCGCATGACGCCCACCGACATCTCCGATGTCAACGCGCACACGTATACCTACCTGATGAATGGCACAGCGCCGGCCGGCAACTGGACCGGGCTGTTCCGCAGTGGCGAGAAAGTACTGCTGCGCTTCATCAACGGCGCAGCCATGACGTACTTCGACGTGCGCATCCCCGGTCTGAAAATGACGGTCGTCGCAGCCGACGGCCAGTACATCCATCCCGTCAGCATCGACGAATTCCGCATAGCGCCTGCAGAGACGTTCGACGTCCTGGTAGAGCCCAGCGGCCAGGATGCCTACACGATCTTCTGCCAGGACATGGGCCGCACCGGCTTCGCCGCCGGTACGCTGGCCGTGCGCCATGGCCTGCAGGCGCCGGTGCCGGAACGCGATCAGCGCCCGCTGTTGACCATGGCCGACATGGGCCACGGCATGGGTCATGGTGCGGCAGCCGGGATGGACCACGACATGGCCGGCATGGACCACGGCGCGCACGCGTCGCACGGCACGACGGCGGCCGCCGTGACACACCCGGCCAGCGAACGCGGCAATCCACTGGTGGACATGCAAAGCAGTGCGACCGACCCGAAGCTCGACGATCCGGGGATCGGACTGCGCGACAATGGCCGCGAGGTACTGACCTACGGCGCGATGCGCAGCCTGTTCGATGACCCCGACGGTCGCGAGCCGGGCCGCGAGGTCGAGCTGCATCTCACCGGCAACATGGAGAAGTTTGCCTGGTCGTTCGATGGCATCCCCTTCGCCGGTGCCGAGCCCCTGCGGCTCAACTATGGCGAGCGCATGCGCATCGTGCTGGTCAACGACACCATGATGCAGCATCCCATCCACCTGCACGGCGTGTGGAGTGACGTGGAGGACGCGCAGGGTAACTTCCACCTGCGCAAGCACACCGTCGACATGCCACCGGGCACCCGCCGCAGCTACCGCGTGCGGGCCGATGCACTGGGCCGCTGGGCCTTCCATTGCCATCTGCTGTACCACATGGAAGCCGGCATGATGCGCGAAGTGAGGATCGAAGAATGAGCCTGCATACGGCCCTCCAGCGCAGCGCACTGACGCTCATCGCCTTGGCCCCGTTTGCCGCGATGGCGCAATCGCACTCGCACTCGCATGACCACCCTGCCGCGCCACCCGCCGCTGCGATGGACCACTCCACGATGGACCATTCCTCGATGGACCATTCCTCGATGGACCATTCGGACACAGCGCATGAGCAGGGGGATGACTCGACAGGGGCCGCGCACAGGCAGGCCACGCCCGCGCTACCGCGCGTTCCCATCCCCGCCGTGACCGATGCGGATCGGGTGGCCGCGTTTCCGCCCATTCGCCACGATGCCATGCAGCATGCGCCTTCCGTCCACAGCCTGCTGCGCGTGGATCGCCTGGAGCACGGGGAAGGTCGCCACGGCAGCAGCCAAGCCTGGGAGGCCAGTGGCTGGATCGGTGGTGACATCAACCGCCTGTGGCTTCGCAGCGAAGGCGAGCGCAACGGCGGGCGGACCGGCACGGCGGATGTAGAACTGCTGTACGGCCGCAGCATTTCACCGTGGTGGGACGTGGTGGCCGGCATGAAGCAGGACGTCGGTACCGGACCGTCACGCAGCTGGGCGGCGCTGGGTATCCAGGGCCTGGCACCGTACAAGTTCGAAACGGCGGCAACGCTGTATCTGGGATCGGGTGGACAGGTGATGGCGAAGGCCGAAGTGGAGTACGAAGTGCTTCTGACCAACCGCCTCGTCCTGCAGCCCATGCTGGAGGCCACCCTGGCTGCGCGCGATGAGCCAGAGCGAGGCATCGGGCGAGGAGTGAACAAAGCGGAAGCAGGATTGCGCCTGCGTTACGAGTTCAGCCGACGCTTCGCCCCTTACATCGGCATCACCCATGAGCGTCGATTCGGCGACAGTGCCGATCATGCCGATGCCACGGGCGACCACGCGCGTGACAAACGCTGGGTTGCCGGCATCAGGATGTGGTTCTGATCCATGCCGCCCCGGTGCGCGCCACGCACCGGGGCAGTAAACTGCGGCCCCGCTGACTGCTGCCCTGCCCCCATGCCCGTCACCCTGCGCCGCGCCGGCGTCGATGATGCCGACGCGCTGTCGACCATCGCCATCGCGACCTACACCGAAACCTTCGGCGACTCGTATCCTGCGCAGGACCTGCAGGACTTCCTGCAGGCGCATTACAGTCCAATGCCGCAACGCGCTGAACTGGCCGATCCCAGCAGCGCCGCGTGGCTGCTGGAGGAGGATGGCATCGCAGTGGGTTATCTGGCGGCTGGCCCCAACAGCCTGCCGCACACGCTGGCACGGCCGGGCGACATCGAACTGAAACGCCTGTACGTTCAGGCCAGTTACCAGAATGGCGGCCACGGCGCGCGCCTGATGGACGCGTTCCTAGAGTGGCTGGATCAGCCGCGACGGCGCACGCTGTGGGTGGGCGTGTGGTCGGAAAATCACGGTGCGCAGCGCTTCTACGCACGCCATGGCTGCAGCAAAGTCGGCGAATACGATTTCATCGTGGGCGCGTCGCGCGACCTGGAATTCATCCTGCGCCGCCCCGCTTAGGGGCGGCGTGCCTGCTGCTCGATCAGAAGTCGAACAGTTCGGACAGGAACCCTTCCTTCTTTTTCTTCTTGTAGCCGTGCTGGCCCTGCGGGTTGTAAGGGTTCTGGCCAAGATGACGCGTATCGCGGTGCTGCACGGCTACCGGCGGCGGCGGCGGCGGCTGGCTGTAAGCGGGCGCTGCCGCCTGGACCGGTGCGGGCGGCGGGACGGCCGGCGCCGATGCCGAACGCTCGATGATCTTGTCCAGTTCGCCACGGTCCAGCCACACGCCACGGCATTGCGGGCAGTAATCGATCTCGATGCCCTGGCGTTCGGACATGGTAAGCGCCTGGGTCTTGCATACGGGGCACAGCATTGCTGGCGCTCCTGCCGGGAAGGGAACACGCACTCTACCCGGCGCGTGATGACTGGATGGCAACAGGCATGACCATCGACACATCGACCTCCGGCGCAGGTCCTGCTGCGGCGGCAACAAGAAAGTGGGCCCTTGCCGCCCGAATGGATGCTGCACTGCAACGCTGGTCGCGCCCTACCTGCCCTGCCGCGTTGGCCGCCGTGCTGCGCTGGCGCTACATGCCCTGCGCTACGCGATCCCCCGCTCCGCAGTAACACCCGCGTTGCGATTCCTGCACGCAGAACTCACCGGGGCGGACCGCATAATCTGCCCGCCGCCGGGGACCGTGAGCCCTGGACGGAGCTGTTCCACCCGCTGTTCGGAGTCATGCGTCATGTTGTTGTCCAAGCAGAATGTCCAGCCGCGCGTGCTGTTGATCGAGGATTCCGAGGAAACCCTCGAACTCAGCCGCCTTACCCTTGAAAGCCAGGCCTGCGAAGTGGTCGGTGTCAGTTCGGCAGAAGCCGCGCTGGGCCTGCTCAATGCCGGCGAACGCTTCGACCTGTTGTTCACCGATGTCTGCCTGGGCGGCATCAGCGGCATTGAAACCGCTAACCGGGTGCGTGACGCGTTCCCGCGCCTGCCCATTCTGGTCACCTCCGGCATGTGCCAGCACGAGGTGCTGCCGTTGCTGCACCAAGGCATCCACTTCCTGCCCAAGCCGTACAACATGAGCGAGCTGCTGGACGCGATCCGGGTGTGCTTCCGCCACACCCATGAGGGCATGGCCCACGACACCCCGCAGGCCGCCTGAAGCCGTCAGACCATGCCCCGGCGGTGGTAGATTCAGCATTCCCTGCCTGCCAACGGATGCGCCGCGCATGTCCCGACTGACTGCCAAGGATTTCCACCCCGATCTGTTGGAGCTCTACGACGGCTACGTGCACGGTCGCCTGAGCCGACGTGATTTCCTGGATCGTGCGGCCGCATTCGCCGTGGTCGGCGTCACGGCCACCACCCTGCTGGCATCCCTCAGCCCGGATTACGCGCTTGCCCAGCAGGTGCAGTTCACTGATCCGGACATCGTGGCCGAGTACATCCAGTACCCCTCACCGAACGGCCATGGCCAGGTGCGTGGCTATCTGGTGAAGCCCGCCAAAGCAGCCGGCAAGCTGCCCAGCATCGTGGTCGTGCACGAGAACCGTGGCCTCAATCCTTATATCGAAGACGTCGCCCGCCGCGTGGCGAAGGCCGGCTTCATTGCCCTGGCACCGGATGGCCTGAGTTCGGTCGGCGGCTACCCCGGCAACGACGTGCGCGGCCGCGAACTGCAGGCCCAGGTGGATCCGCAGAAGCTGATGAACGACTTCTTCGCCGCCATTGAATACCTGCGCAGTTCAGCGCTGGGCACCGGCAAGGTCGGCATCACCGGCTTCTGCTACGGCGGCGGGGTGTCCAACGCGGCCGCCGTGGCGTATCCCGAACTGGACGCGGCAGTGCCGTTCTACGGTCGCCAGGCCAGGCCGGAGGATGTCACGAAGATCAACGCCCCCCTGCTGCTGCACTTCGCCGAAAAAGACGACAACGTCAACGCGACGTGGCCAGCCTACGAGGCGGCACTGAAGGGGGCGGGCAAAACGTACGAGGCCTACGTGTATCCTGGCACGAACCATGGCTTCCACAATGATTCCACGCCGCGCTATGACGAGGCCGCCGCCACGCTGGCGTGGGACAGGACGCTCGCCTGGTTCCGTCGCTATCTCGCGTAAGCAGCGCGGTGCGCCGGGCCTGGCCCGGCATCACGCGGTGAGGGTCTACAGGCGGATGCCCGGGCGAGCGCCGAGCGTGCCCATGGTGAAGGTGTAGCCTTCGTCCATGAGGAACTGGCGCATGCGCATCTCGGCCACCTGTGGCGCATTGAGGCTGCTCGGCCCGTAGAGCGCGTAGACGATGGTGCCACTTTCGATATCTTCACGGCGGACCGAGATCCCCGGTACAGCGGCAGCGGCCGCCCAACCTGCGCGCAGCTTCGCGGGTGCGATTGACTGCCCATTGCGCAACCTGAAACTCAACCACCGTATTTCAGCCATGTCCTGTCGTTCATGCTTCGCCATCTGTGTGCTGTCCTCCCGAACCAGTCTTGACCATACTCGCCTGCAATGTCAGCTCTGAATGAGACGCCGCACCTGCCATGAAGCCCTCTTTGTTGCAGTGGCGAGTACTGGGAATCCTCAGCGAGGTGCGCGGTTTCCTGTAGCGCGTCCAACCCAACTCCTGCCAACGTGTGTTCTCTTCCAGCGAGAGAAGCAACGTGGAGGCCACACCCGGCGCGCATCACCCCGATAGCGGACCCGCGATTCGACGGCCTTCGATCGTGCTGCAGCTTCCAAGCGGCCAACCGGTGATGGAACTGCACGACCCGGTGGTGGTGCAGCTGGTGCAGAACCGTGAGCTGCCGCCGAACCGCCGGGACGCACCTGTGGATGTCATGCAGCGAACGCGACGGATGGCAGCGCGGGTGCTGGGCGCAGCGACGCTGGTCTACGCGCTGTGGTCGGTCATCAACTATCTGGCACCGCGCGGCGGCCCCGAGTCGTCGGGGATGCCTGAGCAGGCGCCTTTCGATTTCGATCACCTGTAGGCAACAAAAAAGCGCCCTTCGGCGCTTTGATGGTGAAGCCTGCAATGGTGGGCCGTGATGGATTCGAACCATCGACCAAAAGATTAAAAGTCTTCTGCTCTACCAACTGAGCTAACGGCCCATTGCTGCCCCCGCTTCGCAGCGGAGGGCGTGCATTCTACCCTGATTTAGGCAGCCGGGTGAAGGGGGTAAACGCGTAAAGCCCAACCCTCACCACTCACCCTCTGCTGCAGCGTCAGGCGTAGTGAGTGGGGTCGACCACACCGGCATCGGTGAAGCCCTGCGCACGCAGCCCGCAGGCATCGCAATGACCGCACGCCGCACCGCTGGCATCTGCGTTGTAGCACGACACCGTCAGCCCGAAGTCCACGCCAAGACGCACGCCTTCGCTGACGATCTGCGCCTTGCTCATGAACTGCAGCGGCGCATGCACGGTGATCCCTGCGCCTTCCACGCCGGCCTTGGTGGCCAGGTTGGCCAGCGCCTGGAATGCGGCGATGAACTCGGGGCGGCAGTCGGGGTAGCCCGAGTAATCGACCGCGTTGACGCCGCAGAAAATGTCATTGGCGCCGAGCACTTCCGCCCAGCCCAGCGCGAGCGACAGCATGATGGTGTTGCGTGCCGGCACGTAGGTGACCGGGATGCCCTCGCCGCCCGCTTCGGGCACGTCGATGTCAGCGGTCAGCGCCGAACCGCCGATGCTGCGCAGGTCGACATCCACGGTCTTGTGCACGATGACGCACTGGGCTGCAGCCACGCGCACGGCGGCATCCAGCTCGGAGGTGTGGCGCTGGCCATAGCGCACGCTGAGGGCGTGCACGGCAAAGCCCTGCTCCTGGGCAAGCGCGATGACGGCGGCTGAGTCCATGCCGCCGGAGAGAAGCACTACTGCCTTCTTCATGGGTGTTATCCGGTTGGGGGAAAGAGCCAGCACGCTGTCCCGCGCCGGGGTGTTGCAGGGCGACGTGGCCGGTTACCTCCCCGGCTCGTCATTCCACAGAATCTTGTGCAGCTGCATCTGGAAGCGCACCGGCAAGCGGTCGGCCACGATCCAGTCGGCCAGGTCACGTGCGGTGATCTCCCCTTTGCTGGGCGAGAACAGCACCATGGTGCGTTCGGCCAGCTGATGCTCCACGACCATGGCCTTCGCCCAGTCGTAGTCCTCGCGGCTGCAGATGACAAACTTCACCTGGTCACGAGCCGTCAGCAGCGGCAGGTTTTCCAGCTTGTTGCGGGCCATCTCGGCCGAACCGGGCGTCTTCAGGTCGACCACGCGCGACACCCGCGGATCCACCTCGGATACATCCAGCGCGCCCGATGTTTCCAGTGACACGTCCATGCCGGCGTCGCACAGCTTCTGCAGCAGGATCAGGCAGCGCTTCTGCGCCAGCGGCTCGCCGCCGGTCACGCAGACATGCCGCACGCCCTGCGCGAGCACCTCGGCGACGATGTCGTCGATATCCCACCAGGTGCCACCGTGGAAGGCGTACGCGGTATCGCAGTACTGGCAGCGCAGCGGGCAGCCGGTCAGCCGCACGAACACGGTCGGCCAGCCAGCGGTATCCGCTTCGCCCTGCAACGAAGTGAATATCTCGGTGATCTTCAGTCGCGACAGGGGCGACTGAACGATGTCACTGGGGGTGGCGACGGCGTTGGCGGGCGTAATGAGCATTCGGATTTCTTGGTGTTCTTAAACGAGAGCAGCCGGGCATGGCCCGACTCTACTGGTGAAGCATCCTGCGGCACGATCAGCGGATCTGCTGGCCCAGCCGGATGGATTGCAGGCGATCCTGCGCGGTGCGCGCGGCGTCCGAGCCCGGGTACTGCGATACGACGCCTTCCAGGGTCTGCTCGGCCTGTTCCACCTGGCCTGCGCCAAACTGGGAAAGACCTACTTTCAGCAAGCCACCGGATGCCTTGTCGTGCGTGGGATAACGCGAGATCAGTTCACGGAACCGGCTCTCGGCCATCGGGTAGTTACGGGTGGCGTAGTAGCTTTCGCCCAACCAGTACAGCGCGTTGGGGGCATATACCCCGTTGGGATACAGCTCCAGGAAGCTGAGGAACAGCTGCGCGGAGTCGTCATACTTGCCCGCCTTCAGTGCGTCGAAGGCCACGTTGTACGTCGTGCGCTCATCACCACTGACGGCCAGGCTGCCGGCATCACCGTGTACCGAAGGCGGCCGCTCGGAAGTGGCCGCTGCGGGTGGCTGTACAGCCGGAACCGGGGGAAGCGGTGCATTGCTGCCGGGTGCCGTGGGGACGACCGGCGCTGCACCACCTTCAAGGCGGTTCAGGCGTTCGTCCAGATCCAGGAAAGCGTCCTGGTTACCCTGCTTGAGCTGTGCGCTGTCGTGCTGCAGCTGTTCGATCGTGCCCTGCATCTGCCGGACCTGCTGGCGGAGCTCGGTGATCTGGTTCAACAGGTCCTGGTTGGCACTGTTGTTGTACAGCTGCTGCTCGATGGTGCCAACGCGGTCGGCGAGGCTCTGCCGCTGCGCGTACGCCGGAGCGGCAGCCATGAAGGCTGCCGCCACGACCAGCATCAGATTGATGCCGATGCGCATGTATTACTGCGCGGTGTAGACGATTTCGACGCGACGGTTCTGCGAATAGCAGGACTCGGCCGAATCGGTGCAGACCGGACGCTCTTCACCGTAGGACACCACGGTCAGCTGCGAAGCCGAACCGCCGTTGGCAGCCAGAGCCGAGTTCACGCCGTTACCACGACGCTCGCCCAGTGCCTGGTTGTAAGCGCGCGAACCGCGCTCATCGGTGTGGCCCTGCAGGGTGATGCGCGAGGACGGACGGTCACGCAGGTACTTCGCATGGCACGCCATGATGGCCTGGAACTCCGGCTTGACCGAATCCTGGTCCAGGTCGAAGTAGACAACGCGCTGGCGCAGGCAAGCGTCGGTGTCCAGGTCGCCCGGGCCGTACAGGCCGGAGGTCGACGGGCCCGACGGCTGCGTGGTGGTCGCCGGTGCGGTCGTTTCGGCCGGGACTTCCTTCACTTTCTTCGAGCAACCGGCCAGGACGGCCACGGACAACAGGGAAACAAGCAGAACGTTGGTGGTCTTGTTCATGGCGATACCTTTGAGGCTCCTAAGCCGGTGAATGGGGTAAATCTAGGAAAATATTAACACTCTTTTAGCGCTTGGTACGGTAAGGCGACCATGCCGGCTCACGAACATCACCATCGGCGAGCACCAGGCGCTGGCGGACGCGGGCATCGGCTGACACCGCATACAGCACACCGCGACCACCCTCGCGTGCGGCATACAGCACCATGCTGGCATTCGGCGCGAAGCTGGGCGACTCATCGAGCGAGCCGGTGGAGAGCGTGCTCCAGCGCGGCGAGCCCAGCGAGCTGTCCATCATCGCGACCTTGTAGCTGTTCCCCGAGCCCTGCGCCACGGCGATCTTCTTGCCATCGTAGGAGACCGACGGCTTGGCGTTGTAGTTGCCCTGGAAGGTCACGCGCTCTGCGCTGCCACCACTGGCGGAGACCTTATAGACCTGCGGACGACCACCGCGATCGGAGGTGAAGTACACCGCGCTGCCATCCGGCGACCAGGTCGGCTCGGTATCGATGGCCAGGTGGTTGGTCAGCTGGGTCAACTGCTTGCTGCCCAGGTCCATGGCGTAGACCTCCGGGTTGCCCGAGCGCGAAAGCGTCAGGGCCAGCTTGCGGCCATCCGGCGAGAACGCGGGGGCGCTGTTGATGCCGCGGAAGCTGGTGACCAGCTCACGCGCGCCGGTGGCGATGTTCTGGATGTAGATCGCCGAGTTGCCACGCTCGAAGCTCACGTAGGCCAGCTTGCCGCCGTCCGGGCTCCACGACGGCGAGAGCAGCGGCTCGGCCGAGCGCACGATCGTCTGCGGGTTGTAGCCATCCGAGTCGGCCACCATCAGCGCATAGCGCATGGCATCGCCGCGACCGCTGGCGGTGACATAGGCGATGCGGGTCCAGAAAGCACCGCGTACACCGGTGATCTTCTCGTAGATGGCATCGGCCATCTGGTGAGCTACATCCCGCATCGCGTTGCCGCGGGCGGTCATTGCCAAGCCGAGCAGACGCTCACCCTTGGGCACGTCATACAACTCGTATTCGACGCGGTAGGCGCCGGCACCGGCATCCTGCACGCGGCCAACCACGATGTAGTTCTGCTTCAGCGCGCGCCACGTCGGGAACTGGATGTCCGCGCCGCGGGTGGGCTTCTCGACGATCTGGGCTTCAGGCAGGGTGCGGAACTGGCCGGACCGGTCCAGGTCGGCACGGATGACGGACGCTACATCCGTCTGCGGCGCAGCGGCCGACCCCTCGTAGGGCATCGGCACCACGGTGACCGGCGTGGCAGACGCACTACCGCCCACGATATCGATCTCAAGGCCCTTCTGCTGCGCAAGCGCGGCGAAGGGAAGCAACAAAGCCGCGAACGCGACGAACCAGCGGGGCATCTTTTTCATGGAATGCTCAGTCGAAGAACCACAGCGAGGGATAGCAGGATGGAGGTGAATGGTTTCGCAATCATGAACCAGACCCATGTGAAAGCAAGGTCGCTACTCAAAGGTAGTGATGGCCGCTGGCCTTCAACCTGGTGGGCCGCTCGCCTTCCGGCAAGCAGCCTACTGGCCCGAGGCCGACGTGTAACGGCCAGCGGCCGTCACTACCGGGGCACTCAATCCGGGCGGAAGTTGAGGATCAGCGCGCGGTTGAACACCTGCTCGAAGCCGGCATAGGGCAGCGGCTGCGCGTTGAGTACCGCCGCCTCGATCGAGCGCTTGCCGGCCTCATCGTACGGACAGTTCGCGCCGACCTTGGCCGACAGCACCCGGCCGCCACGCAGCTGGGTGATGACGATCTGGCAACGCTGGCCGCTGGCGATGTTCTCCGGACGGATCCAGGCATCCTGCACCTTGGCCTGGATCGCCGCGGCATACTTGGCGGTCAGATCGTCACTGGTTCCGCCCGCGCCACCTGCCGGCTGCGCAGTGGAATTGGCGCTGGCGCTCGAGCTGGCCGCCGCTGCATTCCTCGCGGCAGCGACCTGGCGCAGCCGCTGCTCAGCCAGCTTCGCTTCCTTCTCGGCCTGCTCGCGGCGTGAACGCAGGTCGGCGATCTTCTTCTGCTTCTCCGCCTCTGCCTTGGTCTCGTTTGCTTTGCGCTCATCCTCGGCAATCTTCTTCTGCCGGTCAGCTTCCTGCTGCTTGGCCAGTCGGGCGCGCTGCTCGGCCTCTTCCTGGCGCTTGCGCTCGGTCAGATCGATCTGCTCCTGACGACGCTTGGCCTCCTGCTCCTGCTTGGCCTTTTCCTGCGAAATGGCCAACGCGCTGACCGCATCCTGGTCGACCTTGTCCGGCTGCGCGACGCGCTCCTGCGCTTGGGCCTGCTGCTGCGTCGGCGCGTCCATCGGGCGCGGTTCGGGCAACGGCTGCGGCGGCGGTACGGTGTCTTCCGGCACCGGCTCGGGCTCGGCGATGGGTTCGGGAATCGGCTCCGGCAGCGTCTCCAGCCGTTCGGACTGGCGCAGCGCCTGACGCGCCTCGGACATTTCCGCAGCCGATGCCATCTCGGCCTGCACGCCGGGATCGCCGGCGGCCGCATCGGTGGAGCGCTCGGGCGACCACAGCCAGGCCACGATGAAGATCAGTGCGAGCAGCAGATGGATGAGCAGGGCCAAGCTAACCGGCCAACCCCAGTCATTCTCTTCCTTGCGCGGCGGTGGCAGGGCGTCACTGTGCATCGCTGGCCAGGCTGAGCTTTTCTACTTTCGCGCGCTTCAACGCGTCCATGGCATCCATCACCTTCTGGTAGGCGACGGCACGGTCCGCTGCCAGGATGACGCGCACGTCCTTGTCCTGCGCCACGATGCCGCCCAGCCGCGCCTGCAGCTCCTCGGCGCCCATGGCCTTGGGCTCCTTGTCATCAGGCAGCTTCAGGCTGAGCTGGCCATCCTGGCGGACGGCCACGATGATCGGGTTCTGCTTGCTATCCAGTGCCTTGGCATTGGAACGCGGCAGGTCGACGTCGTAGCTCAGCGTCAGCAACGGCGCGGTGACCATGAAGATGATCAACAACACCAGCATGACGTCGATGTACGGCACGACGTTGATTTCAGATTTGAGCTTGCGACGCTTGCGGCGACCGATAGCACTCATGGCGGGCTCCTCGGTGGGTTCAGTCGTCTACGCCGGTCTGGCGCTGCAGGATGGAGCTGAACTCATCGGCGAACGTTTCAAACCGGACCGCCATGCGCTCGACGCGGGTGGTGAAGCGGTTGTAGGCCCAGACGGCTGGAATGGCCACGAACAGACCGATCGCCGTGGCGAACAGGGCTTCGGAGATGCCCGGTGCGACCGAGGCGATGCCGGCCTGCTCGCCGCTGTTGACCATGTCGTGCATGGTGACCATGATGCCGAACACGGTCCCGACCAGGCCCACGTAGGGGGCGGTGGAGCCGATGTTGGCGAGCAGTTCCAGATTACGTTCCAGCCGGTCCACTTCGCGGGTGTAGGTGGTGCGCATGGCGCGCTGTGCGCCTTCCAGCAACGCCCGCCCGTCCAGTCCGCGACGGTCACGCAGACGGTTGTATTCGCGGAAACCTGCCTCGAAGATCGCCTCCAGGCCCGCCACGCTGCGGTTGCGGTCGGTAGCCGAGGAATACAGCTTGCCCAGGTCGGCGCCGGACCAGAACCGGTTCTCGAACTCGTCGGCCTCGCGGGTCGCCTGCGAGAACACACGGGCCTTGCGGAAGATGATGACCCAGCTGATGAACGAGCCGGCCAGCAGCAGCAGCACGATGAGAATCACCGGGATGCTGGCTTTGGTCATCAGCTCCCAGTAATTGATGCCGCTGCGCGAGGCCTGTACGGCGGTTTCGGCGGCGGCGCTGGTGACGTCCTCCGGCAGCGCCTCGACCACCGTGGCCTGCAGGCCCAGAAGCATTGCGATCATCGTTGTTCCTCAGTCTGCAAATCAGGATTGTTCGGAGTATCAGGGTGTTGATGTGGTTTCAGCGCCAACAGCAGCGCGTCGTCCATGCCGCGCGGGCGGAAGGTCTGCGCATCCAGTGCGGCAATCCTCACCTTCGCGTCCAGCAGCAACTGGCCGTCGCGCAGCACCTGCTGGGCGAAGACCAGGCTGGCACGCTTGCACTGCACCAGCGTCGCGGTGACCGCCAGTGCATCGTCCAGCCTTGCTGGCTTGATGAAATCCATCTCCATGGAGCGGACCGCAAACACCATGCCGTGCTCGCTGCGCATGCGCTCCTGGCCGAAGCCCAGCGCCCGCATCCATTCCGTACGCGCCCGTTCCATGAAGGCCACGTACCGCGCGTGGTAGACCACGCCACCTGCGTCGGTATCTTCCCAGTAAATGCGTGTCGGCCAACTGAACCGCGGCTCACTCATTGTCGGATGGCTCGCTGAAAAGATCCACGGGGGCGACCTTCGGCTTGAGCCCAAGGTGGCGATACGCGCGGTGCGTGGCCATCCGGCCACGGGCGGTCCGCACCAGGAAGCCCTGCTGGATCAGATACGGTTCCACCACATCTTCCAGCGTCCCCCGCTCTTCGGACAGCGCCGCCGCCATCGACTCCACGCCGACCGGGCCGCCTTCGAAGTAGTCCACCAAGGTGCGCAGGAAACGGCGATCCAGCTCGTCGAAGCCTTCCGGATCGACTTTCAGCATCACCATCGCGGCCTTGGCCACGTCCTCATCGATGTGCCCGTTGGCTTTGACCTGAGCGTAGTCGCGCACGCGGCGGAGCAACCGGTTGGCGATACGCGGGGTACCCCGCGACCGCCGTGCGATCTCCCCTGCCCCGTCTGCCGTGCAGTCGATGCCGAGGATCTTCGCCGAGCGGCGCACGATGCGCGTCAGTTCTTCGGCGGTATAGAACTCCAGGCGCTGGATGATGCCGAAGCGATCACGCAGCGGAGCGGTGAGCAGACCGGCGCGGGTGGTGGCGCCGATCAGCGTAAACGGGGGCAGGTCGAGCTTGATCGAGCGGGCCGCCGGGCCTTCGCCGATCATGATGTCGATCTGGAAATCTTCCATCGCCGGATACAGCACTTCCTCGATGACCGGCGACAGGCGATGGATCTCATCGATGAACAGCACATCGTGCGGCTGCAGGTTGGTCAGCAGCGCGGCCAGGTCACCGGCCTTTTCGATCACCGGCCCGGACGTCACGCGCAGGGCAACGCCCAGTTCATTGGCGATGACATGGCTGAGCGTGGTCTTGCCCAGCCCGGGCGGGCCGAAGATCAACACGTGGTCCAGCGCGTCACCGCGCGCCTTGGCGGCCTGGATGTAGATGTCCATCTGCTCGCGCACCGGCACCTGGCCGAGGTAGTCGGCCATGCGTTTGGGGCGGATGCTGGCGTCGACGGCGTCATCCTCGCGGGTGGCGTCGGCGCCGATGATGCGGTGCTCGGTCATCCGGTGATTATGCGGCAAATCGCCCTTGCCTCGTGCGACTGGCGTGGTCGAACGGGTGAACAGCCCCTCGCGGCTGCCTCTGACAGCGGGTTACGAGTTTGGGGCCGGGCGGTGGGGCTGGGCGGGGGACGCGCACAAGTACGTCCATGTAGCGCTCGTTTCGCGCCATCCATGGCGCTCAACGCCCCCGCCCAGCCCCATCGCCCGGCCCCCTGACAGGTTCCGTGGCCGCCAGCCGCGTAATAAAGAAAAAGGAAAAGCGGTAGCGCCGACCCATGGTCGGCGAGCGCAGCGGGCCGTTGGCGGAAACATTCCGCCGAGCACGGCTCGGCGCTACCGATGACAGTGGCCCGTCGGGTGCAAGGAGCCCCTGAGTCAGGGGCGGCCGCGAAGCGGCGGGGTGTGGATGCTGGTGAGACGGGGCCCGCGGTTTGCGCAGCAAAGCGTGGGAGCGGCAGCGCGAATGCGATGACGTGGACCCCCGTTGCTCCTGCTTCGAAGCCGAGCGCAGCGGAAGAAAACTAGATCTCGACCTGCGCGCCCAGTTCGACCAACCGGTTGCCGGGAATACGGAAGAACCCGGTCGCCGGCGCCGCATTGCGATGCATCAGCGCGAACAGCTTGTCGCGCCAGATCGGCATGCCGCGGTTGGCCGTCGCTACGATCGTTTCGCGGCTGGCGAAGAACGTGGTGTCCATCGGATCGAAGTAGATGCCCCCGTGGTCGCACGAGCGCATCAGCGCCAGCGGCACGTCAGGCGTCTCCATGAAGCCGAACTTCACGTAGACCCGATGGAAATCATCCCCCACCGACTCGATCTTCAGCCGCTGGCCCTCCGCCGCGTAGGGCACCGGCAGGGTGACCACGTGCAGGAACACGTTGCGTTCGTGCAGCACCTTGTTGTGCTTCAGGTTGTGCATCAGCGCATGCGGGGCCACCGTCGGATCGGCGGTGAGGAAGACCGCCGTGCCGGGCACCCGTACCGGCGGCGCCAGCATCAGCCCCGGCAGGAAGGTATCCAGGCGGATGCCGTCCTTGCGGATCTCGTCACGCAGCAGCTCACGCCCCCGACGCCAGGTGCGCATCAGGGTGAAAAGCAGGATGCCGAGCACCACCGGGAACCAGGCACCCTGCATCAGCTTGGCACCGTTGGCGATCACGAAGCCCAGATCGATGATGAAGAAAACCACGCACAGCGCGACGATCCAGTGCCGCGACTTCGGCCACAGGCTGCGCGCCACCAGGGCCAGCAGCAGGGTGTCGATCAGCATCGTGCCCGACACCGAAATGCCGTAGGCCACCGCCAGGTTCGACGAACTCTGGAACGCAAGCACCAGGCCGATGACCATCACCGCCAGGCCCCAGTTGATGCCGGGAATGTAGATCTGGCCGATGGTGTCGTGCGAGGTGTGCTTGATCCGCATGCGCGGGATGTAACCCAGCTGCATGGCCTGCCGGGACACCGAGAACGCACCGGTGATGACCGATTGCGACGCAATCACCGCCGCCATCGTGGCGAGAATGATCATCGGGTACAGCGCCCAGTCCGGCACCGCTTCGAAGAACGGGTTCTTCACCGCTTCCGGGTGCTCGAGCACCAGCGCGCCCTGTCCCAGGTAGTTCAGCACCAGGCACGGCAGCACGAAGAAGTACCACGCGTGGCGGATCGGCTTGGCGCCGAAGTGGCCCATGTCCGCGTACAGCGCCTCGCCACCGGTGACCGCCAGCACGACGGCGCCGAGGATGAACACCCCGTGCCAGCCGTGGTCCATGAAGAAGCGGATCGCCCACCACGGATTGAAGGCCTTCAGCACTTCCGGCGCATCGACGATGTTGTACAGGCCGATCGCCGCCAACGACAGGAACCAGATGGTGGTGATCGGGCCGAACGCCTTGCCGATCTTTTCCGTGCCGAAGCGCTGCGCGGCGAACACCGCCAACAGCACCACGATGGTGATCGGCAGGATGAACTTGTGCAGGCCGGGGGCCGCGATTTCCAGGCCTTCCACCGCACCCAGCACCGAGATGGCCGGCGTGATAACGCCATCGCCGAAGAACAGCGATGCACCGAAGATGCCCAGGATGCCGACCACGTAAGCCGAACGCGACCCCTTGCGCAACGTGCGCTGGGTCAGCGCCATCAAGGCCATGATCCCGCCTTCGCCGTCGTTGTCGGCGCGCATGATGATGGTGACGTACTTCAGCGTCACCACCAGGATCAGCGCCCAGAACGCCAGCGACAGCACGCCCAGCACGGTGTCGTGATCGCTGGTCAGCCCGTAATGCCCGGAGAACGCCTCTTTCAGCGTGTACAGCGGGCTGGTGCCGATGTCACCGAACACCACGCCGATGGCGCCGATGACCAAGGCCATGCTGCTCCCGGTGGGAGCATGGCCATGAGTGCCATCAGGCGCGTTGGAAGGGCTGGACATGGAAGGGCTCGGTGGAGGTAACGAAGGGGAGTAAGACGGCTCAGCTCAGCTCAGCGTAGCGCCGACTGCAGCGCCTTGCGGATGACCTGGGCCACATCGTCGCCGTCGGCATGCGCATCGCGCGCCATCCGTGCCGCTTCAGCGGGCTTGTAGCCCAACTGCTGGAGCGCCACGGTGGCTTCGGACACCGGATCGGCCGCGGCGGGGCCGCTGCTGGACGGCAATGCGCCACCGGCGCCCAGCTGGGCAGCGCGGTCGCGCAGCTCAAGCACCATGCGCTCGGCGGTCTTCTTGCCGATGCCCGGGATGCGGGTCAGCGCGGTGATGTCACCGGACTGGACCATGCGCACGAACTCTTCCACGGTCACGGCCGACAGCACGGCCAGCGCGATCTTCGCACCGATGCCGCTGACCTTCTGCACATCGCGGAACAGGCGGCGCTCGCCCTCGCGCAGGAAGCCGTACAGCGACACGCTGTCCTCCTTCTGCGCGTAGTGCGTGTACAGGATCACCTCGCGGCCGATGTCGGGCAGGTCATAGAACGTGCTCATCGGGGCCTCAAGCTCATAGCCGACCCCGTTGACGTCCACCACCAGCCACGGCGGTGCCTTGTAGGCCACGATTCCACGCAGGCGACCGATCATGCAGCGTTGCTCCTCATTTCCGGCCCCACGCCTGGCGGGCACTGAGCCCCAGGCGATTGGCCGTCGCCCGTACATGGGCATGGGTGATGGCCACGGCCAACGCATCAGCCGCGTCGGCCTGCAGCTTCGTCTTCAGGCCGAGCATGAGCCCGACCATGTGTTGGACCTGTTGTTTTTCCGCCCCACCCCGCCCTACGACGGCCAGCTTGATCTCGCTGGCCGCGTACTCGCTCACCGGCAGGTCACGGATCACCACCGCTGAAATGGCGGCGCCGCGCGCCTGGCCCAGCTTCAGGGCGGAGTCCGGGTTGCGCGCCATGAACACCTTTTCGATGGCCACTTCCTGCGGTTGGTACTCGATGATCAGCTCGGCCAGGCCGAGCACCAGGATCTTCATGCGCTGCGGGAAATCGTCAGCGCCCAGCAGCACCAGCGGCTGATGGTGGACATGGGTAACGCGGCCAGCCGCATCGACGTCGATGATGCCGACCCCGGTACGTTGCGAACCGGGGTCGATGCCGAGGATGCGGGTCATGGGGTCTCAGGTCTAGGCGTGCACGCCGAGATCGGCGTTGGAGTAGACATCCTGCACGTCGTCGAGGTCTTCCAGCATGTCCAGCAGCTTCTTCACCTGCAGGGCGGTATCGCCCTCCACGGCAATATCGTTGTCCGCGCGGAAGGTGATCTCGGCATGATCGGGATTCAAACCGCCCGATTCCAGCGCATCCTTCACGGCATGGTAGCCGTCTGCGGCGGTAACCACGTCGATGGCGCCGTCTTCCGGGTAGACGATGATGTCGTCCGCACCGGCCTCGATGGCCGCCTCCGTGATGGTGTCTTCGTCGGCACCGGAAGCGAAGTGAAGCACGCCCAGGCGCTTGAACATGAAGGCGACCGACCCTTCGGTGCCCATGTTGCCACCGCACTTGCTGAAGGCATGGCGGACGTCGGCGACGGTGCGCACCTTGTTGTCGGTCAGGCAGTCGACGATCACGGCCACGCCACCGGGCGCATAGCCTTCGTAGCGGATTTCTTCGTACTCGACGCCTTCCAGCTCGCCGGTGGCCTTCTTGATCGCCCGTTCGATCACGTCCTTGGACATGTTCGACGACAGCGCCTTGTCCATCGCCACGCGCAGCCGCGGGTTGTTGTTGGGGTCGCCTCCGCCACCACGCGCGGCAACGCCGATCTCGCGGATGATCTTGGTGAAAATCTTGCCGCGCTTCGCGTCAGACGCGTTCTTGCGGCCTTCAATCGAGGGACCTCTACCCATGGGGGCTTCCGTTTCGCAGCGTCAGGAACAGGGCGCGGATTCTACCTGATCCCGTGGCTGCACCGTGTCGAACGGGCAAAGGGATCAGCAGGAACCCCCATCCCGGCCCGGCGGTCCTCAGGCTGCCGCAGCGTCGCGGCCCGGATGGAAATGCCCGTGGCGGAGGAACTGGGCGGTCTGCCGGGCGGCATCCAGCGAGAAGACCAGGCCACTGTGGCTGCAGCGGACGACGCAATGATCGGCCAATCCCGGCAGACGCGTCTCATCCAACCCCACGGTGCCATCGGAATCCCCGTCGAACACCCCCAGCAGACTGCCGAGGCCATGGGGTACACAGCCGGCGATCAGGCCGACCTTGGCCTCGCCCTGCCAGTCGGGCAGGCCGTCCAGCAACAGCTCGCTGCTGCGACCCAATGCCGCTGCCCAGCCGTGCTCGGCCAGCGTACGGGCGGTGCCACTGCCACGCAGGGGCGAGCCGAGGCAGACCACCCGCTGCACCTGCAGCGTGGGATTCCGGCGCAGCGCCTCCAGCGCCACCAACCCGCCCAGGCTATGGCCGACCAGGGACACCGGCCCGCTGTCCTGCAAGCGTTGCAGCAACTGCGGCACGGCGATGTCCGGCCCTCCCAGCACGCTGGAGTAGCCGAAGGTCTCCACGTTGAAGCCGCGCGCGCGCAGCCGCCATGCCAACGGCCCGACCCAGGCGCGGGCGTTCCAGATGCCATGCAGAAGGAGAACCGATTGCTTCATCCGCCAAGTTTGACGCATCTGACCATTTCCGGCGACCGCAGGCAGGCCGCTGCCCGGAATTCAATCAGGTTGCCGACTTGCCGCGGTTGGACTGTCTGCCGGATATCCAGTACCGGTCGCCCTTCGGTCCAGGCCAACAGGGCCACGGACTCGCCACCGTCCAGGTTGAGCGAGATATTCGGCGCTCCGTGCTGCCCACCCAGACGATCCAGGCGGGCCAGCGCGCCGGAAAATTCCGCCAAGGTCCAGCCGGAGTCGGCACAGCCGCGATCGGTCATCGGGGCTGCTACCAGGCGGATACATCCGCTGTCCGCGGTGGTGGGCAGGCTGACCGCTGCCCGCGGGTTGGCATCATGCGCATGCCACAGCACGCCGGGAGCGACCTGGTCGCCCCGCTCGAAGGCGAAATCCCGCGGCAGCTGGTACAGCGGACTACCGCTGGCCTTGGCCGCGAACACCGGCGCCCCCCGCTCAGCCAGCAACGGCGCGCAGGCCAGCGAGGAGCCGTCCGCGAATCCCAGTTCGTGATAGTCATCGGCAAAGGCCGGTGGCAGCGGCAGGGTGGGCTGCGGCGTTCCGCCCTGCGTCCGCAGTGGCCCGATGGACAGATGCTCGGGGCGGTCGACGCAGGCGCGCTGGCGGAAGTTGAAGTATCCGCCATTGATCCGCGCGCACGGCCTTGCCGCCGCCTCGCCCGCGGGAAGCACGCAGGGGTCCAACAGCGCATCGCCCTGCACCACGTGGCCACTGAAACGACGGGGATCCAGACTCATCCACGCAAGCCGCTTGGTCACTGCGTCAGAAGGGTCTTCTGCGAGCGCGGCCGTCGTGGCGTGCTGCAGGCCCATGCGCTGGAGCAACGCCGGCGTTGCCTGCAGGTGGACGGCGACCATCCCCGGCGCCAGCGTGGTGACATGAATCGAGCGGCGCAGCTGACGCCCTTTCACCACAGCATGCCAGTGCTCCGCCGCGCGTGCTGCTGCAGGGGGCAGGCTGGCGTTGTGCACGCGGATTCTTTTCATTGTGCCCCGCGACGACGTGGCGGAAACGCAGAGCAGGTCGGGACGAGGAATCGGTGCCGGCGGGGCCAGCAGGGAGGAAGGCGAAGGACGCATGGTGTCCGGTCTGCATCTGCTGCATTGATGTCGCTTTCGACGCCAACGATCGTTGCGGAAAGCGAGCGCTTGAAAGAACGCGTATTGGAGAGTCATCGGGACCGTTGATTTCACCACGGATACGAGCGATATGCGCAGTGAAATTGCCTACGACAACGCCAAGTTCGATTGATCTTCCTCGTGTTAAGGCGTGCCTCAGCGTAACGGGCACACGCACTGTGCAGGCTATCCCTCCCTCCCTCCCTGCACCCGAACACATCGATGACTGCATCTCTGCCAGCCTGGGCACTGCCGATCCTTCAGCGCGCCGCGCAGCACCTTCCCTTGCCACTGGACATTTCCGCCGCAGCCTACACGCTGCTCGACGCCGTCGGGGTGGAATGGCACCTGGAGTGCTCGGCCGAGCAACTGCTGATCCACTGCCAACTTGCCGATGATGGCTTGCACTGCGATGCCGAACGGCTACGGGCATTGCTGGCCCACCATCACCAGCCACGGGTAATGGACGGCGCCTCCATCGCGCTTGATCCACGGACCGGTGTCCTGCGCCTGGTACAGGCGCATGCCAGCGACTCTCCTGCACTGGACGACCTGCCCGGCGCATTGCAGCGCCTGCAGGTCGTACGCCAGCGACTGCTCCACTCCCTCTGAACTTCTGGACTCCTCCATGCTGACATTGAGCATTCCCCAGACCTCCCCCTGTCTGCTTCCTGCTGCACCATCACGTGGCGCAGGCTCTCCCATCTGCGAACACGCCTCGCTGTTGTTCAGTGCGGCCGGACCCTCTGCACCAGTGCTCAGCCAGTCACGCGCTGCGGCCGAGTTCGACGTGGGCCGTGACTCGCGGAAGTTCGTCGCCGGCTGGGCGTGCGTGACGATGCTCGGCGGCAGCGTCGAAGTCCCTGCCGCCGAGCAGCGGATCCATCCAGCTGCCTTCTTCACCGCAGCCAACCCCACCGACAAGGCCACCCGCGACCTTTACCTCAAGGCCTACCAGCACCATTCGCATGACAGCCAGAGCGTGCGCCAGGAAATCGGCCGCACCGCGCTGGCGCAGGTCCTCGAGCAGGCGCAGCAGCTGGACCTGCAGGTACCTCTCGAGGATGTGAAGTTGCGGCAGGGCTATCGGATCGATGCCGTCACGGGCCAGGGCGTTCCCTACCTGCATCCCCGCGACGTGGATTTCAGCGCAGCCCTGGAGGCCGCGGATTCAAGCATCCACACCTTCCTGCCCGGCTATGCCACCGGCGACCGCTATTCGCTGATCCTTGCCATGTTGATCAATCCAAAGCTCAACGTATCCATCGCCTACAGCCGCGGCAACCAGGCCGAGCAGGCCCATGCCCGCGAGGCTTTCGAGGTCATCCGCACCGCTCTCACCGCCAGTAGGCAGGCGGACGCGGCCGATCGGGTGTCGCTGTACGAACACACCGGCAAAAGCCTGAAGGACGCGCGTGAATCGCTGGACGACAGCGCGACGCGCGCGGACTTCAGGCACGTGGAGGGTGCGGACTCGCCATTGGCAGGCGACGCCGAGCACCAGGGCACGCACGTCTTCCACATATCCGCCACCACCGAGCTGATCGCGCGCCGCTTCCGCGAACCGGACATGTCACCCGAGGATCGTTGCATCGATGTCCGCAACAAGCTCATCGCACTGGTCGATCCGGCCGAACGCACGCGCATCGACGCGCTCGTCGACACGGTCATTGCCGAACAGGGCATCCAGCCCGGTGCTGCCGCGCTATGGATCGCCGATCGCGAATATGCCAATGCCCGCGAAGCAGAGGCGATCTCCCGACCGATGATGTTCGAGCAGATCGCCGATGCGTTGGGCCCAGATAAAACGGGCGCAGCAGGTACCCGGGTGTACTGCATCGCCGATACCTACATCAACCGCGCACGCGATGAAAACGGCGAGGATCGGCTCACCGACCGTCATCCGTATCGTCCGCAGCTGCATCCACATGTCGGTCGTTTCTGGGCGGCCGAACTGAACGGTGAGCGCGTGCTGGCACCGCGTGAACACCAGTGGTACTTCATGCATAAGCTGCTGGACACCGTCGGTGGCCCGGTGATCGGCATCCGCAGCGGTGCGCTGGAACCGTTCGCGTTGATGGGGCACCAGGTGATCTATCTGGAGCACCACGACATGTTCACGCCAGACCGCCATGCCTGCTGGCAGGGCGTCATTCCCTACCACCGGCTGATCACCCATCACACCACCGGCTACCGCAACAAGGAAAGCGAAACCTACCGTGGCAACGAGCTGCGCAGCCTGCTCAGCGAGACGTTGCAGCGCAGGTTCAATCTGGGTGCCGCAGAGCCGGTGCACGGCCCCTGGCCTGATCGGCAGCAGTCGCTATCGCGAATGGGGGACGACCTGTCCAGCGGAATCCTCAGCGGCAACGAGCTGAAACTGCTGGTGGCGATGACGCAGAGCCGTAGCACGGCGGCGCAGACCGCCGCGTTGCCCGGTACGTTCAGCGCCGCACCACGCACCCGCTGAGCGGGCCCCTGCCTATGCTGTCGCCGGCTGATCGGCGGCAGCGACCAGCGGCCGTCGCAGGATGAACTCCAGGTCCTGGGTCTCACCCACCGGGAACAGGTATTCGCCCACTTTGTGGAAACCGTAGCGGGCGTAGAAGCGTTGTGCGCCGAAATTTTCCGACCACACTCCCAGCCACAGCGGACGCGGGCCGTCGCGCTCCAGCCAGGCCAGCGCGGTCTCCAGCAGCCTGCTGCCCCAGCCACAGCTCTGCTCGTCCTTGATCAGATACAGCCGCTTGAGTTCCCCGTCACCGGGCTGGACCTCGGCGTGCGGCAGGCCACACGGTCCTGCCGCGGCATGGCCAACCGCCACTCCGTCACGCTCCAGCAACCACACCGCGTAGTCGGGGTGGCCGAGGATCACCTGCTGTCGCTCGACGACGTAGTGCTCCTCAAGGAAGTCCTGCAGGTGCTGTGCCGGATACAGATGACCGAAGGTTTCCGTGAAGGTGCGCGCTGCCAGCACCGACAAGGTCGCGGCGTCATCGACAGTGGCACGGCGGATGGCGTAGTGGCCTGCGGTCATGGCGCTCTCCAGGGTGGCGAGCGTGACGGCGGGAAGCCGACACGCCAAGGAAACGGGTCAGCCCTTCGGTCGCACCTGGATATGCACTTCTGCCAGCTGCACATCGGCGATCGGCGACGGTGCATCCGTCATCAGGCACTGCGCACCGGTGGTTTTCGGGAACGGAATGACATCGCGGATGGATTCGGTGCCCGCCATCAAAGCAGCAATGCGGTCGATGCCGAAGGCGATGCCGCCATGCGGCGGTGCGCCGTAGTTCAGCGCATCCAGCAGGAAGCCGAACTTCGCCCGGGCTTCGTCCGCGTCGATGCCCAGCAGTTCGAATACCGCGCTCTGCATGTCGGGGCGATGGATGCGGATCGAACCGCCGCCGATCTCGTTGCCGTTCAATACCATGTCGTAGCCGCGCGACACAGCGGTCTTCGCGTTCGTGCGCAGATCGGCAATGTCATCCACCGCAGGCGCGGTGAAGGGGTGATGCAGGGCGACGTAACGCTGCGCCTCCTCGTCCCATTCGAACATCGGGAAATCGGTGACCCACAGCGGCGCCCAGCTGTCGGCGACCAGGCCGAATTCCTTGCCGGCCTTGAGCCGCAGCGCGCCCATGAAGTCGGACACCTTGTTGTAGCCACCTGCGCCGAAGAACACGATATCGCCATTGCCGGCCCCCACATGGGCGACCAGCGAGGCGAAGCCTTCTTCAGTGAAGAACTTGGCGATCGGCGAGCTGACTTCGCCGTTGTCGCCGATCTTGATGTAAGCCAGGCCTTTGGCGCCGTACTTGGCAGCGTGCGCGGCATACTCGTCGATCTGTTTGCGGCTCAGGCTGGCGCCACCGGGAATGCGCAGCGCGGCGACGCGGCCGTCGGCATCGTGGGCAGCGGCCGTGAACACCGGGAACTCACTGGACTTGACCAGCTCGGCCACGTCCACCAACTCCAGTGCGATGCGCAGGTCCGGCTTGTCCGACCCATAACGACGCATCGCCTCGGCCCAGGTCATGCGCGGGAAGCTCGCCGCCAGTTCGACGTCGATCACTTCCTTGAAGATGCAGCGGATCATGTTCTCGACAAAATCCTGCACGTCCTGCTCGCGCACGAAGGCGAACTCCATGTCCAGCTGGGTGAACTCCAACTGGCGATCTGCGCGCAGGGCCTCGTCGCGGAAACAGCGCGCGATCTGGTAGTACCGATCAAAGCCGGCCACCATCAGGATCTGCTTGAACAGCTGCGGACTCTGCGGCAACGCGTAGAACTCACCCGGGTGCATGCGCGCCGGCACCAGGAAGTCGCGGGCGCCCTCCGGGGTGGCCTTGGTCAGGATCGGGGTTTCGATATCCTGGAAGCCTTCGCCATCCAGGTGGCGACGCAGGGCCTGCACGAGCTTGATCCGGGTGCGCTGCATGCGCTGCATCTCCGGGCGTCGCAGGTCCAGGTAGCGGTACTTCAGGCGGGTTTCTTCGCCCGGATTTTCATGGGCGTGGAAGGGCAGCGGGGCTGCCTTGTTGAGCACGGTGATGGCGGTGGCGATGACTTCCACCTTGCCCGTGCGCATCTTGTCGTTGACCGCGTGGCGGGCACGCACGACGCCCTCCACCTGCAGCACGTCCTCATAGCCCAGCGACGCGGCCACCGCGAACACGGCGGCGTTGTCGACCTCCACCGTCACCTGCACGATGCCCTCATGATCGCGAAGATCGATGAAGCAGACGCCGCCCTGGTTACGGGCCACGTCGGTCCAGCCGGCGAGGGTGACAGTCTGGCCGATCAGGGTTTCATCGATCAGGCCGCAGAAGTGGGTACGCATGGGGGAAGCTCCGCTGGAGTACGCCGGCACCAGGAGGGGCCGGAAAGCCCGTTATTCTGCGGCCCAGCCCCCTCCGGGGGCAAATCCCGCGCGGTCACGTGGATTTAATCCACCCGGTTCGTATAGTCGCGCACCATCGACTGCTCGGGGATGTCGCCATGAACCGTTGGACTCTGGCCTGTCTGGCCGTCGCTTTGGCCGGCTCGACCGCCCTGCCCGCTGCACACGCACAGGTCGGGACCCGTGCCTACGCGCCGGAAAACCTCGCCCAGCTCACGGCCAATGACCGGATCCGGGTGATCAGCCAGGAATATGCGGATCAGTCCAACGGACGGCGCATTCCTGACGACCAACTGCGCTTCTATCTGGACCAGGTCAGCTCGGGCTGGGCGTTTTCGCGCATCAAGCAGGACATATCCACCTCACTGAGAGGCGCCGGCCAAGGAGGCTCCGGCGGTTGGAATGATGGCCGGCCGGGTGGCAGTCACGGCGGCAACGCCGGTAATAGCGGGACGATCCGCTGCGAGAGCCAGAACAACCGCGAGCGCGTCTGCAACGCCGGCTGGCGCAATGCCCGACTGGTCCGCCAGATATCCGGCACGGCCTGCGTGGAAGGGCGCACCTGGGGCGTGCGGGATGGCGCGGTATGGGTGAACGGCGGCTGCCGCGCCGAGTTCGCGGAAGCGCGCGGGCAAGGCAACGGCGGCAACTGGGGCGGTGGCTGGAACAGTGGCAACGCCAACTACAGTGTCACCTGCAGCAGCAATGACAAGCGCCGCAGCACCTGCGCGTGGGAAGCCCGCCGCGGCCAGCCGGTACTGCTGCAGCAACTGTCCGGCAGCGCCTGTCGCGAGGGCCAGAGCTGGGGCTACAGCAATGGCAGCCTGTGGGTCAGCAACGGCTGCCGCGCCCGCTTCGGCCTGCGCTGAGACACCGGCAACGGAAGCGCCAAGGGCGGTCACGCATTCCGCCGAGCATGGCTCGGCGCTACCACGGCGTGCGGGATCGGTAGCGCCGACCCATGGTCGGCGAGCGCAGCGGCAAGGGCGTCCGAGGCCGGTAGCGCCGACCCACGGTCGGCGAGCGCAGCGGCAAGGGCGTCCGAGGCCGGTAGCGCCGACCCACGGTCGGCGAGCGCAGCGGCACAGGTGTCCACGCATTCCGCCGAGCATGGCTCGGCGCTACCACGGCGTGCGGATTCAGGGCGCGGCTGAGCGGTCCGCACCCCACGGGGCCGGCGGCAGCGCCACAGGGCGGGTCAGGTCGAACACTACCCGGAAGCGCCGCCCGTCAGGGCGCGTGAGCTCGTAAACGAACTCCTCGTCCGGCTTGATCTCCATTGCCCACGTGTTGTGCGTGGAGGCCAGCATGTCCGCCTTGCGGAACATCGCCACCGAATCGGTATCGGCCGGAAACTGCTGCCGCTCTGCCGTACCCGGTGGCTTGCTGTCGCCCCCATACAGGGTGATCGCATCGGGACTGCCGTCTTCGTGCCGGTGGTCGTGCTTCAGCCGCAGCCCGTGCTCGGTGCGGCTGAGCACCCACGTCCGCGAATGGTCGTCACCCACGTGAAACGGAATGCGCACTTCGCGGGAAGTGTCCTCGCAGCCGCGTACGTGCATCACCAAGCGCTTGCCGGCGAACGGGGCGGGGCCGGTGGCGACCGGATTATCCTCGACGATCTCGCCGGCGTAGGCCTTGCCGCAGTGCGCGGCCACGCTGGCCAGGAAAGCATCCGCGGGCGCCGTCGCCACCTCGTTGGACACCACGTGGCGGGATTTTCCATCGCAGCCCGCCAGGGCCAGCAGCCCCATCATGGGTATGAGTCGAAGCATGTTCATCGCTCCACCCTACCCAGCCACGCCACTCCGCGCAAACCTGCCGTGATCAGTCGCCGCTGCTCGTCGGCACCGCGGCAGGCTTCTCGACGAGGTTCTTTTTGTTCTTGCCGAAGTCGGTCTCATACCAGCCGCCACCGGCCAGGCGGAACGACGGCGCGGTGATCTGCCGCTTCACCGTGGACTTGCCGCACTGGGGACAGTCGACGGGGTCGGCGTCGGCAATTTTCTGCAGACGGTCGAAGGCGTGGCCGCAGTCGGTGCAGGCGAAGGCGTAGATCGGCATGGCGTGGGCATCGCAGGGGTATCGAGCCGCGCATGGTAAGCCATTGCAACAGGGAGGTCAGGTCCGCTGTGTTAAGGTCGTTGACGTGTTTGCCCAACCTTCCCCACGAAGGTCGCACCCATGTTGCGGCTGACTTCCCTGCTGCTTGGCGTGGCTTTGCTGCTTACCGGCGGCGGCCTGCTCGGCACCCTGCTGGCCGTGCGCGGCGGGCAGGAAGGCTTCAGCGCCAACGCGCTGGGCTGGGTGATGTCCGGCTATTTCGCCGGCTTTTTCGTCGGCACGTTCACCGCCCCGCCGCTGATCCGCCGGATGGGCCACAGTCGCGCTTTCGCCTTCCATGCCGCGCTGGCGACGATGGCCGTCCTGCTGCATCCCTTGTGGCTCGACCCATGGGGCTGGGGGCTGCTCCGCGTGGTCACCGGCATCGCGCTGGTCGGCCTGTACACGGTGATCGAAAGCTGGCTCAACGCCGAGCCGGATCCGCAACGACGCAGCCGCGTCTTTTCGCTGTACATGATGATCAACCTGTCTGCGCTCGCCTTGGGCCAGGTTCTGCTGATGCTCGGCGATGCCGGTGCAGCGGCGATGTTCACGGTCACCGCCCTGCTCGTCTGCGCCGCGATGCTGCCGGTGACCGCTACCCGCCTGCAGCAGCCCGATGTGCCCAATGTGCCGCGCCTGAAGTTGGCCAACCTCTACACGCTGGCCCCCGTCGCCACCGTGGCTGCCGGCCTTTCCGGGCTTGCCATGGGGCCCTTCTGGGGCCTGCTGCCGGTGTACGCCGGCGAGATCGGCCTGAGCGGCGATGGCGTGCCGTTGTTCATGCTGACTGCCATCGCCGGCGGCGCCCTGCTGCAGTGGCCGCTCGGGCGCATCAGCGACGGGCATGACCGCCGCATCGGCCTGCTGGCTGTCAGCCTGGCAGCCGCTGGGTTGGGCGTGTTGGCGGCGATGCCACTGATCCAACAGCAGATCCACGTGATGTTCCTGCTGGTGTTCTGCTACGGCGGCCTGGTGTTCGCGCTGTATCCGTTCGCTGTCGCCCACATGCTCGATTATCTGGCCAGCGAAGACCTGCTGTCCGGCTGCAGCAGCCTGTTGCTGGTCCATGGCGTGGGCGCGGCGATCGGGCCGGCCATCGCCGGCGCGCTGATGACCCGCTTCGGGGCACCGGCCCTGCCGCTGTATTTCGCCGTGGTGCTGGCCTGTCTGGCCGCCTTCACCGCCACCCGCCTGTTGCGCCACGCGCGCCTGCGCACCCATCCGGCTCCCTTCCGCGCGATGGTGCGGACCACCCCGTCCGCGCTGGAGCTGATGCCGGAAACCGAAACTCCCCTCCACCCTGAAAAGGAAACACATTGACTGTCGAGTACCCTACCCTTGCAACCGAACCCGCTGTCCCCGCTACTGAAATCGCAGCACCGCCACAGCTGATCCTCGCCACCGACCTCGATGGCACCTTCCTTGCCGGCAGCGCCGCGCAACGGCACCGCCTCTACCGGTTGATCGACCAGCATCCCGGCATCTCCCTCATTTTCATCACCGGCCGCGGCCTGGAAGCGGTGATGCCGCTGTTGTCCGACCCCTCCATCCCGGTGCCCGATTACATCGTCTGCGACGTCGGCGCCACGGTGGTCGACGGCCACACGCTGCAGCCCGTGCAGCCGCTGCAGTCCATGATCGATGCGCACTGGCCCGGTGAGCACGTGGTCGCCGAGGCCATGCGGCCGTTCACCGCGCTGCAGCGCCAGGATGTGCCCCAGGAGCGCCGGTGTTCGTATTTCTGCGATCCGGAGACCCTGGCGCCACTGCGCGCGCAGATCGAACAGACCGCGCGCGGTCTCGGCTGCGACGTGCTGTACTCGGCTGACCGTTACCTGGATATCCTGCCGCCCGGCACCGACAAGGGCCGCACGCTGGCCGCACTGGCACGTACGCTGGACCTGGAGGTCGATCGCATCCTCGTGGCCGGCGACACGCTCAACGACCTGTCGATGTATGTCGCCGGCTTCCGCGGCGTCTGCGTCGGCCAGTCAGAGGCCGCTCTGCTGGAGGCGACCGACGGGCAGGAGCGCACCCTGCATGCCGAAGCACCCGGCTGTGGCGGCATCCTCGAAGCCATTACACACTTCGGCTTGCTCGACGCCCGTGATCCGCACCTGGCCGCACCGGCGCCGGTGTCCCACGAAGGCGCCAAGCTGCTGATGGTCTATCACCGCATGCCGTTCGATGAGAGCTTCGAAGACGGCAAGCTGGTGCAACGGCCGCCGCGCTCGCCGAATGGCATCATTCCGTCGCTGCTGAGTTTTTTCAAAGGCGGGCAACAGGGCAGCTGGATCGCTTGGGGCATCGACGATCCCAAGCATCGGCCGTTCCAGCGACATGTGACCGTAGACGAAGCGCAGTACCCCACCTTGCGCGCGACACGGGTGCCGCTCAGCCGCCAGGAAGTGGACATCTTCTACAAGCGCTTTTCCAAGGAAGCCTTCTGGCCGATGCTGCACGTGTTCTGGGAACGCGCGCGCTTCCGCGAGGATGACTGGCAGGTCTTCCTGAAGGTCAACCGCAAGTTCGCCGAAGCCACCGCCGCCGAAGCCGCACACGGGGCGACGGTGTGGATCCACGACTACAACCTGTGGATGGTGCCGGCGTACCTGCGCGAGCTGCGCCCGGACGTCAAGATCGCCTTCTTCCATCACACCTATTTCCCGTCCGCGGATGTGTTCAACGTGGTGCCGTGGCGTCGCGAGATCATCGGCAGCCTGCTGGCGTGTGACTACGTGGGCTTCCACATCCCGCGCCAGGTGGAGAATTTCGTCGACGTGGTGCGGGGGGCGGCTCCGGTGGAGCGGCTGGCGTGGGAGAACTGCGCACCCCGCTTCCTCACCTACGGCTGCGCGGTGGGCCTGGACACCATGACCACGCGCTTGCGCGTGGGCGACCGGGAGGTGGCACTGGGCGCACATCCGGTCGGCACCGATCTGGGTCGTATCCACGACACGCTGGCGCGTAGCGATGTGCGCAATGACATCTTCAAGCTGCGCCGCGAAATCGGGGCGCGCAAGCTGGTGCTGTCGGTGGAGCGGCTGGACTACACCAAGGGCACGCTCGCCAAGCTGGAAGCCTTCGAACGTGTGCTGGAGCAGCATCCCGAACAGCAGGGCAAGGTCACGCTGCTGATGGTCTGTGTGCCCGCGGCACGCGAAATGACCATCTACCGCACCCTGCAGAACCAGATCGAGCAGGCCGTAGGTCGCATCAACGGACGCTTCGCGCGGCTGGACTGGACCCCGGTGCGCTTCTTCGCCCAGGCCCTGCCGTTCGAGGAGGTCGTTGCACATTACGCCGCCGCACAGGTGATGTGGATCACCCCGCTGCGTGATGGCTTGAACCTGGTGGCGAAAGAGTTCGTCGCCACGCAAGGCATCGAAGGCAGCAACGGCGTGCTGGTGCTGAGCGAGTTCGCGGGAGCAGCAGCCGAGCTGAAGGGCGCCGTGTTGACCAACCCGCATGATCCGGCCGATCTTGCCGCCGGCTTGATGCAGGCCCTGTCCATGCCGGACGAAGAAGCCGGCGGTCGCCTGCGCCAGTTGTATGGCATCGTCGAACACTACGATGTGGACCGCTGGGGACGCGATTTCCTCGACGCGGTGGACAAAGCGAGCGCCTGAGCAGGCGCAATGCCGAATCGGCCGCACCGCGCATTGCGCGGTGCACTGACGTAGCGCCGAGCCATGCTCGGCGCGCACACCGCGCGGCATGCATTAGCCCGGCGCTTACAGGGCGTCAGACGATCATTCGGTCCGCCAGCACGCCTACCTGCTTGAGCACCACGTCGCGCATCGTGCCGTCGACCGTCGCCCCCTGCAGGTAGCTGGTCAGGATCCACGGCGTGCCGCCGGCCAGCGGCCACAGCACAGCGATGTCGTTGCTTATGCTTTTGCCATCCCCGCCGGTACGGTCGCCGATACGCCAGCGTTGACCCAGGCCTGCGCGCAGGCGGGCATCGCCGGTCGCGTTATCGATCAACCAATCGGTCAACTGCAGCCGCGATGCGTCGTTCAGCACGTTGCCCAGCACGATGCGGCGCAGGCTGCCGGCCGTTGCCACTGGACTGGTCGTATCACGTGGGTCACCGGGCTCGAAGCGGTTCATTTCCGGCTCGTAGCGGTCATTGCGCGTCACGTCGTCGCCGTTGGCCCGCAGGAAAGCGGTGATGCCCGCCGGCCCGCCGAGCAGTCGCAACAGCAGATTGGCCGCCGGATTATCGCTGGTCATCATCGTTGCCCGGCACAGATCACGCACGGTGAGATCCTTGCCCACATGGCGGGACGTGATGGGCGCATGCTCGATCAGGTCAACCGCCCGCATCGGGATGCGCCGGTCCAGCAGACCGGGACTGCGCTCGGACTGATGCAGCGCAGCGGCACCCAGCAGCCACTTGAAGGTGCTGCACATCGGGAACAGCTCCTTCTGTCGATGCCCGGCGATCACCTTGCCCTGGTCGTCCATCAGGGCCACACCGAGGCGCCCGCCACTGAGGCGCTCGAGCGCGTCGAAATCCTTCGCCTCTGCAATGGCGCCTGCGGCGGAAACGGCCGCGGGCGTCCCCGTCGCCGCGGTACGGGCCAACAGGGGAGCAGCAGCCAGCGAGGCGAGTGCAGCGCCCCCTGCCTTCAGGAAACGGCGTCGGTCGGTCATGGGAAATCTCCAGTGCAATGAAACGTGAGTATCGAAGGGAACATGCAGCGCAACCAGCTGATAGTTTCAGCAGGAGCCATGAGCCAGATGAATGCCTTCTGCCATAACCCACCCTGAAAATCGGTGCATTGAATCTAGAATGAGTGGATTCCATAACCCTTGCTCACGGCTCTCCTATGCTGCGTTCCCAGCTTCCGCTTGCCGCGCTGCGTGCGTTCGAAGCCGCCGCACGCCACCAGAATCTCACCCGTGCCGCCTTGGAGCTGTGTGTCAGTCAAGCCGCACTGAGCCACCAGATCCGGCAGCTCGAAGGCCGCTTGGGTACGCGACTTTTCCACCGCTTGCCACGCGGCGTTGCACTGACCGACGAAGGGGCCGCGTTGTATCCCGTGCTGAACGAGGCCTTCGACCGCATCGGGGCGGCCGTGGCGCGATTCGGTGGCGCCAGCGGCAGGCGGGATGTGCTCACCATCGGGGTAGTGGGCACATTCGCGTGCGGTTGGCTGTTGCCACGCCTGTCCTCGTTCGAGAGCGCTCATCCGCACATCGAGCTGCGCGTGCAGACCCATAACAACCGCATCGATCTGGCCGGGGAAGGTCTCGATCTGGCCATCCGCTTCGGTGACGGAGACTGGCAGGGGCAAGAGTGCACACAGGTGCTCGACGCGCCATTCGCGCCACTCTGCGCACCCGCGGTGGCGCGTCGGCTGCACAGCCCGCGTGATCTCGCCCAACTCACCTTGCTGCGTTCGTACCGCAGCGATGAGTGGCCCTACTGGCTGCAGGCTGCCGGCGTGCAAGGTGTGGAAGCGCGCGGCCCGGTCTTTGATTCCTCGTTGACCTTGGCAGCGGCAGCGGCAGGAGGCACTGGCGTGGCCCTGCTGCCGCTATGCATGTTCGAGCAGGAACTGGCCGAGGGTCGGCTGGTGCAACCGTTCCCGCAGACCGTCGCGCTGGGCAGTTACTGGCTGGCGCGCCTGCGCTCGCGGCCAGAGCGCGAGCCCGCCGCGCGCTTCCGGGAATGGCTGCAGAGCGCGTGATGCGGGGTGAGTTGAGGTGGGGGGACGTCGGGGTCCTGGTAGAGCCGACTTCAGTCGGCTCTACCCTCGCCTCTACCGTCAGCGTCAGCGCCGACGTCAGCGTCAGCGCCACCATCGGCGCCGCCGCGGCTCAGCCGTCCAGTAGCGCCATCCAGGCCGCTTCGGCCTTTTCCAGTTGGGCGGCGGCGGTTTCGCGGTCGCGTCCCAGCACCGCCATCCGCGTCGGATCGGCGTAGCTGGCCGGGTCGGCCAACTGGCGGTCCAGCTCGGCCAAACTGGCTTCAAGCTCAGCCACCTTGGCCTCTGCAGCGGCCAGCTTGTGCGGGTTCGGTGCCTTCTTCTGCACGACCTGGGCGACCGGCTCGGTCTTGACCGCAGCGGCGGCCGGCTCGGGCAGCTTGCCCTTGGTGCCCTGCGCCTGCGGGCGCGTGCGCAGCCACGATGCATATTCATCCAGATCGCCATCGAACGGCTCGACCACGCCGTCGGCCACGCGCCAGAACGTATCGCAGACCAGACCGATCAGATGGCGGTCATGCGACACCATCACGATCGCGCCTTCAAAGTCACTCAGCGCCTCGGCCAACGCTTCGCGCATTTCCAGGTCAAGGTGGTTGGTCGGCTCATCGAGCAGCAGCACGTTCGGCTGCTGGTAGGCGATCAGTGCCAGCGCCAGGCGCGCGCGCTCGCCACCGGAGAATCCATCCACCGGCTCGAAGGCACGGTCGCCGGCGAAATTCCACTTGCCGAGGAAATCCCGGAACGACTGGTTCGGCGCATCCGGCGCGATGTCGCGGAAGTGCTCCATCGGCGATTGCCCTTCGTGCAGCGATTCCACCGTGTGCTGGGCGAAGTAGCCGATGCGCAGGTCCGGATGGGCCGCGCGGTCGCCCGCGATGGGGTTCAGTTCGCCCACCAGGGTTTTCACCAGGGTGGTCTTGCCGGCGCCGTTCGGGCCCAGCAGGCCGATGCGCTGGCCCGCCTCCAGGCCGAAGCCCACATCGTGCAGGATCACCGAATCGGCGCCGTAGCCGGCCTCGACATGGTTCAGCCGGATCAGCGAGAACGGCAGCTTCGCGGGCGGGGCGAACTCGATGCGGAACTCCCGCTCGGCGCGCACGGCTTCGGTGCCGGCCATCTTCGCCAGTCGCTTCATGCGGCTCTGTGCCTGCGCGGCCTTCGACGCGGTCGCCTTGAAGCGGTCGATGAAGCTCTGCAGGTGGGCGCGCTCGTTCTGTTCTTTCTCGTGCGCGATCTGCTGCTGGCGCAGCTGCTCGGAACGCTGCCGCTCGAAATCGGTGTAGCCGCCCGGGTACAGCTTGGCGCCCCCGTTATGCAGGTGCAGGGTGTGGGTGGCGACGTTGTCGAGGAACTCGCGGTCATGCGAGATCAGCAGCAGCGTGCCCGGATACTTCAACAACCACTGCTCCAGCCAGTACACCGCGTCCAGATCCAGATGGTTGGTCGGCTCATCGAGCAGCAGCAGGTCACTGGGCATCATCAGCGCGCGCGCAAGGTTCAGGCGCACGCGCCAGCCACCGGAGAACGAGGACACCGCACGGTGATGCGTTTCAGCGGGGAAGCCCAGGCCGTGCAGCAGCTTGCCAGCGCGCGCTTCGGCGTCGTAAGCGCTGACTTCAGCCATCTTCGTGTGCGCCTCGGCCACCGCTTCCCAGTCTTCACGCGCGGTGGCGGCGGCTTCTTCGGCAAGTACCGCAGCAACCGCCACGTCGCCGCCCAGCACGAAGCTCAGCGCGGGGTCGGGCAACGACGGGGTTTCCTGCGCCACGCTGGCGATGCGCACCCGGCCAGGCAGCTCGACATCGCCTTTGTCAGCTTCCAGTTCGCCCTGCACGGCCGCGAACAGACTGGACTTGCCAGCGCCGTTGCGGCCCACCACGCCCACCCGGTAACCGGCATGCAGGGTCAGGTCGACGTTGGACAACAGCAGCCGCTCGCCGCGGCGCAAGGCGAAATTACGGAGGGAGATCATTGGGGGAGGTCCATATAACGGAATGGAATGTGCTGGTGAGCACCTTTCCTGCGACGCAATTCTAACGTTAACGAATACTTGACGTATCCCGGGGGCACGCCAAGGGCGCCTCTCTCTCTCCCACGGAGGGTGCCCCACGGCTCCCGGGCCTCTCACCCCCACTCCTGCCAGAACCGCTAAACCGTTGCATTTGCAATAGTTTTTGACGTTACCGTCATTTGACAGGGGATTAAATTGTCGTTAATTGCTTGATTGCGCGCCGCAACACGCCGTCCCGCTCCCCGAGATGTCGCCCGGTGCCGCCGCCCCCAACCGGAGCCACGTCCAGATGACCCGCAAGACCCGCCCGCTCGCCGCCGCCATCGCCGTGGTGCTCGCCGCCTCCAGCTTCGCCGCCGCCGCACAGACCGCCAACACCCTCGACACGGTGATCGTCACCGGCACCCGCGTGGCCGACCGTACCGTCGCCGAATCGCAGTCGCCGATCGACATCATCACCCCCGAGGCCCTGCAGTCCACCGGCACCTCCGAGCTGGCCACCGCGCTGTCGCGCGCCCTGCCCTCGCTGAACTTCCCCCGCCCGGCGCTCACCGACGGCACCAGCGGCATCCGTCCCGCCCAGCTGCGCGGCCTCTCGCCGGATCAGGTGCTGGTGCTGGTGGACGGCAAGCGCCGGCACACCTCGGCAATGATCAACGTCAACGGCAGCATCGGCCGCGGCTCGTCGGCGGTGGACATCAATGCCATCCCGATCGGTGCCATCGAGCGGGTGGAAGTGCTGCGTGACGGTGCGTCGGCCCAGTACGGGTCGGATGCCATCGCCGGTGTGATCAACATCGTGCTCAAGGGCAGTGGCACGGGCGGCAGCCTGGCCATCGACCACGGCCAGTACGCGGCGGGCGATGGCAACAAGGACCAGCTGTCCGGCGATGCCGGCTTCACCTTCGGCGACGGTCGCGGTCAGGTGCACGTGGCCGGCCAGTACAGCCAGCAGGACGAAAGCAACCGCGCCGGGCCATACCAGGGCACCACCCCGAACACCGGCAACTTCCCCGACATCGGTGAGAAGACCTTCGTGGTCGGCGATCCGCAGGTCGATGCCTCGGCGGTGTCGGCCAACGCCAGCTTCGCGTTCAGTGACAACGTCACCGGCTACGCCAACGCGATGCTCAGCAACCGCGACATCACCTCGTTCGCGTTCTACCGCTCGCCCAACCACCTGGCACAGACCGCCCTGCTGGCCCAGGTCTACCCGGACGGCTATGTGCCGCAGATCAACCAGTACTCCAAGGACCGTTCGGTCGTTGCCGGCGTGAAGGGAAGCACGGAAAGTGGCTGGACCTGGGACCTGAGCGCCAACCATGGCGAGAACACGCTCGATTTCCACACCCGCAACAGCATCAACTACAGCCTGGGTGCGACCAGCCCGAGTTCCTTCTACGACGGCACGCTGAAGTACACGCAGGACATCTTCAACGCGGACTTCACCAAGTCGCTGGACTGGGGCCTGGCGTATCCGGTCACCCTGTCGTTCGGTGGTGAGTACCGTCGCGAAACCTGGGAACAGCGCCAGGGCGAGCTGAACTCGTACACCGGCAGCGGTGCGCAGGGCTTCGGCGGCTTCACGCCGATCAACGCCGTGGACGAAGACCGCCACAACTACGCGGTCTATGCGGGGCTGGAAGCGGACCTGACCGACAAGTTCTCCGCCGGCGTCACCGGCCGCTACGAGGACTACTCGGACTTCGGCGACAAGTTCTCCGGCAAGCTGTCGGCGCGCTACGCGTTCACCGACAAGGTGGCCCTGCGTGCTACCGCGTCCAGTGGCTTCCGCGCCCCGTCGCTGGCCCAGCAGAGCTATCAGGCCGTGACCAGCACCATCGTCAACGGCAACTTCGTCGAGCGTGGCACCTTCCCCGCGGGCAGCGCCGCCGCGCAGGCACTGGGTTCGGCACCGCTGAAGGCCGAGACCTCCACCTCCTACAGCGTCGGCCTGGTGCTGCAGCCGGTGGATCGCCTGTACCTGACCGTGGATGCGTACCAGATCGAGATCGATGACCGTATCGCGTTGTCGTCCAACATCACCACCACCGGCAACACGGCTGTCGCCGACCTGCTGACCGGCCTTGGCCTGCCGCAGGTGACGGCGTTCTCGTACTTCACCAATGGCCTGGATACCCGCACGCGCGGTGTCGATGCGGTGGCCAGTTACACCGTGCCGTTCACCGCCAGCAGCCTGGAACTGACCGCGGCCTACAGCTACAACGACACGGAAGTGCAGAAGTTCGATGCCTCACCGGCCACCTTCCAGGCGCTGGGCATCACCCAGGCGCTGATCGGCCGCGATGAAATCGGCCGTATCGAAGACAGCTTCCCGCGTGACAAATCGATCGTCAGCGGCACGTGGCGTTCGGATCACTGGGAGCTGGGCCTGGCCGCCACGCGCTACGGCAGCTTCACCGTGCGCAACTCCGCCACCGCCACCCGCGACCAGACCTACGACGCGAAATGGGTGCTGGATGCATCGGCCAGCTACAAGCCCAGCGACAACTGGACCCTGACCCTGGGTGCCGACAACCTGCTGGACGAATACCCCGACCGCACCGTCGACCTGCAGAACTCCACCTGGGGCATGCTGCCGTACAGCAACTATTCGCCGTTCGGCTTCAATGGCGCGTACGTGTACGGGCGCATCCGTTACACCTGGTAACAGGCAGCATGCCGTCGCTCGGCATCACCAGCGTCAACTTCAGCAAACGCCGGGCACTGCCCGGCGTTTGCTGTATCGGCCCCCATCGGTGAAAATCGGGACATCCCCCGATTTGCCTGCGAGACCTGATGCACCATGACACCGACCTGATCAACATCGTCGCCGTTGGCCTCGGGCTCGCCTTCATCTTCGGCGCGCTGGCCAACAAGCTGCGTTTGTCTCCACTGGTCGGGTATCTGGTTGCTGGCATCTGCGTTGGGCCCTTCACTCCCGGCTTTGTCGCCGACCAGGCACTGGCCAACCAGTTGGCCGAACTGGGCGTGATGCTGCTGATGTTCGGCGTCGGCCTGCACTTCTCGCTGAAGGACCTGATGGCCGTCAAAGCCATCGCCATTCCCGGTGCGATCGGCCAGATCCTGGTGGCCACCCTGCTCGGCTGGGGTGTGGCCAGCTTGATGGGGTGGCCCGCCATCCATGGCATCGTGTTCGGCTTCTCGCTGGCCACCGCCAGTACCGTGGTGCTGCTGCGGGCGATGGAAGAGCGCCGTCTGCTGGAAAGCCTGCGCGGCAAGATCGCAGTGGGTTGGTTGATCGTCGAGGATCTGGCCTGCGTGCTGGCCTTGGTGATGATGCCGGTGCTGGCCGGCGTGTTCGGTCCGGATGCGGCGAAGGAAAACCACAGCATCGGCAGCGTGCTGGCCGACATCGGCTGGACCTTCGTGCAGCTGGGGCTGTTCGTAGCGGTGATGCTGGTGGTCGGTCGGCGGGTCATTCCGTGGATCCTTGAGCGTACCGCCGGCACCGGCTCGCGCGAGCTGTTCACCTTGGCCGTGCTGGCCATCGCGCTCGGTGTGGCATTTGGTTCGGCCATGCTGTTCGGCGTGTCCTTCGCGCTCGGCGCGTTCTTCGCCGGCATGCTGTTGAACGAGTCCGAGCTCAGCCACAAGGCCGCTACCGATTCACTGCCATTACGCGATGCATTCGCCGTGCTGTTCTTCGTCTCGGTGGGCATGCTGTTCAACCCGATGATCATCGTCGAGCACCCGTGGCAGGTGCTGGCGACGGTGCTGATCATCATGTTCGGCAAGTCAGCCGCCGCATTCTTCATCGTGCGTGCGTTCGGCCATCCGACCAGTACCGCACTGACCATCTCGGCCAGTCTGGCGCAGATCGGCGAGTTCGCCTTCATCATCGCCGGCCTGGGCGTTGCACTGCAGATCCTGCCGGAGACCGGGCAATCACTGGTGCTGGCCGGTGCGTTGGTGTCGATCATGCTGAACCCGCTGGTATTCGGTCTGCTGGACCGCTGGCAGGCCCGCCAGCTGGCCCTGCAACCGGCCATCGCCGAGGCAGAAGAGGCCGCCGGCCCCTCACGCGACCTGCATGACCACGCCATCGTGATCGGTTACGGCCGGGTGGGCAGCGAGCTGGCCGCAGTACTGCGCGACAAGGGCGTGCCGGTGTTGGTGATCGATGACAACAAGGAGCACGTGGAAAGCGCACATGCCGCCGGCATCGCCGCAATCCGGGGCAGCGCTGCAGCCGACAAGGTGCTGGCCGAAGCCCATCCGGACCGCGCCAAGATCGCGGTGCTGGCCATTCCGCAGCCCTTGGAAGCCGGCGAGGCATTGGCCAAGCTGCGCGCGATCAACCCCGGCCTGACCCTGCTGGCCCGCGCCCACAGCGATGCGGAAGTACGCCACCTGCTGGAACACGGTGCCGACGGCACGGTCATGGCCGAGCGCGAACTGGCGTACTCGCTGGCCGAGATGATCATGTCCACGCCGCCCTATCGCACCATGGGCCAGCCACACCCCATCCCGGTGGTGTGAGCCACCGCGGCGGTTTGCCGTGGGGGTAGAGCCGACTTCAGTCGGCTGGCTTGGAGGTAGAGCCGACTTCAGTCGGCTGCGGGGATGCAAGCCGACTGAAGTCGGCGCTACCGCGTTACTGCAGCGGGATGCAGATGTCCGCACGCAGGATCGCTTCGGGCACTTCTTCCGGGTCGTCCAGGTACTGGTAGTACAACGGCGCATCGCGCAGCGTACGTCCGCTGTCGGGCAGCCAGTGGCGCAGCAGCACGTCAGTGGCCGTTTCCAGTCCCGCGTAACTGCCCACGTGCCGCAGCACGGCGTGGTCGCCACCGCCGAGTGTCATCACCCTCAACGGTGCAGGCACCTGCCCCTGCAGCGGACCGAAGCCCATCGCGCAGTCGAACAGGCACGCATCCGGCGGCACATCACGGTGGTCGTTCAGCGCGATGCCCGCCAGCTGCTGCAACTGGTCGGCAAGCCCTTCCCCGGCAGCCCACGCATGGATCCGACCGAAGGCCTGGTCCAGATCGTCGAACGCACCGCGCGTGCGCAGCACCACGACATCGAACGGATCCAGCGCCGTCACCCGTACCTGCAACGGAACCTGGTCATCGACCGCGTCGCCGGCTGGCAGCGATAGCCGCTGCTGCCAATCGAAACGCAGCACCGCATCGTCGCGGAGTGCGCTGGGGGTCGCCTGCAGTGCCTGGCGGCAGGCACGTGCCAGGGCCTGCGGGCTTTCGTAGCCCACGCTCAGGGCGACATCCGTGATGCGGCTTTCCGCCAGCGCGAGCAACTGAAGTGCCTGCAGCAGCCGCAGGCGCGCCACGGTGCGCCCTGGCGTTTCCCCGGTCAACGCGCGGTACAGGCGGTGGAAGTGGAACGGCGATTGATGAGCGATCGACGCCAGCGTTTCCAGCTCCGGCAAGGGCGTGCCTGCGCGCAGGCAGGCTTGGAGATGTTCGATCACGCGGTCGATTCCGTGGCGCTGGCGCAGCTGGGCGAGGTGGCTCATGTCGGGTTCCCGTTGGAAGACTGCGTGCAGGATGCAGGGGATACGGCCCAGGCGCGTGTCCGATCTTGCGCAATGGCAGCATGACCGAGCCTGACAAAAAATGCGCATCTGCATCATCGGGTCGCATTCGCCCCTATCTGCACCGGCGTGGCGCACGCCAACCTGCAGCCTTGTCCAGAAAAGGGTCAGACACGATGCCTATCGACCAGGTCAGTGCGGCACGGCGCACACAGGGCGCGTTCCAGAACCACCACCACGGCGGCGCGCCCGCCGCGCACGCATCCCGCAAGCACGCCGCATGGGGCCAGCATCGCCCTGCCCTGCGCGTGGGCAACCATCCGGCGCAGCTGCTCACCGCCGCCCTGCTGCTCGCCACCCTGGCGCCTGCGGCGCAGGCCACACCGACGTACACCACGGTACCGGGTACGGCCCCGTCGACAGGGTGCAGCGGCATCAGGTCCATCGGCAACGCCGCGCTGGGCGCGTGCACGTTGGCGCCGCGCACCTGCGCGACCGCCACGATGCTGGGCACGCTGGGCGTGTTCGGTGGGCTGGTTTACCTCAATGCACAGGGCGGCTTCCAGCCTTCCCGCGAGACATGGGACTCCGGGCGGCCGCCGCGGCCCGTGCCTCCGCATTTGCCCTCGCCCAGCGTCCCGATCCGCGACCAAGTACAGCAGACGGTACAACAGGCCAGCGTGGTGTCGGCCGATGGCACCTCCTCGCCGATGGAAGCTGCCTTGCTGCAGGTGGCGCGCAACTGCGGGGGTGACCGTGGCTGCCGCGCCGAGGCCATCAACGCGCTGCTGCACTCTTTGCCACCGGCCACGCTGTCCCAGCTGCAGCAGATGGTGGCGCGCACGGTGGCACCGTCGACGCCGCCGGTGCAGGACGGCTGGCCCCTTGCAGGCGCGGAAGCGGCCGCCTGGCCGGCCGACGCCCTGCTGCTTGAGCTGGCCGACGTGCTTGCCGATCTGTACACGCCCAGCGTGGCCGCTTTCCAGGACGACATGGAAGCCATCGTGGCCAGCACCACCAGCGTACCCAGTGGACGACAGGGCACCGGGGACGAAATCCAGCAGCGCTGGAAAAAAGCCAATGAGGGGCGGCTGGAGGCCATCGCCCGTCTGCTGGAGCGCGACGCCGGACCGGTGACGCGCGTGCCGTACGTTCTGCATGGACTGCAGCATCTGGGCATCGCCGATGGCAGCGAAGCCTTCAATCTGCAGGTGACGTTGCCGACAGCCGCTGCGGCCCCTCCTGCGAAGCGGCTGCTGCTGGTTGCCCATGGCGATATGATCGGACGCTCACGGGGCTCGGAAGGGGCCTACGACAATGCGTCCGGCGTCGCGACGCTGCTGCACATCGCCCGCCAGGTGAAAGAGGACCCGTCCCTCGCCGGCACCCAGGTCGAATTGCTGGTCACCTCCAACGAAGAACTCGGCTTCCTGGGTGCACGGGCGTACGTGGACGACTGCCTGCAGCGGGACGACTGCCCGACTTTCGTCATCAACGTGGACATGACCGGTCGCGGCGGACACGGCTATGCGCTGACCGGCACCGATGGGCTGGCTGACTCGCCGCATCTGGGCAAACCCACGATGTACCTGCGTGCGCCGGCGGTCAGTCCGGTGGAGCAGCAGGCGCGTGAGCAGCTCGAACAGCGCCTGGCCACGCAGGGCTTCGTACCTGCGTCCCCCGATCACAGCCCGTGGATCACCTCGGACAACATCGCATTCCAGAACGCCTCCATCCCCTGCGTTGCCGTTACCCAGGTGAGCGCCGCAGATGCCGCGCTGTGGAGACAATTGGAGGACGCTCGCAAGACATGGCAGGCGCGTGATGCCGAAGTGGATTGGCGTGCCTGGCAGGCGCAGAACAGCGGCACGGCCCCGCTGCCCGCAGAGGAGGCGCGCATTCTGAAGACACGCTACCAGGCAGCGGCCAGCGCTTATCACCAGTACAAAGCGCTGCGCGATGCGCACCCCAATGCACCTCCCACGATGATCCACAGCGAACGCGATCGCCTGCACCGCGTCAATCCTGCGATGTCGGTGGAATTCGCCAACGCGCTGCTGGATGGCGTGCGCCACCTTGAATGGAACGCCGATACCGCTGGCGTGATCCCCACGACACTGGACAGCTGAGGCGCCCATGCCCATCAACGCCACGCAGGCCCGCCAGCAGCAGGGCGCCTACCAGCGCAAACATCGCGGTTTGGCTGCGCCGTCCCACACTGCAACGTGCCAACAGCGCTATGGTCGACAACCGCCGGGATTCAATCTGCAGGGGGCGAGCAACCAGTTGGCGCTTGTGCTGCTGTTGAGCACCGCGCTTCCCGCAGTCGCCCACCGTCCTGCACCGGCCACGCCGGCGGCGCATCCGCCACCTCGCCCCGCGTCCGGGTGGCCACCCGCCGCGCAGGCGATGGACACCGGCTTCGAGCTGCGTGACATGAGGGCGGCCGCGGCGCCGGCGGCCGCGCACGAACCGCTGCTGGGCAGTGCCCCGACGGCCGTCGTCAACCTCGCCACCGACGCGGCGCTGGCCACCTGCCTGCGCCATCCCCGGCAGTGCGCTCCGGCTGTAGTGACGGCTGCCGGCGTGACTGCCTTCTGGGCGGCAGCAGCCACGGCCGGCTATCTGCTCCACCGCGACCCGGTCACCACCGACGATGTGGCCGAAGCGCCGGCCCCGGTCACGCATCCGCCCCTCCCGCGTTATAGGCTCGATCCGCAGCGGCTGCTGCCGCCGATGCGCTTCAATGTCAGTGATCTGGAACCGGACATTTCCCCCTGCGTCTCGCTTGGTGCACACGTGAATCGACGGTGGGAAGAGACGACCACGCTGCAACCCAGTAGAACCCAGTTGGGCACGCTCGATCACCTGCGCACCAATGCACTGCTGGTCTGCCAGCAGTTGGCCGAACAGATGGCCATCGAGCGGACGCCGGACAAGCCAGCCAAGGTGATCGGTGACCTGTGGGCAACAGGCATGGATGAGGTGGGTATCGAGGTGGCCGACCGCCGGCCTCTGCAACCTGCGCTGGAGGCCATCGAAGCGGTAAGGGACACAAACGCGCTCATCAAATATCTGTTCGATGCCTCCCGGCGTGACGCCAATCCATTGTTCACCTTTACCGTGCGTCCCGACTTCGAAGACCCGGCGACCAATATCGGGTATTTCGCGCAATCCGGTCTGGGCCTGCCCAGCAGCGAGTGGTACGACGACCCGCAAAAAGGCCCCCTCATCGATGCATACCGCGCGCACGTGGTGGAAACGCTTGTGCTTTCCGGTATGCCCCGCAGTGACGCCGACAGGCTGGCGCCGGAGATCCTACTGATCGAACGTGAGCTGGCGGCGGCTTCGGTACCCTTCTCCAAACTGGCTACCGATATCTCCGTGTTCCACAACATCGTCACCCCCGAGCAGGCTCGACAGCAGACACCCAATCTTGATTGGCGGCGCTTCTTCCACGCCCAGGGTCTGCAGCCACCTGCCACGTTCTCACTGGGCATGCCGACCTTCTTCCAGAAGCTCGATACCCTGCTGAGGGACACTCCACTGGAGACTTGGAAGGCCTACCTGCGCTTCCATGCCACCGACGACGCAGCTCCGTGTCTGTCCGCCGCCTTCGTCGACACCCATGATGCGTTTCATGGCGGGGTGATCAAGGGCCGCAGATCCCGCGTGCCCCGCTTTGCGCGGATACTCGGCATGATCCAGCAAGCAGCAGGGGACGCGATGGGCCCGGCCTACGCGCAGGTTGCGTTTCCCGCTGATACTGCACGTTCATTGAAGACCATTACCCAGCAGCTGACCTCTGCGCTGAAAAACAGGATCGCCCAGTGTGACTGGATGGACGCCGAAACCCGCGAAAGGGCGATGCAGAAAGCGAACACGCAGCGCATCGAGGTCGGCTGTCCCAGCCAATGGCCGGTTTGGGGCGATGTCGGCACCGGGCGCACCTCGTTCCTGGAAAACATGCAGGCCGTGCGGGCACATGCCCAGCGTCGCAATGTGGCCCAGTTGGGCCAGCCCGCCGATCACCATCATTGGAAGCTGACGCCGCAGACAGTGAACGCCTATCAGGATGTCTCATTGAACCTGATCGCGATCCCGGCCGCACTGCTGCAGCCTCCGTTCCATGACGCCAACGCCGACGCCGCCCTCAACTACGGAGGCATCGGCGCGATCATCGGCCACGAAATCGCCCACGGATTCGACACGGTCGGCACCTCGTTCGACGAGCACGGCCACGGAGGCGATTGGCTTACGCCGTACAGCCGGCAGCAGTTCAAAGCACGCGCAGACCAGCTTGCCCAGCAGTTCAACCGTTACGAGGGTGACGGACTTGCGGTGGACGGTAAGCTGACCCTTGATGAGAACCTGGCCGACCTGGGCGGGCTGTCCATCGCGTTGCAGGCAATGCGGCAGGCGACGGCGGGGACCCCGGATCCGATGATCGATGGCCAGACCCGCGAGCAGCGATTCTTCATCGCCTACGCGGTGGCACATCGAGCCATTTCGACTCCGCAGCGGGCTGAGCTGGATCGCGCCATCGTCGCTCACCCGCCTGAGCCTGTGCGCGCTGACGGTGCGCCGTCGAACTTTCCGGAGTTCACCGAAGCCTTCAACTGCACCGCCGGCATGGCCATGACACGGCCTGCCGACCAGCAGATTCGTTTCCTCTGACCGCAGCTGCAGCGGCCAGGCGAACCTGGCCGCTGCAGCGCTTGTTCACCGCACGCTGAAATGCAACCTGCCGTTCTCGGCTTCCACGCCAATCGTGTCGCCACTACTGAACTCACCTGACAGGATTTTCTGCGCCAGGGGGTTCTCCAGCTGCGACTGGATCGCGCGCTTCAACGGCCGCGCCCCGTAGACGGGATCGAAGCCCGCCGTACCCAGCGATTCAAATGCCGCATCGCTGACCTGCAGCTTCAAGCCGCGCTCGGCCAGCCGCGATTCCAGGCCACGCATCTGGATCCGTGCGATCTGCTTGATCTGCTGCTTGTCCAACGGGTGGAACACCACGATGTCGTCCAGCCGGTTGATGAACTCCGGGCGGAAATGCGCCTGCACCACGCCCATCACGGCGGCCTTCATCTGGGTGTAGGCCTCCGGCGAATCATCGCCACTCATGTCCTGGATCTGATGCGAACCCAGGTTGGACGTCATCACGATGACTGTGTTGCGGAAGTCCACGGTGCGGCCCTGGCCATCGGTCAACCGGCCATCGTCGAGTACCTGCAGCAGGATGTTGAATACATCCGGATGCGCTTTTTCCACTTCATCCAGCAGGATGATCGAATACGGACGACGACGCACGGCTTCGGTCAGGTAGCCACCTTCTTCGTAACCGACGTAACCGGGAGGCGCACCGACCAGACGGGCGACGCTGTGTTTCTCCATGAACTCGCTCATGTCGATGCGGATCATCGCATCGGTACTGTCGAACAGGAACTCGGCAAGGGCCTTGCACAGCTCGGTCTTGCCCACGCCGGTGGGGCCCAGGAACAGGAACGAGCCACTCGGTCGGTCAGGATCGGACAGACCCGCACGCGAGCGCCGCACCGCATCGGACACGACCTTGATGGCCTCTTCCTGCCCCACCACACGCCGGTGCAGTTCGTCTTCCATCCGCAGCAGTTTCTCGCGCTCGCCTTCCAGCATGCGGTTGACCGGGATACCGGTCCAGCGGGAAACCACCTCTGCGATTTCCTCGGCCGTAACGCGGTCCTGCACCAGCTTGAACTCGGTGTTCTCGGCCTCCTGCGCGGCAGCGAGCTGCTTCTCCAGCTGCGGCAACTGGCCGTACTGGATTTCGCTCATGCGACCAAAATCCTGCCGACGCTGCGCCGACTCCAGCTCCAGCCGTGCCTGCTCGATCTGCTCTTTGATCCGGGTTGCGCCCTGCAGCGCCGCCTTCTCCGACTTCCAGACTTCGTTGAGGTCCGAGAAATCACGCTCCAGCGCGTCGATGTCGCTCTCGAGGTCCGCCAAGCGCTGCCGGGACGCCTCGTCTTTTTCTTTCTTCAGCATCTCGCGCTGGATCTTCAGCTGGATCAACCGGCGCTCCAGTCGGTCCAGCTCTTCCGGCTTGGAATCGATCTCCATGCGGATGCGCGAGGCGGCCTCGTCCATCAGGTCGATGGCCTTGTCCGGCAGCTGCCGGTCACTGATGTAGCGGTGCGACAACGTGGCGGCCGCGACGATCGCCGGATCGGTTATCTCCACGCCATGGTGGACCGCGTACTTTTCCTTCAGACCGCGCAGGATGGCGATGGTGTCCTCCACCGACGGCTCACCCACCAGCACCTTCTGGAAACGACGCTCCAGCGCGGCGTCTTTCTCGATGTACTTGCGGTACTCATCCAGCGTGGTGGCACCGACGCAGTGCAGTTCGCCGCGCGCAAGCGCCGGCTTGAGCATGTTGCCGGCGTCCATCGCACCATCGGCCTTGCCTGCGCCGACCATCGTGTGCAGCTCGTCGATGAACAGGATGACCTGCCCTTCGCTCTTGGCGAGATCATTGAGCACGCCTTTCAGGCGTTCTTCGAATTCACCGCGGAACTTCGCACCGGCGATCAGCGCGCCCATGTCCAGCGACAGCACCCGCTTGCCACGCAGGCCTTCGGGCACCTCATCGTTGATGATGCGCTGGGCCAAGCCCTCTACGATGGCGGTCTTGCCCACGCCGGGCTCGCCAATGAGCACCGGATTGTTCTTGGTGCGTCGCTGCAGCACCTGGATGGTGCGTCGGATCTCCTCGTCACGGCCGATCACCGGATCGAGCTTTCCGCTCTCAGCGCGCGCGGTCAGGTCGATGGTGTACTTCTCCAGCGCCTGGCGCTGTTCCTCTGCGCTTTCCGACTGCACCTTCTCGCCGCCGCGCAGCTTGTCGATGGCCGCCTGCAGGCGCGCCTTGTCGGCACCGGCAGCGCGCAGCGCCATGCCCAGGGTGCCGCCATCTTCCAGCGCCGCCAGCACGAACCATTCGCTCGCGATGAAGGCATCGCCCTGCTGCTGTGCCAGCTTGTCGGTGTGGTTGAGCAGCCGGTTGAGGTCGTTGCCGATGGACAGGTTACCGGCCTGCCCGGAAACCTTCGGCAATGCCGCCAGCGCCTCGTCCAGGCGCTCACGCAGCACGGTCACGTTGACACCCGCCTGGGACAGCAGGGGCCGGGTACTGCCACCGGCCTGGTCGAACAGGGCGCTGAACACGTGCACCGGTTCAACGATGGAATTATCGCGGCCTACGGCCAGCGACTGCGCGTCCGCCAGCGCTTGCTGGAAACGCGAGGTGAGCTTGTCCATCCGCATGTCAGATCCTCGATCATGAGAAGCCGGCCACGCCGGCACTACCCACCAGATGCGGCTGCTGCCGCCGGTTTCAAGGGCATCTGAGATCATCGGCCAGAGGGAGGAAACAGGGCGTGCAGGCCATGCTCACCGTTCCCTGCCCTTCCGCGTCACATACTGGCGTCGCCTTCATGACACGGGACCGACATGCATTACGAGCTTTATTACTGGACCGGGATCCAGGGGCGTGGCGAGTTCGTCCGATTGGCGTTGGAGGATGCCGGCGCCGGTTACACCGACATGGCGCGCGAACACGGGGATGAGGTGATGGACGCATTCCTCGCCGGCAAGGCCGAGGGGGGCCGCCCGTTTGCCCCGCCGTTCCTCAAGGCCGGCCGGCAGGTGGTCGCACAGGTGGCCGCCATCCTGGATTTCCTCGGCCCCACGCTGGACCTGGTGCCGCATGCCGCATCGCGACGCACGCAGGCCGTGCAGCTTCAGCTGACCATTGCCGACCTGGTCGCCGAGGTGCATGACACCCACCACCCCATCGCGGCGTCGGCGTACTACGAAGACCAGAGAGCCGAAGCGAAGGCGCGGGCAGCTTCGATGCGCGGAGAACGGATGCCCAAGTTCCTGGACTACTTCGAAAACGTGATCAAGGAGAACGGCGGACGGCACCCGCTGCGCGAGCACTCTTACGTCGACCTGTCGCTCTTCCAGCTGCTGAGCGGGCTGGACTACATGTTCCCGCAGCGGATGCGCACGCTGTGGCCTTCGTTGCCGCTGCTTGCAGCGCTGAAGGACCGCGTGGAAAAGCGGCCGGGCATTGCCGCGTACCTGAAATCCGAGCGGCGCGTGGCCTTCAACACCAATGGCATCTTCCGCCATTACCCGGAGCTGGACGCGCCGGAATGAAACGGTAGAGATGGCCGCTGGCTGTCGGCGCCTGGCGTCGGCGCTTGCCGCTGCGCTCGCCGAGCATGGCTCGGCGCTACCGGTGGCGGAATGACACGGTTACCGGGGGGCGGAATGAGACGGTTACCGGTGCCGGAATGGCACGGTAGTGACGGCCGCTGGCCGTCAGCAACCGGCGGTCGTCATGGGCGGGGGACGGGCTGCTTCTGCAGCGACAGCAGGGCCAGCAGCACGGCCAGCGCAACGTAGGCCCCGGCGAACTGCCAGCTGATGATGCGCGCCAGGCCCTGCAGGTCCCACGGCAGGTAGATGCCACCGCGGGGATCCACCGAATGGATCAGCCCGAACAGGGTCAGCCCTGCAGCCACCAGCAGGAAGCCACAGGCCCGGCGCAGGTACCCGTCGACCATCGCCGCCACCGTGGCGATCCACAGCATCGAGGTGATGATGAAGCCATTGCCCAGCGCGAAGATCACCGCCAGCTCGGGCAGCCCATGCCCATCCACCTTGGTCAGCATGGCCACCAACTGCTCCGGCGCGATCCAGCCCGGCGCCTTGATCGCCAACAGGTAGGCCGCCGATGGCAGGAAGCCCAGCACCATCGCACCGGCGTGCTGTTTCGGCGTGGCCTGGAAGGCCTGGGTGGTGATGTCGATGCCCACGTAGACGATGATCGGCGCCAGCACCGCCAGCGGCAGCCACTGCACCAGCCCCGATACGATGCCGAGCATGCCGCCGATTCCGATGAACAGCCCCGTCAGCAGGGTGTAACCGCTACGCGCGCCCATGTGCTTGTACGCCGGCTGGCCGATATACGGCGTGGTCTGTGCAACGCCGCCACAGACACCCGCGACCAGCGTCGCGACGGCTTCCACCAGCAGGATGTCACGCGTGCGGTAGTCATCACCGGCAGCGCGCGCGCTCTCGGACACGTTGATGCCACCGACCACCATCAACAACCCGAACGGCAACAGCAGCGGCAGATAGGTCATCGCCGTCGGCATGCCGTCGAGGAAGCCCAGCGTCGGCAGCGGCAGCACGATCTGCGGCGCTGCCCACACCGGTATCTGGAAGCCGGGCGCACCCAGCCCCGCCATGCCCAGTCCGTAATACAGCACGGTACCGAAGACGAAGGCCAGCAGTACGCCAGGCCCGCGCACCGGCAGCTTGCCCTTGGCGATCAGCACATACAGCAGCAGGCCCAGGGTGACGAAGCCGACCAAGGGCGAGCGCAGCGTTTCGAGCAGCGGCAACAGGCCCATCAGCACCAGCGCGATGCCCGCGATGGAGCCCAGCAACGCGGCCCGCGGCAATGCGCGGGTCACCGCTTCGCCGAAGAAAGAGAGCACCAGCTTGAGCAGGCCCATGATGACCAGCGAGGCCATGCCCAGTTGCCAGGTGGCAATCGCTGCAGCGTTCGGGTCCATGCCCTGCGCCTTGAAGGCCACGAAGGCCGGCCCCAGCACCAGCAGGGCCATGCCGATGCTGGTCGGCGCGTCGAGCCCGAGCGGCATCGCGGTGACATCGTCGCGCCCGGTGCGCGCTGCCAGCCGCCGCGCCATGACGGTGTACAGCACGTTGCCGACCAGCACACCAAAGGCGGTGCCCGGGAACATGCGGGTGAACACCACCTCGGCCGGGAACTGGAACATCCCCACCAACGCCATGGCGATGAAACCGAGGATGGACAGATTGTCGACCACCAGGCCGAAGAAACCATTGAGATCGCCGGCGACGAACCAGCGCCGCGGAGCGGCAGGAGCAGGAACGGACATGTGGGGGCGGTGGGGGGTGTGGGGACCGCCGATGGTAGGCCTCGCGAAGCCCGGATGCCAATGATGGTTCGTGCTGAAACATCCCGGCCCGGGCATCACCGCAGCCACGGGCCGCACCGTCCTGCACCCGGGCGCAGAGCCCTCCCCTCTCGGGAGGGCTGCGGCGCTGGCCGCTTCAGCGCTTCAGGAAGTTGTCCGCCAGCAGGTCCTTGACCTCGCCGATACGCCCGGCCAGCACCGCCTTGGCCATGTAGCGCGCGGTGCCCACCACCTGCCCGGCCTCGACCTGCGGCGGCATCACCAGCTCGGTGGGCGTGGTGTGTACATCGAGCAATGCCGGGCCAGGGTGTGCCAGCAGGTCCTGCACGGCCAGCGCCAGCTCTTCGCTGCGGGTCACGGTGCGGCCATGGAAACCGATCACCTCGGCGAGCTTGCCGAAATCCGGATTCTTCAACTCGGTGTAGTAGTCCAACAGGCCCTCTACCTTCTGCTCCAGCTCTACGAAGTTGAGCGAGCCGTTGTTGAACACCACGATCTTGATCGGCAGGTTTTCCTGCACCGCGGTCAACAGATCGCCCATCAGCATCGTCAGGCCGCCGTCGCCACACAGCGCGACCACCTGCCGGCCGGGGAAGGCCTTCTGCAGGCCCAGCGCCTGCGGCATGGCGTTGGCCATCGTGCCGTGCAGCAGGCTGGTCAGCGTACGCCGGCGGCCGTTGACGCGGATATGGCGCAGCAGCCACACCATCGGCGAGCCACAGTCGCCGGTGAACAGCGCATCGTCGGCCGCGTGCTGGTCCAGCAGCGCGGTCAGGTACTGCGGATGGATCAGTCCCCCTTCACCCGGCGCTTCTTCCGCGGCGCGCTTGGCCAGGGCCTTGTCGCGGTGGCTGATGCACTCATCCAGGAAGTCGCTGTCTTCGCGCGGCGGCAGCATCGGCAGCAACGCCTCCAGCGTAGGCCGGATGTCGCCGACCACACCGAGGTCCACCGGATGGCGCCGGCCCAGATGGCTGCCATCACGGTCGACCTGGATGATGGTGGCCTTGTCCGGGTAGTACTGGCCCCACGCGAAGTCCGCGCCGAGCAGCAGCAACGTGTCGCACTCCATCACCGTGTGGAACCCCGATTCGATGCCGAAGATGCCGGTCATGCCCATGTTGAAGGGATTTTCAGGCTCGACGAAATCCTTGGCCCGCGATGTGTGGGCGATGGGCGCATTGAGCCGCCTCGCCAGCTCCAGCAGCGGCGCATGCGCGCCCTCGCAGCCGGCACCGGCATAGATGCCGATGCGCTTGCCGAGGCCGATCAGCTCGGCGATACGCAGCAGCTCCTCGTCCGACGGACGCAGCACCGGTTGCGCGCGATGCACCGCGAACGGCGGATCGTGCTTGACCGCCTGTTCGCTGATGTCGGACGGCAGGATCACCACCGCCACGCCTCGTCGGCTGATCGCCGCCTGGCATGCCAGGGTCACCACGCGGCGCGCCTGCTCGGCGCTGTACACCTGCTCGCAGAACACGCTGCAACTGGCATACACCGCCTTGAAATCGACCTCCTGCGGAAACTCCATGCCCAGTTCGCTGGTAACGATCTGGCTGGCGATCAGGACCATGGGCGCGCGATTGCGATTGTTCTCGAACACGCCGTTGATGAAGTGCAGGCTGCCGGGCCCGCACGACCCCGCGCACGCGGTCAACTCGCCACTGATCAGTGAGTCGGCACCGGCGGCAAACGCGGCCACCTCTTCGTGGCGCACGTGCACCCAGTCGATCTCGCTGCCATGGATTGCCGTGGTGACATGGTTCAAGGTGTCGCCGACAATGCCGTAGCAGCGTCGTACGCCCGCCTGCTGCAGGGTCTCAACAACGATATCGGCGACGCGCTTGCTCATGGCCTTGGCTTCCTGGAGAGGGAACGCCGGAGTCTAAGCCCCCTCCGGTGACACCGCCGTAGGCATGCCGCCGGTTACGGCAAAGCAACGGGCACCCAGCCCAGCACCGGTCCCTTGGATGGATTGCGGTAGCGCACCTGCAGCCAGCCATCGCGCTCGTCCAACAGCTCAACGCGGTCGCCGGCAACCAGATAGCGGCGCGTGCTCGTATCGCCCGGTGCGGCATACAGCGGTTGGCGTGATGCGACAACACGCGCCGTCACGCCCTTCAGGGGCACGCCATGCGCGGGCACTGCCAGGCCACCGGCAACGGCGTGCTCCAGCACCCGACCGTCGGCCGCCAAGGTGCTCCAGACCGCCAGCGGGCCAGCGTCTTCGGCGACGTCGACGTCCAACACCGCCTCAAGCGCTGGCGTCTCCAGCATCATCATCCGCTCGACGCGATACAGGTACAGCGCGTCGCCCGCGTAGCGATAAAGGTCGGTGTACCACATGGGCCCGCCACGGCAGGTACTGACCAGCGTCCGGCTGGACACATCCACCGTGAGCGACCACAACCCATCGCAGTTGGCCTGCGTGCCGGACGGCACGCGCAGCGTCTGCAACCGCCCACTGGCCGCGTCATAGCGGTAGACCGCCACCGCCTCGTTGACCTGCCCCACGCTCGCCCGCACCACGAGATCCAGGTGACCGTCGAAGTCGACGTCCTCATGGTCCAGCCGCGCCTTGCCATCCGCGTCGGCCACACCCGCCACCTGTTGGATGGCACCCGCGCTGCCGATGCGCACCTCGACACCGCCCTCGTCGCGCACCGTCGCCTCGACGGGCACACCCGGTGCGACGTCGAAGCGGATCGATTCGCGGTCCTGTGCACGGACCTCGTCCACCCCACCGGAGCCGCCCAGCACGGCGATCAGCAGCCCATAGCCCAGCGCGTTCAGAAGGACACTTCCACCGGTTGGCGCGACCACAGCACGGACTGGTGCTTGGTCGCGGTTTTCCACGCCAGGCGGATCGCTTCAATGTCGGCACGGCGCTGCGGGCTGTCTTCGTGCAGCACCACCAACACCTTGGTACGCAGGCGATTGGGTTCCGGGTCACCGCGGAACAGCCACTGACCGTACGCATCGAACACGGTCAAGCCATCGGGGAAGCGCGGCGTCACCTCTTTGTCCAGGAACGCGCGCCACTGCGCGTCACTGATGGTGTTGGCCTGCTCGCGCTCACCGGCACCGCGTTCCTCACCTACGCCGAAGTACAGCTCGCTGCGGACCCACCCGTTGGCGTTGGCCGGACGTGCGGCATCGCCCTGCAGGGTCGCGGTGGCAGACGATGCCGCCGGCGTGCCCGCCGACAAGGTGGTGCACCCGGTGGTCGCCAACGCTAAGGCAATCAGTACGGCAAAACGCTTCATCTTCAACACTCTCCAGAACCCCACGGTAACGCCGAAGTCTCCTCGGCGGACGACACGCAACGGCACAGCCTACACAGCGACACAGGTTGCAACTGCAACCACCCACATGCCAATGCGGCATCAGCTGATGCGATGAAAAAGAGGGACTTGCGTCGCATCTGCCATCACGCCAAGATAATATATCGCTATATCCGGATGGATGTAACTGAAGCCATCCTGCCCCTTCCCCATGTCGTGCCCGCAACCGGAGTTTCCATGTCCCACCGCCTGACCGCGTCGCCCTTGGGCTTCGCCATCGCGTTCGCACTGTTCCCCCTGCTGGCCACCGCGCAGGACGCCACCAACCTGGACACGGTGATCGTGACCGGCACCCGCGCATCGGACCGCACCGTGCTGGAGTCCATTTCGCCGGTGGACGTGCTCACGGCAGAAGACATCCGCAAGGCCGGCGTGATCAATGGCGAGCTCGGCAGCGCGCTGCAATCGTTGCTGCCCTCCTTCAACTTCCCGCGCCAGTCCAACTCGGGCGGTGCCGATCACGTGCGCGCTGCGCAGTTGCGTGGCCTGTCGCCGGACCAGGTACTGGTGCTGGTCAACGGCAAGCGCCGCCATCACAGCGCCCTGGTCAGCACCGGCAGCAAGATCGGCCGCGGCACCACACCGGTGGACTTCAACGCCATCCCGGTCAGCGCGATCAAGCGCATCGAAGTGCTGCGCGATGGTGCCGGCGCGCTGTACGGATCGGACGCGGTGGCGGGTGTCATCAACGTGATCCTGGACAATACCCCGGAAGGCGGCGCCATCGAGGCCAGCTTCGGCGCATATCACACCGACCTCAAGCCGATCGGCCGCACCCTGACCGATGGCCAGACCGGCAATTTCAGCGCCAACGTCGGCACTGCACTCAGCGACGACGGCGGCTTCCTGCGCGTCGGCGTGGAGTACAAGAACCGCGAAGCCACCAATCGCGCAGGCTTCGACCAGATCCCGCCGTGGGACCAGACTGATGCCAACCTGGCGCTGCGGGGCCAGCGCAATTACGTCCTGGGCGACGGTGCCAGCAAGGACCTCAACGCCTGGTTGAACACGGAGATCCCGTTTGGCGAAACCAGTACGTTCTATGCCTTTGGCACCTACAACCAGCGCGACAGCGAAGGCGCCAACTACTTCCGCTACCCCGACGGCGAAGCGAACTGGAAGGAGCTCTATCCCAACGGCTACCGCCCGATCTCCGAAGGCGAAAACCGCGACGTGCAGGCGGTGGCCGGTGCCCGTGGGCAGTGGGGCGAATGGAACTATGACGCCAGCGTGGACTTCGGCCAGAACGACTTCACCTATCGCATGCGCAACACGTTGAATGCGTCGCTGGGCCCCACCAGCCCGACCCGCTTCAAGACCGCCGATTACCAGTACGCGCAGACCGTGGCGAACCTGGACCTAGGCCGGGTCTTCCAGCAGGGCGAGGACATCACCCACAGCGTGGGCGTGGGCGCGGAGGCCCGCCATGAGCGCTACGAGACGCGCCCGGGCGATCCGGCCAGTTATGCAGCCGGCCCGTTCACCGACCGTCCCACCGGCTCGCAGGCCGGCGGCGGCTTGACCCCGCAGGACGCGGCCGACCTGGCCCGCGACGTGGCCAGCGTCTACGCCAGCGTCTCCAGCCAGTTCGGCGAGCATCTATCCAGTGATGTCGCCGCGCGTTACGAACACCACGATGATTTCGGCGGCGAACTGACCGGCAAACTCGGCCTGCGCTACGAGTTCACCCCCGCCTTCGCTGTGCGCGGTTCGGTATCGAACAATTACCGAGCACCGTCGCTGGCACAGATCGGCTACGAGTCCACCTCTACCGGCTACAACGCCGCAGGCCAACTGGTGCAGGGGCGGCTGCTCTCGGTGAACAATCCGATCGCCCGCGGCCTCGGCGCCAGCGACCTGAAGCCGGAGAAGTCGCTCAACACCAGCCTGGGTTTCACCAGCCGCATCGGCGAGAACTTCGACGTGTCACTGGATCTGTTCCAGATCGACATCGATGACCGCATCGCACTCTCCGAGGCAATCACCGGCGATGCGCTGACGGCATTCGTGCAGCAGCAGTACGGCGTCGCCGGCCTTGAAAGCGCCAGCTTCTTCGTCAACGCCGCCGATACCCGCACCCGGGGTGCCGAACTGGTCGCCAACTGGCGCCATGCGCTCGGGAATGGTCAGCTGCAGCTGACCGGCACCTGGGCATACGCCAAGACAGAACTCAAAAACGTGCTGCCGACCCCGTCGGCGCTGCAGGCGCTGGATCCGGCGTATGTGCTGTTCGGCGTGGAAGAAAGCAATACCCTCACCGATGCCACGCCACGTACACGTGCGCAGTTTTCTGCCTCGTGGAGCAACGATCGCTGGTCGCTGACCAGCCGTGTCAGCCGTCATGGCAGCGCCACGCGGGTGTTCAACTTCGGCGGCGGCTTCGAGCCCACCCAGACGTACCAGGCCGAGTGGCAGCTGGACGCGGAAGCGGAATACCGCATCACCCCGCAGTGGAGCGTGGCGATCGGTGGGCAGAACCTGACCGACAATTATCCCGACCTGTCCAACGAAGACATCTACTACTACGGCAACCTGCCCTACGACGTGTTGTCACCGATCGGCAGCAACGGCGCGTACTTCTACGGGCGGGTGCGCTACACCTTCTGAGGCAGCACGCCGGGGTCGGACCGCCTGCGCACGGCGAAGGCGATCCGACCCCCACCCTCGACAACGCGATGACCTGGTGCTCACACCGGCGCTGGCATCGTGCCCGGCATGGCAAACGACCTTCCCCTACGTCCGCCGCCACCGTTGCTGGACGACGCCTGCGCGTTGTTCCTCGACGTCGATGGCACCTTGATCGAATTCGCAGACAGCCCCGACGCGGTAACGTTGTTGCCCGAAGTGCGAGAGGCCATCGGTCGCATCAGTGACCGACTCGAGGGCGCCGTCGCCCTGGTCAGCGGCCGTCCGCTGGCGCAGCTCGATGCGCTGTTCGCGCCGTTGCACCTGCCGGCTGCGGGCCTGCATGGGCACCAACTGCGCGATGCTTCCGGCACGGTCCACGACACGACGGAAGACGAAAGCACGACCGAGTGGCTGCATGCACTGCACGAGCAAGCCATGCGCTTTGCCCACGGCCACCCCGGTGTGCTGGTGGAAGACAAGGGCCCGAGCATGGCGCTGCACTGGCGTGCCGCACCTCACGCGGCCGAGCAGGTCCGGGCGTTCGCCGACCGTCATATCCGCGGCAACGCGGGCTATCGGCTGCAACCCGGCGACCACGTCGTCGAGTTCGTCCCGGTCGGCAGCGACAAGGGCCGCGCTGTACGCCGGATGATGCAGTACCTGCCCTTCCGTGGGCGTCTGCCGGTGTTCCTGGGCGATGACCTGACCGACGAGCACGGCTTCGAAGCCGCCAACGGCCTGCATGGCTGGAGCGTGCTGGTAGGTGAACGCGACCCCAGCACGGCGGTGTTCCAGCTCAAGGACATACGCAGCGTGCACGCATGGTTGCGTGAGAATGCCTGGTAGGCCGGCCCCCACGGCTGCAGACGAGATGTTCCGCCCATGACCCACCCTGATCTGAACCTCGGCGTTGTCGGCAACGGCAGTTTTGGTGCGTTGATCGACCGCCAGGCCCGCGTTGTCTGGAGCTGCCTTCCCACGTTCGACGGCGACCCCACCTTCTGTGCCCTGCTCAGCCCCAACCAACAGGAAGGCGGTGACTTCACCGTTGAGCTGGAGGACCTGGACAGCACCGAGCAGGAGTACATCAGCAACACCGCGATCCTGCGGACGGTGTTGCGCGATACCCACGGCGGCGCGATCGAGATCATCGACTTCGCCCCGCGCTGGCGTCAGAACGACCGCTTCTACCGTCCCGTCAGCCTGATCCGCCAGGTACGCCCGATCTCGGGCAGCCCGCGCATCCGCGTATTGGCGCGGCCCTTGGCAGACTGGGGCCAGCGCGTGCCGGACTCCACCTGGGGCAGCAACCATGTGCGCTGGGTCCTGCCCGACCACGTGCTGCGCCTGACCACCGATGTGCCCATCCGCTTCGTGCGTGAGGGCCTGCCCTTCGTGCTCAACCACCCCGTCCACCTGGTGCTGGGCGTGGACGAATCCCTCAACCGCTCACTGAGCGGCTATGTGCAGGAAGCGTTCCAGCGCACGCGGGATTATTGGCGCGAGTGGGTCCGCTATCTTTCCATTCCGCTGGAGTGGCAGGACGCGGTGATCCGCAGCGCGATCACGCTGAAGTTGTGCCAGTACGAGGACAGCGGCGCGATCATCGCCGCCATGACAACCTCCATCCCGGAAGCACCGGGCAGCATCCGTAATTGGGATTACCGCTATTGCTGGCTGCGCGATGCGGCCTTCGTGGTGCGTTCGCTCAACCGCCTGGGCGCCACGCGCACCATGGAGCAGTTCCTCGGCTACATCTTCAACCTGGCCACGGCCGACGGCACGTTGCAGCCGCTGTACGGCATCGGTTTCGAAGCCACGCTGGACGAGCACGAAGTGCCTTCGCTGTCCGGCTACCGTGGCATGGGCCCGGTGCGCCGCGGCAACCTGGCCTGGGTGCAGCGCCAGCATGATGTGTACGGCAGCGTGGTGCTGGCATCGACCCAGCTGTTCTTCGACCGTCGCCTGCAGGACCCCGGCGATGAGCATGCGTTCGCGCGGCTGGAGCCGCTGGGCGAACAGGCCTTCCTGCTGCATGACGTGCCCGATGCCGGCCTGTGGGAGTTCCGTGGTCGCACTGAAGTGCATACATACACCGCAGCAATGTGCTGGGCCGCCTGCGATCGCCTGTGCAAGATCGCCGTGCGCTTGAAGCTCGACGACCGCGCGGACTACTGGCGCGGTCGCGCCGATACCATCCACCAGCGCATCATGCGCGACTCGTGGAGCGAAGAACTCGGCTACTTCACCGATGCCTTCGGTGGCCACCGCCTGGATGCCTCGTTGTTGCTACTCGCCGACATCGGTTTCATCGAAGCCAAAGATGCACGCTTCGTCGCCACCGTCGAAGCCATCGGCCGCGACCTGAAGCATGGCGATGCGCTGTACCGCTACGTCGCGCCGGACGATTTCGGCGAACCGGAGACCAGTTTCACCATCTGCACGTTCTGGTACATCGACGCACTCGCCGCGATCGGTCGCATGGACGAAGCACGCGCGATGTTCGAGGTCCTGTTGTCGCGCCGCAACCATCTGGGCCTGCTGTCCGAGGATCTTTCCTTCGAGACCGGTGAGGCCTGGGGCAACTTCCCGCAGACGTATTCGCACGTGGGTCTGATCACTGCGGCGATGCGCTTGTCGCGTTCCTGGCAGGAGGCCTCGTGAGTCGGCTCGTCGTTGTTTCCAATCGGGTTGCGATCCCCGGCGATACACGGCCCGGCGGCCTGGCGGTCGGCCTGCTCGCCGCGCTGAAGGAGCGCGGCGGTGTGTGGTTCGGCTGGAGTGGCAAGTCGGTCAAGGAAAACAGCGGCGCGCTGCACGAACAGGTGGAGGGTGACATCCGCTACGTCACCATGGACCTCAACAAGCGCGACGTGGATGGCTACTACAACGGCTTCGCGAACCGTACGTTGTGGCCGCTGCTGCACTTCCGCCTGGACCTGGTGGACTACGACCGGGGCACGCGCGAGACCTACCACCGTGTCAACGAGCTGTTCGCCAGCAAACTCGCGCCGCTGCTGCGCGAGGACGACATCGTCTGGATCCACGACTACCACCTGATCCCGCTCGCGGCCATGCTGCGCGAGCGCGGCATCGGCTGCCGGATCGGCTTCTTCCTGCACGTGCCGATGCCGTCGGCCGATCTGCTGCAGGCGATGCCGGACCATCTGCGCCTGTTTTCCTCGCTGTACGCCTGCGACCTGGTGGGCTTCCAGACCCAGCGCGATGCGGATCGGTTCCAGACCTATCTGCGATTGTTCGGCGGGGGGCGCGTGCTCGGCGATGGCCAACTGGAAGCCCCGGATGGTCGGCACTTCCGCGCGGCGGCCTTTCCCATCGGCATCGATACCGAACGTATCGCCCAGCAGGCCAAGGCGGCCGCCAACAAGACCGCGGTCAAGGACCTGCGCAACAGCCTGCGCAACCGTCAGCTGGCGATCGGCGTGGACCGGCTGGACTACTCCAAGGGCCTGCCGGAGCGCTTCCAGGGATTCGAGCGTTATCTGGAACGCCACGCTGACCAGCATGGCAGCCTGACCTATCTGCAGATCGCGCCCGTCTCGCGCGGCGACGTCACCGAGTACCGCCACCTTCGCAGCCAGCTGGAGCAGATCGCCGGACACATCAACGGGGGCCATGCCGCACCGGACTGGACGCCCCTGCGCTACGTCAACCAGAACTTCACCCATTCCACGCTGACCGGCTTCTACCGCGCGGCGGCCGTGGGACTGGTGACCCCGCTGCGCGATGGCATGAACCTGGTCGCCAAGGAATACGTGGCCTCGCAGGATCCGGAGAACCCGGGGGTGCTGGTGTTGTCCCTGCTGGCCGGTGCGGCTGATGAGATGAAGCAGGCGCTGCTGGTCAATCCGCATGATCTGGACGGCGTGGCCGATGCCATTGCCACCGCTGCCACGATGCCGCTGAAACGCCGCCAGGAGCGCTGGCACGCGATGATGGAGCACCTGCGCACGTATGACATCAATCACTGGCGGCAGAGCTTCCTGCAGGCCCTGGAAGCCTGACCCGGTAGCGCCGAAGGCAGCGGCAGGAGCCGCTGCCAACGTCGCTTGCGACGGCTCGTAGGGTGCCGGTCAGGACGACCGGCATACCCACGGTCGGCGAGCGCAGCGGGCTGTGGCCGGACACATTCCGCCGAGCACGGCTCGGCGCTACCAGAGCATCCAACATCCGTAGCGCCGACCCACGGTCGGCGAGCGCAGCGGGCCGTGGCCGGACACATTCCGCCGAGCACGGCTCGGCGCTACCAGAGCATCCGACATCGGTAGCGCCGACCCATGGTCGGCGAGCGCAGCGGGCCGTGGCCGGACACACCCCGCCGAGCACGGCTCGGCGCTACCAGAGCATCGGACATCAGTAGCGCCGACCCACGGTCGGCGAGCGCAGCGGGCCGTTGGCGGACACATTCCGCCGAGCACGGCTCCGCGCTACGCCATCCAGACCAGCGTGGCCATGCGCCCGGTACGGCGGTCTCGCCGGTGCGAGAAAAATCCAGGGTCTGCGATCGTTGACAGCGTGCCACCGTGGACATCGGCTGCGTTCATGCCAGCCGCCTGCAGCCGCTGCCGCGCAAGTGCGTACAGGTCGACCTTCCAATGCCCCGCCCGCGTCGCCGCGAAGGCAGCGCCCGCCGCGGCATCGTGCCCGACGAACGCACGGTAGACGTCCTCGCCGATTTCATACTCCGCCGGGCCCGCTGCCGGACCCAGCCATGCCACCAGATCGGCCGGTGCCGTCTCCATCGCCGCGACCGTCTGCTCCAACATCCCGTCAGCCAGCCCCCGCCACCCTGCGTGGGCAGCGCCCACCTCCCTGCCATCGCGCGCAGCCAGTACCAGCGGCAGGCAGTCGGCGGTCAGGATGGCCAGCACCACACCGGGGACCGATGTCACCGCAGCATCGGCGACCGGTTCGCCGCCTCCGTCCGCAGGCGCTGCATCAAAGCGCAGCACCGTCGTGCCATGGACCTGCCGCAGCCAGTGCGGCGTGGAAGGCAGGCCAAGCCCCTCCTGCAACAGGCGACGATTGGACTCCACACTGGCGGGAATGTCGCCGTCAGCGGTGTGTCGATTGCCCAGATTGAATTGGTCGAACGGAGGCTGCGACACCCCCGCTCCGTACCGCCGCGTGGTCAACGCGTGCACGCCGGCCGGGGCTGGCCAATCCGGCGTCAGCAGCGGCAGCGCACCCCCACTCACCAGCGGTTCCGCTCGCGTTCGGCGAAAGCCTTGCTGTCGTCATGCAGGGCTTTCATCAGCTGCAGCATGTCCGCCGGCGCGGGGGCAGTGTTACGCACCGGCTCCCCGGTGATCGGGTGGTTGAATTCCAGTGTCTCGGCATGCAGCGCCTGCCGCTTGAATCCGCGCAGCGCAGCGACGAGCTCGTCACTGGCGCCCTTCGGCAGCTTCAACGCACCGCCGTACAACTGGTCACCGACGATCGCGTGGCGCAGATGCGCCATATGCACACGGATCTGGTGGGTACGGCCCGTCTCCAGACGGCATTCCAGCGCGGTGTGCGCGCGGAACCGCTCGCGCAGGCGGTAGTGGGTGATCGCTTCCTTGCCGTCTTCGCGCACGCCCATTTTCAGGCGATCACGGGGATGGCGATCGATCGGCGCATCGGCCGTGCCACCGGCCACCAGCGCCCCCACCACGACGGCCAGGTACTGGCGGTGCACCTGGCGCTCGGACAACTGCTCCACGAGGGCGGTCTGCGCCTGGATGGTGCGGGCGATGACCATCACGCCACTGGTGTCTTTATCCAGGCGATGCACGATGCCAGCGCGCGGCAGTGCCGACACCGACGCATCGCGGTACAGCAGTGCGTTGACCAGCGTGCCGCTGGAATTGCCGGCACCCGGATGCACCACCAGGCCCACCGGCTTGTTGATCACCAGCAGGTGCTCATCCTCGAACAGCACATCCAGCGGGATGTCTTCCGGCTCGGCGTGGGTCTGGGTTTCCAGCACCGCATTCAGGGTGGCGACCTCACCGCCACGGACCGGGTCGCGTCCGCGCACGGTGACCCCGTCCAGCAGCACATCGCCGGATTTGATCCATTCGGTCAGCTTCGAGCGGGAGTATTCCGGAAACAGCTCGGCCAGCACCGCATCGAAGCGGCGGCCTGCAGCGGTATCGGGGACGGTGGCCTGGCGGGCCTGTTCAGCAGAGGAATCGGACATGGCGGCAACTTTTCAAGACGAAATCGGGGATCCCGGCGACCTGTTTCAGTCGCTGGACAGGACACTAGGCTATCATCGACCCTTCGTATTCCAGCCGCGTCCCGCCTTGACACCATGATCCGACGCTCTTCCCCGTTCTTCGCGCCCGTCCGCCTGACCGCCCTGCTGCTGGTCCTGGTGATCGCCGCCACCGGCTGCAACCGCGGCACCAAGGGCGATAACCCTGATGATGGCCTGCCGGTCGAGACGTTGTACCAGAAGGGCCACGGCCTGATGGAAGGCGGCAACTGGAGCGGCGCCGAGGCCAGCTTCCGCCGCCTGGTGGCCCAGTATCCGTACGGCCCCTATACCGAGCAGGCGATGATCGAAACCGCCTACGCCCAGTACAAGGCCGGCAAGAACGATGACGCGGTTTCCAGCGTCGATCGCTTCATCCGGACCTACCCGACCCACCGCAACGTGTCGTATCTCTACTACCTGCGTGGCTTGGCCAACAGTAATCGCGATACGGTTTTCCTCCGCCGCGTATGGTCGCTCGACGCAAGTCGCCGCGATCTGTCCACGCCGCGTCAGGCTTTTGCGGACTTCAACATCGTCGTTGACCGCTATCCGAACAGCCGCTACGCCGCAGATGCGCGCAAGCGCATGATCGACCTGCGCGACGTATTCGCCCAGCACGAGTTGGACAATGCGCTGTACTACCTGCGTCGCGAGGCGTGGCTGTCGGCCGCAGGCCGTGCCACCTATCTGCTGGAGACCTATCCGCAGAGTGCCTACCAGTACGACGCGGTGGCAGTGCTGGCAGATGCCTACACCCACGCAGGCAACAAGGTCCTGGCCGACGACGCCCGTCGCGTGCTGGAGCTGAACGCTCCGGACCATCCGTGGCTGAAGAACGAGTGGCCGGACTACCCGTGGATGGTCCGCAAGCTCAACCCGTTCGCGGGTGAGAAGTCGGCCACCACCGGCCAGCGCAATGCGACGATGAACCGCAAGTAGGTCGCAACGGTATACCGGTCAGACGAACGCCCCGCTTTCGCGGGGCGTTTTTTTTTGCGGGTCAGTGCGGAACTCTCAGCCCAGACCGTGCTTCCGATTCAGAAAGTGCGCCAGTTCCTGCAGCACGCGCGTGACCTGCTTGTCGGAAAGGTCCGCATTACGCTCCCCCTCTTGCGCTGGACGCGGCCATGCTTCGTCCAGCCACCGGCCGATCTGCACACGGCAGGTCGTATCCATGTGCCGAGGGTGCAACCGGTACAGGTGCTCACGCTGATCCAACAACGCGGCGTGGATCAACCTGCCCTGTACGCCCACTGGCTCCAACGGATCTTCCACGCTCATGTCGCCTTCAAAAAGCGCACGCAGGTCATCAGCGGTATACGCCGCCGAAGGTGCCGGAGCATCGACACCTCGCAGTTGCACGATCACGCGTTCCAGCGCGCTCATCGCGTTCAGATAGGTGTCGGATTGCCGGGTATCCCGCAGCAGATGCCGACGCGCCGGCATACAGTCGACCCGTATTTCCTCAGCCGCCACCGCGCACGCACCTGCAGAATCCCGCTGAACGCTTCGCTCGATCACACTGACGCAGCCGGGGATGCCGCCATCGGCGCACGCCGCGGCGGCAGCAGCCGTCAGACAGTGTGCGACAACAAAAGAAGGCTCGTGCGAACCCGCACCGAGTTCGCTGATGCACGCTGCCAGTGCGGGCTGCAGTGACGTGTACAAGACGGCAGGATCGGAACCGACGGCGTCCAAGTGCAGGGGCTGTACGCCGCCCTCTGCCCTGCTCCCACGCGTCAGCGCTGCGACGACGATGGGCCACCACGTCGCCGCATTGTGCAGCAGGCGACCCGGCGCCAGCACATCCAATGCGCCCATCACCGCCCTACCCAGCGGCGCTACCGTATTGCTTACCCCGCGCAGCGCCGCGCCGAACTGCAGTAACCCAGGTGATCGCGCATCCTCGGGCACCCGCCGTACGACGCAAGCGCCCGGACAGGTTGTCGAGAGGATCATTCCTGCACCTGGCGGCCGCTCACGACGCGGTCCCTGCTGCAGCGGCATGGCGCTCATTGAGCCGTTGTGCGAGCTCGGCCAGCACGAACCTCAGCTGGCCCTTCGTGATGGGCACCACACTATCCACCGGATACCGCCGATCCAACCCGTTTTCAATAACCCCGAGCGCGGAGTCATCCAAACGCTGCGGCTGCAGCTGATAGGCCTGCGCAGCCAGCCGATGAACCACTGAGCGCAGCTGCAGACCGGCTTGGCTGCAAGCACCACGCAACGCCTCTCGGTGGGCAGACTGCTCCACCAGCGCGTACAGGTCCTCGCCGGTGCAGGGCCGTCTCAGCTGCGTAAACGCCTCGCCCAGCGACTTCCTCAGCGCGTGGCGAAGCCCGTCCAGCGCCTTGTGGTAGACGGGATCTGCAGCAGCTTTTGGATACAGTTCGTCGAAGAGTGTCCGCGCATCTTCATCCTCCTGTCCCGCCTCTTCATCGCCTGCCACAGCCGGCTGCAGGGTCTGTACCGTGCGGTCGACTACGTCCAGACACGCGCCATCGCCTGATTCGCCGCACATCGCCATCGCCTCGGCAACAAGGCAGTGCGCCATGACATGGCTGTCGCGCTCGGCCTTGCCCGTTTCCACTGCATCGCCGAGCTTTTTCATGCACGCCTGCAGCGCGGGCAGCACGGTCTGTTCGAACATCGTCTCCAGCGCAGTTGGGCGCGAGCCGCTGTCACGCTCCTGGTCCACTGCAAAAGCGGGATCTTCGTCAAGGTGAAGAAACTCGGCACCTGCGCCCCGCCAGCCCGTGCTGCGCAGTGAATCAAGACGGTCCCAATGCGGATGTCCAGCGATATCCGGACTGAAGGGAGGTGGGATGTGTCTGGTCAAGCCGCGCCCCTGTGCGCTGCCTACAGCGGCCAGACCGACGCCAATCGTGAACCATCGCGCCGCGTTATCCAGCACGCGCCGGGGGGCCATCAGATCGAGCGCGCCCAGCGTCGCCCTTGCCACCCCGGCGGTGACGTTGCCGACCCAATCTGGCACGAATCGCTGTTGCCCACGTAACGGTGTTGATCCATGATCGCGCCCTCCCCGCGCCATGGTGCAGGGGACGGCGAGCGCGGGAGCTGCTGGAATTTCCATGTCGATGTCCTTCTTTCAAGTGATGATGAATCCGCCTCAGCGTCCTGCCGCTGTCGTCAGTGTCGGTTCAACCAAGCGGCCAACAAGCCGGTGACGTGATCGCGCTGAAGGTCACTGATCGCTCTTCCATCCGCCTGCGGCAGCGAAAGGTTGAGCCACTCGTCCAGTTCCGGACCCAGCGCGGTGGCGTAATGTTCAGGGCGAGCGTCGATCAGGTGATGGCCGGTGCGCTGCAACAGGGGATACAGCGCTGCCCCTGCAGCACGCAGTGCCCAGTCAAACCGCTGCATGGCACGGCTGCCGATCGGCTCGACCCTGTCAAGCTCCCGCACCCGGCCCAGCAGATCACTGCCCGCCACACCCAGCGGCAAGCGAGCTGGATCGGACTCGATCAGATCGAAATAGGCCGATTCCAGCCTCAGCAGAATCTGCTGATACTCGTAGGTGTTCCGCGCTTTGCGCTGGATCACGTCCTGCAGGTCGGGCAGCGTACGAGCCACCGCGATGTGGAGAGGCCCCGGCGCCTGGCGGTGTACACGCTGCTCCAGCGCACGCTTGGCGTGTCGGCCGAGAGCGCGCAGGCACCAGGGATCGTCCCCCGCTTCACAGGCCGCTACGGCCTGCTCCTGCAGACACAACGCCTCGGCACGGGCATCGGGTAGGCCGTGCGCCTGGCGCCGTTGCAGGCAGCCATGCAGCTGCCTGTCATCATCCCGCAACGGCAGGGCACTCCGGCCCGATCTGTCGCCGGCGTTGGCCGGCACCTGCCAGTGACGACCTTGGTTGCAGATGTCGGAAAGGGGGAGTTCCATCAGCGAGCGCGTGTGCTGGTCGCCCTGCACTGAAGGGCGGCCCTGCGCTGCAGCAGCCGCCCCTCCCAGCATCGTTAAAATACCCTCGTAAACCCTCATCTGCGGCACCTCCTATGTCGATTCCCCACCGGTAGTGCGGGAGCAGGCGTAACACCGAGCACCTTGCCTGGGCATCAACTGACAGGACGCCTTGGGTCGCGGTGATTGAGCCAGAATGCAAGATCGCCCAACACCTGCTTCGCCTGCTCACGCGTCATTTTCGCCTGCCCCGCCTGCGGGTACCGGAGAGCGACGTCCTGCAGGAATTCCGCATGCCATTGTTCGTCCACCAGCTCGGGACGCTGGATGTACACCTGCTCGCCTGCCTCAGCCCGAGCGCGCCCCAGCTGCACGGCCGGCGCCACGGCCTCGCTCCAGAAGGGCTCGCCTTGCAGCGGATTGCCGATGAGTAGCTGCACCTCGTCGGCGGTATAGCGAACGGTGGTATCGGTCAGATCACGTCGGGTCTGCCTGCCCAGCGCCGTCTCCAGTACCAACATCGCGGTGCGATACTCGTCTGAATCCACAAAGTGCTTTCGCGTTTCCTGTTTTGCCTTCTGCGATGCTTGGCGCGCTGTGAGCTGCCCATCACGGAACAGCTCGTTGCTTCCCACCTCCAATTCAGCCCGACGGTTATCGGTTGCGCTGTTCACCGCCTGCTGCATTCCCCTGTTCAACGTCCTTGCCGCTGCGTCCACGCAGCCGGGATCCGTCCCCTGCGCGCAGATACGCAGCAGAGACTCCGTCAGGCATTGGGCTGCGTACCGCTCCGCGGGAAGCGGGCCAGCGCCGGTTCCCCCCAGGCACGTGCGCAGTTCAGCAGCATCGAGATCAAAAAGATAATTGGCCTCGCTCTGATAACCGCCGCCATGGCGGAGCGGGCTGGCCGCTACATTGCTGATCGCCGACAACGCCAGTGCGCCAGGCAGCACGCGCCGAAGCCCACGCAGCACGCGGTTGGGCGCCAGTTCGTCCAGCACGGTCAGGGCCGCAACGCCGACGTGGCGTATCGCGTTGGCAACGCCGGAGACAGCACGCGCGCTGTGCCCGGCAAGGGAAAACGAGGGCGGCGGGGTGGAGCAGATGGAAAGGGGCATGCGTTCGGCACAGACAAGGGAAGGTCTGCTGAACGTTAATCAACGTCGCAGCCCGCCACTGCCATTTCCCGCGCACGCGCGCACCGATGCACGCTGGTTGACAGCCCTCAGCCGGTATAGCCGTTGGTGATCGGGTAGCGACGCTCGCGTCCGAACGCGCGTCGCGACACCTTCGGTCCCGGCGCGGCCTGATGGCGCTTCCACTCGCTGATGCGCACCAAGCGCAGCACCCGGTCCACGACCTCGGTGGCGTAGCCGGCCGCGATGATCTCTTCGCGTGACTGTTCCTGGTCCACGAACCGGTACAGGATGCCATCGAGCACGTCGTACGCCGGCAACGAGTCCTGATCGGTCTGGTTGTCGCGCAGCTCAGCCGATGGCGGCCGGCTGATCACCGCAGGCGGAATGACCGGCGCGCCCCCCACGGTGTTGCGCCACTTCGCCAAGCCGAACACTTCTGTCTTGTACAGGTCTTTCAACGGCGCGTAGCCACCGCACATGTCGCCGTAGATGGTCGCGTAGCCGACGGCATACTCGCTCTTGTTGCCCGTGGTGAGCAGCAGCCCGCCGAACTTGTTCGCCAGCGCCATCAGGATCACCCCGCGGCTGCGGCTCTGCAGGTTCTCTTCGGTGATGTCGGGCGTGGTGCCTTCGAACATCGGCGCCAACGCCTCCATCAGGCCCTTGAACGCCGGCTCGATCGACACCTGCTCCAGCTTCACGCCCAGCGCCTCGCATTGCTCGGCGGCCAGGTCATTGGACAGCCCTGCGGTGTAGCGCGATGGCAGCCGAACGGCCGTGACATTCTCTGCTCCCAGTGCATCCACGGCCATCGCCAGCACCAGCGCCGAATCAATGCCGCCGGACAGGCCCAGCCAGACTTTCTGGAAGCCGTTCTTGGCGCAGTAATCCTGCAACCCACGGGTCACCGCGCGCCAAGCCAGCGCGTCCATGCTTTCATCGCCGTCGTCCATCCACAGCAGCGGCAGGAACCGGCGCTGCTCGCTCTCGTATTCCACGACCAGCCACTGCTCGGTGAACGCAGCGGCCGCCGGGTGGACCGTGCCATCGGCATCGGCCACCACCGAAGCGCCATCGAACACCAGCGCATCCTGGCCGCCGACCACGTTGAGGTAGGCGATCGCCGCACCGCTTTCCCGCGTGCGCGCCGCCAGCACGGCATCGCGCTGCGCGTGCTTGCCGCGCTCGTAAGGTGAGGCATTGGGCACCACCACCAGCTGCGCCCCACTGCGCACGGTATCGGCCAGCGGTTCGGCGAACCACAGGTCTTCGCAGATCAGCACGCCCACCGGCACGCCGTTGACCTCGAATACGCAGCTGGGGCCGTCCGGATCGATGTCGAAGTAGCGGCGCTCATCGAACACGGCGTAGTTGGGCAGCTCGCGCTTGCGGTACGTTTTTTCCACGATGCCATCGCGGAGCACGCTGGCGGCGTTGTACACCACCGGCCCGGCCGGCTGCGGCCAGCCCACCACCGCCGTGATGCCTTTGCACGATGCCGCGATGCGTTCCATCGCCTGCTCGCAGTGGCGCAGGAAGCCGGGGCGCAGCAACAGGTCTTCCGGTGGATAGCCACTGATGGCCAGTTCCGGGAACACCACCAGGTCGGCACCGTGGTCGTCGCGCGCCTGCTCGATCATTTCGATGATGCGATCGGTGTTGGCGGCGACCGCGCCGACCGGGAAATCAAACTGCGCCATCGCGATGCGGATCGAAGCCATGAAGATTCCAGCCTGTGGTTGCTATGCCGCCATTGTAGCGCCGGGCCATCGCGGGCGATCCTGCTGCAACCTTGCGGACGCCTTCCGCCGAGCATGGCTCGGCGCTACCTGGCGTGCTGCCGTCCTGCCGGACCGCTCCGCCCATACGCAGAAAGCCGCCCGAAGGCGGCTCTCTGTTTTCGCTGGCAGTCGCCGAGCGGGGCCCGGCGCTACCGATCGTGCCGGCCGGGGCCGGCAGCGATCTTACTTGACCAGCTTGGCGATGGCCGCGCCCAGGTCGCCCGGCGAACGGACCGTGACCACGCCCGCAGCTTCCATCGCTGCGAACTTGCCTTCCGCCGTGCCCTTGCCGCCCGATGCGATCGCACCGGCATGGCCCATGCGCTTGCCGGCCGGTGCCGACGCGCCGGCGATGAAGCCGACGACCGGCTTCTTCACGAACTGCTTGATGTATTCAGCGCCCGCTTCTTCGGCGTCGCCGCCGATTTCGCCGACCATGATGATGCCCAGGGTCTGCGGATCTTCGTTGAACAGCTTGAGGCAGTCGACGAAGTTCAGGCCGTTGATCGGGTCACCGCCGATGCCGATGCAGGTGGACTGGCCCAGGCCGACTTCCGTGGTCTGCTTGACCGCTTCATAGGTCAGGGTGCCCGAACGGGACACGATGCCGATCTTGCCCGGCATGTGGATGTGGCCCGGCATGATGCCGATCTTGCACTCGCCGGGGGTGATGACACCCGGGCAGTTCGGACCGACCAGCACGGTGTCCGGATGGGCACGGGTCAGCACGTTCTTGACGCGCAGCATGTCCAGCACCGGAATGCCTTCGGTGATGCACACGATGACCTTGATGCCGGCCGCAGCCGCTTCCAGGATCGCGTCAGCCGCATACGGCGGCGGCACGTAGATCACCGACGCATCGGCGCCGGTGTTCTGCACGGCATCGGCCACGGTGTTGAACACCGGCAGGTCGATGTGGGTGGTGCCACCCTTGCCCGGGGTCACGCCGCCGACGACCTGGGTGCCGTACTCGATCATCTGGGTCGCGTGGAAGGTGCCCTGCTGGCCGGTAAAGCCCTGCACGATCACCTTGGTGTTCTTGTTGATCAAAACTGACATTGGATTTCCTTCGGTGTCGAATCAGGCGGCGTTCTTGACAGCTTCAACGACCTTCTTGGCGCCGTCGTTGATGTTGTCAGCCGGGATGATGGCCATGCCGCTGTCACGCAGCAGCTGCTTGCCTTCTTCCACGTTGGTGCCTTCCAGACGCACCACGACCGGGACCTTGACGCCCACTTCCTTGACTGCCGCGATGATGCCCTCGGCGATCATGTCGCAGCGGACGATACCGCCGAAGATGTTGACGAAGATGCCTTCGACCTTATCCGAGGACAGGATCAGCTTGAACGCTTCGATGACGCGCTGCTTGTTCGCACCGCCGCCCACGTCCAGGAAGTTCGCCGGCTCGCCGCCGTTGAGCTTGATGACGTCCATGGTGGCCATGGCCAGGCCTGCGCCGTTGACCATGCAGCCGATGTTGCCGTCCATGGTGACGTAGTTGATGTCCAGCTCCGAAGCGGTCACTTCGGTTTCGTCTTCCTGCGTCTTGTCGCGCATGGCGACCAGAGCCTTCTGACGGAACGCGGCGTTGTCGTCGCTGTCGAACTTGCCGTCCAGCGCGTACAGGTTGCCGTCGTCCAGGATGGCCAGCGGGTTGATTTCAACCAGCGCCAGGTCCTTTTCGTTGAACAGCTTGTACAGATTCACCATGATGCTGGCGAACTGGCCGGCCTGCTTGGCGGTGAGGCCGAGCTTGAAGCCGAAATCACGGCCGTGGTAACCCTGCACGCCCTCGACGAAGTCGACGTTGAGCGAATGGATCAGCTCCGGCGTTTCGGCAGCGACCTGCTCGATTTCCACGCCGCCTTCCGAAGAAGCGATGTAGGTGATGGTCTTGGTGCCACGGTCGACCAGCACCGAGAGGTACAGCTCCTTGACGATCTCACCGGCGGTGGTCACCAGCACCAGGTTGACCGGCAGCTCGACGCCTGCGGTCTGGTAGGTGGCCATCTTGGTGCCGAGCATCTTGGCCGCAGCGGCCTTCACGTCGTCGGTGGTCTTGCAGAACTTGACGCCGCCAGCCTTGCCTCGGCCGCCAGCGTGGATCTGCGCCTTGACCATCCAGGGGCCCTGGCCCAGCGAGGTCGCTGCTGCGACTGCTTCGTCCGGGGTAGCCGCGACCTTGCCGGCCGGGACGGGAATGCCGTACTCGGCAAGCAGCTGTTTTGACTGGTATTCGTGGAAATTCATGCGTCACCGTGGGAATAGGAACGACCGCGCGCATCTCCAAGGCTCCCTCGCAGGAGCACCGGCACGAACAGCGGCGGGCCCGCTATTGTGGCTGACCCCGGCGCGTGGCGCAAAGACGGCGACGCAAAATCCAGCATGCGGCCGTTTTCTGCTGGGATTTCAGGCATTTGTGGTGCCCCTCCGCGGCGTGCCCGTGGACCCGTCCAGGGCCTGCGCGCACGCTGACCAGCCCGAACGGCGCGGAGGAACGACAACCGTGCCTATACTGCGCGGCAGCCAGAAGGGGAGTTTTGGCGTGGCACCCACCGCCTCATTGATCGACCGCATCGAGTCCATCCCTCGGCGCGAACTGTATTTCTTCGCCCTGTATCGCCTGCTGATCGCCACCGCGATCGCCGGCCTGATGTTCAGCCCGATGGCCGGGCTGCTGGGCGAGGCGCACCACCCGACGCTGGCCGCTTACGTGTCCGGCGGCTACTGGCTGCTGTCCGTGCTGATGCTGCTGCTCGGCCGCAGCGAGCGCTGGCTGCGGCCCATCGTGCTCGCCGGCGTGACCCTGGACATCCTCGCCGCCTCGTTGTTGGCCCATGCCTTGCCGGGTGCCAGCGCCGGCATATCGATGTCGCTGCTGTTCAATATCGCTGCCGCCGCCACCATGCTGCCGTTGTCGCTCGGGCTTTCCCTGGCGTTGGGTGCGAGCGTGGCCACCGTGGCCGAATACCTGTGGAAGCTGCTGGAGGGCGGTGCCCCCACCCGCACGCTGGCCGAGCTGGCCATGTTCACGACCAGCTACCTGGCGCTGGCCTTCATCAGCTCGGAGGTCGCCCACCGTGCACGGCGCAACCAACAGCTGGCCAACCAGCGCGGTGACGAGGTCGCCGACCTGTTCCAGATCAACGAGCTGATCATCCGCCGCATGCGCACCGGCGTACTGGTGGTGGACGGGCAGAACCGCATCACGCTGGCCAATGAGGCAGCGTCGACCCTGCTGGGCGACAGCGGGGGTGACGGTGGCCGAGCGGGCTTGGGCAGTGCGGCGCCGGAGCTGTCACGCCGCTTGCAGCGCTGGCGCAATGGCTGGAACCAGGAAGAGGCGCCGCTGCAGCTGTCACCGGACCAGCCGGAGGTACAGCCGCGCTTCGCCCGCCTGCGCAGCGGCAGCGACCTGACCCTGATCTTCCTGGACGACACCAGCGTGGTATCGCGGCGGGCCGAATCCCTCACGCTTTCTGCGATGGGGCGCTTCTCGGCCAGCCTTGCCCATGAAATCCGCAACCCACTGGCGGCCATCAACTACGCCGTGCAGCTGCTGGAAGAAGAAGACGGCAACTTCAGCGAAAGCGACCGCCGGCTGCTGCAGATCATCCACCAGCAGTGCCAGCGCACCAATGGCATCGTGGAGAGCGTGCTGGGACTGGCCCGCCGCGAACGCGCCAATCCGGAGAACGTGGACCTGGCTGCCTTCGTGCGCCGCTTCGTACTGGAGTACAAGCAGGGCCTGTCGCTGGAAACCGACAGCGTGGAATCGATCATTTCCGACACCTCCGTTGCGGCCCAGGTGGACCCGCGCCACCTGCACCAGATCCTGACCGCCCTGGTCCACAATGCGCTGAAGTACGGCCGGATCGGCGAGCAGCCCGCCCGTATCCGGCTACGCGTGGCGCGCCAGGAAAGCGGCCCGGTGGTGGATGTGATGGACCGCGGCCCCGGCATTCCCGATGCGGTGGCGGCGCAGCTGTTCAACCCGTTCTTCACCACGTCCGAGCATGGCACCGGCCTAGGCCTGTACATCGCGCGCGAGCTCTGCCGCGCCAACCAGGCGCGCCTGGAGTACGTCCCGGTGCCTGCGGGCGGGGCCTGCTTCCGGGTGATCCTGCCCGCGCCGCACGCATTGGTCAGGCCATGATCGCGCCGCACACGCGTCAATGATTTGTCGCTACCGTCCCCCTCGGCTATCTTTCTCCACATGAACGAAACCCGTAGCGCACTTGTCGTCGATGACGAACGCGACATCCGTGAACTGCTGGTGTTGACGCTGGGCCGCATGGGCCTGCGCATCAACACCGCGGCCAACCTGGCAGAGGCCCGCGAGTTGCTGGCCAGCAATCCGTATGACCTGTGCATCACCGACATGCGCTTGCCCGACGGCAATGGGATTGAGCTGGTGACCGAGATCGCACAGCATTACCCGCGCACGCCGGTGGCGATGATCACCGCGTTCGGCAGCATGGACCTGGCCGTGGAAGCGCTGAAGGCCGGTGCTTTCGATTTCGTCAGCAAACCCGTCGACATTTCCGTGCTGCGCGGGCTGGTCAAGCATGCGCTGGAACTCAACAACGCCGAACGCCCACGCGCGGTGACCCCGGGCGAGCAGAGCAGCCGCCTGCTCGGTCGTTCGCAGCCGATGGAGACCCTGCGCGCTACGCTGGGCAAAGTGGCCCGCAGCCAGGCACCGGTGTACATCCTCGGTGAATCCGGCGTCGGCAAAGAGCTCGTCGCGCGCACCATCCACGAACAAGGCGCGCGCGCCGCAGGACCGTTCATTCCGGTGAACTGCGGCGCCATTCCATCGGAGCTGATGGAAAGCGAGTTCTTCGGCCACAAGAAAGGCAGTTTCACCGGCGCGCATGCCGACAAGCCGGGGCTGTTCCAGGCTGCGCACGGCGGCACGCTGTTCCTCGACGAAGTGGCCGAGCTGCCGCTGCAGATGCAGGTCAAGCTGCTGCGCGCGATCCAGGAAAAGTCGGTGCGCCCTGTCGGCGCATCGGCGGAAATCCCGGTCGACGTGCGCATCCTGTCGGCCACCCATAAAGACCTGGCCCACCTGGTCGATGAAGGCCGCTTCCGCCACGATCTGTATTACCGCATCAACGTGATCGAGCTGCGCGTGCCGCCGCTGCGCGAGCGCCACGAAGACCTGACCGAGCTGGCTGCCTCGATCCTGGCTCGGCTGGCGCGTAATCACGGCTGCGCCATTCCCCTGCTTGCGCCATCCGCTCTGGATGCCTTGGCGCATTACAGCTTTCCCGGCAATGTGCGTGAGCTGGAAAACATCCTGGAACGTGCGCTGGCGCTCGCCGAGAGCGACAGCATCGGTGCCGCTGACCTGCGCCTGCCCCAGGCGGCCACGCGCGCGCCCGGTGCCGCTGCCGGGCCGGTGGTGGAGGCGGTGGTCGACCTGCCGGCCGGCAACGCGGCCCTGCCCTCCTACATCGAACAGATGGAACGCACCGCCATCCAGCGCGCACTGGAGGAGAACCGCTGGAACAAGACGCGCACCGCCGCCCAGCTGGGCATCACCTTCCGTGCGCTGCGCTACAAGCTGAAAAAGCTCGGCATGGAATGAGGGCAGTGACGACTGCGGGTCGTCCGTGTTCCGGGATGACGGCCAGCGTTCGTCACTGCCCGGGGTGTGTCAGAGGAATGGAAAGGGCGTGGCGGAAGATGTTGGTCGGGTCGACCTTCGCCTTGAGCGCGATAAGCTTCTCGATCAGTTCGGTATTCCACCCGTAATAGAGGTTCAGCCAGTCCTCGTCCTCCTGCCCAGCGTCGTCATACCGCATGTCGATGTCGGGGTAGTTGATGTAACAGCCATCAAACGCGGGGCGGGATGGTTTTCCCTGATGGACCGCAGCGTAGATCGTCCGCATCCATCCAAGGTGCGCCGCATCATCAGCGCAGTCCGCCCAATAAGACTGGAACTGGGTTTTCAGCAGCGATGCGCGTTGCGCAACAGCCGTCGCGCCGATGCCGTTGCGGTTGATCGCTCCCCCGTAGGAATCGATCTGCACCAGCGTCTGCCGGAAGCGACGTTCGCTCGTCGCGGTCGTCAGATGCGTCCACAGCGCATCGCACATCGCGGGCGAGAACTGCGCGTTCTGGTACACCGATTTGTACTTGCCACGGTGGTTGGCGCCCGAACCATTCACGGTCTGGGTCAGGTAGATCCAATCCATGGCATCGTCGGCCTCCAGTTGCATCACGTCGCGGTGATGCGGGCCGCTCCGCGCCAAAGGCGGGATGTTCGGCATGATGAATTCCGCGCACCGCGTTGCCGGGATGCCCGCTGCCGCGTTCATCGTGCTGATGAAGTCCAGCAGTGGGGCATCATTCTCCCCGCCCACGTCCCCCTGCGGGCCGGTGAACTGGATGCCCAGCACGACGTTGTCCGAGGCGTCGATGTGGTTGAGTTTCAGCACCGTGAACAACCCGCCGTTGCCACGCCCTCGGATGGGGTTCGTCGCATCCGCATCATGCGCTTCGAACCACGTCCAGTACGCCTGCAGGAAGCCAGTGAAGCGCCCCTTCAACGACGACCATGGATAGACCAAGGGCAACCAGTACGCCTTGCGGGGAGCCTTCGGCAGGTCGTCGAAGTAGTACGCGATGATGATGCCGAAGTTGCCGCCGCCGGCACCGCAGCAGGCAGTGAAAAGAGCGCGCTGAATGTCAGACCGACTGTCTGCACGCACGTGCAAAGGCACCAGCGCTGTGCCCTGCGTGTTCGGCACGAGCACATCCACCCCTGTCACCCAATCCACGGTCAGCCCGTGCAGGCGTGACAACATGCCATAGCCACCGCCACTGATATGCCCCCCACGCCAACGGAATAACACGAGCCGCCCGGGAGGGTCCGCCCTGCCTGCTTGAACAGCGAAACGTAGCCGTCCCAGTTCTGGTTGCCGGTAAGGATCTTGAAGCGGTAACGGTCCGCACCCTCGTTCCAGGGGGAGGTGACCTGTTGCTCCTCGTCGTACTGCATCCCCTTCATTTCACCCAGGTCGATGATGGACAGGGACTCGCCTGCCAGCTTGTTCGCCACCAGGCCTTCATAGCAATGCCCGCCGCTGCGCACGGTGATGCGATGCCCTGCCGCGAGCGCGGCGTTGGCTGCTGCGAGTACCTCCTCCGGCGTGGTGCATATGCGGATATCGTCTGCCCCCTCCGCCAGGCTTGGTGGCCATCGAAGATTGAACCCCTTCTGCAAGGCTTCGTGGCGGGCATCGAGGCGGGTGATGACGTTCATCTCTGCGACTCCTTCGTAACCGCCTCACCAACGTGGCTCGGCTGGCTCGAAGATGATCCCCATGAACGTCCGCGTCGATGCGGTAGAGACACCCGCGTGCAGCGCACTGCAGACGCTTGACGGATTGTCTAGCGTGGTCGCCGACAGAGGCGTGCCCAAGAGGCGTTCCATCAGGCCCGACCAGCGCGCCGGAGGCGGGGATGCCCTCCTGTGTGCAAAGGCTACGCGTTGATTCATCCGACAACGATCGCGCCATGACGCACCCTCTTCGACGGGCTTCCTCGCGCCCGCTGCGACACGCTGCGGTCACACCGCACCCGGCAACGCGCGCCACGCTCGGCGAGCGCAGCGGCCGTCGACGACAGTCCAGCGGCAAGCGGCCGTCGGTGCCTTACTCGTCGCGATACTGCCCGTCGGTCACCTGCTCGAGCCACGTTACAGGACTGCCATCGAGCGACTCTGCGATGGCGATGTGGCTCATCGCTGCATCAGCGCGAGCGCCATGCCAGTGCTTCACGCCCGGCGGGATCCACACCGTGTCGCCCGGTCGCAGGGGTTGCCGGGGCTTGCCCCACTCCTGCACCCAACCCGTACCGGTGGTGACGATCAGCGTCTGCCCCAGCGGATGGGTATGCCAGGCCGTACGCGCACCGGGCTCGAAGGTCACCGTCGCCCCGCCAACGCGCGCAGGCTCGGTGCCTTGGAACGGCGCATCGATCCGAACGGTGCCCGTGAAGTAGTCTGCGGGGCCGGCTGCAGATGCCTTGCTGCCGGCGGGGTTGACCGCGATGGAAGCGCCTTCCGGCGTGCCAGCGGTCGTGGCCATGGCCATCGCAGCGGTCAGTAACAGGGACATCGTGTATTCCTTGGCAACGGTTGGAAACGCCAGCCTACGCCTCGCTGGGGCCGCCATTGCAGCAGCCTGAGCGGATGCATCCAGAAACGCCGCTCATCAATCATTGCCCACCGTGACCCAGCGCGCGATGATGCGCGCATGCCGCGCGAGAATCTCAACGATCTGCAAGCGTTCGTCCATGTTGCCCGGGAGGGCAGCTTCACCCGCGCCGCTGCCCAGCTGGGCGTATCGCAGTCCGCGCTCAGCCATACGCTGCGTGCGCTGGAACAGCGACTCGGCGTGCGCCTGCTGACCCGCACGACGCGCAGCGTGTCGACCACCGAAGCCGGGCAACGGCTGCTGGACACCCTGTCGCCGCGGCTGGCGGAAATCGAAGAAGAGCTGACCGCGCTGGCCGAATACCGCGACCGACCCGCGGGGACCATCCGCATCAGTGCCGCCGGCCATGCCGCCGAGCACGTGGTATGGCCGCGACTGCAGCGCGTACTGCTCGACTATCCGGATCTGAAGGTGGAACTGACCGTGGATTACGGGCTGAGCGATATCGTCGCCCAGCGGCATGACATCGGCATCCGGCTGGGTGACCAGGTGGCCAAGGACATGATCGCCGTGCCGATCAGCCCACCGCTGCGCATGTGCGTGGTCGGCACGCCGGCGTACTTCCGTCACCATGTCATCCCGATGCATCCGCAGGACCTCGCCGCGCACAGTTGCATCAACCTGCGCCTGCCCACGCATGGCGGCCTGATGCCATGGGAGTTCGAGCGCGATGGCGAAGAAATCAACGTCCGCGTAAGCGGCCAGTGGACGTTCAACAACAGCGCACTGATGTTGCGGGCCGCGCTGGCGGACGGGGGCCTGGCCTGGCTGCCCTGTGACCTCGCACGAGTCGCAGTCGACAGCGGCCAGCTGCTGTCGGTGCTGGAAGACTGGTGCCCGGATTTCGATGGGTACTACGCCTACTATCCCTCGCGTCGCCAGGCCTCGGTGGCCCTGCGCATCGTCCTCGATGCACTGCGCGAAGCCCGCTAGCGCCGCGCCCTGCGCTGCGAGCGCAAAGCGCGGCTTGTAGCAGACATCACCCTGCCGGACCCGATGCCGTCGAGCAGGGCTCCGCGCTATCGCCCTACCAGCTGGGCCTGCGCCGTACTGTAGCGCTCACCCACGATCGCGATCTCGGCCAGCGCCGCTTCGATGTGCGCCCGCGCCGCACCGTCCAACGTCAGCGACGCCGCGCCGAGGTTTTCCTGCAGCCTGGGCAGCTTGGTCGTTCCCGGAATCGGCACGATCCACGGCGCCTGCGCCAGCAACCACGCCAGTGCCACCTGCGCCGGCGTTGCGCCGGTATCAGCGGCGATCGTGCCGATGCGGTCCACCAGGGCTTGGTTCGCCGCGCGGGCATCGGCTGCGAAGCGCGGCACCGAATTCCGGAAATCACTGGCATCGAACGTGGTATCGGCCGAAATCGCGCCGGTCAGGAAGCCCTTGCCCAGCGGGCTGAACGGTACGAAGCCGATGCCCAGCTCTTCCAGCACAGGCAGCAGTTCTGCTTCCGGCTGCCGCCACCACAGCGAGTACTCGCTCTGTACCGCGGTTACCGGCTGCACCGCATGGGCGCGTCGTACGGTCGCGGCAGCGGCTTCGGACAGACCGAAATGCTGCACCTTGCCTTCGGCGATCAACTCACGCACGGTCCCGGCCACGTCTTCGATCGGCACGTTGGGATCAACGCGATGCTGGTAGAACAGATCAATGCGATCGGTACGCAAGCGCTTCAGGCTGGCCTCGGCCACCGCCCGGATGCGTTCAGGACGGCTGTCCAGTCCCGCGCCGGCGCGGCCTTCCTTGAAACCGAACTTGGTGGCGATCACCACTTTCTCGCGGTACGGCGCCAAGGCCTCGCCCAACAGCGCTTCGTTCTCGAATGGACCGTAGGCTTCGGCGGTGTCGAAGAACGTCACCCCCTGGTCCACCGCTGCATGCAGCAGTGCGACGGCCTGAGCGCGTTCGGTGGCGGGGCCATACCCGAAGCTCAGGCCCATGCAGCCCAGACCGATCGCGGAAACGTGCAGGCCACTGCGGCCGAGTTCACGGGACTCCATGGAAATGCTCCTGCCGGCGATGCCGGAATCAACAAAGGAAGCCCACCGTACGCCGTGCGGTATCGACGATTGGATCCCCTGCGGCGCTGGCGGTGATGAGCCGGGCTCATGAAAGCAACAGCAGTGGCCTGTGGCGGTGTGCTTGATCGCGTTGCTTTACCGCCTTGCTTCGCTGCCTTGCTTCGCTGCCTTGCTTCGCTGCCTTGCTTCGCTGCCTTGCTTCGCTGCCTTGCTTCGCTGCCTTGCTTCGCTGCTTTGCTTCGCTGCTGTTTTTTACCGCTGTGTTGTATCGCTTGGTAGAGCCGACTTCAGTCGGCTGCTTCACCGACAGCCGACTGAAGTCGGCTCTACCAAGGCGGGCGGAACAGCCGACTGAAGTCGGCTCTACCAGGGCAGGTGGAGCAGCCGACTGAAGTCGGCTCTACCAGGACGGGCGTGCCGTCGTGGTCAGCGGACTTCGGAAATCTCCACACCGTCCAGGCCCTGCGACAGTGTGCGGGCATCGCCGCCCTGGCTCAGCTTGATGCGCAGGCGCACTTCGTTCTGCGAATCGGCATACCGCAGCGCGTCCTCGTAGCTGATCTCGCCCGCCTGGTACAGCTCGAACAAGCTCTGGTCGAAGGTCTTCATGCCCAGCTGGGTGGACTCCTTCATGACTTCCTTGAGCTTGTGGATCTCGCCTTCGCGGATGTAATCCTGCACCAGCGGCGTACCGAGCATGATCTCCATGGCGACCTTGCGCGAGCGTCCGTCCGGCGAGGGAATCAGCTGCTGCGCGACCACGCCCTTGATGTTCAGCGACAGATCCATCAGCAGCTGGTTGCGGCGATCTTCGGGGAAGAAGTTGATGATGCGGTCCATCGCCTGGTTGGCGTTGTTCGCATGCAGCGTGCACAGCACCAGATGACCGGTCTCAGCGAAGGCAATCGCATGGTCCATGCCTTCGCGGGTACGCACCTCGCCGATCATGATCACGTCCGGTGCCTGGCGCAGGGTGTTCTTCAGCGCCGCTTCCCAGCTGTCCGTATCGATGCCGACCTCGCGCTGGGTGATGATGCAGCCTTCGTGGCGGTGCACGAACTCGATCGGATCCTCGATGGTGATGATATGGCCGGTCGAGTTGTGGTTGCGGTAGCCGATCATCGCCGCCAACGAGGTCGACTTGCCGGTACCGGTCGCACCGACGAACAGGATGATGCCGCGCTTGGTCATCGCCAGCGTCTTGATGATCGGCGGCAGCGCCAGCTCATCCACGGTGGGGATGCGCGTTTCAATCCGGCGCAGCACCATGCCGACCTGGTTGCGCTGGTAGAAGCAACTGACACGGAAGCGGCCGACACCGGACAGGCCGATGGCGAAATTACATTCGTGCGTCTTCTCGAACTCTTCGCGCTGCGCCGGCGTCATCACGTTCAACACCAGATCGCGGCTCTGCTGCGGCGTCAGCGGGGTCTGGGTGATCGGCGAGATCTTGCCGTTGACCTTGATCGCCGGCGGCATGCCGGCCGTGATGAACAGGTCCGAGGCGCGCTGGTGCGCCATCAGCTTGAGGAAGGAAGTGAAATCGATGGTATTGGTGGCGGCACTGTTCACGGCGGACTCCAGATGGCGGGGCGGTAGGCGCGATGCATCGGCGTGCGACGCGCGCCGGTTGGACGCGCCCCGCCCTGCCGTTGCCGCGCCTTACTCGAACAGGCGCTTGTCCTTGGCGTACTCTTTGGCTTGGTTGCGCGTGATCAGGCTGCGCTTGACCAGATCCTGCAGATGCTGGTCCAGGGTCATCATGCCGTACTGCTGACCGGTCTGGATGGCCGAGTACATCTGCGCCACCTTGTCCTCGCGGATCAGGTTGCGGATGGCGGGCGTGCCGACCATGATTTCCCAGGCCGCCGTGCGTCCACCGCCGACCTTCTTCAGCAGCGCCTGCGAGATGACCGCACGCAGCGACTCCGACAGCATGGAGCGCACCATCGGCTTTTCGCCGGCGGGGAACACGTCGACGATACGGTCGATGGTCTTGGCGGCCGAACTGGTGTGCAGCGTACCGAACACCAGATGGCCGGTTTCCGCCGCGGTCAGCGCCAGGCGGATGGTTTCCAGATCGCGGAGCTCGCCGACCAGGATGATGTCCGGATCTTCGCGCAATGCCGAACGCAGCGCTTCGTTGAAGCCATGCGTATCGCGGTGCACTTCGCGCTGGTTGATCAGGCACTTCTGCGAGGTGTGCACGAACTCGATCGGATCCTCGACGGTGAGGATGTGTCCGTACTCGTTCTTGTTGATGTAGTCGATCATCGCGGCAAGCGTCGTCGACTTGCCCGAGCCGGTCGGCCCGGTCACCAGGATCAGCCCCTGCGGCTGCTGGATGACCTCGCGGAACAGCGGCGGGCAGGCCAGGTCCTCCAGGGTCAGCACCTCGGACGGAATGGTACGGAACACCGCACCCGCGCCACGGTTCTGGTTGAAGGCATTGACGCGGAAGCGCGCGAGCGACGGAATCTCGAACGAGAAATCGACCTCGAGGAACTCCTCGTAATCGCGCCGCTGCTTGTCCGACATGATGTCGTAGACAAGCGCATGCACCTGCTTGTGGTCCAGCGCAGGAATGTTGATGCGACGGACATCGCCGTCGACACGGATCATCGGCGGCAGGCCTGCGGACAGGTGCAGGTCGGATGCTTTGTTCTTTACGGAAAACGCCAACAGCTCGGCGATATCCATGAGCGGCTACTCCCCAATAACGGCTTGGACTGGAAGGATCTTTCCCCGGGCGTCAGTATAGCGTTCTGTCAGACCGGAACGCGTACGTGCAAAGTCCCCTGCCCGGAATACTGAGCAACCTGCAGAACGCGGCCCAGGCCGCCGGGCGGCCAACCCCGTCCCTGCTGGCGGTGTCCAAGACCCACCCGGCCGACGCCATCGCCGCGTTGGCCGCCCAAGGCCAGCGCGCGTTCGGCGAAAACTACGTGCAGGAGGCCCTGGCAAAGATCGAGGCGCTGCAAGGCCTGGCACTGGAATGGCACCTGATCGGCCACCTGCAGTCGAACAAGGCCGACGCGGTTGCGCGCGCCTTCGACTGGGTGCAGAGCGTAGACCGGTTGAAGCTCGTGCAGGCGCTCGCCCGCCACCGTCCCGCCACCTTGCCGCCGTTGAATGTGCTGATCCAGGTGAACGTGGATGACGAAGACAGCAAGCACGGATGCGCGCTGGAGGCAGTGGATGCGCTGGCCGCGGCGATTTCGACCGAACCGACCCTGCGCCTGCGCGGCCTGATGGCCATCCCGGCGCCATGGCCCGATGCCGCGCGTCGGCAGCAGGCGTTCAGACGCATGTATCAGGCGCAGCAGGCGCTTGCCGACCTTCATCCCGGCGCAGACACCCTGTCCATGGGCATGAGCGGCGACTACGCCGAGGCCATCGCGGAAGGCTCGACCATGGTCCGCATCGGCACCGCACTCTTTGGCGCCCGCCCGCGCCCCGCATGAATTGAAAGGAAGATCCAGATGACCGATACCTCCATTGCCTTCATCGGCGGCGGCAACATGGCGCGCAGCCTGATTGCCGGGCTGGTGCGCCAAGGCACGGCACCGGCCCAGATCCACGTGGCCGAGCCGGTGACTGCGCTGCGCGAAGCGTTGACGGCCGAGTTCGGCGTCAAGACCTATGCAGGTGCCAGCGAAGCCGCGGCGCAGGCGGGCACGTGGCTGCTGGCGGTCAAGCCACAGGTGCTGCGCGATGTATGCGCGTCGCTGCAGCCGCTTGCCGCGGCAACGAAGCCGCTGCTGGTGTCCATCGCCGCCGGCATCACCAGCACCCAACTGGACCGCTGGCTGGGCGGAGACGTGGCCGTGGTGCGCGCCATGCCCAATACCCCGGCCCTGCTGGGGGCCGGTGTCACCGGACTGTTCGCCACGCCAGCGGTCACCGACGCGCAACGTACGCAGGCGGATCGCATCCTGGCCAGCGCAGGCGGCACGGTCTGGGTGGACGACGAGGCGCTGATGGATTCGGTGACTGCTGTATCCGGCAGCGGGCCGGCATACGTTTTCCTGTTGGCCGAGGCAATGGAAGCCGCCGGCATTGCACAGGGCCTGCCCGCGGAAGCGGCACGCACGCTGGTGCAGCAGACGCTGCTCGGTGCATCGCGCATGCTGAACGAAGCCGGCGAGGCACCCGGTGAGCTGCGCCGTCGCGTCACCTCGCCGGGAGGCACCACCCAGGCGGCAATCGAAAGCTTCCAGGCAGGCGGCTTTGAAGCGCTGGTCGCAACGGCACTGGCTGCCGCACAGACACGTGGCCGCGAACTGTCCGCCGCCAACGATTGAACCCCGGTAGTGACGGCCGCTGGCCGCGCTTCGGCTGGCACACCACAGGTAGAGCCGACTTCAGTCGGCTGGTGTTGGCGCAGCCGACTGAAGTCGGCTCTACCCAGCGGGCCGCCCCCAGCGTAGCCGACTGAAGTCGGCTCTACCGTACCTCGGGCGCCACCGGAAACCGCTCCATCAGGAACTCAACGAAACACTGCAGACGTGGCCGGGGGCGGCGGTCCGGCAGGTAGATCAGGTGCATCGGCCGTGCGGCCGGCACGTGATCGGCCAGCACGGTGACCAGCCTTCCCGCCGCGATGTCTTCGCCCAGCAACGCGGTCGGCTGCAATACCAACCCGGCACCGGCCAGCGCAGCCTGCCGCAGTGCCTGGCCGTCGTTGCTGCTCAGCCGTGCGCGCGGCTCCCAGTCCACCGCATCGCCGTTCGCCAGCCGCCATCCATGGCCCCCGCGCCAGGACAGATGGCTCAGGCACTCATGCTGGGCGAGGTCCACTGGATCACGCGGCGTCCCTTTCCGCCGCAGGTAGTCCGGCGACGCGCACAGGCTCATCGCGTAGGGCGGCAAGGGGCGCGCCACCACCTCGCGGGACGGCAGCGGGCCTACGCGGATCGCCGCGTCGAAACCGTCCTCGATCAAGTCGACAGTGCGATTGCTGAGGTCCAACTCGATGTTCACCAGCGGCTGCGCTTCCAGCAACGAAGCCAGCGCGGGCGCGAGCACGCAGCTGCCCCACGTGCTGGGCGCACTGATCCGTAGCAGCCCACGTGGCTGCAACTGCAGGCCCGCGACACTCGCTTCGGCGTGCTGCACCTGCTCGAGCACCTGCCGGCATCCGGCAAGATACGCGGTGCCGGCCTCCGTCAGACGCTGACGTCGGGTGTTCCGTTGCAGCAGCGCCGTACCCAGATGCGCCTCCAGCTGCTGGACGTACTTGCCGACCATCACGGCCGACACGTCCAACTGTTCGGCCGCGCGCGTGAAGCTGCCGAGGTCGGCCACGGTGACAAAGGCCTGCATGCAGCGGAGCCTGTCCATTACTAACTCCAGGTTAGGAATGAGCGAATCATACGCCCCTTATCCAAAGCCGATCGCCGCGCCAGACTGGCCTCACTTACTGAAGGAGTATCTGCATGAAGATCCTGATCGTTGGTGCCTCTGGGACGTTGGGGCAGGCGGTAGCCCAGCATCTGGGCCAGCACCATGACGTTGTCACCGCAGGGCGTCGCAGTGGCGATCACCGCGTGGATCTGACCGACGATGCCAGCGTGCACGCCCTCTTCCAGCAGACCGGCCTGCTCGACGCGGTGATCGCCACCACCGGCCAGTTGCACTTCGGCCCCCTGCAGGACATGACGGCTGCCCAGTTCAACAGCGGACTGCAGGACAAGCTGCTTGGCCAGGTGCGCTTGGCATTGGCCGCGCAGCATCACCTGCGCGCAGGGGGCTCGATCACCCTCACCAGCGGCATAGTGAGCGCCCAGCCGATCCGCGATGGCAGCAATGCGACGGCGGTCAATGCTGGCCTGGAAGGCTTCGTGCGTGCGGCAGCATGCGAACTGGTGGCACGCGGACTGCGCATCAATGTGGTGAGTCCTACGGTGCTGGAAGAATCCGCAGTTGCCTACGCGCCGTACTTCCCGGGCTTCGAACCGGCGGCTGCCAGCCGGGTCGCGCTGGCTTACCAACGGGCGGTGGAAGGCATCCAGAGCGGGCAGACGCTCACGGTCTGGTGAGCTGCGGGCGACTGACCGAGCAAGTCCGGGCAGCCAGGTAGAGTCGACTTCAGTCGACAAGCGCAGGCGGTGCCGACTGAAGTCGGCACTACCGAACCAACGGCGAGCAGCAGCCGACTGAAGTCGGCTCTACGAAACCAACTACGGACAGCAGCCGACTGAAGTCGGCTCTACCGAGCCAGCGGCGAGCAGCAGCCCGAGGGCTGTCCTCATTCCCAGCGCTGCGGCCCTTCGCCCTGTTCTGCCAGCACATCGCCGGGGTTGGCCAGCCAGCAGCGTTTCAGCGACAGGCAGCCGCAGCCGATGCAGCCGGTCAGCTGATCGCGAAGGAACTGCAGCAGGTGGATGCGCTCATCCAGTTCGCTGCGCCAGCGCGCGGACATGCGCGCCCACTCCGCCTTGGTCGGTGTGCGTCCTTCAGGCAGCTCTGCCAACGCCGCACCGATTGCTTCCAGTGGCATGCCTACCCGCTGTGCCACCCGGATCACTGCCAAGCGCCGCAGTACATCGCGCGGGTAACGCCGCTGGTTTCCTGCGTTGCGCAGGCTGCGGATCAGCCCCTTGCGCTCGTAGAAGTGCAGCGCCGACACCGCCACGCCGCTGCGCTTGGCGACCTCGCCTACACTAAGCTCCTGCATCGCCATCTCTTGACCTCAACCATGGTTGAGGGCGGATGCTGCCGCCTCCGCATTCCCATTACAAGCCCTGACATGAACTCCGACGTCTCTTCTCTGGCCCTGGTGGATAAGGCATCCATCCTCTCGCCACGCTATCGCGCCACGACGGTCGGCATGGTCGCACTGGTGGCGCTGGTGGCGTTCGAAGCGCTGGCCGTTGCGGCGGCCATGCCTACCGTCGCGTTCGCACTGGATGGCCTGCGCCTGTACGCGTTGGCCTTTGGCGGCGCGTTGGCGACAAGCGTGATCGGGATGACCGTGGCGGGTCGCGTGTGCGACCAACGCGGTCCATCGCGGCCACTGTGGCTGGGTCTCGCGTTCTTCGTCATCGGTCTGATCGTCGCCGGCCTCGCCCCGCGCATGGGTGTCCTGGTGGCCGGACGCCTGCTGCAGGGCGTGGGCATCGGCGCGGTATCGGTGTCGCTGTACGTGCTGGTCGCGCGAACCTTCCCCGAGCCGCTGCGGCCGAAAGTCTTCGCCGCCTTCTCGGCGGGCTGGGTGGTCCCATCGCTGGTAGGCCCGGGGCTGAGCGGCCTCATCGTGCAGTACGCCGGGTGGCGCTGGGTATTCCTGGCGGTTCCGGTGCTCGCTCTGCCGGCTGCCTGGTTGCTGGTGCCCGCGCTGCGCGCCAGTGCACAGGACGTTCGCACCGAGGTCGTTGCGCGCCCGGTCGTGCGGTGGGCCGTGGGCGCGGCGCTGGCCGCCCTTCTGTTGTACCTGGGGGGACAGCAGCAGGGCATCATCGCGCTCGCGTTGATGAGCAGCGCGCTGGTCGCGCTGGTGGTGTGCAGCCGCCACCTGCTGCCTCCCGGCACCTTGGCGCTGCGGCGCGGCTTGCCCAGTGTGATCGCGCTACGCGGTATCGCCGCGTCTGCGTTCTTCGCCGCGGAAGCCTTCCTGCCGCTGTTGTTGCAACGCGAACGTGACCTTTCCCCCCTGTGGGCAGGCGCTGCACTCAGCATGGGGGCGTTGGGCTGGTTCTCCGGCTCATGGCTGCAGGGACATCAACGTTTTGGCTGGACCCGTGCGCATCTGGTGCAGGCCGGTTCGTGGATGATGGGCGGCGGCCTGCTGCTCACCTCGCTGACCCTGCAACAGGGCGTGCCCCTGCTGCTGGCCTTGGCAGGCTGGTCACTGACCGGCCTCGGCATGGGCCTGATCTACCCCAGTCTGTCGGTGCTCACGCTGTCGATGTCACCGCGTCACGAACAGGGCGCGAACAGCTCGGCGCTGCAGCTCAGCGAAGGCATCGCAGTGGCGACCACGCTGGCGTTGTCCGGTGCACTGTTCGCCGCCTTCATCGATGGTCGCGAAACACTGGGCTACCTGCTGTGCTTCGCGGTGACCCTGCTGCTGGCGCTGCTGGCCACGGTGGTCGCGCGGCGCATCTGATCGCATGCGACCAGGGTGGGTGACGACGGTGGGTTGTCACGTCATTGGCTGTTGGCGGCCTTGTGACAACCAACGGTCGTCACCCACCAATAGCGGTCGTTTCCGACCGCGCGTTGCACCTCTGCGGATATAGCGGAACAACACCCGATTGATTCTCGATAGCTTCGCTGCATTCTGAGACGTCAGCCCCGCGCCACGCTTCAGTAAATCGTAAACATGCGAGTCCAGCACAGAGGACAACCCCATGCTTGCCACCACGTTCCTTCTCTCAGCCGCCCTGACCGCGCCGCCAATGGCCGGTTACATCGACCGCATTGTGGAGCACCGTGCGGATGGCGACGTCATCCTCCGTACATCCGAGCACTCTGACTTCAACGGAGGGAAGATCCGTCTGGAACAAAAGCTGCGCCGTCTCTCTGGCAATAAGTTTTCCATAGACTTCAGCGATCAGCCTGCTGCCACAAAGACCTACCATGAAGCGCTGTGCCTTGAGAGCGGGATGCGACCCAGCACGGGGCGGGGAATACTGGGAGGTGAAAATGCCATAGCCGCTTGGTCGTGCGTATCTTCCGAAACGCGAGAGGGCACTCCGGCCACCATCGAAGAAATCGAGCGCGCGTTCGACGAGCCTGCATCAAGCCAGGACAACTGGACAGACTATGCACGTACCGCCGCTCCCTCTGGGAGTGCAGCACCGGGGCAGCCGTTCTTCGCCATCGGATCGATGAACGTGAAAAGCTCAGTAGCCGGCGCAGTGTCCTACAGCGTCAGCGTCGATGACAGACGGTGCTACGCTCAAAGTGCCGAGCGTCACGCGGGTGCCTTCGAGCTTTCAGCGCAGACAGGTGTGAACTGCAGCGGCACCCGTCCCGGTTCTCTCAACACTGAACTGCGCGCCTGCGTCCCGCGCGCGTGTGGCCTGAGCCAAGGCAGCTACCGCATACGGTGAAGCGCCCCCAGGGCCTGTGACGACCAGCGGACGTCATCCACCAGACTCCAGCTCACGGCCTTGCACCCACCTCGTCCACGTCCTCGCGCAGGATGCGGCGGATTTCCAGCACGGCCTGCGGCGTCTCCTGCACGCTGTGGCCGGAGATGATCACCTTCTCCGACACGGCGCCCTCCAGGTGGGAACTCCAGTACGGCACCAGTCCGTCATCGGATTGCAGCAGCGGCACTTCTGGCTTGCGCTGGGCAATGATCGAGTGATATTTCAGCCCGGGCTGGATCGGCAGCGAGCCGGCTGCCATGACGAAGGGATCGGTGGATTTCAGGTTGTCGATGCTGTTGGGCACGCGCAGCTTTTCACTCCCACTACGTTGCGCATCGGCCTGCTGCAGGGTGTTGAATGCATCCTCGAATGAACCCAGGATCGTCAACGGCAGACGCACCAGACGACCGATCAGGCGCCCCACCCGGTTGCCCGCGATGTCCGTTCCCTTGTGCGGGGCCGCGATGAAGATCGCCCGTTCCACGTTCGGCTGCGGCTGGAACTGCAGCAGCGGGCCCAGCTTGGTCTTCACCCGCTGCAGGCGCTCGCCTTTCAGGTCGTAGCGTGCCATCAGGTCGTTCCACAATGCATCGCCGGATGCGCTGACCATCAGCCGTCCCAGTACACCGCCCATGCTGTGGCCGATGAACACCTGGTCCTTCGACGCACGCGTCTGCCCGCTGGGATCGAAGTGTTTCAGGGTGCTGTTGAACGCGCGCGAGATCTCGTACCGGTTCAGCGCAATCGGCGCATTGGTCGGGTAATACACCTGCCACACCTGGAATTCGCGGCGCAGCTCCTCTTCGCCCATGATTTCGTTGGCCACGTTCACCCACGCTTCCGGACTGCTGCCCAATCCATGCAGCATGAAGATGATGCGGCGGTTCGGGTCCCAGGGTTGCATCAGGTAGATGTGCGGCTCCTTGATGCCTTCGGCCAAGCCGAACAAGGTGCGCAGCGCCTGCGTGGCGAACCCGCTCTGTGCAAGCCACAGCCCATACGCCGCAGTGAAGTTGCCGGCCAGCGGCACCTGCTGCCCGTGCAGGTCGACCCGCTCGGTCGCTTCCGGTGAATACACATCAAGCAATACCTGGCTGGTCTTCAGCACGTCGTCCAGCGAGTCGCCCTTGAAGCGCAGCAGCGCGGTGGCGTTGATCGAGGACATCTCACTGTACTGCGGCACTTCGTGTTTCCTGGCGGGCGCGGCCGCATCCACCGGCGCGTCTGCCTCCGGCAAGGGGGTGCTCAACCGGGGTGGGTCCATCACCACCACCAGCTCGGCACCGAACCCATCACGGCGGTAGGTGCTGCGCAGGCCAACGAAGCTGATCGTTGCCGCCGACACCAGCCGGGTCGGCATGCTGGGCATCGACAGGCGATCGTAGTCGGAGGTGATCGTCCAGCGCTCGCCGGCCACGGGCGCGTTGTAGTCTTCGCCTTCCAGCGCGGACGCGCGTGCCCGACGGAACACCACCGACGCCGTCTGCTCAGCAGCATAGTTGTAGTAGTCGCGCACCTGCGTCTGCCGATCCTCGAAGGCGCGATCAGAGGGCGCGCGGCCACTGAAGAACAGGTACGCATACGCGTAGCGCGCCGCTTCCAGCCATGCATCCACGGCCGCGTCGCTCATCGGCTCCTTGTCTGCATGCTTGGGTTTCGGACTGAGGGCCAGCGCCGTCTGCACCCACAGTTCGGACAGCGCCGACATGCGCTGCTCGGCACTGATGCCATCGGTATCCAGCAACGTCCTGCGGCAGACCACTACGTCCTTGCCACACTGGCTGGCATCCAGCCCCACAACGCTCAGTGTTTCCTGTGATGCCGCACTGAGCTTGCCGGTGGTCAGCACATCCGAGCGCTTGCTGGACAGGTAATCGGTGTTGGCCACCTGCTTGACCGTTACCATCGCGCAGCCACTGCCCAGCAGCAGCACGGCGGCAGCGAGCAGCAGGCGTATCCTCTTCGGCAAGTAAACCGGCGCCCTCATGTCGATCATTGTTCATCTTCCTGGGCGGTGCCGGGCACGCCACAGCGGATCCATCTGGAGAAATCCTTGTCAGACGCCGGCTGCAGTGCGCGATCGGTGATGCGTGCGCGCTCGCGGAGCGCTTTGAACGAATGCCCCGGCGTCAACGCGCCTTGATCGAATGCGTAGCGGTCCAGATACCCGGACAGCAGCAGGCGGTAGTCCAGCGGCAGCCCGGGGGCGATGTGCCGCGCCAGATCAAATACGATCGTGGTGCAGTTGCTGGTCAAGGTGTTGTAGAACGCCGGCGCCGCATCGAGCGTGCGTGCCTCGTCGATGTAGGCAGCGAACAAGGTACGTAGCTGGGCCTGGCTCAGGCCATGCAGCCGGTACAGATAGACATCCTCGCCGCGCGCATTGGTGCGCGTGCGGATGATGTCGGTTTCTTCGGATGCCACCAGGGTCATTTCGAACTTGCGGAAGAAGCCGCCCAGCGCGGAGAACGACTCGCCCTGCTCTTTGCGGATCTCCAGCGAGAACACCAGCTGGCGACCGTCCTCGAACCCGAACGACACCAATGTGTGGGCGATCGCAGGTCCCATCCAATACGACATCACCAGGTCGGCCGACGCCAACTGCTGCAGGTCGTACTCCCGGCGGACCCAGCGCGCATCGTAGTCCTGCTCGGTGCGCCAGGTGAAGTCGCGCACGTTGTCCAGCACGACCCTCCGACCGTCGAAAGAGGCCACGTGCAGCCGCTGCGCCACGTCGTCGGCCCATGCGCGGTCCTGTCGCGGCGTCAGGCCCAGCCACGTCAGTGCCGCAGCCACCATGCACAGCCCGTACGCGGCGGGCAGCCTGCGCCCCGCCCGTCCGCGGGCCACACGCACCGACATCCAGCCACCCGCCAGCAACCAGAGCAGCGCCGCGCACCCTGCCAACCAGCCGGGTCCCGGCACCTGATAGAACACCAGTCCAGCGACCCACAGGGTGGCCAGCAGCATGAGGGTTCCGATACTCCAACGGCCTGCTGCCTTCACGGGGACCTGTCGCATTCATCTTGGGGCGCCTAGTTAGCCACAAGCGAGGTGCCGGGGAAATCCGAAGGCGTTCAGGAATGGCCGCCGCGCGGACCGGTGGCGTCCCGGTAGCCGCCGGGAGCGCTACCGCGCGACGGGAGATACTTCGGGCAGAATGACGCCACGCACCGGGAGGGATCATGGGCATCAAAGAGGTTTCGGCTGTGGCGGTCAACGAATGGCACACCGCCCGTTGCCATTGTGGCGCCGTGCAATTGCGCCTGCATCTGCCTGATGGCATCGTCGATCCGCGCCGGTGTGACTGCTCGTTGTGTCGGCGTCGTGGCGCCATCGCGGCCACTGTCTCTGAAAACGGGATCGAGATCCTGCAGGGGCACGCGCACCTGCGTCTGTACCAGTTCAACACCCACGTGGCCGAGCACTGGTTCTGCGATGTCTGCGGAATCTACACACACCACCGTCGGCGCTCGAATCCGCATGAGTACGGCTACAACGTGGCCTGCCTGGAGGGCATCGATCCGTTCGGGCTGGGCGTGGTACCCACCAATGACGGGGTCAACCACCCGGCCGACCGATAGACACCAGGTCAGTGCCTGCTGCGGCGGCTCGGGGCGGCAACCTTCTGCCAGGGCGAGATCGCCAGGCGACCTGCGCGTACGGGGCGCTTCAGGGTCAGGCGCCGGGCGCCTGCTTCGGGAGGCGCATCCGGTCCCTCTTCGATCGGCCCTGCATCGCTTGGCGTTGCCAGTAGTGCAGTGTGCGGAAGCAGGCGGTCAATGAGCCACATGGCGGAACTCCGTTGGGGGCGGGTGCACCCACCCTAAGTCCGCCCCGGCGACCGCCATGTGATCCGCCGATGACATGACGATGACCGTGCTGAACGGCACGGCCACTCACGTTCAGGCGCTCTTTTTCCGCCGGCCCAGACCGCGCACCAGCACGAAGAACAACGGCACCATCAAGATCGCCAACAGCGTGCCGGACACCATGCCGCCGATCACGCTGATACCGATCTCGCGTCGGCTCACCGCCCCGGCACCCGTGGCCAGGGCCAGCGGCACTACGCCGGCCACGAAGGCCAGCGAGGTCATCACGATGGGCCGCAGCCGCAGGCGCGCCCCTTCCAGGGCCGCATCCACCGCAGAGCGTCCGGCACGGTACTCGGCCTCGGCGAATTCCACGATCAGGATCGCGTTCTTTGCCGACAGGCCGATGGTGGTCAACATGCCGACCTGGAAATAGATGTCGTTGACGAAGCCTGCGACGGTGGTCGCCAACACGGTGCCGAGCACGCCCAGCGGAATCACCAGCAGCACCGCCACCGGCACTGTCCAGCTTTCATACAGCGCCGCGAGGCACAGGAAAATGAACGCAATGGACGCCAGGTACAGCCAGATCGTCTGGTTGCTGGAGAGCTGCTCCTGGTAGGACAGGCCGCTCCACTGCAGGCCGAATCCCTCTTCCTGGGCCACCAATTGCGTCATGCGGCCCATGGCCTGACCCGAGCTGCTGCCCTGGGCGGCACTGCCCTGCAGCTGCATCGCCGGCAGGCCGTTGAAGCGTTGCTGCAGCTGCGGCCCGCGCTCCCAATGCGTGCGGGCAAAACTGGCGAACGATGCCATCTGCCCATCGCTGCCACGCACATACCACTGGTTGATGTCCTCGGGCACGCTCCGGTACGGGGCGTCGCCCTGAATGTAAACGCGCTTGACCCGGCCGCGGTCCAGGAAATCATTCACGTAGGTTCCGCCCCAGGCGGCCGACAACGTGGTGTTGATGTCCGCCTGCGCCAGACCCAGGGCGCTCGCCTGGGCCTGGTCGATATCCACCTGCAGCTGGGCGCGATCGCCCAGTCCATTCAAGCGCACCGATGAAAGGCCGGCGTCCTCGTTGGCCGCCTGCACCACGCGCTGTTGCGCCACCTTCAGCGCTTCGCGGCCCGCCGCACTGCTGTCCTGCAGCCACAGTTCGAACCCGCTGGACTGGCCCAGCCCGCGCACCGCAGGCGGCGACAGGACGTTGACCTGAGCATCGGCCACAGCACGGAAGTGCGCGTTGGCGCGGGCGATGATCGCATCGGCGCTGGTGTCCCCATCGCGCTCACTCCACGGTTTCAGCGCAAGGAACCCCTGGCCCGCGTTCTGCCCTGTACCGGCATTGTTGCGACCGACCACCACGAAGGCGACATCCACGCTCTGCTTTTCATTTTCACGGAAGTAACGTCCGATTTCCTCGCCCAATGCTTCGGTCTTGGCCATGGGCGTACCCTCCGGCGTGGTGAACTGGAACATCACCAGCCCTTGGTCCTCTACGGGCAGGAAGCCGGTCGGCATGCGCAGGTACAGGCCCGCCACCGCTACGACCACCAGCAGATAGAGGACCATCCAGCGCCGCGGCCGACCGACCACGTGGGCCAGGCCGGCACGGTAGGAGGCCTGGGTGCGTTCCACCCGATCATTGAACCAGCGGAAGAAGCGTCCCGGCGGGCGCTCCTTGTCGGCGGGCTTGAGCAGGGTGGCGCACAGTGCCGGGGTCAGGGTCAGCGCGACCAGCGCGGAAAGCACCATGGCCGACGCAATGGTGATCGAGAACTGCCGGTAGATGATGCCGGTGGCTCCGCCAAACATCGCCATCGGCAGGAAAACGGCACCGAGCACCACGGTGATGCCGATCAGCGCACCGGTGATCTCGCCCATCGAGCGCTCGGTGGCTTCGGCGGGTGGCAGCCCTTCTTCGTGGATGATGCGCTCGACGTTCTCCACCACCACGATCGCATCGTCCACCAGCAGACCGATCGCCAGCACCATCGCGAACAGCGTCAGCGTGTTGATCGTGAACCCGGCGACGGCCAGCACCCCGAAGGTTCCCAGCAATACCACCGGCACCGTGATCGCCGGGATCAGCGTCGCGCGCAGGTTCTGCAGGAACAGGAACATCACCACCACCACCAGGATGATCGCCTCGATCAACGTATGGACCACCCCTTCCACCGACACCCGTACAAATGGGGTGCTGTCGCGTGGATACGCCACCTCAAGGCCAGGCGGGAACGTCGGCTTCAAGCGCTCGATTTCCGCACGCACGGCATCGGCGGTCTGCAGGGCATTGGCACCGGAGGCCAAGGTGACCGAGAATCCGGCGGCCGGGTACCCATTGAGGAAACTGCTCATGGTGTAGCCCTGCGCACCGATCTCGATGCGCGCGACCTGGTCCAGCGTCAAGGCCGCGCCATTGGGCAGTGTCTTGAGGATGATCGCGCGGAACTGCTCCGGGGTCTGCAGCCGTGACTGCGAGGTCACCGTGGCGTTGAGGCTCTGGCCGTCCATCGCCGGCAGACCGCCCAGCTCGCCGGCCGTCACCTGGGTGTTCTGCGCCTCGATCGCGCTGCGCACATCGCTCGGCATCAGGCTGTAGGCACGAAGCTGATGGGGATCCATCCAGATGCGCATCGCGTAGGGAGCGCCGAACACATCGATCTCGCCGACGCCCGGGATACGGCTCATCGGATCCTGCACGCTGCTGGACAGGAAATCCGACACGTCCACGCGCTGCATCTTGCCGGTGGTGTCATACAGCGCGACCACCATCAGCGAGTCGCCCTGCGACTTGGCTACTGTCACGCCCTGCTGCTGCACTTCCTGCGGCAGGCGGTTGATCGCCTGGTTGACGCTGTTCTGCACCTGCACCTGGGCGATGTCCGGGTCGGCCTGCTGGTCGAAGGTGACCGTGATGCGTGCCTGCCCTGCGGAAGAGCTGCTGGAAGAAAAATACAACAGGTGGTCGATGCCCTTGATCTGCTGCTCGATCACCTGCGTGACGCTGTCTTCCACGGTCTGCGCGGACGCACCGGTGTAGTTGGCGGTGATGTTGATCTGGGGAGGCGCAATGTCAGGGTACTGCTCCACCGGCAACTGCAGGACCGCGATGCTGCCCAGGGCCATGATGGAGATCGCCAGTACCCAGGCGAAGATCGGACGGTGGATGAAGAATCGGGAGAGCATGCGCAGGTCAGCCCTTCTTCGCTGCGGTGTCGGCGGGTGCCACGGCAACCTTGGCACCGTCCTTGGCGTCCGTCACCGCCACCTTCGCCCCATCCACGAGACCTTGCCGGCCGCCGATGACGATGCGCTCCCCGGCCTTCAGGCCATCGGCCACCAGCCATTGGTCGCCGACCGCGCGCAGGGTGCGGAATTCCCGCTGGCGCACTACGTCGTCGGCATCCACGACCCAGGCAAGCGCGTTGCCACGCGGACTGCGATCGACCACGGACTGCGGCACCAGCACTGCCTGCTGGCGCGTGCCCTGCCCGACCATCGCACGCACGTACATGCCCGGCAGCAGTTGCCCGTCCGGGTTCGGGAAGGTCGCCCGCAGGGTGATGCTGCCGGTGTCCTGGTCCACGTCCAGATCGGCAAACTCCAGCGTGCCCTGCAGCGGGTACGCGCTGCCGTCGGACAGCTTCAATGTCACCGGCGTCGCCGATGCCTGCACGCCGCCCTCGGCAATGGCACGGCGCAGCGCCAGGAAATCATTGCTGGACTGGGTGATATCCACATTCATCGGATCCACCTGCTGGATCTTCGCCAGCGGCTCGGCCTGGCCGGAAGTCACCAGCGCGCCCGGAGTGAAAAGCGCCCGGCCCACCCGTCCGCTGATCGGTGCGGACACCGCGGCGAACCGTAGATTGGTCTGCGCGGTCTGCAGGGCCGCATTGGCCCCATCCACCGCCGCGTCGGCCTGCTTGGCCGTGGCGATCGCATCGTCCACCGCCTGTTGCGAGGTCAGCTGCTCCTGGCCCAGCGCCTGCAACCGCCCGGCGCGCAGGCGCTCGGTCACGGCCGTGGCCTGCGCCGTGCGCAGGTTCGCCGCCGCCTCGTTCAACGCCGCCTGGTACAGCGACGGGTCGATCTGGAACAACGGATCACCTGCGTGGACGGTAGCCCCCTCTTCGAACAGCCGCTTCAGCAACACACCGGAAACCTGCGGGCGTACATCCGATTCTTCGAAGGCAACTGTTCGTCCCGGCAGCTCCTGGTCCAATGCGACGGGCCGGGCCTGCAGGGTCATCACCGATACGTCGCGCGGCGCGGCAGCGGGGGCGGCCTCTTTCTGCGTGCACCCGTTGAGAACAAAGCAAAGGGTGGCGGCGAGGACCAGCCTGCCGAAACATGGGGAGACCATCGGATATTTTCCTGCGGGGGAAGGAAATCGGGGAGTTTTCGGACGAATCCGATGCGATGCGTCGTGTGCCACGTCACAGCGGTGTCGCCCATGCCGCATCCTGCGTGCGGCGAATATAGAAGAAAACCCCTGCACGGACGTGTGGAAACTAAATGAAACTTTCTTCATTTGCAGCAGACGCCTGCGGTTGCGAGGATGCACTGTCCCCTGAACCCGGCTACGGCCATGCCGCGCGTACTGACCATTGAGGATGACGCCGTGACGGCCGAGGAGATTGCGACAGAACTGCGTAGCCGCGGGTTCATCGTGGACGTGGCCGATGACGGCATCAAGGGACTGGAATGTGCCCAAAGCGGCCGCTATGACGCGATCACCCTGGATCGCATGCTGCCGGGACTGGATGGACTGGCGTTGGTCGCCCGCTTGCGCCATCAGGGCATCAGCACGCCCGTGCTGATGATCAGCGCGCTGTCCGACGTGGATGAGCGGGTGCGCGGTCTGCGGGCCGGCGGTGACGATTACCTGACCAAGCCGTTTGCTTCCGACGAAATGTCGGCGCGCATCGAGGTGCTGTTACGCCGCCATGCCCAGGTGCCCCTCGCCGACAGCGTGCTGCGGGCCGGTGACCTTGAGCTGGACCTGATGGCGCGCTGTGCACGCCGCGGTGGACAGGAAATCAGCCTGCTGCCGACGGAATTCAAACTGCTGGAGTTTCTGATGCGAAACACCGGTCAGGTGTTGAGCCGCACCATGCTGTTCCAGGAAGTGTGGGGGTATCACTTCGATCCGGGCACCAATCTGATCGAGGTCCATATCGGCCGCCTGCGTCGCCGCATCGACCAGCCCGACCGGACGCAACCGATCAAGACCGTACGAGGAACCGGCTATGTCTTCGACGCGGCTCACTGAAGGCTGGCGCTCGTCCAGCAGCCGCCTGCTGGGGCTGTACTGCCTGTTGTTCATCGCATGGTCCAGCGTTCTGCTGGGCGTGATGTACTGGCGGGTGTCTGATTATCTGGACGGACTGGCCGAATCCGCCCTCCTGCAGCGTGCCCACCTGTTCCAGCGTTTTCAGGGGCAGATGCTGGACGAGGCGTTGAGTGACAGCCTGCGCTACGACATCCATGGCACCTACGCTTACGGTGTTTTCACACCACAGGGCGAGCATCTGGCCGGCCCCCTGTTGGCGCTTCCGCACGGCATCGAGGCCAACCAGCCATCACGCGAGGTGCCGGGCTGGCTGCTGGCCGATGGCCTGCGCACCGACGCCGGTCGCGCACTGGCCGTCACCACGCAGGACGATCGGGTGCTGGCGCTGGTGCGGCAGAGTGGCAAGCTGACTGCGGTGAACAGCATCATCCTCGACGCGCTCTGGTGGGGCGTATCGCTCACCGTCATACCGGGCCTGGCCGGCTGGCATTTCCTCCGGCGGAGACCGTTGAAGCGTATCCAGCAGATAGAGGGCGCCACCAACCGGATCATGGCCGGCGACCTTGCACAACGACTGCCGGTGTCGGATCGACGCGATGAGATTGATCGCCTGTCCAGCATCGTCAATGCCATGCTCGAACGCATCGAGCAGTTGATGACCGAAGTCAAAGGCGTCTGTGACAGCATCGCGCATGACCTGCGCACTCCGCTGACACGGCTGCGCGCCCACCTGTACCGCACGCGGGTGGACATGGGCGACGACAATCCGCAGACGGAGCAGATCGACAAGGCATTGGCGGAAACCGATCTGCTGATGGCCCGCTTCAGTGCGTTGCTGCGCGTGTCCGAACTGGAAAGCGGACAGCGTCGCTCAGCGTTCGAAGAAATGGACGTGCGGGGGTTGCTGGAAGAACTGCATGCGTTTTACCTGCCGCTGGCGGATGAGAAACAGCAGGCCTTGGTGCTGGAGATCGAGCAGGGTGTCGGCAGCCTGCGCGGCGACCGCGAACTGCTGTTCGAAGCCTTGGCCAACCTGATGTCCAATGCCATCCGGTTCACGCCCGAGAACGGCCGCGTCGTGCTGCGCGCGGTAGATGACAACGGGGCACCGCGCATCGACATCCTAGATACCGGGCCCGGTATCGCGCGAGAAGACCGGGAGCTGGTGTTCCAGCGCTTCTATCGCGGCCAGGATCCGGCAGGGCGTGCGGAGGGGTTTGGCTTGGGCCTGTCCATCGTGGCCGCCATCGCCGGACTGCATGGCTTCCGACTGCGTGCCGGTCGCGCAGCCGGAGGGGGTGCTTGGCTCAGTCTTCGCTGCGCACCCGAAGCGCTGGCCTGACGGGTGTGGGGCGCACAGGCGGTCAATCCGACTGACCCTGTTCAACGCGCCGATACTGCGAATCATTTGTATTCACATATCCGCATCTGGATAATCCGACGTTTCGCCGCGTCCCTGTCGCTGCGCCACCTCCAGCCATCGCCCGAGGCTTTCTGCTTCCATGCAACGTTCCGCCATCAAAGCCTGGTTCGTCGTCCATAAATGGACAAGCCTGGTCTGCACGCTGTTCCTGCTGCTGCTCTGCCTGACCGGCCTGCCCCTCATCTTCGGCCATGAGATCGGGCACCTCACCGGCGCTGACCCCGAGATTCCCGCGGCCCCTGCCGATGCACGGATCCGCAACCTGGATGCGCAGGTTCAGACCGCCCTGCAGCACTTTCCCGGCAACGTGCCCCTGTTCGTCGGCTGGGACCCCGATGCACCGCTGATGTACGTCAATACCGGTGCGCGCAGCGACACGCCCGCGCCGCAGATGCAGACCGTGCTGCTGAACACCGTCAGCGGCGAACAGGTCCCCGCACCGCAGTTCAACGAAGGCGTGATGTACTTCCTGTACCGCCTGCACACGGACCTGTTCCTTGGGCTGCCGGGGTTGTTGTTCATGGGCGCGATGGGGCTGCTGTTCGTCGTCGCCATCGTGTCCGGGCTGGTGCTCTACGGCCCCTTCATGCGCAAGCAGCGCTTCGGCACGCTGCGCACGGGCCGCAGCCGCCGTCTTGCCTGGCTCGACCTGCACAACGTGATCGGCATCGTCACCCTCGGCTGGGCGCTGGTCGTCGGCCTTACCGGTGCCATCAACACGCTGGCCAAGCCCTTGGAGCAGGCCTGGCAGACGCAGCAACTGGGCGAGTTCGCTGCACGCTACGCCGGCCAGCCCAAGCCGACGCAGCTCGCGTCGCTGCAGGCCGCAGTAGACACCGCGCGCGCAGCCGAGCCGGACATGCGCCCGGCGTTCGTCAGCTTCCCCGGTACCGGCTACAGCGGTGACCACCACTATGGCGTGTTCATGCAGGGCGATTCACCGGTGACCGAGCGGTTGTATCGGCCCGTATTGATCGACGCGCAGACCGGCGCCCTGACGGCACAGCCGCAGTTGCCCACCTACATGACCGTGCTGCTGCTGAGCCAGCCGCTGCACTTCGGCGACTACGGCAAGCTGCCGCTGAAGATCCTGTGGGCGCTGATGGACCTGCTGACCATCGCCGTGCTGATCAGCGGCCTGTACCTCTGGTTCAAGCGCGGAAGCACTGCCACGCGCGTAGCGGAGATCGAGCGTGCGCAGACCCAGGAGGTTGCATGAAGAGTCCTTTCATCGCACCTGCATGGATCACGCTGGCCAGCCTCATCGGGCTGGTCAGCGCGCTGCTCGGCGACGGCCTGTTCGACCTTGTGTCCTGGGTCATCTTCAGTGGCCTGATCGCGTTGTTCGTGCGGGCCTGGATCAAACGCGACCGTCGCTGATCGGCGTGCGCGGTCGGCGATCGGCCTTCGTCGATTGCCGGCTCTGGATGGCGCATGCCACGTCGACACCTCCTGCATCCCAGCGTCGGTACCCTCGCCAGATGCGGCTCACCACCTCCCCTCGTTTCCTCAACACCGTGCTGCTTGGCGGCGGCACCTCGCAGAAGCTCGCCGCCGCAGCGTCCGCCGGGTTCGATCAGGTTGAAATATGGCGCCAGGATGTAGAGCCGACGTCGGCCGCTGCGGTGCGTTCCGCGCTGCAGGACACCGGGATGGGACTTACCGACGTCCAGGTGCTCCTCGATTTTGACGGTGCACCCGACCCGCATCGCCGTGATAAACGCCACGAGGCCATCAGCCTGTTGGATCTGGCGGCTGCATTGGGGGCCCGGACGGTGCTGGTGCCCGCCTCCACCGACACGCGCTGCATCGGCGATCGCGTCGGGCCGGATCTGCGCTGGCTGTGCGCGGAAGCGGCATCACGAGGACTGCGCATCGCATATGAGGGGATGGCGTGGAGTGTGCTCAACTCCACGCTTCCCGCCGTCTGGCGCCAGGTACAGGCGGTGGACGCTGACAATCTCGACATCGTCATCGACGCGTTCCATCTGTTTGCCGCAGGCCGCAGCGTCGACGACCTGCACGGCATTCCGGCGCACCGCATCGCGCTAGTGCAACTGAGTGACGTGCAGCAGCAGCCCCTGCCCGGCCACATGATCGACACCGCCCGCCATGCGCGTTGCCTGCCGGGTGAAGGCATCTGGCCACTTCCCGAACTGCTGGATGCGCTGCAGGACATGGGCTATTCCGGCCCGGTGGGCCTGGAAGTATTCAGCGATGCGTTGAAGGCAGAGGATGTCTGCACGTTGGCACAGCGCGCGATGGATGCACTCGACCGGGTGTTGTCCCGGCGTTGATGCGTCAACGTTCGCACACCAGGTTCACCGACATGCAGTTGTGCACGTAGCCCTCCCAATAGCCGGCAGGACGGCCGCGGATATCCGCTTCCAACAGATGCGGTTCATGCCAGCTGACAGCACGGAACCCCGCTGACCGGATCGCATGCTCATAGTGTTCTCTCGCCCACCGGTAGTTGGTGATCCGCGCCGGGGGCGAGCCAGGGAACTCGAACACCAGCCGTGCACCCTCCCGCCACGGCACCTCCTCGATCGCCTTCACCCCATAAGCAGAATAGTTGCCAAGCGCCATCCGGAATTCCGGATTGAGCGTCTGCACCACCAGCCTGCCGCCACGCTTCACGTGCGGGATCACCGATTCGAACATCTGCTGCAGCGCGTGCAGCGACTGCGCGTAGTTGAACAGATAGGCCGCCAGCACGATGTCGTGCTCCGCCGTTGCGGGCATTGCGGTCACATCATTCACCTCGAAGGTCATGTCGTCACCGCGGTCCGCGGAAAGCGCGCGGGCGTAGTCGATCATGCCTTGTGATAGATCTACCCCGTGCGCGCGGCCGGCACCGTGGCGAAGAAACTCGCGTCCGTAATAGCCGGACCCACAGGCGAGATCCAGCACCGACCTGCCCTCGATCTCGCCCGCCAACTGCAGCATGGTGCGCATCTCGATGGGACGGGTGGGCGAGGAGCTGGCGTAGGCCACGTACTGATCCACCATGTTGTCGTAGTGCGCGGTCATCACATCATCCTTTGAGTGTCCGGAACGTGTGATCAGACGCTAGCGACGAAGCATTCGCCCTTGAAGAGTCATATGCGTCGCCCGCGCGCTGGATGTCAGCCGTTGGCCACCATGCGACCGTCTGCCGCGTGCAGGAAGGCCTGCAGCGCCGGCGCATCGTTCAGCACAGTGGTGCAGAAGCACAGATCGAACGTGGTCACCGGCGCCGACAAGGGAACATAGGCGATCTCGGCGGCGCGGAAGCCCATCATGCTGGCCGGGATGATCGCAATCCCGGTTTCCACTGCCACCAGCGAAAGTACGGCGTGCATGCCGTGCGCCTCCTGCACGACATTGGGTATGAAGCCTGCAGCACTGCACTGCTGCATCACGTGCGCGTGGAAACCCTCCCCTTCGGCCGCCGGCCAGCCGACAAACTCCTCACTGGCAAGGTCGGCCACCTGCAATGAGGCGCGGGTGGCGAGTGGATGATCGCGGGGCAGTGCGATCGCCAACGTGTCGCTGTCGAACGCGTGCAGCCGCAGATCTGCGGAAGAGGGAAGCGGCGGGATAAGGATGCCGACATCGATCTGTCCTTGGCGCAGCATCGTCTGTTGCTGGAATGAGGTCGCCTCGCGCAGCTCCAGGCGCACGCCCGGATGGCTTCGCCGGAAGCATCGGATCCGCTGCGGCAGGCTGCCGTACAGCGCACTGCCGACATACGCCACGCGCACCACGCCGGTGCGCCCCGCTGCCGCTTCGCGGGTCGCAGCGAGAGCATGGTCGGCCTGCTGCAAGGTGCGTCGTGCTTCGACGAGCAGCACTTTCCCGGCAGCCGTAAGCCCAAGTGTCCTGTGTCCGCGCAACACCAGCATGGCACCCAAGTGCTCTTCGAGGCGGCGGACCGCGGCGGTGAGGGGTGGCTGGGACATGTGCAGGCGCGCCGCGGCACGATGGAAGTGCAGCTCTTCTGCCACGGCCACGAACTGGCGCAGCAGACGGAGATCGATCATGGCGGTCGCCTTGCAGACAAGGCACTCAGGGTAGCAGCAGCGCTCAGCCGGAATGCGTCGAGCGCGACTCGGTGTTGGTCAACGCGATGCGTGACCACGCGGCATTGAATCCTTCAACCGTGTCGACCGCGACCGCCTTCAGATCGCGCGGATAATCCACGCCGGCCGCTTCGCCTGCGCGCGTGGCATGGAACTGCCCGTTGCTTGCACGCAGGATCCAGCCGCCTTCCGTGCAACGGGTGGACACCAGCCACGCAACGCCCGTTGCCACCGCATCGGGATGCAGCTCATCAGGCTCGCCCTGGTGCCCCCACATGCGTGTCTTCGCTACCGGCGATATCGCGTTGACCACGATGTTGTCCGCACCCCCTTCGGCGGCCAGCACGTTGACCAGTCCGACAGCGGCCATCTTTGCCATCGCATAGCTGATCAGCCCCTGCTGCACATGCTGCGGATACAACGCCCGATCAGAGGTCGTCACCACGATGCGCCCTCCTCCATTGGCGCGCATGCTTGGCCATGCCGCCTGAGCCAACCACAGCGGCGCCTTGGCCGCGATAAGCAGCGTGTGCTCCAGCTGCGCTTCGTCTACGTCCTGCACCGGCTGGTAGGCCACCCAGCCCGCGTTGTGGATCAGGAAGTCCAGGCGCCCGTGCTGCTGCAGCACGTCGTCGACCAGTGCGTGGCACTGCGCGCGCGTGTTGATGGGCAGGCAGTGACTGCTGACCGTGCGACCTTGCGCCTGCAACTGCTCCGCTGCGCGGGAGATGCGGGTCGCATCGAGGCCTCTGCCATCGGTATCGGCACCTACATCGTGCATCGCGACCGTTGCGCCACGACCCGCCAGCAAACGCGCGTAAGCGAGCCCAAGGCCGCCTGCGGCGCCGGTGATGAGGCCAACCTGGCCTTGGAAAGAAACAGGGGTATGCATGCGTCCAGCCTGAACGACCGGATGAACAACGGCCAATACCGTTGTCTGCCAGCAGTGATACCCAACACGTATCAACGCTGCCCGCGCTAGCGGGACAATGCCTCGGTGCGGAACGCGGCCACGGTGCCCAGCAGCTGCGTTGCCTGTTCTTCCATGCTGCGCGCGGCCGCGGATGCCTCCTCGACCAGGGCCGCGTTCTGCTGGGTTCCCTCGTCGATGTGATCCACCGCCTGGTTGATCTGCACGATGCTTTCGCTCTGGTGTTGAGCGGCCGCGCTGATGCCGCGGATCAGATCGTTGACCCGCCGCACGCTCTGGACGATGTCGTCCATCGTGCGCTCTGCCCCCTGCGCCAGCGTGCTGCCGGCGCCGACCTTGCCGACCGAATCGCTGATGATCTGTTTGATCTCGCTGGCGGCGGTAGCCGACCGCTGCGACAACGACCGGATCTCCGATGCAACCACGGCGAATCCACGCCCGTGCTCGCCAGCACGCGCCGCTTCTACTGCAGCATTCAATGCCAGGATATTGGTCTGGAACGCGATGCCGTCGATCACGCCGATGATGTCGCCGATGCGATGCGAAGACGCCGCGATCAGCGACATGGTCGAGACCACGTCATGCACAGCTTGACCGCCCTGTTCGGCCACCCGCACCGTCGCGCCGGCCAACTCGCTGGCCTGCTGTGCGCTGTCTGCGGTCTGCCGCACGGCCGCGGTCAGGCCCTGCATCGATACGGCGGTTTCCTCCAGCGACGCTGCCTGCTGCTCGGTTCGCCGTGCCAGGTCATCGTTGCCTTCCGCGATCTCGCCTGCGCCCATCGCGACCGCATCCGCGGACGCCTTGATCCGCCCGATCATGCCGGCTATCGACTCCACCAGCAGGTTGATCCCTTGGCAAAGCTCGCCGATCGCGCCGCGCTTGCCGTTGAGGTCGATGCGGCGACTCAGGTCACCGCCCTGCGCGGCAGCGACCACGTCCCGCGTCTGGTCCACCGCCTGCTGCAGTGCCTGTGACTCCATCACCTGCGCCGTGATATCGCTTGCGTACTTGACCACCTTGAACGGCCGCCCATCCATGTCATGGATCGGGTTGTACGAGGCCTGGATCCACACCTCACGGCCGCCCTTGCCAAACCGACGATAGCGTCCCGCATCGTATTCGCCGCGCCCGAGTTTCTCCCAGAACTGGCGGTATTCGGCACTCTGGGCATAAACGGGGTCGGCGAACATGGAATGATGTTTGCCGCGTATCTCATCGAGCGAGTAGCCCGTGGTCTCCAGGAAGTTCTCGTTGGCGGTCTCGATACGCCCGTCCAGGCTGAACTCGATGACCGCCTGCGATTTGTTGATCGCGGCAAGCTGGCCCGCGACATCTGCGGCACGTTGCCGTTCTTCCGTGATGTCAGTGGCGAACTTCACCACTTTGCAGGGCGCGCCCTTGCTGTCGAAGACCGGGTTGTAGGACGCCTGGATCCATATTTCACGCCCGCCTTTGCCCACCCGCCTGTACTGACCCGTATCGACGTCGCCACGGCCCAGCTTCTCCCAGAAGGCTTTGTACGCTGCACTGCGCGCCTGCTCCGGCTCCATGAACATGGAATGGTGCCGGCCCTGGATCTCTTCCATCGTGTAGCCGAGGGTCGCCAGCACGTTGGCGTTGGCTTTCAGCACGGTGCCATCCAACCCGAACTCGATGACCGCCTGTACCCGGTGCAGTGCATCGACCTGCGCCTGCAGGTCCTGGTCCCTGCGCGCCGCCGCGTCCGCCGCCGCGTGCCGGGTGGCGGACGGTCGAAACAGAAAGGCAGAGAGGCGTGCGGGTACCCGGGTACCGACAGATGGGCTGGGCATTGCAGGGTCCTCGGGTCCAACAGGCTGAAGGGCTGGGCCGTGCAGATACACGGCAGGGCGACGCGGTGGCGTGGGGACGAACGAAGGCCGCAGCAGGGAGAGCAGAATGCTGCGAAGTTTGTAACGGCAGTTCGCAGATTACCTTGAGGATTAACTTTGAGACCCCGGTCACGATTATCGAGATATCCGAGAAATCAGTTTCTCACTGCATGCCCTGTTCCGCCCCTTACGCGTTGACGTCGACCACCGTGCGGCCCTGCACGCGCCCTTGCAACACGTCCGCCGCCAGTCCGGGAACGTCCGCCAGGCCGATCATCCGGGTGGTGCGGGCAAGCTTGTGCAGGTCCAGATCCGTGGCCAGTCGCGCCCAGGCCTGCTCGCGCGCGGCGTACGGCGCATTGACCGAGTCGATGCCAGCCAAGGTCACATTGCGCAGGATGAAGGGCAACACCGAACCTGGTAGATCCGCCCCCTGCGCCAGCCCGAACGCCGCCACGACGCCGCGATAGCGGATCTGGGCCAGCACATTGGCAAGCGTATGGCTGCCAACGGCATCAATGGCGCCGGCCCAGCGCTCCTTCGCGATGGGCGCTCCCGGCGCCGACAGCGTGGCGCGGTCGATGATCTCAGCGGCACCGAGTTCCTTCAGATACTCCGCTTCCTGCAGGCGCCCTGTCGACGCCACGACGCGATAACCGAGCCGGGACAACAGCGCGATCGCGATGGACCCGGCCCCGCCATTCGCCCCCGTCACCAGCACGTCGCCGTGGTCGGGCGTCAATCCACCGTGTTCCAGCGCCAGCACGGACAGCATCGCCGTATAGCCGGCCGTTCCGATCGCCATCGCATCCTGCGTGGAAAATGCCTCGGGGACCTTGACCAACCATTCCCCGGGTACGCGCGCTTTCTGTGAAAAACCGCCATGGTGGGTCTGGCTCAATCCCCAGCCGTTGACCAGTACGCGGTCACCCGCCGAGAAACCGGCATGGCCGGAGCTCTCCACGATGCCCGCCAGGTCGATGCCGGGAATCAACGGGAACTTACGGATCACCGGGGACCGTCCACTCAGGGCCAGCGCATCTTTGTAATTGACCGTCGAATACTCCACGGCAACGGTGACGTCACCGGGCATCAGGTCGTGGTCCTGTAGATCGACGATTTCAGTGTTGATGGTGTCGTTGTGTTGGCTGGCAAGCAGCGCTCTGAAACGCATGGGGATCTCCGGAGATGTGGGACCAGACGAGAGGGCGACTGCCCGCTGGACTGAGCAGAAACGACGGGATTCGCCTGGCCGGCACGTACAGTACGCCCACCCCAGAGCGTGCAGTGCGCGGCGTTATCCCCCTGTTACCGCGTCGTCCCATTGCGCGAGATGCAGCAGCACGCCCGCCGGGTCCCACACGTAGGTCACCACCGCCCCGTAAGGCTCAGCCCTCGGCGGCGCGACCCTTGCCTTGGGAAACGCGCCGGTAGCCAAGACATCCCGCACCGCAGTGAAACAAGCCGAAGCGTCCTCGACCGACACGTGGAGCATGGTGTTCTCGGCCCATTCCTTGGCGTAGTGTCCCTGCACGTAGAAACGCGATTCGCCTAGCCTGAACAGCACCAGGTCCGCACTGGACCACTCCAACACGCACCCCAACGCGGTGTAGAACGCCTGCGATATCGCGAAATCCTGTGCAGGAAGGAAGGTGCGCACGTCACGTGCCTGAAGGTTGATCATGTTTCGCCTCATCTGGCTTTAACCAATGATTGGTAGCGTCGAGCGTTGCTCGGCGAGCGTAGCGGAATCTTCACCTCAAGCGCCAAGCGACTCTGCATTCCACCGGAGCGCATCAACCAGCAGCGTGAATGCCAACGAGTTCTGGCGACGGCTCGGGAAGTAGAGGTGGAATCCGGGAAACGGCGGACACCAGTCACCCATTGCACGCACCAGTCGCTTGGTCTCAAGCGCCTCCGCCACGATCAGGTCGGGCACGCAGGCCAGACCGCGGCCCTGCAACGCGGCCTGCACGATCAGGCGGACGCTGCTCAGGGTCAACCGACCCGCTACCTGCACGTTCACGCTGCGGCCCGCTCTCTCGAACTCCCACGCATACAGCCCGCCCTGCGTCAGCAGCCGCATGTTGATGCAATCGTGCGCGGTGAGATCCTGTGGGGCGCGTGGCACGCCGTGCCGCCTGAAGTACCCCGGCGTGCCCACCACCGCCATGCGCAGCGGCGGTGTGATGGGCACCGCAATCATGTCCTTGGCCACCTGCTCGCCCAGCCGCACGCCGGCATCAAAGCCCTCGGCCACGATGTCGGTCAGGCCGGACTGGTCTGCGATCTCCACCTCGATGTCGGGGTACGCGTCCATCAGGGCCGCCACTTTGGGCCACAACACGAGCTCGCTGGCAGGGTCGCTGCTGTTGATCCGCAGTCGGCCACTGGGTCTGTCACGCAGCTCACCCAGATCGTGGATCGCCGTGTCTATGCTCGCGAAATGCGGTCCCACCTGCGCCAGCAGTCGCACGCCTGCCTCGGTCGGGGTGACGCTGCGGGTGGTGCGGGTCAGCAGGCGGATGCCCAACCGCTGCTCAAGCATGCGCACCGTGTAGCTCAACGCCGCCTGCGAAACACCCAGCTGGGCTGCCGCACGGGTAAAGCTGCGCTCTTGGGCCACCACCATCAGCGCCCGTAGGTCGTTGTAGTGCTCGCGCCGCATGATCGCCCCATTGATAAGCTGTGTTTATGACTCTATTCGTCGCCAGCCGGTTTATCCAGATAAAGAAGCGGGGCACCCTAGGCCTGCGGTGATCTGCAGGGAATGCGCTGAATGCACGGAATGCACTGGTGGAGCCGACTTCAGTCGGCCGCATTGGCGAAGGCAGCCGACTGAAGTCGGCCCTACCGGCGGAGCTGCAGCCGACTGAAGTCGGCTCTACCAGGGCGAAGGCAGCCGCCAGAAGACCGACCCCGCCCCCTTCCACGGATGACACCATGAGCACCCAGCATGTACTTTCCCCCCGCCAAAAGGCCATCCTGCCCATCGCCGCGTTCACCATGGCCGGTGATCTGCAACGGCTGGACGATGCACTTCGAACCGGCCTGGAGGCAGGACTGACCATCAATGAGATCAAAGAGATCCTTGGCCAGCTGTATACCTATGCAGGCTTCCCGCGCGCCTTGAATGCGCTCGGCACCTTCATGAAGGTGGTCGATGAGCGCAAGGCACAGGGCATCACCGACGTGGAGGGAGATGCACCCGGCCCCCTGCCGGCCCCTGAGCGCATGCTGGAGGTGGGCACTGCGAACCAGACCACGCTGTCGAGCCAACCGGTCACCGGTCCGCTGTTCGCGTTCTCGCCGCAGATTGACCGGTACCTCAAGGAACACCTGTTCGGCGCGGTCTTCGCCCGCGACAATCTCCCTTGGCGCGACCGGGAGCTTGCCACCGTTGCGGCACTGTCCGCCCTCGCGGGCGCGGAATCACAGGTGCAGTCGCACATGCGCATAAGCCGCAACGTGGGACTCAGCGAAGTGCAGTTGCAGGGTGTAGTTGATGCACTCCGCGAAGAGGTCGGTACCGATGCTGCAGCGCGTGCCGACAGCGCACGCCGGCAGAGCCTGGCCGACTAGATGTCTTGCCCTCCAATAAACGGAATATCGTCATGATGGGATGGAATGCGCTGATGCTCGCGTCACTGGCTTTTGCTGCCGGCGACGCTGCTGCCCAGCCTGTGGTGCGGTTGTTCGAGCTGCAGACCGATCCGCTGCAGCAGGACGCCTTCGACGCCGCGGGCAGGCAGAACATGGCCGCATCGCTCGCCTCGGAGCCGGGCGTACTGGCGATCCACACGGCAGCCGACAGTCGTCAGCCGGGGATGGTCTACGTGTTTGAGATTTATGCGGACACGCAGGCCTATCAAGCTCACCTGGCGACGTCCCATTACGCGGATTTCCTCGGTCAGACGCAGCGACTGATCTCAAAGACAACGGTCGTCGACACCACACCGGTTTTCCTGGCGGAGAAGCCGGAACCGCTCTCCGTCATGACGCGCGGCAAAACACCCGAGGTCCGGATCGTAGAGGTCACCGTCAAGCGATCCGATCTGGCAGCATTCCGCCAGATCGTCACCGCAGAGATGCGCGAATCCATGGCTGTCGAGGCCGGCGTGCTTGCGATGTATGCGGTCACCCGCACGGATCATCCGGAGAAGTGGATTTTCTTCGAAATCTACGCCGATGCTGACGCCTACGCTGCACACAGGAAGACGCCGCACTTCAGCGCGTATCTGCAGCAGACCGGCGCGATGCTGGTAGAGAAGGGACACAAGGACGTCAGCGCCATCGCACTGAAGAACCGCGGCGGCTTGATGTACGACGTGCCTGGCGATTAGCACGCCGCCGAGCATGGCTCGGCGCTACCGGTCGCCTGGAACTTACAAGACCCTGCCTGCGGCGTCCGTCAGCCGTGCAGACGCCCCTCGCCCCCTAGAATGGGGGCAGACGGCAATGCCGATCCTGAAAGAGGAACGACAGGTTGAAGATGAAGCACTACCTCCCCCACATCGCCGCATTGCTGGCTGCCGCCATCGCGACCGGTGTTGTGGCCAGCATCGTGCAGACGCAGCTCGTCTTCAATGAGTTGTCGGGCTTCGGCATTCCCCTGCCTGCGGCTCTGCGGGCGTGGACCACGCTGGAAGACCTGGCGATGTTCGGCCCGGTCATGACCGGCATTGCGTTCGCTGCCCTGCTGCCTGCCATCGTGGTGGCGCAGCGGATCATGCGCATCACCCCCGCTGCATGGCGGAACGGCGTGTTCGCTGCCGCCTCTCTGGCCGGTGTGTGGGTGGCGTTCTGGATGATGCGTTCGGTGATTCCCATGCCGGCCCTGCCCGGAACGCGTGGTCCACTCGGCCATATCCTGATGTCACTGGCAGGCGGGGTCGGCGGTGTGTTGTACGCCACGATGAGCGCGCCGGGGCGTGCCACAGCGCAGGCGACCGCACCGGGGTGGCCGTGGCGCCATGGTGTGCTGGCCGCCGTGCTGCTGTTGGTACCTGCCCTGCTGTTCTTCACCACCGTGCGGCTTGCCGGCGACAGGCCGGTCGACACGCCTGCTGCGAGCTACCAGGTGCAGACGGTCACCAGCGGCTTGAACCGCCCCTGGTCTCTCGCGTTCCTGCCCGATGGCCGCGTGCTGGTGACGGAGATGGGCGGACGGCTGCTGGCCATCGCCGCCGATGGCACCCGTTCGGAGATTGCGTTGGACGGATTGGCCCCGATCTTCCGGCAGGGCGGCACCGCCGGCCTGATGGACATCGCGTTGGACCCGCAGTTCGACCAGAACGGCTGGCTGTACCTGACGATGGGCTACGGCGTGGCGTCGGCCAATGGCACACGCGTGGTACGTGCACGCCTTGCCGACGACAGGATCGAGGAGGTCCGCGTCCTGTTCGATACAACGCCAAAAGCGAGTGCCGGCAACAACGGCGGCCGCATCGCGTTTCTTGCCGATGGCACGCTGGTGCTGACGGTCGGTGACGGCAGCGCGCGGCGTGAGGAAGCACAGAATCCCGCCAACCACCTGGGCGCCGTGATCCGGATCGACCGCGAAGGCCGCCCGCCCGCCGATAATCCCTTCATCGGCCAGCCCGGTACCGCGCCGGAACTCTACAGCCTCGGCCATCGCAATGCGCAGGGGATCGCCGTCGACCCCACCACCGGCGATCTACTGCTTTCAGAGCACGGTCCCCGCGGCGGCGATGAGATCAACTGCATCGTGGCGGGCGGCAACTACGGCTGGCCGCTCGTCACGGGTGGCATCGACTATCCCTTCGCCCGCGTGACGCCCTTCCGCCGCCTGCAGGGTTACCAGGATCCGATGCTCGAATGGACACCGTCGATTGCGCCAGCGGGCCTTGCGGTCTACGACGGAGACCTGTTTCCGGCGTGGCGCGGCAATCTGCTCGTGCCTGCACTGAAGGAACGCGCGGTGCGGCGTGTGCTGCGCGATGGCCGTCGCATCGTGGGACAGGAGCTGCTGCTGGCTGACCTCGATGAGCGCATACGCGATGTCAAGGTCGCTCCTGATGGGTCGATCCATGTGCTCACCGATGGGGTCGAGGGAAAGCTGCTGCGGCTGACGCCGCGCGCTGGCGGCGTGTGAGTCGCCCCCTCACCCCGCTGCACAGATGACCGCATAAACCGACCGCTTAACGAGAGACGACGAGCACCCACATGCATTACCCAACACTGCAGCACGGCATCTGGCACAACGCGCCGGCAGAACACCCGCTTGATGCGGACGGCCAGCTTCAGGTCGTCACCGCACCGGGCACCGATTTCTGGCGCGAAACCCACTACGGATTCACCCATGACAACGGTCACTTCCTTGCGGTGAAGGCCCCGGCTCGCTTCACCTGCCAGCTGCGTGTACGCGGTGACTACCAGGAACTCTACGATCAGGCCGGCATCATGGTGCGCGTGGACGAGCAGCATTGGATCAAAGCCGGCGTCGAACTCAGCGACGGACGGGCCATGCTCAGCAGCGTCCGCACCGATGGTGTATCCGACTGGGCAACGGCGCCCTACCCGGGCGACCCCACGGACTTCTGGATGCGCGCCACCGTAGACGCCGGCGTGCTGCGGCTGCAGGTTTCTGCGGACGGCACACACTGGCCCCTGGTTCGACTCTGCCCGATGCCCATTGCCGCGCATTACCAGGTGGGTCCGATGGCGTGCAGCCCGAAACGCGGGGGCCTGCGTGTCACGTTCTCGGACTGGACGCTGGGACCTGCTTCAGGAAAAGATCTACACGACCTGTCCTGACGGCATGCCGGCGATGCGGCAAACAGCGGGATGGTTGCAATGACCAAAGGGGCTTTCGTCCACGCTCCGTGTCGCCCAGCATCGGCCACAGGCAAGGCATCAGCCTTTGCAGAGGAAGCAGCATGATCAGGCGCATCGGCGGTATTTTCATCCTTGGACTGTGCAGCGCCACCGCACTGGCGGCCAGCCCCGGCTATCAGCCCGACTTCCACCCAGAGACCTTGAAGGGTCCGCCAGCGGGCCGCGCCAATGAGGTGCTGGTGCTCGGCTCGCCCCACTTGTCCGGGCTGCCGGACACCTTCACCTCTGCCCAGCTGGAGCCCCTGATGGAGCGGCTGACGGCGTGGAAGCCGGACGCCATCGCAGTGGAGGCGGTATCCGGCCTGCAGTGCGATTACATGCGGCGCTTCCCGTCCCGCTACGTCGACAGCATCGACAGTTACTGCCCGGATACCGGCCCTGCGCAGATCGCTGCCGGCCTGGACGTGCCTGCGGCGAACGCCGAAGCCGAGCGGCTGTTGGCCAGCCTGCCCGCCGCGCCCACCTCCGCACAGCGACGCCGACTGGCCCTGGTGCTGCTGGCGGCCGGCGAACGCAATTCCGCCATCGTGCAATGGCTGCGTCTTCCCCCGCCGCAGCGCATCACGGCCGACGGCCTGACCGGTGATCTGGTCGCCTACCTGGACAAACGCCTGCAACGGCGCGACGAGTCGATTCTTATCGCCGCTACGCTGGCTGCCAAGCTTGGCCTGGAGCGCGTGTGGGCCGTTGACGACCACACCGCCGATTCGGCCACACCGAAGGCGTTGGAGAAGGCCTCCGGCGAAGCCATCATGAAGGCATGGGACAACCCGTATACCAAGGCGCGCTCTGACGCCGACGATGCGCTGCATGCCAACCTCGGCAAGCCCGGCGGCCTGCTGGCGATCTATCGCGCGTACAACGCGCCGGAAGCGGCCCTGCAGACTTATCGCAGTGACTTCGGCGCCGCGCTGATCGAGCCGTCATCGCAGGGTTTCGGGCGCAACTACGTTGGCTACTGGGAAACCCGCAACCTGCGCATGGTGGCCAACATCCGTGATGTGCTGGGGCACGCGCCCGGCACGCGCCTGCTGGCCATCGTCGGCGCATCGCACAAGCCGTACTACGAGGCGTACCTCAACCTGATGCACGATGTGCAGCTGGTGGATGCCGAGAACGTGCTGCGCTGAGCCCGCGCGATGGCCCGTCCATCGCCAGCGCGCTGACTCCTGAGTATCACTCAACAGTTCATCCAGATCAGCCCCCCTTATCGGAGGCGGTGGAGCAGGAGATCATGGTCTCCGGTGCAGCGCGCCGGATGCTGTCGCATCCCATGTTGCGGCAGCACCCTGACTCCCCCTAAGGCTGTTTCCCATGAATCCTGTCACCACATCCGCCGCTGCGGAGCGTGTACCCGCGCCCGTTGCCGACGCCCCCGCGCACTGGGCCGGCGTCTTTGCCATGACCCTGTCCGTGTTCGGGCTGATCGCATCGGAGTTCATGCCGGTGAGCCTGCTGACCCCCATCGCGACGTCGCTCGGCGTCAGCGAGGGGTGGGCGGGCTACGGCATCGCCATTTCGGGCGCGTTCGCCGTCATCACCAGCCTGTCCATCCGTCGCATCGCGGGTGACCTGGACCGCAAGACCCTGCTCCTGCTGCTGACGGCGCTGATGGGCGTTTCCGGAGTCATCGTCAGCCTTGCCCCGAATTACCCGGTCTACATGGTCGGACGGGCACTGATCGGCGTCGTCATCGGTGGCTTCTGGTCCATGTCCGCCGCCATCGCGATGCGGCTGGTGCCACCGCAAAGCGTGCCCAAGGCGCTGGCGGTGTTCAACGGCGGCAACGCGCTGGCCACCGTCGTTGCCGCACCGTTGGGCAGTTACCTGGGCGGCATCATCGGCTGGCGCGGTGCCTTCATGTGCCTGGTACCAGTCGCGCTGGTCGCACTGGTCTGGCAGTGGATCAGCCTTCCTTCGTTGAAGGTAGCAACGCGCTCCGGCGTGACGCCCAGCGTCTTCGCCGTACTGAGGCGGCCACTCGTGCTGCGTGGCATGGCAGCTGCGGGCATGTTCTTCTGTGGACAGTTCATGCTGTTCACCTATCTGCGTCCATTCCTGGAGACCGTGACACGGGTGGATGTGGCCACGCTGTCCCTGATGCTGCTGGCGCTGGGCGTGGCGGGCTTCATCGGCACCGTGCTGATCGGCAGCTTCATCAAGACCAGTGTGTACCGCCCCCTGATGATCATTCCGCTGCTGATGGCCGCCATCGCCCTCACCCTTACGGTGGTCGGACAGTCCGGCAGCGCGGTTTTCGTCCTGCTTGCAGTGTGGGGACTGGTGGCTACGGCCGCGCCGGTGGCCTGGTGGGCCTGGCTGGCCAAATCGCTGCCCGATGATGCCGAGGCCGGCGGTGGACTGATGGTGGCGATCGTGCAGTTGGCGATCGCGCTGGGGTCCACGGTAGGCGGGCTGCTGTTCGACGGCAGCGGTTACCGCGCGACCTTCACCGCCAGCGCCGTCGTGCTGGTGGTCGGTGCGCTGCTGGCCGCGCTGACCGCACGTACGACGATCACGTCGGGTATCGCAGCGCGTTGACGAGCGCAGAAAACGCAGGCGATGGCTGGCGGCGGTTGGGATAGTAGAGGTGGTAACCGGCGAACGTCGGGCACCATGCATCCAACACCTGCACCAGTTCACCGCGGGCGATGTGCGAAGCGACAAGATCCTCGGTGACGTAGGCCAGGCCGATACCATCAACGGCCGCGTTGATGACGTGGTACATGCTGTTGAAAACGAGCTGCCCCTCACCCTTCACCGTGAACTCTTTCCCGTCCTTCTCGAACTCCCAGGCGTAGATGCTCCCCGTCGGGCGGTGGCGGATGTTGACGCAGGGCAGCCCGGTGATGTCATACGGCGTGGTGGGCGTGGCGTGACGCTGGAAGTACGCCGGCGAACCCACCACCACCAGTCGCCAATCCGGACCGATGCGTACCGCGATCATGTCGTTGCTCAACGCCTCACCCAAGCGGATCCCCGCGTCGAAACGCTCCAGCACGACATTGGAAAAGCCATAGTCGACATGGAACTCCAGCGTAATGTCCGGATAGGCCGCAAGGAAGGCGGCCAGCCGCGGACGTATCACCATCTCGATGGCATCGTCGCTGCAGGTGATGCGAAGGGTTCCCGCCGGTCGGTCGCGCAGGTCACCAAGCGCCTCCACGCTCGCACTGATGGCATCGAAATGCGGGCCGATGGAGCGCATCAGGCGTTCGCCCGCCTCGGTGGGCGCCACGTTGCGCGTTGTCCGCGCCAGCAGCCGCACACCCAGCCGTTCTTCCAGCTGCCGCATGGTGTGGCTCAGCGCCGACGCCGACACGCCCAGCCTGGCGGCCGCCTTGGTGAAGCTCTGCTCCTGCGCGACAGCGAGGAAGGCTTGCAGATCATTGGTCTTGAACCCTGCCATTGCTGATTCCGCCCAGGCGCCTACGTGGTGACCGACAGTATCACCGCGATTGGTGAGCAGGGCTCAGTAACCCTTCAACAATGCACCGGCTAATCAGGGGCATTGCGGGCGGCTACCGTGGACTGCGCCATTCCTGTGCGACGCCGCCCTGCCCTCTTACCGAGTAGACCCGATGAAACACCTTGCCCTGTTGCTGGCGCTCACCGCCAGCACATTCACCGCGATGGGAGCCACCATGCCGAACGGCGCAGACAATTTCTACCGAAGCGACGACGTCACCATCGAGAAAGTGAGCTTCAAGAACCAGTACCACATGGAGGTCGTGGGCAGCCTCGTGCGCCCCACGCATCCACCTGCCAGCACCGCCAACTTGCCCGCGGTGATCGTGGGCCACCCGATGGGAGCGGTCAAAGAACAGAGCTCCCTGCTGTACGCGCAGAAGCTGGCAGAACACGGGTTCGTGACCCTGGCCATCGACCTGCCTTTCTGGGGCGAGAGTGCCGGCGAGCCGCGTAATCTGGTGGCGCCGGAGATGTACAGCGAAGCGTTCAGCGCGGCGGTGGACTATCTGGGGACCCGTGATTTCGTCGACCGCAGCCGGATCGGCGTGCTCGGCATCTGTGGCAGCGGCAGCTTTGCCATCAGCGCCGCGAAACTGGATCCACGCCTGCGTGCCATTGCCACGGTGAGCATGTACGACATGGGCGCGGTGACACGCCACGGCCTGGGGAGTTCGGTATCGCTGCAGCAGCGCAAGGACCTGTTGGCGAAAGCAGCGGAGCAGCGCTATGCGGAGTTCACCACGGGCCAGGGCGTATTCCTCGACTATCTGCCCGTGGAACTGCCGGCCGACGCCGATCCGGTGACGCGGGAGTTCTGGGCGTTCTACCGCACGCCGCGCGGCATCTCGATTCCGCAGGGCCGTACGCTGGAAACCACGCAGAACCGCATGCTGACCAGCGAGGTGCGCTTCATGAACTTCTATCCGTTCACTGACATCGAGACCATCTCGCCGCGCCCCCTGTTGTTCATCGCCGGTGACAAGGCGCATTCGCTGGAGTTCAGCCAGCAGGCCTACGCGCTCGCCGGACAGCCGAAGGAGCTCTACCTGGTTCCCGGCGCAGGGCACGTGGATCTCTACGATCGCGTGGATCTGATTCCATTCGACAAGCTGGTGGCGTTCTTCACCCGCACGCTTGCAGGCACCTGAGGCTGCGTACAAAGCTGAAGTGCACAGTGGCATCGATGCGGGCGACTTTACCTTCCTGATCAGGGCGATGTAGCCGTCGTGGCCCGCGAGCTGCGGCTATCGCCCCTGAGCAGCTCGACCACGCTCGCTACGCTGCATTCTTGTCCGTCATGAAGTCGATGAATGCACGAAGCTTGCCTGGCATATGCGTTCGATGTGGGTAGTACAGATGGAATGCATCGTCCATTCCACTGTGCTGTTGCAGAACTCGCTGCAATCGGCCGCCCTCCAACTCCTGCTTCGCAAACTCCTCAAACACGAAGCCGATACCTTGGCCCTGGACGGCGGCATCCACGACAGACTTCATTTCATCGAAGAGGAGGCGTCCATGAACCTCGATCTGGACGGTCTGCCCATCAGCATCGAACTTCCAGTCGAACCATCGTCCTCCCCCGGAGTAGCGCTGTCGTATGCAGTCATGCTGCAGCAGATCGTCAATCGTCCTGGGCTCTGTCCGCCCCTGAAAGTAGTTTGGCGCAGCCACCACGATCCGTTTCTGCGCAGCCCCGAGCTGCTTGGCGACCATATCGTTCTGCACTCTTTTTCCCATTCGGATGCCGATGTCATAGCCACTACTGACGATGTCGCCAAGCACGTTGTCCAGTGATATCTCGACATGGATCAAGGGAAACCTGGCGAGGAACTCAGGAAGATGCGGCTCGATCAATGTCCGGTAGGCCACGTAGGAAGAATTGACCCGCACGGTGCCAGAGGGCTGGTCGGTCGCCTGCAGCGTCTCTGACAAGGAGTTCCTGATCAGCGCAAGCGCGGGTGACAACGTGGAGCTGAGTGACGCCCCCGCTTCGGTCAAGCTGACGCTGCGCGTGGTCCGGTTGAAGAGCCGGACATTCAACTGCGCCTCCAGGGCTTTGATGGTGCGGGACACCGCGGTCGGGGTAACGCCCAGTTCGCCTGCAGCCTTGGAGAAGTTCAGGTGACGGGCCACTGACTCGAACGTCAGGAGTCCTTGCAGATACACCGGGGGAGCAGAGTGACCATTTGCCGCACTGTCACCCTGCGCTACAGACCGGATTGTGAACTTATTGTCCATACCGTATGTCCCGTTGTGTCTATTCACGTCATTATCGCACGCTCGCATACTCCTGAAATCAGATGAATTCAGCAGGCAACCCGGTTGCCGAAAGGAACAGCGATGATGCCCAGCACCTCTCCCAGTGATCTCTTCTCTCCGGTAGCCTTCGGCGCGCTGAAGCTGGCGAACCGGATCGTCATGGCGCCGCTGACGCGAAGCCGCATGGGCACGGATGGTGTGCCGAACGAGATGCATGCGCGGTACTACGCACAGCGGGCCAGCGCCGGCTTGCTCATCAGTGAAGCCACCAACATCTCCGCTCAGGGGCGGGGCTACGACCTGACGCCCGGTATCTGGTCGGAAGAACAGGTGGCCGGCTGGAAAGTAGTAACCGACGCAGTACACGCGGCCGGTGGCCTGATCGTCTGCCAACTGTGGCATGTGGGGCGTTTCTCCCACGTGGACCTGCAGCCGGATGGAGCCCAGCCGGTCGCACCGTCGGCGATCCGGGCAGAAGGGCAGACGTTTACCGCGAAGGGAATGCTCGATGTCTCGCCACCCCGGGCGCTGGAGACGTCCGAGATTCCGGGCATCATCCAGCAGTATCGGCATGCCGCCGAATGCGCAAAGCGCGCCGGCTTCGATGGTGTGGAAGTGCATTCGGCCAACAGCTACCTGCTTGACCAGTTCCTGCGCGACTCCACCAACCAACGTGACGACGCGTACGGTGGCACCATCGAGAATCGCAGCCGACTGACGCTGGAGGTCACGGCTGCAGTGGTTGAGGTCTGGGGTCACGACCGGGTCGGCATCCGGATTTCGCCGGTGACGCCTGATGCAGGCAACACGCCCTTGGACAGCCAGGTGATGAAGACCTACGGCTACCTGATCGAGCAGCTCAACCGATTCCAACTGGCCTACCTGCACTTTGTGGAAGGCGCCACGGCAACCTCTCGCGTGGTGCCGGAAGACGTTGATCTGGACGCACTGCGCGCCCTCTTCAGCGGCCCCTATATCGGCAACAACAACTACGACCTGGCGTTGGCGGTGAAGCGTCGGGAAGAAGGCAAGATCGATGCCGTAGCGTTTGGCCGCCCGTTCATCGCGAATCCGGATCTCGTGCGTCGATTGAAAGAAGGTGCCGAGCTCGCCGTCGCGCCGCGCGATACGTACTACGGAAATGGTGAGAAGGGCTACACCGACTGGCCGACGCTCGCCAACTGACGCGAAAGCGTACCGAACGGCCTCAACCCCGCACGTCAATCAAGGAACCGTCATGACCGAATCAACCTACGTCCAGGATTACCGCGCCATCGCGGAGGTACTGAACCAGTACATCGCGGGCTGCAGGCAGGGCCAGAGCAGCATCATGAAGCCTGCATTCGCCCCGCAAGCAACGATGTACAGCATCGACCCCGAGGGCAAGCTGTCGGGTGGGGCCATCACGGTGCTGTTTGAAGGTATCGACACGCACTTCCACCCCTCTCCTGACGCTGAGGCGGAAGTCACCCGAATCGAAATCGTCGGCACAGCGGCCAGCGCCCGCATTGATGCCAATGGGATGTCGGGCCTCTCGTTCACTGACTTCTTCCACCTGCTGAAGATCGATGGCAAGTGGCTGGTCATCAGCAAAGTGTTTCAGACCCACGCGGCACCTTGACCGCGCGTCCGCACGGCAACTCCATACCCTCGTAGGTGCCTCAAGCAGTCGGCGCATGCCGCCGACTCCTTGAGCGCGCTGGCGCCAGGCACGCACAGTCAGGAACTTCTTCCGATGTAGGCGTGGCTGCTCAACCAACTCAGATTTGATGACCCCATTCTTTACGACGCTCCCACGCCCAAGACGATTACCCCCGCACCCACGGCACCGCGCGCGGCAGGCAGCGCGCAATCAGGCAGAGGATCAGTGCGGCCAGTGACAGCGCTGCCGCAATCCACAGATTCCCTTGGATCCCAGCGCGATCCAGCCACCAGCCTCCCGCCCAGGCTCCGGCCGCAATACCGATGTTGAACACGCCCACATACAACGATCCGGCAACCTCCATCGCCCGGGGGACGGCTTTCATCATCCAGGTCATCAGACCCACCGACACGCCTCCATACGTCAGTCCCCACACCACCAGCACGACGATAGCGCCCCCAAAGGACGTACCAACGGACAACAGCAGCAGCGGCGTCAACAGCAACCCGACCGAAAGCGCTACAACTGCCGGCCACGTACGACGCGCAGCGAGTGGGCCCATGACGAAGTTACCGGCAATCCCTGCGACGCCGTAGGCGAACAACAACGCGCCCATCCAGCGTGCATCGATGCCGGACCAGGCCGCAAGCAAGGGACGCACGAAGGTAAACACCACAAAGTGGCTGGACACCAGCAGCAAGGTCAGCAGCAGCCCCACCTGCAAGGCACGGTTGCCCAGTTGCTGCAGAAACAGCCGCGCAGTCGTACCCAGCGCTACGGGCAGTGCGGGCATGACGCCCAGATGCAGCAGCAACACCAATGCACTGAACGCCGACATCGCGAAGAATACGGCGCGCCAGCCGAGCGCCTCGCCGATCATCGTGCCCAGCGGGACACCCAGCACAGAGGCCGCCGCCACGCCGCCAAAGATGATCGAGGTCGCCAAGCCGACACGGTGTGCAGCCACCAGACGTGCAGCCAGCCCGCCCGCGATGGCCCACACGCCGCCCATGCACAGGCCCACCAGCGCCCGCGCCGCGAGCATCGATCCGATGCCTGGTGCCAGCGCCGATGCAAGGTTGGCCACCACCAGCAACGCCAGCAGTGCGCGCAGGATCAGTCGGCGGTCAAGCGTGCCGGCGGCGATGACGAGCAACGGTGCACACACTGCCGCCAGCAGTGCGGGCAGCGAGATCAGCCAGCCAGCGTCGCCGGCACTGATGCCCAGTGCGTCGGCAATGGGAGTCAGCAATCCCACCGGCAACATCTCGGTGGTGACTACGGAAAACGTGGACAGGCCTACGGCCGAAACGGCCAGCCAGGGATGACGCGCGAGCGGCTGGGCGGCCGCCGACGAGGGGGTGGGCATGGGAGTGACCTCTAACGGGACAGGAGTCGATATCAACCGGCGTCGGTGACGGTTCGCGCGATGGGTTCAACGCGATCCAAGCGCCCAACTGCGAGGCTGGCCATCAGGGCGCTGATCAGGACGAGGCCGCCCGCGCAGAGCGCAACAACGAACCCAGCCGACGGCCCCATGCGATCCACCGCTTGACCCGAGGAGGCAGCGCCTGCCGCCACGCCGACATTCAGGCCAGCCAACAGCCAGGTCATGCCCTCGGTAACGCGATGCGCGGGCACCTGCCGTTCAACCAACGACATGGCGACGATCATGGTCGGCGCGAAGAACAAACCGGCCACCAGTACCGCCAGTGCCAGCGGAACAACAGCCGCGACGTACAGCAACGGGAGCGTGGTGAGCGCGGTGGCGACGCCGCCCCACAAGAGCAGCCGATGCAGGGGAAACGGGAACACCCGCGCGCCGAACAGCAATCCTGCCGCGCAGGAACCGAGGGCGTATGCGGAAAGAACGAGGCTGGCTGCGGCGGGTTGGCCAAGGGATGCAGTGAAGGCAACACTGGTGATGTCGATGGTGCCGACAATGAGGCCCATCGCCAGCATCAACAGGACCAACCAGCGCACACCTGGCAAGGTGATCATCGATCGCTGTCTGCCCCGTGCCAGGGCGTTGGTTTCCACGGCAGGCTCGGTGCCCCGCTGCACCACCAGTGCGGCTACTCCGACAGCCAGCAGCACAGCCGCCGCCAGCACACCCGCTTGTGGCAGCAGCCCGATCGACAGCGCAACCGCGATGGGCGGGCCGGCAATGAAGCTGAGCTCATCGAACACCGTTTCCAAGGCGAACGCGGTCTGCAACTGCGGACGCCCCCGGTGCAGCGCGGTCCAACGTGCGCGGATCATCGCCGAGACGCTAGGCATGCACCCCGCAAGCAGGGCGCCGGCAAACAGCATCCAGTCCGGCGCCTGCACGAAGGTGCTGACGGCAAGGAGCAACAGCCCGGCGATGCTGATGGCCGTGGCAAGGGGAAGCACCCTGCCCTGTCCGTGCCGGTCGACCAGCCGCGAAACCTGCGGTGACACAACGGCGTAGGTGAAAACGAACACCGCCGACACCGCGCCTGCAAGCGCATAGCTTCCTTTTACGGCGGACAGCAGGGTGATGATGCCGATGCCGGTCATCGGCAATGGTACGCGTGCAATCAGCCCGGCCAAGGCGAGGGCGCGGGTGCCGGGCGTGTCGAAGAGCTCGCGGTAAGGCGTTGCCATTGGGTTCTCCAGAAGGGTCCGCGCTTGCCTCAGGCAGGATTGGACATGACAATACATACAGTGCGTATGAATAAGAGGCTACATTCATACGCCACGTATGTAAACGATCATGCATGCCCACCACCAGGAGCTCCGATGGTTCGCCGTACCCGTGCAGAGATGGAACAAACCCGTGCCAGCCTGATTTCTACCGCTCGACGGGTGTTCAGCGAACACGGCTACGCCGCGACCTCCATGGATGACCTGACGGCCCAGGCAGGGCTCACGCGTGGCGCGCTGTACCACCACTTCGGGGACAAGCGCGGCCTGCTGGCAGCGGTGGTCGACCAGATTGATGCAGAGACCGACGCACGTCTGCAGGCGATCAGCGACCAGATGGACGACCCGTGGGAAGGCTTCCGTCAACGCTGCGGCGCTTACCTGGACATGGCGCTGGAGCCGGACATCCAGCGCATCGTGTTGCGCGATGCACGTGCCGTGCTGGGCGGTGCCTCACCGGATTCGCAGCGCTACTGCGTGACGTCGATGCAACGGCTCATCGAAGGGCTCATCGAGCGCGGCGTGATTGCAAAGGTGGATGCATTGGCGCTGGCCTCACTGATCTACGGCAGCCTCGCCGAGGCCGCGTTCTGGATTGCGGAAGGCGATGACGGAAACGTGCGCCTGGTGCAGGCGAAGGCAGCGCTCGATCTGTTGTTGAGGGGGTTGAAGGTTGCGTAGAGTCAGGTTGTGTCCTGGCATGGCTGCAACGATGAGCGGACGCAGGTGCCGAGATGCTGCGGCGACTGCTCGACAACGATGGCTGGGTAGAGTCCACCGGCAGGATGGCGGCGCTGTGCCGCGACGTTCGCTGATATCCCTGGGTTGACTCAGGAGAGAGCTTGTACGCTATCCAGCGTCTGAAATACGCGGCGCTTTGGCGACGGAGATAGCTGACATTGGTGGGTCCGCTCCGGCGGCCAAGGCAAGGTCTGCAAGCGCGGACTATATGCTTGCCCCTCGATGCATGCCTGCGTCGGCCATCTCGCCGTCACGCAATCAATCTTGACAACGCTCTCCGAACAGAGAGATGGCAAGCCCCATCATCATGATCAGCGCACCTGCAAGCTTGATGATGGAAACAGGGCGATGGGCAGAACCCAGTAACGCAAAATGGTCGATGGCGAGTGAGGACAGCAGCTGCCCAGCGATGACCAGCCCCACCAGCGCGGCCATGCCAATGCGGGGTACTAGGATTACGTTGCTGAGCAATGCGAATGCGCCCATCACACCTCCCAGCAGCACCCAGGCCGGCTGCGCGGGGATGCCTGCGAGCAGGCTCAACGTATCACCCCGCACGAGGCCGATGATGGTGAGCGACAACAGACCCACCATGAATGAGAAAATGGCGGCTGCGACAGGGTCGCCACCCAGGCCTTTCGACAACTGTCCATTGAGCGTTGTCTGCAATGTGACGGCCATTCCCGCAACCATCGCCAACGGAAAGTCCCAAACGCCGAAGCTGTTCATGGTGGTCCTCAGTTCGGGGCGAGTGCGGGGAAGGACGTGCCGAACACGTCCGGCTCATAGCCGGCTGCAGAGAACAGGTGCTCGCAGGATTCGTCCACCGCAGCGCGCAGCTTGGTCAGATCCAGGCCGCACATCTCGCCACCCCGCTTCAGCACGCGGCCACCGACCATCACCGTGTCGATGTTGCTGCGCTCAGCGGCGTGCACCACCGTTCCGAACGCATTGTTGGACGGATACAGATTGATGTCGCCGGTGCGGAACAGCACGATGTCTGCCTGCTTGCCCGGCTTCAGGCTGCCGATCTTGTCCTGTAGCCCTGCGCAAGCCGCACCATCGAGCGTGGCGGCCTCGAGCAGGCGGTGGGAATTCAGCGGGTCCTGCTTTGTGCCAGCAGTACGTGGCGGGCGTGCGTTGACACGCAGCACGCGCTCCAGGTAATAGGCCACGCGCATTTCCATGAACATGTCGCCGCTGTAGGACGTCTCGTTGTCGACGCTGAAACCAGGGCGCAGCCCATGCCGGACCGCCGCATCCCAGGCAAACATGCCATCTTCGATGCCGTAGTGCGCGTCCGAGCGCGGGCAGACATTGATGTGCACACCGGCATCGCGAAGAATTTCCCAGCCCTCATCCTTAAGACAGGTGCAGTGGTTGAAGATGTTGTCCGGTCCAAGCAGGCCTTGGGCATGGAGCTCGGGGAGCTGGGCGCCCATCTGTTCACCGAAGAACTCGGTGACGATCGGGATGCCCAGCCGGCGCGCCTCGGCCCAGAGCTCCGGCTCGATGTTGGCCATGGTGGCCAGTGTGACCAACTCGTTGGCCGGGTCCTTGAAGTACTTTTCCTGCAGGCGCTCAAGATTGCCCGGCCAGTGTGCGCGGTCCCAGGTGCCAGAAACCGGCGCACCTGATGCATGCAGCGCACGGATACCGGCATCGAGCAGCGCGTCGACTGCCGCGTCGGAGTGCGCGGCAGTGCGGCTGTTGTGGGAATTGTCGATCACCGTGGTGATGCCCGCATCAATCGCTCCCAGCGCGGACAGCAGGGTGCCCACATACATGTCCTGCGGCCGGTAATGCTTGGCAAACGAGAAATGTGTGGCGTTGGAGTAGTGCTCCAGCGTCTCGGCGTTGGAGTTGATCCGTCGCAGCTGCCCCTCCCAGGCGTGGCGGTGGGAGTCCACCATGCCCGGAATGGCGATCATGTCGTTGGCGTCGATGATAACGGCGTCCTCTGCGCTCACGTGTTCCCCAACGGCAGTGATGGTGCGTCCCGTGACCAGGATGTTCCCCCGCACAAGGTTGCCCACGTCCGGGTCCATGCTGATGATGGTTGCGCCTCGGATAAGCGTCTTTTCGGCAGAAGATGCGGAATGCTGAAGGATGTCTCGCGAGTAGGTGCTCATTGAGGAAGGCTCGGCTTCTGGAATGCAGGCACTCTATTGCCGTCCTTCCGTGCGAAAAAGCCGCTTTTACCGGTTTTATTATTTGTAAAATCGGCATAATCTGGATCGAACGTGCCGTCAGCCCAAGGGGGGTGAGCGAAATGGATCGAATCCTCGCAATGCAGGTCTACGTGCGCGTGGTGGAAGCCAAGAGCTTCGTGCGTGCCGCCGAGGCCCTCTCCCTGCCTCCCTCCACCGTCACCGGTCTGATCAAGGGCCTGGAAAAGCACCTGCGCGTCCGCCTGCTCAACCGGACAACGCGCAGCGTCAGCCCCACCTCGGACGGCGAACGCTACTACGCCCAGTGCCGCGAGATCCTCAACCTGATCGAACAGGCGGAGACCGGCCTGAAGCCCGCGCCAAAGGACCTGCGGGGGCGGTTGAGGATCGACATGCCGGGCGGCATCGCGCACTCGGTGATCCTTCCGAATCTGGAAAGTTTCCGCCGCCAGTATCCCGAGATCTATCTGATGATCGGCGTGGGTGACCGACCGGTGGACCTCGTCCAGGAAGGCGTGGACTGCGTGATCCGGACTGGGCCGCTGGAAGACTCCAGCCTCGTGGCCCGGCCGCTGGGAAACTTCAGTTGGATCACCTGCGTCGCGCCAAGCTATCTGGAGAGATATGGCGTCCCGCAATCACTTGAAGACCTCGCCGGCCACCGCGCGGTCCACCATTTCTCCCCTGGTTCGAGGGGCGGCGGCAACCTGCTCTTCTCTGTCGATGGGAAGCGACGGGTGGTAGCCATTGACGGCTCGGTTGCCGTGAATGAGACCGAGCTCTACATCAAGCTGTGCATGCAGGGATACGGCTTGGCACAGTTGCAACGCGTACTGGTCGAGAAGCAGTTGCGCGATGGCAGCTTAGTCGAGGTGCTGCAGCAGTGGCGTCCGCCGTCGGTGCCGGTTTCGATCCTGTATCCGCATCACCGCTATGGATCGCCCATCGTCCAAACATTCACCGCTTGGGCTACAGCGCTTTTCTCCGCCAAGAGCGAGAAGGCATAGATCGCGAACTCAGCCGTCAGAGCACGCAAGGCCTTCCCGATCAGCAAGGGCCCGGCCGCGGGTCGGTCGATACCGAGAAACCCCGTAGCGGAGCGTTGATCGGCCCACCGAGCGCTAGCAGACGCTCCATTGCTTGGTTGTCGCCGGTACGGCGCGAACCAGCATCCGATCGGCGAGGGCCCGGACGGGGCGATGCCGCCCGGGCAGTGGCGTTACCTGCTGGTCGGCGAGAAGTTCTGAGCTCCGCGCGTCTTTCGCCACTGGATCCACGCGATCGCGGCGACGAAGAAGACGCTGCACAGGTAACTGCCTTCCGGCCCATGCGCGCCACCGGTCAGGGTGTCGAGGCCTTGCGGGCGCAGCGCCACCAGCAGCGCCGGCAAGTGCGCATCGATGCCGGTGACGGGCAGTTCGAAGCCGGTCGCGAGCAACCAGTTCCACCCCGCGTGCCAGCCCATCACGCCCCAGATATTGCCGGTCCGCAGCGCCCAGGCGCAGGCGAACAGCGAGAACAGGAACGTGCCGAGCATGACCCGGGGCGGCTGGTGCGGACTGAAATGCAGGAAGCAGAAAACGAGCGACACCAGCAGCACTGCCACCGCGACATTGGTCTTGCGCGCCACCACCGACAGCATCCAGCCGCGGAAGATGACTTCCTCCACGCTCGCCTGGAACATGAAACTCAATAGGAGCAGACCGATGTGCAGCAGACTGACGGGCGACCGCCAAGCCTGCCCCAAGCCCGCCGCCTGCATGCCGCCAGCCATCCAGATCGCGACTACGACCAGCGCGATCGTGCCGATTCCAAAGGCCAGTCCGCGCAGGAACGTTTTCAGCGGCGCCGGACCGGTCAGCCCGATACTCGCCAGCGAGCGCCCTTCGACGAAGCATACCCAGGCGAGCACGGCCGCCAGCGTCGGCGCGAAGCCGATCCACAGCAGCGCATACAAGCCAGCGAGGCCGATCGGATCGCCGCGCGGCGTCGACCAATGCTGCGCCTGCATCCACCCGTCCAGCGCGATCACCGGTACCGCGTTGAACAGGATCATCAGAATCGGCGTCAGCCAAGCCCAGGGCAGCCAGCCGCGCGCCGGATCGGGCGAATACAGGGCAACGGGGGTCATGCGGGGCTCCATGTCGACGTGATCGCCGCTGCAAGTTGCCGTCCGCGCGGGGGCGTAGCAACCCGTTTCCCGCGCTGGCGAGACGGGTAGCGGGCAAGCTGCAGCAGCAGTGGTCGCCCGAACAGATCGCTGGCTGGCTCAAGCGGACTTACCCGGACGATCCGAGCTGCCAGGTCTCACACGAGACGATCTATCGCACGCTCGTCATCCAGTCGCGCGGTGCCCGGAAAAGGAGCTGCTGGCGCATTTGCGGCGGACACGCGCGATCCGCCGGTCGCGCCACCGCACCCAGAAGACGGCGGACCACGGCCGCACCAGCCTCGCCACGGACATCCAGGTCTACTTCTGCGACCCGTAGCATCCTTGGCAGCGCGGCTCGAACGAAAACACGAACGGGCTGCTGTGTCAGTACTTCCCGAAAGGCGTTGATCTGTCGAGCTTCTCCCAAGCCAAGCTCAACAGCGTGACCAGGCAACTAAACGAGACACCACGCAATCAGGATGACCTGAGCGCTTCCACACCCCTCTCGCTTGATCACGCCCGCCAATCCAATTCCGTTGATCGCCGTCTCTGTCCGAGAGCAGATGTTTGTCTGATCAGTCCCACATGCCTGATCGAACCATGCCGTCGATCCCCCACCATCACCCGGCAACCAACCGCACCGCAAACCCAGCTCGACAACCCCGCCCCAACCCAGCCACCGGTCACCCACCCCACCGTGCTAATCTGAACGGTTGCATCCGCCGCCCCTTGCCACGCCATGCCCTCCTCGCCCAAACCCCGTGCAGCCATCCAGACCGGAACTGCCTCCCGCACGCTGTGGCCGCTGTTGGCGGTCATGGTGTTCTTCCTCGCCAGCGGGTTCCTGGCGGTCAAGAACATCCACACCATCCGCGAGGGCAGCGCGCTGGTGATCCGCTCCCAGGAGACGATGACCGCTTTGGCGGATGTCCTCTCATCGGTGCAGGATGCCGAAACCGGCCAACGCGGCTATCTGCTCACCGGCGATGACAACTACCTCGAGCCTTACCGGGCCGCATTGGGTGTGGCCAGCACGCGATTGGAGGCGGTAAAGGAAGCCTTGGCCGATGACCCGGCGCAACGGGACCGGCTCAAGTTGTTGGCCCGCAGGGTGCAGGACAAGCTGGACGAACTGCACGAGACGATCGAAGTGCGTCGCACGCAGGGGCTGGAGCCCACGCTCGCCGTGGTCGGCTCCAACCGCGGCAAGGCGGCCATGGATGACATCCGTGCGCGCTTGGCCGCCATGGGCGCAGTCGAACTGGACAAGCGCGCCCGGCGATTGGAAGAGATGGAATCTGCCTACAGCGCAGCGCTGAGCTCGGGTGCGGCAAGCGCCGTGCTGGGCATTGTGCTGACGATCTTCATCGCCTTCCTGCTCCGCCGCCATACGCGGGCACGCGAGCGCGATGCCTGGCTGCAGCGGGGCCGGCTGGAGCTGGCCACCGCCACCGGTGGCGACCTGGACAGCGTCGCACTGGCACGCGCCAGCCTCGGCTTCCTGACGCGCTTCACCGGCGCAGAGGCCGGCATGCTGTTCGAACCGGCAACCACGGGCTTCCGCCAGATCGGCGCGGTGGGCGCCGCGTCCTCCCCCGACGGCGCCAACGTGCAGCGTGACCGCGGCAGCCTGCTCGGTCGTGCGGTGGATGAGAAGCGCGTCCTGGTGGTCTCGGATGTGCCGCCGGGCTACTTCACGGTGGGCTCGGGTCTTGGGCAGGCGCAGCCGCGCCACCTGGTCATCGCTCCGAGCATCCACGAAGGCGAGGTGAGCGGGGTCATCGAGCTGGGCTTCTTCAGTGCGGTACCGGCAGAGGTCGTCGAACTGCTTGAACTGGCCTCCGCCGACATGGCGGTCGCCTTGCGGTCAGCGGCCTACCGGGCAAGGCTTTCCGAGCTGTTGGCGCAGACGCAGCGGCAGACCGAAGCGCTGCAGGTGCAGAGCGAGGAGCTGAAAGTTTCCAACGAGGAACTCGAGGAGCAGAGCCGTGCCCTGCGCGGCAGCCAGCACGAGCTGGAGGAACAGCAGGCCGAGCTGGAGCAGACCAACAGCCAGCTCTTCGACCAGTCACAACAACTCGAGGAAGAGCGCGACAAACTCGCGCGCGCCAACGCCGCCATCCTGGCCGAGTCGCACAAGGTGCAGCGTGCCAGCCAGTACAAGTCGGAGTTCCTGGCCAACATGTCGCACGAGCTGCGCACGCCACTCAACTCCGCGCTCATTCTGTCCAAGCTGCTGGGAGATAACCGCGATGGCAACCTCACCGCAGAGCAGGTGAAGTTCGCGCGGACCATCCACTCCTCCGGCACGGACCTGCTCGTCCTCATCAACGAAATTCTCGATCTGTCCAAGATCGAGGCCGGGCACATCGAGGTGCATGCCGAGCGCTTCGGCGTAGAGAAGCTGCTGTCCGGCATCGCAGCCCTGCTCGGCCCTGTGGCCAGTGAGAAGGGCCTGACGTTGGACGTACTGATGACAGCCGACTGCCCACCGGTGATCGAATCCGATCGCCAGCGCATCGAGCAGATCCTCAAGAACCTGCTGTCCAATGCCTTGAAGTTCACCGAACAGGGCGGCGTGACAGTCTCCGCTTCGGCCAGCGGCGATGGCCACATCGTGTTCTCTGTGACCGACACCGGCATCGGCATCGCACCCGAGCAGCAGACGCGCATCTTCGAGGCGTTCCAGCAGGCTGATGGATCGATCAGCCGTCGCTACGGCGGAACGGGCCTGGGGCTTTCCATTTCGCAGGAGCTTGCACGTCTGCTGGGCGGCGACATCACCGTGGAGAGCGAGCCGGGCAAGGGCAGCTGCTTCCGGCTGGTCGTTGCCACCCGGTTGGCGACCGCAGCGCGCCCTGCTGTCTCCGTAGCGGTCACGGCCGCAGCATCCGCTCGCGCCACGTACGTTGCCAACACCCCGGCGGCGACGCCGGAGCCGCGTCCGACCAGCGGCGGAGGTCACAGAGCCGACAGCACTGAGCGCGGCTTGATCCTGATCGTCGAGGACGACATCGCCTTCGGGCAGATCGTCAGCGACCTGGCGACCGAGATGGGCTTCCGCGCGCGCGTGGCGCAGACGGCAGGCGAAGCGTTGGCGGCTGCGCGCGCAGAGCCGCCGCATGCCATCGTGCTGGACGTCGGCCTGCCCGACCAATCGGGTCTGTCCGTGCTGGACGTGCTCAAGCGCGATATGCATACGAGGCATATCCCCATCCACGTGGTGTCCGCGCTGGATCATTCGCGCAAGGCGCTGTCGCTGGGCGCGGTGGGCTTCCTGGGCAAGCCTGCCACCCGCGATGAGCTCGCCGATGTGCTCCTGTCTCTGGAGCGCCGCCTTTCACTGCGTCCGCGCCTGGTACTGGTGGTTGAAGATGACGCCGTCCAGCTGGATGCCGTGCGCGAGCTGCTGGCCTTGGCGGATGTGCAAACGATCGGTGCGCGTTCGGCGGCGGAGTGCCTCCAGGCGCTGGGCGAACATTCCTTCGACTGCATGGTGCTGGACCTGACACTCTCCGATGCGTCGGGATTCGAGTTGCTGGAGATGCTCAGCGCGCAGAGCGCAGAGGCCCTGCCCCCGATCATCGTCTATACCGGCAGGGTGTTGTCGACCGCCGAAGAGGTGCGACTGGGCCGCTACTCCCGCTCCATCATCATCAAGGGCGCGCGCTCACCCGAACGTCTGCTCGATGAGGTGACGCTGTTCCTGCACCAGGTGGTCAGCGAGTTGCCGGAATCCAAACAGGGCATGCTCCGCACCGCGCAGCACCGGGACACTGCATTGGAAGGACGCCGCGTGTTGATCGTGGAGGACGACGTCCGCAACATCTATGCACTGATGAACGTGCTTGAGCCTCACGGTTGCAAGGTCACCATCGCGCGCAACGGCCAGGAGGCCATCGATGTCCTGACCGCTGCCGTCACCGGTCCTGCGCCCATTGAACTGGTGCTGATGGACATCATGATGCCGGTCAAGGATGGCCTGACCGCGAGCCGTGAGATACGCCAGGACGGGCGCTTCGACACATTGCCGATCATCGCCCTGACCGCCAAGGCGATGCCCGACGACCAGCAGCAATGCATCCAGGCCGGTGCGAACGACTACGTAGCCAAGCCGCTGGACGTGGACAAGCTGGTGTCGTTGATCCGGGTCTGGCTGACGGCCTGACCCGGCGAGCGCATCGTCCCCCCGCTGCGGATTCGGAAGAAACGATGCTGGCATCCTGCTGGCGCCTACGTCACAGCGATCAGCGCGCCGAACGCTGCGGCTGAGATACGCCACGCGTTCAGCGCATCGAGCGCAGCCACGCTGCGGCAACTTCAACGGCGTCCTGATCACGGGGCACCAGATGCTCAGGCTCGATGCCTTGGGGGTAGGCTTCACCATCACGGTCGAGCATTGCCCCGACGGTCAACCGAAGCATGCCGCCATCTGGAAGCGGGAAGCCACGATTGGACGTCGCGAGCCCTGCTGTGGTCTGCCCAAAGAACCGGGTTCCGGGACGTGCCCTGAACGCCACGGCGATGGCCTCCCCGGAGCTCGCCGTCTTAGGCCCCACCAGCACGGCCACGGGACTACGGGAGAGGTCCACACTGCATCCAGGCGTGGGCCGCGAGCGCCAGCGTGTCACGGCACCGTCCCGATTGCGGAATGCTCCCGCATCGTGGGACCCCAGCAAGGAATGCAGCCCGTTGAGCATGGGCCACATGTTGCCGCCCGTGTCCTGACGAAGATCGAGGATCCAGCCCTTTGATGAGGCTGGCGCGAGTGTGGTGATCCGCTCGCAGAGCTCTGCGGTAAATGTGGCACCGGCGCCCGCATTGTTTCCACGCAGGCCGGGCACCAGCACGTAGCCGATATCCTGCATCAACCTGGACTCGATGGGCCTGCTCGCAACCGCGCTCTGGCGGTAAGCGAGGGCCTCCCGTGGCATCTGAAGCAGGCTGTGGCGATCTGCCAAGGCATCCAGCACCTTGCGCAGCCTGCTATACGCCTCCTGCGCAGGAAGATCCTTCAGCTCCGGCGACAGCTGGACAGTCTCTTTGGCAGACCTATCGACGTTACCCGCGTTCAGTGCCTCGGCGCGAATGATGGGAAGCGCGTACGCCAGCATGTCATTAGCGGTAATCCCGGCCGAACTCACTGCCTCCTGCGTCAACCTGAGATTCTCCACTTCCACGTGCCCGACGCTGTTCAATGTCACGCCGAACTTGAGGCGGGTCGTGCCGACCGGCACATAGAGCAGCACCTCGCGCGCGAGTGGCCCCTCATGGGCGCGAACGGGTTCACGCCCCGAGTTGGCGAAACCCAACCGTCCATCGGGACCATCTGCACGAATCCAGATCGCGGCTTGACCCCTCCCTTGAGTAACCGTGAGATTGCCGGCCAAGCGAATTTCCCTTCCGCGAAAAGGACCAGCGTCCAACGAGGCAACCGCGCCGACGAAGGAATGCTCACCCGTTGATTCGGCGGACAGGGCGACCGCTGCGCCACTCGTGCCGAGAACGTCCCCCGATCCCGTGGTGATCGAATAAGTACTGGTACCTTCCCAGATCGTCGCTGCCTGCGCATCCGAGCTGAAGAGCGCCATGGCGAGAAGAACCGCTGTGCCACGCATAGTCAACATCCATGTTCACCTTGAACCACGATCCTAGTCCAGGCACATTGCACCGACAAGGCGACATGCGGACGCAAGGCCGGTGATGTTCCCGGCGTGGTTCGAGCGCTGACGATGATGTCCACGACGCTGTAGCACGCAGGCGTTGCTGCACGCAGTACTCATCGCAGATCATGACCGACCACGCCATGACTAATGGAGAAGGCTGTGAAAGGACTCTTGCTCAATAGTGCAATCTCGCTGACCGCCGTGGGCATCTCGTTGTTCGCTCTGCATCGGGCGGATCAGGCAAACGACCCGGCTCGCGTCATAGAAGCCCGAGGCTTGATCGTCAGGGACGCATCAGGCGTATCGCGCGTGGAGATAGGTGCGCCTGTAAACGGCCCCATGATCCTGGGCAAAAGAGAAGAGCGTGTGGCGCCTGCATCCGGCATCCTGCTGAACGGCCCGGACGGGAATGAGCGCGGAGGCTACCTCACCGTTGACCTCGGCGACGAGGCAGTGCTGACGCTGGACGGCGCAGGGAACGGCAAAGAAGTCTTCAAGGTAGTGGCGAACGAGAATGCGGGTGCATCCTTGTTTGTCATTCATCAGAACGACTCCGCCGCCATGCTGACGACGTACCAAGGGAAGCCGGAACTTCGATTCATCGAGCAGGATGGCCGGGTGAGTCTCTCGCAAAAAGGCGCAGAGTGACGCGACAGTACGGCACAGCGTGTCAGCCCGCTGACGGCCGCTCAGGCCGCCAGCAGGCACCACGCCACGGAACGCACGTCCATCCCAGCCATCAGGGATAGATCGGGAAAGTCCACTGGACGGGGATCGACGTCCACCGGTAGTGCCGCACCTGCAGTCGGGCAATCGGCCGGGGCGTCGCGATTTCAGTACGGATGGGCAACGTGCTGTTCTCCCAGGCCAAGGGCAGCTCGGCGAGCCGAGTGGGCTGCGCGGCTTTCAGCGGAGCGACCGATATCTGTTCGGATGGCATCACGTTGCCGTCCGCATCGAGTGGCACGACCACCGTGTACAGACCCGTTTTCTGTTTCCAGGTCTGCCGTCCCTGCACCAGCGTCACACGGTGGGCAGAGGGACTCAGCAGCGTTGCATCGGGATTGCGCGTAGCAATCGCGCCTGCCTCAAGGGTCTCCGACGTATCGAAGGCGTAGACCTCGGCATCCACCGACATGCGTACGGCTTCCACCTGCCCCAACAGCGCGCGCGGAGCACCGAGCGGCAGGTGGAACGGGAAGCTCAGCTCGTTCTGAGCGGCCGAGTACCTCTCTGACAAGAACAAGGTCGGCGTAACAAGCTGGGCTTCAAGGCCGATGATCGGTGCCGCCTGTGCGTCCAACATCTCAACGGTATGCAGCCGCGACATCAGCATGGGCTCGTGCTCGCTTCGACGCGCGCCTGCAGGGGCGGTGGCGGGCATGCGCGCACCGATGGCCAACCACCGTCCACTGCCGGTCTCTGCAGGGATCCACAGCGACCCCATGTGCGGCGCCAGTGCGGGAAGTACCTCCGCACCGACCATATAGCCCTCCAGCGCACCCAATGGCGCAGGATGGTGGGTATACGCAGACGACGCCGGGGACGGCGCGCTGAAGGGCGGCCTGGCAAGCTGCTGATTGATCTGTTCGACATAGCTGACGTAGCTCTCCACCTCGTCCGCCATCTGCAGCATCAGGTCATGGCGCATGTCGGCCAGATGGACACGATGACGGGTCGCCGGCGTTCGCTTGCTGCCCGGAAGGTTTACTTCCATGCGCAGCTCGATCGGCATGCCATCAACGCGCTGTACCACCATTCGCCCGTCGCCGTACGCGCCCGCGCCGTCGAGTGTCATGCCCATCAACACCGCCGTGTCCGTCACCTCGATGACGCGCAGCGTGGTCTTCAGGTTGCCGTAGGGCTCGATACGTTGCCAGCCGCTGATGCGGTCACCGACGGCCACCAGTGCAGGCAGCGGCACCGGGCGCAGGCCGGGTGCCTGATACATTGCCAGCAGCGCGCCAGCCTCGTTGGGCGATGTCTTCGTCAGCACCGACCAAGCGTGCTGGTCCATTGCACGCAGCGGCCCCGGCTCACCCTCTTTAGTCAGCGGCGCAGCAAACCCGTCGGTCAGTACATCGAGAACTTCGTCGTCCGTGCCTGGTTGCAGATCCAACAGATAACGCGTCACGCCCGACGCGTCGACCTGCCGCGTCCAGAGGGGAGCCAGCTCCAGCTGCGCAGATCCGCGACGTGAAGCATGCAGGTCTGCGCGGTAATAGCCGATGTTGGAGACCTCACCATCCTCGGCGGCCTCACTGCTGATCGTATGGCTGACGTAGTACACCGCCGGCCCTTCGAGGCTGTGCTGCGCTGCCAATGCCGGCGTTACACCAACAACCGCCAGCACCACCATCATCGCGGTGCTGAGAAAATGTCGCACTACATCCATCTGCACTGCTTTCCTGAAATCACTGACAACGCGGAAGTGTAGCAACGCAGGCCTCAGCCGCATCCGGTGCGCTGGCAGCCGCGCTGACATGGACGCCCGGCACGGCTTTCATCGCATCCTCCACTCGCCGGAGCTGCAGCAAGAGGAGCCGCGACGGCAGTAGACTGAGCGCTCTGCCAAGGACGGAATGGGTTGCAGCATGCGCGCGCACAAGCACTCCAATGGGCAACGCCGCAGCCTGCTGCGAAGGGTAATGATGTTGGCCGTTGCGGTAGCCACACTGCTCGTGCTCTGCGTCGCTGTCTGGATCGCATGGACGGTACCGAAGCCGTGGCGCACGGGCATAGCCAACGTCGGTGCGCCGTGCACTCAGAGCTTCGCCGGCAGCCCGGAATCCGCACGCGGCGCGGTGATACGCGTTGTGTCCGAACCAGGAGAGATCTGCGGCTACGCGTACGCACTGCGCCCAGAGGCAGGCGACGCCAGCCAGTACGTGCTCGACGTGGATACGGGCAGCGTGGACGATTCGACGACGCTGTTGGTATCACTGGCGTCCTACGACGGCTGGCGGCGACTTGATCGAGTTCGTCGCCGGATCGAGGGGCCTGCCGACCTGAAAGGCCTGAGGCTGGCCGTTGAGCATTCGCCGCGTACGACGCGCGTGGAGGTCGTTACCTCGGTGCGCGGCGGCGGCGCGTATGCACTGCAGGGCGTCACCGTGCATCCTTCGACTACCCCCGTTGCGCCGGGCATTGCGCTGTACCGCGAGGCGATGGACGTCATCGCCGACAATGCACTCAACGCCGCGAAACTCCCCGATGACTTCCGCACACAGTGGCAGCCCCGTGAGGATGCGACGTCCGGTGAGGCACAGCGCGCCATTCGCCAAGTGCTGAGAGCGTTGGGCGACCGGCACAGCGTTCTGCTGGACCCCGATCGTCTAGCGGCGCTGCCGCAGCAAGAACACGCGGTGTTCAAGCCCGCGACGTGGAAACTGCTCGATAGTGGCATCGGCTCCATCCAGGTACCGGGCTTCCTCGGTAGCGACCGTGCGCTTCGAGCGCGCTACACCGCGTCGATAACCGATGCGTTGCAGGCTGGAACCCGCGCAGGGGTACACGCGTGGGTCGTCGATCTTCGGGAGAACCGGGGCGGCAACATGTGGCCGATGTTGGACGGGTTGGAGCCCTTGCTGCGGGGCCAGACGCTGGGCTGGTTCCAGCGGCGGGATGGCAGCCGTACCGCGTGGCGCAACCGCATGACCGAGCATGCTGCACAGGTAAGCGATCTTGGCCGGCTACCTGTCGCGGTGCTCAGCTCCCATCACACCACCAGTTCGGGCGAAGCGGTGGTGCTTGCGTTCCGCGGCCGGCCCCGCACGCGCAGCTTCGGTACGCCCACCCATGGTCTTTCAACCGGCAACGCGGGCTTTACGCTGCAGGATGGGACGGTATTGCAGCTGACCACGACAACGTTCGTAGACCGAACCGGGCAGGCCCATGGCGGACCGATCGAGCCCGACGAGCGCGTTGATTCCTTGCCGCTGATGGATGACGCGGAAGTAGAGGCGGCGCGCTGGTTACGGCGGCAGCGCCTGCCCTGAAGGAAACATCACGACCGGCGTTATCTAGAACAACCGACCCTGCCTGATCGGTGCCCAAGCCGCCCGCACCTCCAGCCGCGGTCCAGAGGCCCGCATGGCCTGTCAGCGACTGGGCTCCACCACCACGGCCGTGCCATAGCACAGCACCTCGGTCAGCCCGGTCATGATGTCGGTGGCGTCGTAGCGCATGGCGATAACCGCATTACCGCCCAGAACGCGCGCGTGCTTGACCATGTCCCGATACGTTTCTTCGCGGGCCTGCTCGCACAGTTCGGTATAGATGGTGATGTTGCCGCCGAACAGGGTCTGGATGCCCCCCAGGAAGTTGCCGACGATGGAGCGCGAGCGCACGGTGATGCCGCGCACCACGCCGAGGTTGCGCACCACGCGGAAGCCCGGCAGCTCCAGCGCGGTGGTGACCATGGAATCATCCAGCAGGTGGCCGGTGGAAGGACGCGCTGCGCTGTTGTACGGATCGGCCATGGTGGCGGTTGCCTGTGGTCAGGTGGGAAAGCAGAAGGGTCGATCGGCATAGTGGACTGAACGCGCCACGCCCGCCACGCCGCTCACCCTGTGCGCTCGACCGCCCACGCCAGCGCCCTGTCCATCCTGTCACTTCAGCGGATGTGCCTTGACCCCTTCGTGCGTGATCTTCACCGGCAGGATGTGCCCCTGCGCGTCGAACGACATGCGCTCGATTGCCGTCGCGCGGTGGTGGCGGCTGGTCTCACCCAATGGGCGACGGTGGTAGACGATGTACCAGTCTTCGCTGCCCGGCGCATGGATCACCGAGTGGTGGCCGGCGCTGGTGGCGATGGCCGGATCCTGCTGCAGTATCGTGCCGATACGCTTGAACGGACCGGTGGGTGTATCGGCGATGGCGTAGGCCACCGCATAGTCCGGCTCCCCCCATCCGCCTTCGGACCACATGTAGTAATAGCGTCCATCTCGCTTGAACATCAGCGAGCCCTCCACGTATTCCGGCGCGGGGGTTATTTCCTTGTACAGCGTCCCATCCGGCAACGGCTGCAGACCGCTGAGATCGTCCTTCAAGCGCACGATGTTGGCGTGTTTCCAGCCGCCGTAAATCAGGTACCACGTGCCATCGTCATCCTTGAAGACGAACTGGTCGATCGGTTGTGCGCCGTTATGGAAAGTACCGATCAGCGGCTTGCCCAGATGGTCGCGAAACGGGCCTTCCGGCTTGTCCGCCACGGCGACCCCGATGCCGCCGACTTCGTCATCGTTCTTGATGTCATTGGCGGAAAAGAAGAAGTAGTACTTGCCGTCCTTTTCCACCACCGACGGTGCCCACAGCGCCTCTTTGGCCCAGCTGATGGCTTCAATCTTCAATACGGCGGAATGCTTGGTCCAGGTCACCAGGTCCGGCGAGGAAAACGCATCGAAGAACACCTGTTCCGCGTAGGGGCGCGAGGTGGTGGGATAGATCCAATAGGTATTGTCGAACACTGCGGCTTCTGGATCGGCGTACCAGCCGGGCAGGATGGGATTGCCAGACATCGCGTTCGTGCTGTCTTGACCCGCAGGCGCTGCGAGCGCGCCGAACGATAGGGTTGCTGCCATTGCCACAGCGATCAGTTTCCTGCCCAGCGCCATGCCCTGCCCTCCCCAAACCGGATTGATGGCTCCAGTATTAGATCGATCTAGGCGGAATGCACGGTGCGCTGCATCAAGGGCGTTCGCCCGGTGACGCGAAGACAGTTTCGACAAACTCGTCATAGCCTGGCCTGACCGGAGAATCGGCGTGCTCGGAGAGCGCGAGGCGATCCCACAGCCCCTGCTCGAGCACGCGCGCGCGAAAACGTTGTTCGGGGGCCAGGTGATAGTCGATGAGGGTGCTCTGTGCGAAGCCCGCCTGATCGCCCGCCCGTGCCTGCAACATGTAGTACGCGTTTGCCATCGCGGGATCTTGATACCCCTCCACCAGCATGTGGATATCGCCTGCGGTCTTCAATGCATAGACGGAACCCGCCATGGCACTGCTCTCAAGCAGTTCAAGTACCTGAGCGCGTGGTGCGCCCTGCCGCGCGATGCGGTACGCATAGATTGCCTTGGCAGGCTCATTTCCGTTGTTGGCCAGATCCTGCAGCGTCGGCAGCGGCAGGCCACGCAGGCGCATCTCCACATCCACGCCCGGAAGACCGTGGCTGTCCAGCCACGCTGCGTCCGCCTCACTGATCGCAATTCCGGGCCGCGCCGGATCCCACGGATGGCCCTGGACCCAACCGTGCAGGCCCGGCTGCGTCTCACCTGCCAGCGGTAGCGTTGAGGCGCCGGGGGTCTGCACACGCCCAGCATCCGCTGACACGCCCGATGAAGCTTCACTGGCCGACATCGCATGTGTCGTACCGATTCTCTCAGCTGCCGCCTCGCGCTTGAAAAACACGCCCCATATCGCGACGGCCACGGCTAGCGTCCCCAGCAACCCATACCCTCTGAGGGCCATCGTCCCTGCACTCATTCCAAACTCCGTTGGTAACCCACGTCATGCGTTTCTATCGCACGCCCATGGAGTCGGGTCAATGTCGTGCAGGCTGATGAGGGTGGATAACCCTTATGCAGGATCCAGCCGGCGACTCACCACATCGAGCAGGTGATCCACCGCACCGGGACGATGGTGCCCCTGCAGGAAGCCGGACCAGTCAGCACGTGCGATGGACCCCAGCACCATGCTGTCCACATCGAACCGTTTGATCGGCCAGTGGCGGAACAACCGCTTTCCGGCCACCCCTTTGGCGACTTCGATGATGTTCGTATGGCGGCTGGCTTGCCGCACGCGTCCATACGCATCGGTGAGGCCCCTGGCAGGGCCTTCGAGATACTGCAGGAAGCGCCCACCGTCGAACAGCAACACGCTGCTGACATCGGCACCGCTGTTGAATGCTTCGGCATCGGATACCAGCGCCTGAAGCTCATGGGGGTCGATACGCTTGCTGACCCGGCTTGTGTACACCACAGCTTCCAAGGACATGAAACTCCTTGCGCTTCTGAGCGGCCTAAGCCAAGCCGGAAGCGTATCAGCTGAACGCATTCATATTTTTGATGGAAGCTGAATAGGGGTCCGAAGAGAGGCTTAGATTACCGACCCACCAAGCCGCTGAAACAGGGCGGACAACTCCCCGGCCTCGCTCCAGATAAACCAGAAAATCACAATCGCCGCGATGTAGCGAGCGTCGCGCTTTTTGATTCGGAATGCGTAGTAATCCGAAGCGTTCGATTTCCCTGTGTCGGTTCTGTCCATTGTCGTCGCTCCGCTTATTCAAAAGAAATAGCCCATAGCGGCTTCGACACGACCTGTTGTTTCGCCAACAACCCGCGTCCCTGCAAGCCGCCCGATGCTGCAAAACAATCGCACGAAACAGGGCCCAAATTCCATGCCCTCTTCACTCCGGCAGGCATAGCCTTGCACGGTCATGCGGAGAGGGCATGGCATCTGGCGCCATGCCTCTGTGCAAACCGCGCAGTTACCTGGCCATCGGTTCCCTCCACCACGCGCCGCAAGACGGTCCGGATGGGTCACAGGGACGTCCACCTCCCTCGGAATTAAAATGAACTCCTCGGAAAAACCCATCACTCGCGCAGGCAGGTGGCTGCTGTCACTGTTACTGGGCGCGTTCGGCCTGTACATGATCGGCGGCGGTATCTGGCTGATATCACTGGGCGGCAACTGGTATTACGCCATCGCCGGCGTACTCAGCCTGGCCAGCGCGATCGCCTTGGCACGCGGGCGACCATCGGCCTCGCTGTGGTTTGGCACCATGTTCCTGATCACCTTGGCGTGGACCATCTGGGAAGCCGGTACGCGTTACTGGGCGTGGGTGCCGCGCTTTGCGCTGGTGCTGGTCTTTGCCATTGCGTTCTCACTGCTGCTGCCCACGCTGCATGCGCGCATCAGCCGCCGCAAGGCCGGTGCAGTGACCGGCGTGCTGGTGGCGGGTTTCCTGGTGGCCACTGGACTGGCATTCGTGCCGCACGGCGTAACCGAAGCAGACAACGTGCCCGCCATCGCTGGCAACGTGTTCGAAGCCGGTACCGGCGAAGGCACCGACAGTGCACTGCCCTCCTCCGATTGGCCCAGCTACGGCGGCAACCAGGCCACCATGCGTTATTCGCTGGCCAGTCAGATCACCCCTGAAAACGTAAAGAATCTGAGCGTTGCCTGGACCGCGGAAGTCGGCAAGACACCCACAGATTCGCGCTGGGGTGTACAGAACACGCCGCTGAAAATCGGCGATTCGCTGTTCGTCTGCGGTTATCTCAACACGGTGACCGCACTGGACGCCGCCACCGGCAAGACCAAGTGGACCTTCGACCCCGGCGTAACCTCCAAGGCCGTGCCGTATACCCCGGCCTGCCGCTCGCTGGCTTATTTCGCAGAGCCCGCCGCCGCGCCCACCACCGACGTCGCCGCCACCGGGGGTGCGTGCGCGGCCCGCATCATCGTGGGCACACTGGACGCACGGATCATCGAACTGGATGCACGTGACGGCAAGCGTTGCGCATCCTTCGGCAACAATGGCGAAGTGAAGCTGACCGAAGGCATGGGCGAGGTCTACCAAGGCTACGTGGCCATCACCTCCGCTCCCGTCGTGGTGCGCGATACGTTGATCGTTGGCCACACCACCATCGACGGCCAGCGCGCGTACGGCCCGTCCGGCGTAACCAAGGCGTACGACGTGCGCACCGGTAAGCCGAAGTGGGCGTGGGACGCTGCAACGCCGATGGATACGGCACCGCGTACCGGCACGGACGTCTACAAGCGCGGTTCGCCGGATGTGTGGAGCTCGTTCACCGGCGACAACAAGCTGGGCCTGGTCTACCTGCCGGTGGCCAATGCGTCGGGTGATTACTATTCCTCCGAGCGCACACCCGAAGAGCTGAAGTATTCGCCGTCGCTGACTGCGCTGGACGTGGAAACCGGCCAGCCGCGCTGGACCTTCCAGAACACGCACGACGATGTGTGGGACAACGATCCGGGCTCACCGCCTACGTTGTTCGATTATCCGCAGGCCGATGGCACGCGCGTGCCGGCCGTGATCTTCCCGACCAAGAGCGGTGACGTGTACGTGCTCAACCGCGAGACCGGCAAGCCGCTGTTCCCGGTGGAAGAACGCGCTGTCCCGCAGGGTGGGTTCGAGCCGGCTGCGCGCTCGAAAACGCAGCCGTTCTCACTGTTCAACAGCCTGGCCAAGGGTGACATGACGCCGGAGAAAACCTGGGGCCTGACGCCGCTGGATCAGCTGGCGTGCCGTATCCAGTACCACCAGGCGGATTATCGCGGTCAGTACACCCCGCCCAGCGTGGACAAGCCGATCATCAATTATCCCGGCTACAACGGTGGATCGGATTGGGGTGGCGTCGCGCTGGATCCGGCCCGTGGCCTGATCATCGCCAACTACAACGACATGCCGAACTACACCCGTCTGGTGACGCGTGCAGAGGCTGACAAGAAGGGCTGGAAGGCGCCGCAGATCATCAATGATCCGGGCTACAAGGCACACGGCGAAGGCGACGGCGATCCCCAGGAAGGGCTGCCGGTTGCGGTGGACGTCAACGCTGGCTGGCAGATGAAGTTCACCGGCATGCTGTGCAAGGAACCCCCGTACGGCGGCATCCGCGCGATCGACGTCCGCGACGGCCGCACCGTGTGGGACCGCCCGTTGGGCACCGCCCGCAAGAACGGACCGTTCGGTCTGCCGACTGGCCTGCCGATCGTCATCGGTACACCGAACAACGGTGGCTCGGTGGTGACCAAATCCGGCTTGGTGTTCATCGCCGCAGCCACTGATGACCTGATCCGCGCCATCGACATCACCACCGGCAAGACCGTGTGGTCGGCCCCGCTGCCCGCCGGCGGCCAAGCCATGCCGATGATCTACGAAGAAGGCGGCCGGGAGTACCTGGTGATCACCGCAACGGGACACCACTTCATGCATACCCCGCGCGGCAATTACGTGGTGGCGTACGCGCTGCCCAAGTAAGCAGGTAACGGGGTCGCATCCCAACGGATGCGGCCCCGTCTGCGTTTTGGCTTCCGGCTACGCCTCAACTTGCGGTAATGACGGCCGCTGGCCATCCCAGCTTTCGGTAGTGACGGCCGCTGGCCGTCCCGCTTCCCGCGAGCCAGCGACACCCCTCAGATTCCATGCCACCAAGGCATCGCAACCAGCATCTACGGCGCGTCGGTGACGCGCTCTGGATCAGGCCACGCGTGCGCCCGCTTTCGAACTGGACGGTGAGGAACCCGTCATCGCAGGGACAACTGCGTGCCTGCCGATGCCTTGATCAACTCGCGTCCGGCGATCAGCAACCCCTCCAGCAGATGATCACCCAACAGTGTGCCGTCATCGCCATCGCGCCGCGCTATCTGTTCGGCATGGAGAATCTCCAGCGCTGCATCCAGTGCCTGCATCACGCGCAGGGGAACGGCGACCTTGCCGTGCCGCTCCAGGTCCTCGAAGCACGGGGTTACGGCGGCCCGCGCAGCGGGCACGACCATTCGACTGCTGAGATGACCTACCACGGGCGTCAGCCGCTCGAACTCCTGCAGCCGACGCTCCAGCTTTGCAATGAAACAGGACGGCACGTCGTGGATCTGCTCGCCCAGCAGCGCCGCCACGCGCGCGCTGCCCAAAGGCTGTTCGGCTGTCATCGATAGGACCTCGCATGCGTTGAGACCACCCGCGCGAGGGCGCAAGGTGGCGGGCGATGCGGGTTGCCATACCGGAGAAGAAATCGAGAAACCGGCGGATCAGGGATCCCCCGCACCGCCCGCCATGTAACCGGAGGGCAGCGCAGTGCATTCTCCGCCGTGCCCCGAGGGCAGAACAGAGCTTCACTGATTTCTTCTGACAGGATGGCAATCCCGGCTGCCACCCCGTGGCGACAGCGTGGCTATCGTGCGCAGCGGTAAGTGCCTGCGTCCATGAGGAAAGTTGGGAAGTGGGTGTTTCGGATTCGTGCCCATCGCATCAGGTCGAATCGACGCATTTCCCCTGGACTCGACCTTTCCTCGCAAAGGCGCTGAGAGGGCGTGTTCATTGGCACGAGGAGCATGCGACACGCAACAAGGCTGAGGAGGCTCGACATCCATGGCCCGACCTACGCAAGCTTCCGCAGACCCAACAACCCGGCACACGTGGGCTGGACTGAAAATCCTTACGATCGTGGGGAAAATCACCCGCCGACGTCGATGAAGCTGAAAATCCGCACGATCGCAAGGATTCCCGATGAAGATAAGGCTGCACCGACCCGAGGATCTAGGACCCTTGGTGCGCGCCACGCGCAAGCAGCAAGGCATGCGGCAGGATTACGCCGCTGAAGGAATCGGCGTCAGCGAGAACTTCCTCGCCAAAGTGGAACGTGGCGGCGGCACCGTTCAGTGGGAGAAGCTCTTCACCGTGCTGACTGAGCTCGGCCTGCACGTCGTGATCGACGTGCCGGATGCGGTAATGGCGTCCGTGGAGAGCAAGACCGGGACGAAGCTTCGAAGACGGCAACCGTATAAAAGTCGCACGCATGGGATCGATACTTGATTGCGCAGCGCCGCTAGACAATCAGCCCGAGCCTATCCGTTAATAACTACAATGAGATCGCCTTCAGTCTTGCAGCATTCTCACAGCAGTGGTCACTGGTACTTTCGCGGGGGCTTGGCTTGTCGCCTGCGGCGGGCGCTTCAGCTTATCAACTCAGACCTGCTGACCAATGACGTTCGGCGACAATCGATATGGGAAGCCCCTGACTACGAAGGTCGATGGTCGCTTGAATTTTGCGACCAGCATTGCTGTTGATCCAGTCCCTGGACCCCAAGTCACCAATAATCAGATAGTTCATCTTTCGTGAGACATTACTCGCGACACGTCCTCCCTGCGCCTCAATTACCGAATGCACCTCTCGGCGCGTCCCGTAGGAGAACGTACCCGTCACCAAGAAGGTCTTCTCCGGATAGAAAATGGTGGGCTCTGGAATACAGAGTGGGAGTGAGGTGGAAACCGATGCAGCGCCGTTCTCAGGGTCCGACACTTCTCCGCCGACGAAGCGGATAAGCGTGTCATGCAGGTCGCCAGACTCGTCGAGGTCTATGAAGCCATCGCTGAGAATGTCAGCGAGCAGGCTGTAAAGACGATCAAACGGATATTCACCGATGAACTCGGAGTTCCGTTCTATCCATCCTTTTAGAAATTCGGCCTCTTGCTGGGACACGTGTCCGTCGGCAAGCAGGCCCCTACAGATGCCTACCATCTCGTCAGTGGTTCGATCCAAACGCCGCGAAGAGGTGATCCTGGCGGCAGGCGCCTTACCGGCATCATGCAAACTATTATTCATCCCTGACTCCCTGTTTACCTTGAGCGACGAGTTGTTTGAGACAGGCCTTCAAGCACCCAGTCAGGGATAGTACTGACGCCAATCCTTGACGATTTGATCTTATTCCGGCACGGATGTTCCAGCAAGCAGCGTGAGATCGGTGGCGAACGTGACGGCCCCGACTGGAGACGGCGCCTGCGTGCCATGACGCGAAATTTGCTTTTTAGCGGGACATCCTGCCGACATAGGAGCTGAGATGCACGGCCACAGGAGAGTCTGCGGGCATCCTCAAATCATGTCACCCTGTCTCGTCTGCAGTGCGGCCGGCGAGAATGTCAGTCTGATTAACCGGAAGACAAGTTCGACGGTCAATATCATTCGTTAGCGGTCACAGCGCCTGGCTGAGGCGCCTGGATGTAGAGAAGCCAGCGTCGATCAAGGCACAGGCCCTTATCGATAGCCAAGTTACGCATCTCCGGTGATTAGACGTGCTGCCAGTCCGTGGATCGGTTAACGGGCTCAATACGACAGGCGCTTCAGCCGACCTTTCTGCGAAACAACTAACTCTTGGGATGCCGTGCCGGGTGATCTGCAGACCCCAGCCCCACAGACACAAAAAAGCCCCCGTTTCCGGAGGCTTTTTCGACTGAATCATGGTGGGCGGTACAAGGTTCGAACTTGTGACCCTTGCCGTGTGAAGGCAATGCTCTACCGCTGAGCTAACCGCCCGATGCTGCTGAGCCGCTCATTATAGGAACTTTTCCGAGAGCGTCAACACTTTTCACATCGCCGATTTCACATCGTGTGCGTCGGCTTTTCCGACGTGGTCAGACCCGCCAGCAGCGTCTCGATCTTGTGCCGCACGCTCTCCCCTTCCTGGCCGTCTGCCAGCTGCACGCCGATGCCCGCCGTGCGATTGCCCTGCGCTCCGGCCGGGGTCACCCAGATCACCTTGCCAGCCACCGGCAGGCGCTCGCTGGAATCGGGCAGGGTCAGCAGCAGGAACACTTCATCACCCAGGAAGTAGCGCTTGGGCGTAGGCACGAACACGCCGCCATTCTTCACGAACGGCATGTAGGCGCTGTACAGCGCGGCCTTGTCCTTGACGGCAAGGGACAGGATGCCCTGTCGGGCGTTGGTGGCACTCATCGATTACCCCTTGGGTGCTGCCGTTCGTTGACCTTGTTCCAGGCCAGCAACAGTTCCACCACGGCCAAGTCCGCGCGCACGGTGGTGCGCAGCAGGTCGCGGGTCCGGTTGGCAGCGTCGAACCAGGCTGCCAGCTTGTGCAATCGCTCCGGCGCGGTCAAGCCATCGCTGCTGGCCTGGGCCAGCGCGAGGTCCGCCGCGAAGCGCAGACGCAACGCCGCATCGTCATCGCCGGTCCATTTCTGCGCCAGCGCTACGGCTCCGGTGCGGCCGGCAGCCAGCTGCTCCAGGTCCTTGGTGACTTCGCGGCGCAGCTCCAGCCCCTCTTCGCGCAGCCAGGAATCGGCCAGCCCGGGGTGGCCGCGCGCGGCGTCCAGCGCTTCAAGGGCGTCGATTTCACGGTGCCCCTGCTGTTGCAGCCAGGCCAGCGCTTCTTCGCGCGGCGGCAGCTTGAACTCCAGCCGCTGGCAGCGACTACGCACGGTCTGTGGCAGCCGAGCCGGGTCGCTGCTCACCAGCCACAGGTAGCGGCCGGGCTGCGGTTCTTCCAGGGTCTTCAGAAGCGCATTGCAGGCCGCGCGGTTGATCGCATCGGCGGGATCCACGATGACCACCTGCGCGACGCCATATTGCGGGGTCAACGAGAGCTTCTGGCCGATCTCGCGCACCTGTTCGATGACGATCTCGGTGCGCAGCTTGTCGCCGCTTTTGTTGGGAATGAAGCTGATGATCTGCAGGTCCGGGTGGGTGCCGGCGGCAATCAGCTGCCGGGTACGCTCGGCCTGCGGGCCGCCGCCCTGGCTCAGCACGTGCAGCGCCAACGCATCGACCACGGCACGCTGCCCCAGCCCGGCCGGTCCGCAGATCAGCAAGCCATGGCCCAAGCGCCCGGCATCCAGTGCCGCAATCATCTGGTCGTAGGCGCGCTGCTGCCACGGTGAGAATCCGTGGAGGGGTGTCGTGCTCATGCGCGCTCCTGTTCCTGCAGCCACTGCTCAACGCGCGCCACCACATCGGCAGCGACGCGGTCCTGCGGCTGGCTGGCATCGATCAGCGCGAAGCGCTGTGCATCGTGGCGGGCGCGGTCGCGAAAGACTTCACGTACGCGCTGGAAGAAATCATCCTGCTCGTTTTCGATGCGGTCCGGCCACATGTCGCGGCTGTTGGCGCGTGCGCGGCCTACATCCACATCCACGTCGAGCAGCAGCGTCAGCCCGGGCAGCAGGCCGACCACGCGGCGCTCCAGATCGGCGATCCAGTCGGCCTCCAACCCGCGGCCACCGCCTTGGTAGGCATAGCTGGAATCGGTGAAACGATCCGTCACCACGTAGGCGCCGCGCTGCAGGGCCGGCTGGATGATCTGGCGCACGTGCTGTGCGCGTGCAGCGAACACCAGCAGCAGCTCGGCCTCGGCACTCAGCGGTTCGTCGGCGATGTCGGCGTCGGGCTTGAGCACGATGGCGCGGATGCGTTCGGCCAGAGGCGTGCCGCCGGGTTCGCGGGTCAGCACGACCTCGTGTCCGCGCGCGCGCAGGGCGGCGTGGATGGCATTGATGGCGGTGGTCTTGCCAGCGCCCTCGCCGCCTTCCAGGCTGACGAAACGCGGGTGGCGCAGTAGCGCGGAACTCATTGCGCCGGGGTCTCCTTGCTGCGGTTCTGGCGCAACTGCTGCAGGTAACGCGCTACGGCCACGTTGTGCTCTGCATAGCTGGCCGAAAAAATGTGCGCGCCACTGCCATCGCCCACCGCGACGAAGTACAGCGTGTTGCCGGGCGCCGGCTGCGCGGCCGCATTGAGTGCATCACGGCTGGGCATGGCGATCGGGGTCGGCGTCAGGCCGGTGCGGGTATAGGTGTTGTACGGCGTGTCGGTGGTCAGATGCACGCGGCGGATGTTGCCGTCGTAGGCCGGGCCGATGCCGTAGATCACCGTGGGGTCGGTCTGCAGGCGCATGCCCATTTTCAGGCGACGGGCGAACACCCCCGCGATCTGCGGACGCTCGCTGGCCAGGGCCGTTTCTTTCTCGATGATCGAGGCCAGGGTGAGCAGTTCGTACGGCGAATTGATCGGCAGGTCGGCGGCGCGATTTTCCCAAGCCTCGGTGAGGGCCTTCTCCATGGCGGCATGCGCACGCTTGAGGACGTCCAGATCCGTGTCGCCGCGCTGGTAGACGTAGGTTTCCGGCAGGAAACGGCCTTCCGGGTGCTCGCCGCCGAAGCCGAGGCGCTGCATCAGCGCGCTGTCGTCGAGATCATCGGTGGTGTGCACCAGCGGCGTAGCGCGCTTGAGTGCGGCGCGCACCTGGCGGATGTTCCAGCCTTCGATGATCGTCAGGCGGTGCTGCAGCACGCGTCCTTGGCGCATGCGCAGCAACAGCTCGCGCGGAGTCAGCGACGCGTCAAGCGCGTACTCGCCCACTTTCAGCTTGCCGGCAGCATCGAGCTGGCGCGCGAGCAGTTGCCACTGCGCGTCCTGGCCTTCGTCCACGCCGGCGGTGCGCAGCTTGCCGAGCACGGTGTTGAAGCCATCGCCGCTGGCGATGACCATGCTCTCCTCGCTGGGGGTCAGCGGGGTATCGGCGAATTGGCGTTGTTCGTAGTAGAACCAGGCCCCGGCACCAACTGCGATGGCGCCCAGGATGATCAGCGTACCTACGACAAACAGACACCCGCGCTTGGCTGCCGCCATGGATTACCTCGGGATTTGAATCAGGAGAGCAGGATACCGCGAACGTGCAGGCCGAGCCGTGCGCGGCGTGAGCGACGCCGGGGCAACGGCTGACGGCCAGCGGCCGTCACTACCGGGTCAAGCGGCCGTCGTTACTGGGTGCGGTCAGCCGGTCTGGCCGAGGGCGCGCATCAGGCCGCGGGCCTTGGCCCGGGTTTCGTCGAGTTCTTTGTCGGGCTCCGAATCGACGACGATGCCGGCGCCGGTGCGGAAGCTGACCTCGTGGCCGTCCACTTCGGCGGTACGGATCAGGATGTTCAGGTCCAGGTCGCCGTCGCGGTTCAACCAGCCGAAGGCGCCGGTGTAGGCACCGCGTGACACCTGCTCCAGTTCGCTGATGATCTGCATGCAGCGGACCTTGGGGCAGCCGGTGATGGTGCCGCCGGGGAAGGTGGCCGCGATCACCTGGCCGGGCGTTACCTCCGCACGCAGCTGGCCGCTGACGTTGCTGACGATGTGGTGCACGTGGGCATAGCTTTCCACGGTCATCAGTTCGTCCACCACCACGCTGCCGGGGGTGCAGATGCGGCCCAGGTCGTTGCGCTCCAGGTCGATCAGCATCACGTGTTCGGCGCGCTCTTTGGGGTGGCCGACGAGCTCCTGGATGCGGGCGGCATCGTCGTCGCCATCAAAGCGCGGACGGGTGCCGGCGATCGGGCGGGTCTGGGCATGGCCACCGTGCACCGATACCAGCCGTTCGGGCGATGAGCTGACCACGTGGCGGCCGTGGCCGGTGAACAGGCCGGCGAACGGCGCGGGGTTGGCGCGGCGCAATTGGGCGTACAGCGCCTGCGGGCTCACCGGCTCGGCGAAGCGTGCGCACCAGCGCCGCGACAGGTTTACCTGGAACACGTCGCCGGCACGCAGGTAGTCGATGATCCGCCGCACGCCGTCGGTGAAACGGATGGGCGCGTCTTCTTCGACGCTGACGGGCGGTTGCCAGCCCTCCCCTGCTTCGGCTTGCGGCTGCGTCAGCTGCGCGCGCAGGGCCTCCAGCACCGCTTCCTGGCCGGCTTCGGCGATCAGGTGGCTTCGCCCTTGCTGGTGGTCGTGCAGCACCGCGGCGCGGCAGCGCAGGGCCAGCGCGGTGGGCTGGCCGTCGGTACGCGCCATCGGCGGCAGCACGGTTTCGATCTGGCTGGCCACTTCGTAGTCCAGCAGCAGCGCCCAGCCACCGCGGAACGGCAGGCTGCGGTCGGTGGACGACGGGAGACGCTCGGCGTGCCACGCGCCGTCCAGGGCGTCGAGGAAGCTGCCGTCGCGCGCGCGGCCGTGGTGGTCGCGGGTGACGCCGTCGGCGTCCAGACGCAGGTATTCCTCGCTGGCGACCAGCAGCAGGTCCCAGCGGCCTTGGGCGGTGCCCGATGCCGTGGATTCCATGAGCAAGGGGAACCGCGCCGGGTCGGCCTGCTGCAGGGCGAGCAGATCGACGGGGGTGCTCAGGGACTGGATCAGGATCGGATCGGGCATGGCGCGGAAGCCTGAGCGTGGGGTCGGATCGGGCATGGTGCGGAAGCCTGAGCCTGGAGTCGAATCGGGCATGCTGCGGAAGCCGGAGCCTGGAGTCGGATCGGGCATGCTGCGGAAGCCTGAGCCTGGAGTCGGATCGGGCATGCCGCGGAAGCCTGAGCCTGAGGGTAGCGCCGAGCCATGCTCGGCGAGCGAAGCGGTAGTTGTCACACCGAAGGCTACGGCAGCCGACTGAAGTCGGCTCTACCAGGGCCGGGCGGTGGCGGCCGCCCTGCGGGCTACGGCAGCCGACTGAAGTCGGCTCTACCGGAGCCGGGCGGTCGCGCTCAGGCGCGTTTGAACACCAGGGTGCCGTTGGTGCCGCCGAAGCCGAAGCCGTTCGACATCACCACGTCGACCTTGGCCTGGCGCGCTTCGTTGGGCACGTAGTCCAGGTCGCAGCCTTCGCCCGGCTGGTGCAGGTTGATGGTCGGCGGGATCACGCCGTCCTGCAGGGCCAGCACGGAGAAGATGGCTTCCACGCCGCCGGCGGCGCCGAGCAGGTGGCCGGTCATCGACTTGGTGGAGCTGACCAGCATCTTGTAGGCGTGGTCGCCGAAGGCGGTCTTCATCGCCATGGTCTCGCCCAGGTCGCCCAGCGGCGTGGAGGTGCCGTGCGCGTTGAGGTAACCGATCTGATCCGGGTTGACGCCCGCGTCCTTCATGGCCGCGACCATGCAGCGCGCGGCGCCTTCGCCGCTCTCTGCCGGGGCGGTCATGTGGTACGCATCAGAGCTGGCACCGAAGCCGGCCAGTTCGCAGTAGATCTTCGCGCCGCGTGCCTTGGCGTGCTCGTACTCTTCCAGGATCAGGATGCCGGCGCCATCGCCCAGCACGAAGCCATCGCGGTCCTTGTCCCACGGGCGCGACGCTTCGGTCGGGGCATCGTTGCGGGTGGACATGGCCTTCATCGCGCAGAAGCCGCCCAGTGCGGTCGGCGAAGAGCCACGCTCGGCGCCACCGGCGACCATCACGTCGGCATCGCCGTACTGGATCATGCGCATCGCGGTGCCGATGGAATGGTTCGACGTGGCGCACGCCGACACCGCCGAGAACGACGGGCCCTTCAGGCCGGCAATGATGCTCAGCTGGCCCGGCAGCATGTTGATGATCGTCTTCGGCACGTAGAAGGGCGAGATCTTCTTGCCTTCGTGGAAGTCGATGGTCTGTTCTTCAATGCCCAGCAGGCCGCCGATGCCGGCGCCGACGATGGCGCCAATGCGCTCGGCATTGCCTTCGTTGATCTCAAGACCCGAATCGGCCAGCGCCATGAACGATGCGCCGAGGCCGTAGTGGATGAAGGGATCCATCTTCTTCGCGTCCTTGCCGGACACGCGGTACTTGCCGAACAGTTCGTTGTCGGCGGTGATGTCGAAATCCTTGACCTCACCTGCAATCTTGGTGGTGAAACGGTCCAGGTAGGAGTCTGCAACGTGGGTCAGCGGGCCGATGCCCGAACGGCCCTCGGTGATACCTTGCCAGCTGCTGGCCAGGTCATTGCCCAGTGGCGAAACCATGCCCATGCCGGTAACGACGACGCGACGCTTCATTGCTCTCTCCTGACCCGAAGGTGGTGCGGGTATGACGCGGGGTGGTGCTCAGTTTGTGGAACCATGCAAACACACAGGGCCGCATGCGCGGCCCCATGGAGTGCCGTGCGCGGGTACGGGCAGGCCGTCTCCGCGCACCAGCGGCCGTACATCAGTTCTTGATGTGTGCCTTGACGTAGTCGATCGCCGCCTGGACGGTGGTGATCTTCTCCGCTTCTTCGTCCGGGATTTCGCACTCGAACTCTTCTTCCAGCGCCATCACCAGTTCAACGGTGTCCAGCGAATCGGCACCCAGGTCATCGACGAACGATGCGGTGGTGACGACTTCTTCTTCCTTGACGCCAAGCTGTTCGACGACGATTTTCTTGACGCGTTCTTCGATGGTGCTCATGGGGTATCGCTCCAGATGGAGTAGTGGTTCAAAAAAGACGCCATCGGTGGCGATGGCCGTGGGATAGTGTAGTGGAAACCGGCAGCGCCTTGCATGCTTGCAAAATGCGATCCAGATCAACCACTTGCGGCGCGGTCCGTGCGCCCGGTGCTTACGGCATGTACATGCCGCCGTTCACATGGAGGGTTTCTCCGGTGATGTAGTTTGCCGCCGGGCTGGCCAGGAAGGCCACCGCATGGGCGATATCCTCCGGCGAACCCAGGCGTTCCAGGGCGATGTTGCCTACCAGCGCAGCGCGCGCTTCGTCCGGCAATGCCTTGGTCATATCGGTATCGATGAAGCCAGGCGCGACGACATTGACGGTCACACCGCGCGAGCCGATCTCCTTGGCCAGCGACTTGGAGAAGCCGATGATGCCGGCCTTCGCCGCGGCGTAGTTGGCCTGGCCGGCATTGCCGGTCACACCCACCACCGAGGCGATGTTGATGATGCGGCCCTTGCGGGCCTTCATCATGCCGCGCATGACGGCCTTGCTGGTGCGGAACACGCTGGTCAGGTTGGTGTCGATGATCGACGCCCAGTCCTCTTCCTTCATGCGCATCAGCAGGTTGTCGCGGGTGATGCCGGCGTTGTTGACCAGGATGCTGATCGCGCCGAATTCCTTGGCGATGTCGGCCAGCACGGCGTCCAGCGCAGCGGCGTCGGTGACGTTCAGCGCGCGGCCATGGCCACCTTGTGCCGCCAGACGCTCGCCGATGGCGGCAGCGCCGGAATCGGTGGTGGCCGTGCCGATCACCGTGGCGCCCTGGGCGGCCAGCAGATCGGCGATGGCGGCACCGATACCGCGGCTTGCGCCGGTGACCAGTGCGATTTCACCCTGCAGGGGCTTGCTCATGATGGAGTCCTCGAAACAGTTCGGTAACCCGCGCACGGCCCTGCCAGGACGGCACGGCTCGGCGGGTAACGGGAAGGGGTCAGGCCGACCATGCCTCACGGGCGGCTTCAACGTCGCCCGGGGTAGCCAGCGAACGGCCGTCGATGGTCTTATCGATACGCTTGATCAGGCCAGTCAGCACCTTGCCCGGGCCACATTCGGCAATGCGGGTGACGCCGCGTGCGGCCAGCGCCTGCACGCAGCCCGTCCACTGCACCGGCTGGTACAACTGCTGCACCAGCGCTTGGGCGATGGCTTCCACGCCGTCATGCACCTTGGCATCCACGTTCTGCACCACCGGCAAGCGCGGCGCCTGCCAGGCCAGGCCGCGCATGGTTTCGGCCAGGCGGTTGGCAGCTTCGCGCATCAACGGGGTATGCGAGGGCACGCTGACGGCCAGCTTGACCGCCTTGCGCACGCCCTTTTCAGCGAGCAGCGCCAGCGCGCGATCCACTGCAGCGGCGTCGCCCCCGATCACGATCTGGCCGGGCGAGTTGTAGTTGGCCGGCACCAGCACCTGGCTGCCAGCGGCTTCGGCACAGACCTCCAGCACCAGGGCGTCTTCGGCGCCGAGCACGGCAGCCATGGCACCCACGCCGGCCGGCGCGGCTTCCTGCATCAGTTGGCCACGCAGGCGCACCAGGTGGGCACCGTCGTGCAGGCTCAGCGCCCCAGCGGCAACCAGCGCGGTGTACTCACCCAGGCTGTGGCCGGCCAGCACGGCAGGCTGTGCGCCGCCGAGGGCCTGCCATGTGCGCCACACCCCGATGCTGCCCGCCAACAGGGCCGGCTGGGTGTACTCGGTGCGGTTGAGCATTTCCTCCGGGCCACCCTGGGACAGCGCCCACAGGTCGACACCGGCGCCATCGGATGCTTCGCTGAACGCCTCACGCACCTGCGGGTGCAGCTCAGCCAACTCGGCCAGCATGCCCACAGACTGGGAGCCCTGGCCGGGGAACACGAACGCAAGAGTGGAATCGGTCACGCGGTCATCCGCTTGGTTTAATCGAAGCAGGCCATGATAAAGGCGATTGCCGTCGGCCGTCTGTACGTGCGCGTATGCAGGGGGGCGCACCGGGGCACGGGCGGGAGCTCGCAGGTGGTTGCGCCGAGCTGTGCTCGGCGGAATGTGTGCGGCGCGCGGGAGGTAAGGCAGCCGACTGAAGTCGGCTCTACCCTCGGCTCTGCCGGGAGGTCGGCTCGGCGGAATGAGTGCGGCGGGGGGTAGTGACGGCCGTAGGCCGCCAGCCCGGTCGGTCAGGTCAGCAGTTCAAGCAGGTCCAGGTGGCCGTCGGCCAACCAGTCCACGCACACCATCAGCACCATCAGCACGCCCAGCGTGGTGGCCCCGTGCACGATCAGGATGGCGTTGGCCAGCGCACGCGCCGAGCGACCCAGCTTCTTGCTGGCCTTGGCGACGTGCTGCAGGCGGCCGGTCACCGCATGCGCATGCTCACGCACGGGTTCGTTCGCGCCGTCCATCGCCGCGGCCATCAACGCCTGCAACTGCTGCGGCCGGTCAGCGTAATACTTGGCCACGCCGTAGCCGAACATCAGCCAGTCACGGGCCTGCGCCTGCGCCAGGTCCATCACTTCCAGCGGATCTTCTTCGAAATCAATGAAGCCGACACGCTCGCCATCCCAGGTGAGATTGCGCGGCAGCGGTTGACCGAAGTAAGCACCTTGCGCATGCGCGTCCGCCATGGCCTGCATCGCAGCAGCCACCAGCCGATCACGACCGGCGTCATCGGCTTCTCGCAGACAGGTATTGAACGAGCTGCCGTTATCGCCCAGCACCAGCGCGGCGTGGCCAGTGCCCAGCACAGCGGGTACGTTCACCCCTTGCGCCTGCAACTCACCCAACCGACGCGCCTCGGTACGCGCAGCGGCATCACCCCCGCGGTGCGGCGGCGGGCGCAGTGCATCCAGATGGAAGCGATTGGCGACGAAATTGAGCAGGCCCAGCGCAACAGCGCGACTGCCTTCCCCGTACTGTTTCAGCCAGGCGCGCTGGCCTTCGAGGGTGATGGGTTCGACCACGGGGTTTCTCCATAACGCACTACGGCCCCGAAGGGCCGTAACGACGATCTAACGATGTCGTAACAGAGGGGTATCAATAACGCAGCAGCGCCGAACCCCACGTGAAGCCGCCACCGAAAGCTTCCAACAGCAGCAGTTGACCACGCTCCACACGGCCCGAACGCACCGCGTGATCCAGCGCCATTGGCACCGAAGCCGACGAGGTGTTGCCGTGCTGGTCGACCGTCACCACTACCTGGTCCATCGACAGGTCCAGGCGCTTGGCCGTCGCTTCGATGATGCGCAGGTTGGCCTGATGCGGGATCAGCCAGTCCAGGTCGTCCTTGGTCAGCGCATTGGCTGCCAGGGTTTCATCGACGACCGAGTCCAGCGCCTTCACTGCGTACTTGAAGACGTCGTTGCCCTTCATCAGGATCGCGCCGCGGGCTTCTTCGCCCTTACCGAACCCGACGGAGATCCCGACCGGATTCCACAGCAGCTCTTTCTTGCTGCCATCCGAATGCAGGTGGGTGCTGAGGATGCCGGTCTCTTCATCGGCCTTCAGCACCACCGCACCGGCACCGTCACCGAACAGCACGCAGGTCGTGCGGTCTTTCCAGTCGACGATACGGGTGAGGGTTTCCGCACCGATGACCAGCACGTGGCGTGCATCACCGGAACGAATGAATTTGTCGGCCACGCTCAACGCGAACACAAAGCCGGAACAGGCGGCATTGACGTCGAAAGCGGGGCAACCGCTCGCACCGAGCTTGGCCTGGATCAGGCACGCGGTGGACGGGAAAATCAGATCGGGCGTGGTGGTACCGACCACGATCATGTCCAGCTGGCTGGCATCGATGCCGGCCGCTTCCAGTGCCTTTACCGCAGCGTGGTAGCCGAGGTCACTGGTGGTTTCTTCATCAGCGGCGATGTGCCGCTCTTTGATGCCGGTGCGCGAAACGATCCACTCGTCCGACGTCTCGACCATGCGTTCCAGGTCGGCGTTGGTCAGCACTTTCTCCGGCAAATAGCTACCGGTGCCCGCGATCCTCGAGTAGATCCGCTTGCTCATCGACATTCCTGTTGCGCGGGTGACCGCGGACGGTAACCCGGGAAGATACGGCAAAGGCCGCTGCCTGGACGGCAGCGGCCTTCACTCACATCAATCTTCTTCGACGGAAGAAGTCTTGGTCTGGATGACCTTCTTGCCGCGGTAGAAACCATCGGCAGTGATGTGGTGACGCAGATGCACTTCGCCCGTGGTCGGGTCGGTCGACAGCTGCTTTGCGCTCAGGGCGTCATGCGCACGGCGCATGCCGCGGCGGGACGGGGTAACACGGGATTTCTGCACAGCCATGGGATTGCTCCAAACTCGGTTCGATTTTCTTCGTCGTTTCGTCGCACAGGACGCCAGCGTCCAGCACACTTTTCGCTTTCGCCGCAGCCGCCGACGATACCCGGCTGCAAATTCGTCAGTCGAGCGAACTCGACATCACGGATCTTTTTTCTTCAGAGAGGCCAGCGCCGCGAACGGGTTGACCTTGTCCGTTTCTTCCTTCGTCGGTGCCCATTCGCGCTCGACTGCTTCGCCATCGGGCGAGAGGGCTACGACCGGAACCGCCAACACCAACTCGTCCTCGACCAGCTCCAACGGTGCCAACTGGCCATCTACCGGCACCAGCAAAGCCTCGAAGTCTTCCGGAAGCGACGATTCCTCGTCTTCCTCGCGGATCAGGCCGATCTTCTGCACCAGCTTCACCGGCAGCAGGAAACGCTGCAGGCTGCGCTGACAGATCAGCGGCAGCTCGGTATCGATGGTCAATTCCACATAGGATACCCGCAGGATGTCGTCGTGCGAGAATTCCAGCGCAAACGTGCACTGACCTTCCGCATCGGCAACGAGGCCTTGCAGGCGGGTGAATTGAGCCAGATCGACTTGGCCGTCGAAGCGCCTTCGCGCTGCGACCATCCGCCAAGCATCCAGCGTTTCGGGCACGTTCGCGGACATAAGCCGCTGAATGTTAAGGATCGCCGCCGCCCCTGTCAAATGCCGATGACTTCAGGCTTGTCGCGGGGGCCGCGCAGGGGCCAGACTGGCCCGCCCAGACTGTCATCATGCCGCATGAGCACCCTGCTGCTGGCCTCTACGTCCCCCTACCGCCGCGCGCTGCTGCAACGGCTGGCCCTGCCCTTCGACTGCGTACGGCCCGATGTGGATGAATCGCCGCTGGCTGGCGAGCCACCGCGTGCGCTGGCGGTGCGGCTGGCGGCAGCCAAGGCAGCGGAGGTCGCCAAGCGGTACCCGGGCGCCTGGGCGATCGGATCGGACCAAGTCGCCGATCTGGACGGCCAGCCATTGGGCAAGCCCGGCAGTGTGCCGGCCGCGCAGGCGCAGTTGGCGGCCATGTCCGGCAAGATGGTGCACTTCCACACCGCGATCTGCCTGATGCGTGATACGGAGCAATTGCACGCAGTGGACACCACCAGCGTGCGCTTCCGCGATCTGCAGGCGGCGGAGATCGCGCGCTACGTGGACGCCGAACAGCCGCTCGACTGCGCCGGCAGTTTCAAATGCGAGGGCCTGGGGATTGCCCTGTTCGACGCGATCGATAACCGCGATCCCACCGCGTTGGTCGGGCTGCCGCTGATCGCACTATGCGGGCTGCTGCGGCAGGCCGGCTTCGCCGTTCCCTGAGCGCCCAGGCCCGGCCTCACCAACCGGAATCCCGGCAGCTATCGCCCTACCGCGCAGGCACCACGAACGGCTGTTCCTGCCATGTCTCCACGCTGCCGTCGTGACCGTGCAGCCGCAGGCCCAGCCAATGCCGGCCGGGTGCAAGCGTGGTGGTGTCGATGCGCGCGTCGAAGCCCACCTGCGGATGCTGCGGATCGGTCGACTGCGGCCAGGCCGGGCGGATATCGAACGTGCGCCCGTACACCGCGTCCGTGACGTAGCGGCCGTCCACCAGCACTTCCACGCGCGACAGCCCCACCCCGTCCTTGAATGCCCATCCCTTCACCGGCATCTGGGCATCCACGCGGTCGCCCGAGGACGGCGTATCGAACCACGCCATCGCCGGGGTCACGCACGGCCGCTCGTCGCGCTGCGGCGGCAAGCGGAACAGCAGGAAACGCTGGAAACCGTGATCGTTGCTGACCACGCGAGGCGGCGGCAAGGGGCCGACCTGCGTGCAGATGGCGTGGTAGCGGTCCAACAGTTCGCGGTAACGCTGGTCGCTGGGCGACAGCACCAGCAAGCGCGGGCCATCGCGCCGACCCTCATGCAACAGGCCCCACAGTCCCAGCTGCACACTCCGGCCGTGCTTGTCGTTCAACGGGTGCGGCAGCACCTCGATCTCCGCATTGCCCAGCTGGAAGCCCAGTTCCGCGCCGACCTTGAAGTTACCGGCCAGCACCCTGGTTTCCGGCGGCATCTGTTTCAGTTCATCGCGCACTGCCGCGGCCAGCGGCTCCCAGCCGGCGAAGTTGCGCGGGTAATACTTGTAACCGGCAAGCTGCTCGCGCAGCGCCGGTGAGGACACCATCAGGTAGTAACTGAAGGCCAATGCCAGACCGACGCCTGCGGTCCACCAGGCGGTACGGCGCAGCCAGCGCGGCCAACCGTTGAGTACGACCGGCACGGCCACCAGCAGCGCCAGGTACCCCGGCAGCGGCCAGTGGAAGCTGATGCGCTCCACGTCGGTGAAGAAGCCCAGCACGAAGATCGCCAGCGTGGACACCCCGCCCACCAGGCCGAAATAGCGCCACTGCGCGCGCGCGCCGTCGCCTGCGCGGGTGCCGGCCACGGCCACTTTCCACATCGCGATGCACAGCAACGGGGTGACCAGCATGGGCTGGATCAACAGGAACCACAGCCCCGACCACTGGAAATCCCAAGGATGGCGATCCACCACCTGGAATTTCAGGCCAGCCTCGTGGTTGTCTGCATTCCACGCCAGCAACGGCAGCCATGCGAGCACACCTACCGCCAATGCCACCCAGATGCGCGGATCGCGCAGCATGCGGCGGCCCTGCGGCATCAACAACAGCGCAACGAAGCCCACCGCGATCACGCCGATGAAACGGTAATGACTCAATGCGCCGATCAGCAGGCCGAGCGCCAGACGTACCGCCGCGGCGGCGTCAACCTGGCGCAGCAGGCGCGCACCGGCACCCAGGCACAACACCGCCGCCATCGCCATGGGCACGTCCGGCACCGCCAGCATGCCCAGCGTGGCCGACAGCGGCATCAGCAGCGTCAGGCTGCCTGCCTGCCAGCCGGCTACATTGCCGAACCAGCGCGTGGCAATGCGCGAGACCGCCCACGGCAGCCAGGCGCCGATGGCCAGGAACGGCAGCCGCAGCGCGAGCACGTGATGGCCACCGATCTCCACGCCCACCCGCGCCAACCATGCGGTGAGCCCGGGCAGATCGGAATACGCAGCGGCCAGATGCTGACCTTCCTGCCAATAAAACGCTTCGTCCACGAACAACGGCAGACGCGCCGCCACGACCAGCTTCACAGCCGTGATCAGCGTCCATAACCACAGAAATATCGTGCGTGCGCGTTGTTCGCCCTGCATTGCTCTATAGAATCGAAGGAAGACCGAGCCAGAGACGACGATGGAATCTTCGCCCCGCGTGTCCCGCATGCTAACCGATGAACTGCTTCAGGCCCTGCATGCTGCGCAAGAGCAGGTCAATTCACTGGTGCTGGGCAAGGCCCATGAGGTGCGGCTGGCCTTCGTGGCGCTGCTGTCCGGCGGGCACCTGCTGATCGAGGACCTGCCCGGCCTGGGCAAGACCACCCTCGCCCACGCGCTGGCATCCAGCCTGGGGCTCGGCTTCCAGCGCGTGCAGTTCACTTCCGACCTGCTGCCTGCCGATGTGCTGGGCGTGTCGATCCTCGATCCCGGAAGCCGCGAGTTCGCCTTTCATCCCGGGCCGGTGTTCACCCACGTGCTGCTGGCCGATGAAATCAACCGCGCCCCGCCCCGTACGCAGAGCGCCCTGCTGGAAGCGATGGCCGAGCAGCAGGTGACGCTGGACGGGCAGACCCATGCCCTGCCGGACCCGTTCTTCGTGATCGCCACGCAGAACCCGGTGGACCTCTCGGGCACCTTCCCGCTGCCGGATTCGCAGCTGGACCGTTTCCTGCTGCGGCTGGCGATGGGCTATCCGAACGTGGATGCCGAACGTGAGCTGTTGCGTGGCGTGGACCGCCGCGATTTGATCGCGCGCGCCACCCCGAAGCTGGACGACAACCAGGTACGGCAGTTGCGCGATGCCGTGCTGCAGGTACACGTCAGCGATGCGCTGGTGGACTACGTGCAGGCCCTGCTGACCCGCAGCCGCCAGCATGCCGGCGTGCGCGTGGGCCTGTCGCCGCGTGCCGGGCTGGCCCTGTTGCGCGCGGCCAAGGCCCATGCCTTGCTGCTGGGACGTGCGCACGTGGTGCCCGAAGATGTGCAGACGCTGTTCATTGGGGTCGCCGGCCATCGCCTGGTGGGCGAGGCGGAATCCTCCGCCGGTCCTGCGCTCGCACGCGCCATCCTGCAGACGGTGCCGGTGGATTGAACGCGCCTGCGCCTTCGCGTCGGCAGCGTCTGCTGGCGCTTGCCCAGCCGCGTCAAACTGAAACCCTGCCACAGCGGCTGCATCGGCGGCGCATCTACGTGCTGCCCACGCGGTTCGGGCTGTTCGTCGCGGCGCTGCTGTTGGCGATGCTGCTGGGGGCGCTGAACTACAACAACAATCCCGCATTGCTGCTGGCCCTGCTGTTGTCTGGCGCGGCAGTAGCCAGCACGATCAGCGCCCACCTTGCGCTCTCCGGGGTAAGCCTGGATGCGGTGGCCGCCGAGCCGGTGCCCGCCGGTCATCCCCTGCGGCTGCGGCTGGCCTTGTCGCAGCGCGAACAGCGCAACCGCCCTGGCCTGCAGCTGGATCATGGTGATGCCCGCAGCTGGGTGACGCTGCCGGCCAGCGGCCGCGTGGAAGCCACGCTCGACCTGCCTACCGAACGGCGCGGTTGGCTGGACCTGGAGCGCATCCGCCTGTCCACCACGCAGCCGCTCGGCCTGGTACGCGCATGGGCATGGTTCTGGCCGGACCAGCCATTGCTGGTGTATCCACACGCGGAAACGCAGGGACCGGGACTACCCGAACAGGGCAGCGACCCGCTGCACAGCCGCATGGACGCCGCCGGCGAAGAGCTGCATCAGCTGCGTCCGTATCGCGCAGGGGATCCTCGCCGCAGCATTTCCTGGAAGCATTCCGCGCGCCGCGACACGCTGCTGGTGCGCGAGTACGAAAAACCGGTAGGGATCGATGCCGTACTGGACTGGCGCCACCTGCAGGGACTGGGTACAGAACAACGTGTTGCCCGTCTGGCGCGCTGGGTCGACCTGGCCGAACGCCAGGGACGGCGCTACACCTTGAAGCTGCCGGGGCAGCCGCCGCTGGGTCCGGCCCAGGGCGCGCCCCATCATCACCTCTGCCTGCGCGCGCTGGCGCTGCTGCCTCATGACTGAACCCGCCTCTTTGCTGGATCGCCACGCACGCGGTTGGGCATTGGCCAGCACCGCGCTGGCCTTGCTTCCGCTGTTGTTGCAGTTGCCCACGCTGCTGGCGTCGGCCATTGCCGGCACGGCGGTGCTGACCGCGCTGGTATCGCGTCGCGGCCTGCTTCCGGTGCCCGTGAGATTGCTGCTGGTGGTGGCGATGCTGGCGTTGATCTACGCGCAGATGGGCATGCGGCCTGGACGCGATACCGGCTGCGCGCTGCTGGCGGCCATGCTGGCGATCAAATCCAGCGAACTGCGCACGCTGCGTGATGCCCGCAGCCTGCTCGGCTTTGCTTTGTTCGCGCCGTTCGCCGCCTTCCTGCTGGACCAGGGACCGATCACCACCGTGCTGGCGGTACTGGCCGGCACCTGCGCTCTGCTGGCCCTGCAGCGCTTGGCACAGGCCGAAGGACATGCACCGCCACCGGCCCTGCGCACGCAACTACGCGGCGTGATGCGCCTGTTGCTGATCGGCCTGCCGCTGGCGATGGCCACGTTCTGGCTGTTCCCGCGGCTGTCGCAGCCGTTGTGGGGTCTGCCCGAGCGGGCGGTCGCCCGACCCGGCCTGTCCGACAGCATGGAACCCGGGCAATGGCTGGATCTGATGGCCGACGACACCCCCGCCCTGCGCGCGCAGTTCCGCGGGCCGGTGCCGGCGGCCGAACAGCGCTACTGGCGCGGCCCCGTGCTGAGCCGTTTCGACGGGCGCCGCTGGCAGCGCGATCGCGGCCTGGAACAGGCCCCGCCGGCAGCGGTACAGCCCGGTGCGCAGCGCTGGGACTACACCATCGATTACGAACCCACCGACCGCCGGCAGCTGGTCGCGCTGGATCTGCCCGGCGCAGCGCCCGAAGGCAGCCGGCTGACAGCGGACTACAGCCTGGTCAGCGACCGCCCGCTGAGCGCACTGACCCGATGGACGCTGCAGTCCGCCCCCCCGCAGGTATTTGCCGGCGACCTGTCACCGTTTCAGCGCGAACTGGCCCTGCAGCTGCCTGCCAACTTCAACCCGCGCACCGCCGCACTGGCAAGGCAATGGCGCGCGCAGGCCGGCACCGATGACGCCGCACTGGTACGCCGCAGCCTGGAGTGGATACGCGCCGAGTTTGCGTACTCGCTGGAAACCCCGCTGCCGGGTCGCAACGCCGTGGACGAATTCCTGTTCGACCAGAAGGTGGGATTTTGTGAACACTTCAGCTCTGCCTTCGTGGTGCTGATGCGCAATGCGGGGGTGCCGGCACGCGTGGTGACCGGCTTTGCCGGCGGCGTGCGCAATCCCATCGGCGACTACTGGGTGGTGCGCCGCATGGACGCTCACGCGTGGGCCGAAGTGTGGCTGGCGGGGCGCGGCTGGGTTCGCGTGGACCCCACCGCTGCGGTGGCACCAGAGCGCATCTACGACACCCTCGACGATCGCCTGGGCGCCAATCCGGGCGGCGTGCAGGGGGCGTGGCTGCAGACCGGACAAGCCCTGGACTGGCTGCGGCGTGGCTGGAACGACCTGGTGCTGTCCTTCGATGCCAACCGCCAGCAGCATCTGCTGCGCACCTTCGGCATGCCGGACCTGAAGCCGGGGCAACTGATCATCGGCTTCGTGGTCATCGCGTTGCTTGCCGTCGGTGCCATGGCGTGGGTGCTGGCACGCGGCGAACGCGAGCGCGACCCCCTTCTGCGCGCGTGGCATCGCCTTGGGCGGCGGTACGCGCGGCGCGGTCTGGGACGCGAACCGGCCGAGCCTGCCATGGACTGGGCACGCCGCGTTCACGCCCAACGGAGCGACCCTGCATTGCTGGCGCTCAGCCAGCGTTTCGTCGACGCGCGCTACGCTGGCACTCACGTCGACCACGCCTCATTATTGGTCGACCTGCGCAGGCATCGTCCGACTTCCGGAGCCACACCATGAACCTGAAACTTCTGCTTCCCTTGGCGGCTTCGCTTGTACTGGCCGCCTGCGCAACGGCGCCCAAGCCGCTGCAGGGCCAGTTCAACCCCGTCACGCCCCGTGACTCGGTATCGACCCAGCAGGTCGGTGCGCCGGTGCGCTGGGGTGGCCGCATCATCGAGACCATGCCGGTGCAGGGCCAGACCTGCTTCCAGATCATCTCGCGCCCGCTGACCGCCAGTGGCCGCCCGACCTCCACCTCGACCGACGCCAGCGATGGCCGGTTCGTGGCCTGTCGCGCCGGCTTCTACGATCCGGCCGTGTTCGAAGAGGGCCGCGATGTGACCTTCATCGGCCGCGTGGACGGCTTCGAGAGCGTCAAGATCGGAGAGTACGACTACCGCCTGCCCAAACTCGCCGCCGACGTGATCTATCTGTGGCCGGTGCAGCGTCAGGTGGACGTGGTGCCCTACCCGTATGGCCCGTGGGGTCCGGGTCCGGCATGGGGCCCGTGGGGCTATGGCCGTTACGGCTGGTGGTAAGCCACCTGCCGTTTCGTTGCTGACCAGAAAGCCGCCTTCGGGCGGCTTTTTCGTGCACGGCGTACTTACTTGCCCGGCGCGCCGAAGTGACCCAGCGGCGCACCGGCCAGCAGGTGCAGGTGGATGTGGAAGACGGTCTGGCCCGCATTCTCGCGGCAGTTCATGACGATACGGTAGCCATCCTGTGCCAGCCCCTGGTCACGCGCATACGAGGCGGCCGCCAACGCCAGCTTGCCGATCAGGTGGGCCTGCTCGGGCTGAAGGTCATCCAGGGTGGGGATGATGTGCTGCTTGGGAATGAAGAGCACATGCACCGGCGCCTGCGGGGCGATGTCGTTGAAGCCCAGGACCTCCTCGTCTTCATAGACGATGGTGGCAGGGATTTCCCGGCGGATGATCTTGCTGAAAAGCGTTTCGTTGCTCATGGCTGCCTCGATGATGGTTATTCCCGCACTTCACTGCGCGTACCGAACGCATGCGACAACGTGCCGCGATCGACGAACTCCAGCTCACCGCCCAGGGGCAGGCCCTGCGCCAAGCGGCTGGGCCGCACGGTGCGTGCACGCGCCAACTGCGCGAGATAATGCGCGGTCGCTTCGCCTTCCACGGTGGCACTGGTGGCGATGATCATCTCGCCGATTTCGCCCTGCGCCAGGCGCTGGTCCAACTGCTCCAGCCCCAGCTCGCGCGGGCCGATGCCATCAAGCGGCGACAAGCGCCCCTGCAGCACGTAGTACACGCCACGGAAACCGGTTGCGGTCTCGATGGCCAGGCGATCGGCAGGTGACTCCACCACGCACAACTGGCCGCGATCGCGGCTGCCGTTGGCGCAGGTCGCGCACAGTTCGGTTTCGCTGAAGTCCCGGCACTGCGCACAGTGGCCGATGCGCTCCATCGCCTGGGCCAGGATCGCCGACAGCTTCTCGCCGCCCTCGCGCTCACGCTCCAGCAGGTGGTACGCCATGCGCTGGGCCGTCTTCTGGCCCACGCCCGGCAGCACACGCAGTGCATCGATCAACTGTTCAAGCAGGGGGGCGGTCATGGTCGCGCTTCGATGGAGCGGGCCGACGGCCCGCTGCAGGTGATGGAGCCGCTGCTCAGAACGGCAGCTTCATGCCCGGCGGCAACTGCATGCCGGCGGTGGCCGAACCCATGCGCGTCTTGGACTCCGCATCGACCTTGTTGGAGGCGTCGTTGAACGCAGCCGCCACCAGGTCTTCCAGCATTTCCTGGTCGCCCAGCAGCGACGGATCGATACGCACCTTGCGGCACTCCTTGGCACCGGTCAGGGTGACGCTGACCATGCCGCCACCGGCAACACCGGTGACTTCAAGCTTGGCGATTTCTTCCTGGGCCTTCTGCAGGTTCTCCTGCATCTTCTGGGCCTGCTGCATCATCTGGGCGATATTGCCGCGCATGGTTCTTTACTCTTCAAAGGGACGGATGGATTCGGACACGAGCCGCGCACCGTGCTGTTGGATCAGCACCTGTACTTCCGGATCGGCCATGAAAAACGCCTCGGCCGCCTGCTGGCGTTCGCCACGCTGACGGTCCGAGCGCTGGTGCAGGGTCTCGGCCGACGCCTGCGTGGTATCGACCACGATCTTCGGCGGCGAACCCAGCGCCTTGCCCAGCATCTCCGACAGCGCACCCAAGGCGCGCTCGGAGCTCAGGTATTCAAATCCGGGCGACAAGCCCAGTTTCAAGACCCCATGCTGGAAACTGATGAAGGCCGCATTGGCGGCGAGCTGCCGCGAGGGACCACTCAGGCCGCTGCCAGCCACCAGTTCCAGCCAGTCTTCGGCGCACGCCAGCGCTGACAGCTCGCCGGCTGCAGACGACGCGTCCGCCTTCTTGGTCGCGACCGGCGCGATGGCGATGCCTTCGGCCTGGAACGGCGTGGCCGGCGCGGGTGCCGGCTCTGCCGGCGGCTGCCACGGCGCCACCATGGCGGCGTCCGGGCCGGCCATTTCAGCCGCCAGGGCGGCATCACGCTCATCATCGCCCTCGGCTGCCTGCACCTGCCACGGCGGCAGATCGGCATCATCCGGGGACGACGGCGGCGGCTCTTCCACCGGCACGGGCGGTGCCGGCGGAGGATCTTCCACAGGCGGTGGTTCCTGCACCGGCTTGGGGTCCGGCGCTGCCTGCTTCACGGCCACGGGGGCCGCTTGCTTCGGTTGTGGCGCGTCCTGCTCGGCGGATGCGGCCGCGATACCCGTCGGCCCCGGATTCACCCCCGACCCTGACGAGCCACCCGGCTGCGCGCCCTCGCCCCCTTCCGGCGCACGCGGCACAGGCGGCACCGCAGCGGCCGGACGGAAGGCCAGCATGCGCAGCACGGCCATTTCAAAGCCTGCGCGCGGGCTCGGCGCCAGCGACAGGTCACGCCGACCATTGAGCGCCATCTGGTACCAGAGCTGCACCACTTCCGGCCGCACACTGTCCGCGAAACGGGCAAGGTCCAGACCGTCGGCGGCGATCGCGCCCGGCACCAACTGCTGCACCTGGATGCGATGCAGCGCCTCGGCCAGCGCTTCCAGCACGCCACTCCAGTCCGGCGAAAACTCCGCCAGCGCCGCCACCACCTTGAGCAGGCGCTGACCATCGCCGTCGGCCAGCGCTTCCAGCATGGCCGCGACCTGGGTGCGATCGACCGTCCCCAGCATGGTGCGCACCACGTCTTCGCGCAGCGCACCGCCGGCGTAGGCAATGGCCTGGTCGAGCAGGGACAGGCCGTCACGCAGGCTGCCATCGGCGGCCTTGGACAGTTGCACCAGCGCGCTCTCGTCGGCTTCGATGTCCTCGGCCGCCAGGATGCGGGTCATCTGCCCCTGGATCTGATCTTCGTCCAGGCGCTTGAGGTTGAACTGCAGGCAGCGGCTGAGCACGGTCACCGGCAGCTTCTGCGGATCGGTGGTGGCCAGCAGGAACTTCACGTGCTCCGGCGGTTCTTCCAGCGTCTTCAGCAGCGCATTGAAGGCCGCCTTGGACAGCATGTGCACTTCGTCGATCAGGTAGACCTTGTACTTGCCGCGCGACGGCATGTACTGCGCGTTCTCGATCACCTCGCGGACATCGTCCACGCCGGTGTTGGACGCCGCATCGATTTCCAGCAGGTCGATGTAACGGCCCGAATCGATATCCAGGCACGACGGGCACTGACCACACGGATCCGCGCTGGTGCCCTGTTCGCAGTTCAGCGACTTGGCAAAAATGCGCGCGATGGTGGTCTTGCCCACGCCGCGGGTACCGGTAAACAGGAAAGCATGGTGCACGCGGCCGCTGTCCAGCGCATTGGTAAGCGCGCGGACCACGTGTTCCTGGCCCACCAGCTCGGCAAACCGCTTCGGACGCCACTTGCGGGCAAGGACGAGATAGGACATCAGGCCACCGTCTTCATCAGGACGTCCATTGTGCCACGCCTGTCCAGTCCCCCCGCCTGCCACCGAAGGTGCTTGTGTCCGGCCGCGCAGCCAGCTAGAATCTGCGGCCCCTGCAACGGCATTGTCGTTCCGCAGGGGAATCCGGAGAGGTGTCCGAGCGGTTGAAGGAGCACGCCTGGAAAGTGTGTAAGCGTCTAAACCGCGCTTCGGGGGTTCGAATCCCCCTCTCTCCGCCAGATTAAGCAAACCCCTGTTTACGCAGGGGTTTTTGCTTTTCCCGGAATGACTGCTGGTGCTGATGCAAGCCGGGACACACCTCCCTTATGCGCATCCCCCATCATTTGGTTCGAGCCCGCTCTGGGCTCTGGTCGTTCCGGCAGCGGGTTCCCACGGACCTTCAGGCCCTCATCGGCAAACGCATCCTCAAGCGCACCCTGCGCACTTGCGAAATGGCCGTGGCGCAACTGCGCGCCCTGACGCTGGCGGCACGCTATGCTCAAGCGTTCAGCGTGTTGAGGGAGCAACGCATGGGAAATCAGGACGAAGACATCGAGACGCTGCTCGAGCGCCTCACCAACGCAGACAACCTGCAGCAGCTGACGCTAAACCGCACCCGCGCGGCGGACGGCACCATCACCGAGCATTGGCAGATCGACACGCCGGAAGACGTGAAGCTCTACCAGCAGATCATGGATCTCGCCGCCTCCCAGCCCAGCCCGCTGGCAGCCATGTTGCGCAAAGAGCTCCCGCCTCCTTTAGCTGCCCCGACCCGCACAGCCAAGCCGTCCATCGAGACCATCGCCTTGGGTAAGGCCAAGGATGCGTGGCTGGCCAGCATCAAGGGCAGCAGCCTGCCCAAGACTTGGACCATCAAAAGGACAGCGGTCGAACTCCTGACCCGCTTCCTTGGCGAGAAGACCAAACTGCACTCGCTCACTCGGTCCGACCTAGCCCGGTGGTATCAGCACATGCGCGATGAAGGGGCATCGACCCCCACCCTGACCAACAAGCAAAGCTATGTGGGTGGCAAAGGCGGCTTTTTCGAATGGGCCATGGCCTCGGGCTACTACCCGAAGGGCGACAACCCGGCTTCTGGCCACGTGAGCTACTCGACTCGGGAAAAGCGGGCCCGACGCAGGTTCGGCTTCAAGGCTTACGACTCCCATCAAATCCAAGTCCTCTTTGCCCCGGCGGCGTTCGAGGCCCTGCCCTTGCCGGCCCGCTGGGCAGCGTTGATTGGCCTTTACACGGGTGCCCGGGCCTCCGAAGTCGGGCAGCTGATGACCAGCAACATTACTGAGGAAGGCGGCGTCCCCTGCATCCAGATTTCTGACGAGGGCGAGCACCAGCGGGTGAAGACCGATGTAAGCGTCCGCACCGTGCCAGTCCACCCCGACTTGGCAGCGCTTGGCTTCTTGGAATGGGTCGAGGGCATGCGGGCCGAGGGCCATACCCGTTTGTTCCCTGGAGCCAAGGCCGAGGCCAAGAACGGCCAGGGCAACTGGGTGTCCAAGGCCTTCAGCCGCTACTTGGCCGAGGTGGGCAAGAACTGGCCCACCGCCAAGCGCGGGTTCCACTCCTTAAGGAAAACCCTGATTCAAGAGCTCCAAGGCTTGGGTGTGGTCTCGGAGCTGCGGGCGCAGATCGTCGGCCACGAACTGGACGACGAGCACCACGCCACTTATAGCCGTGACTTCACCGTCAAAGAGAAGCTGGACGGACTGGGCGCTCACTCCCCTGGCCTTCGGACGCTGGGCTATAGGCTCAACCTGGAAACGCTGCGGCCCTTGGTGGATCCAGCACTGCTGCCCGAAGGCAGCCTTCCTACAAAGCGTCACAAGGCAAGGAGCAACGCGTGAGCATCCACCCCATCGAGAGTCGAGTGGCCGTCCTCTTGGATTGCGATAACGTTCCACCGGAGGTTGTAGACCACGCCCTCCTGATGGCCGCCCAGTTCGGACGAGTGGTGCTCCGCCGTGGCTACGGCAATCACTCCACTCTGGCCAAGCGCTGGCAGGAGACCTTGGTCCGGCAGGCCTTTACCCCATGCCTCCAATACCAATACGCAGCAGGAAAAAACACCGCTGACATGGCATTGGCCTTAGATGCCTTAGAGGCAATGTTTGATCAGCGGGTCGACACGTTTTGCCTGGTGACGAGTGACTCAGACTTTGCCTACCTCTGTCGCAAGCTCCGAGAGCGCGGCGCAACGGTGTGCATCGTGGGAGAAGCCAAGACGCCAGAGGCGTTGCGCAACGCCTGCGACCAGTTCTTTGAATGGAAGCCTTGCGAGCAGAAGCCCGAGACGGAGGACCAGGCCCCAGCCTTGAAAGAACAGCCACAAGCAAAGGCGGAACCCCTCAAACCCCTTCCGAAGCGCCGCCCCCGCTTCTTGGTCGACGCCGTAGCACTCCTCGCCGACGGCAGCCCGGACGGAAAAGTCATCGTCAGCGCCCTGGGCAACTACCTGAAGCGAACAGATCCCTCGTTTTCGCCCAATGCTTATGGGCACTCGGGCCTGCTCAACATGGTCAAGACGTATGACCTGCTCTTAGCCTCCCAAGCTCCAGGAAGCCATTGGTTGGTGAAGCTGGCGCTGGAGCAAAGCGTGGCAGAACAGGACTGAGGCCCAAGGAAGGCCAACGCCTAAGGTGATAAATCCGAAGGAAGAAACTGTGACGCATTGCGTCATCAGGCGCTTGCGCATTCCCGCTTGGGTGCTTCGATGTGAAGACCCTTCACTAGATGATTTACCAATGCCCGCAAACGTCGAACTTCGCATCGCCAGCCAACTTCTTCAGGCCTTGCTTCCTCAAAGCGGCACACGGGATGCCGCTGAGCGAGAAGTGGATGCTCAACACGCCCTGGATGTCGCCAAAATACTGCTGCGCCGGTTCGCAGCCTCCCCTGGAAGCCAGGCCCCTCAAGCCCTGACCTACTCTCCGTCCACCAATGGTGCTTCGCGAGCCGCACCGGTTGACCGGAATCAAGTCCCGCAAAGCTTCCCCTCTACTGACGCTTGGCGTGCGGCTCGTGGCTTGCCCCCAGTGAAGCCTGCCCCCACCAGAGTGCCATCAGCGGGCCCCGGCCGTCGATGAACAACAGCCCCGCGAAATGCGGGGCTTGTTCTATCTGTCATCAGTGGAACTTTGGCCCGCGATGACTCGGCGGAGGTGAAGTTAAAGCGCCGGCCGCCACGGGCTGCGGAGCATGAGCCTGCCCAACCAAGACCTGGGGCGGCGAGGGCAATGCCTCGAGCAGCGCTGCCTTTCTGACGATTTCCGCATCAATCAGGCTCAGCTCCTGCTCTGATGCCCTCGCCTGCGCCGACTTCAACTCGGTCGCGCGCGTTTCCAGCACTGACAGCCGCCGCCCCCGGCGCTGGGTCCACTCTGGCTTGGAGTAGCAGGTCGAGCCCAGTGGGTAGTCAGAGTTGAAGCGCTCCCACTCCTGCTCAGCCATGTGATTCAGCCGCGTGGCCCTGCCGAGGGACAGCAGCCGGCGAGCTCGTCCCACAATCAGATTCCTGAGGGCACGGACCTGAAGAACGGCCTTGGTGACCCACTGGCGTAACTCGGTGGTCTCGGGCTCGTGTTCCAGCTGTTGCTTTACCCACTCCAGAGCCGCTCGGATCTTCCCCATCGCCAAATCGGCCCTTGCCCTGGAGATCTCTTCCACGTCTCGCAGGGACTGGGCGACCCAATGGGCCAAGCTGACGGGGCCGTGCTCCGGCGGCGCATGAGAGGTGCTCAGCACGTGCTGAAGCCGCACCCCCGACACCCCCCGCATCTCCAAGCCAAGCGGGAGCCCGGCCGTTTCCTTGTTGATCACGCGCGCCCCGTCCCCGGCCCCCTCTCCTTGGCCCCGGGTTGGCACGGGTTTTCCAGCCAGCCCGGCTTTACGCACCAAGTAGTCGTAGTGCTCCTGGTTGTCCTCAGCAATCTGGTCGTTGGTTCTCGCCTTGACGGCCTCCTCCCCTTTGCCAACCATCGCAGCTGCCCATTTGCCTAGGTGCTGGGTCGGCTCGCGAGAGAGTGCCGCCGCCGCCAAGTCATCCCCCCGTTCCATTGCCGACCGAGCCTGCTCGGCCAGGCTTCGGTGGTCAATCGCGCTGGTATGCCCGGCGGCCTCCAGGTGGGCGTTTGTCGTCGCTGCGACCATCTCCCGAATCCACTGAACTTGGACCTTGCCGGACGGCCCTACGTCCAGCTCCCTGGTTTTCTCGCCAAGCCCATCAGGCCCAAGGCGCCGCGTGGTGGCCAGGATGTGGACATGGTGGTTGAGCCCATCCGGCGTGCCAGGGGCATGGATGCTCGCTTGGACAGCGAACCCGTATCGGTCGACCAGCGCATCGGCGAGTGAAAACGCCAAGTGTGCCCGTTGCTCCTCGGACAACTCGTGGGGCAAGGAGACTTCGAACTCCCTAGCTACGGTAGCGTCCTTTCGGCGCTCGGCGGCTTCGGCGACGGCCCAGAGCTCCCGAGGGTCTAACGCCCACTCGGGAGCGTCTGGCGGGGCGAGGCAGAAGCTTTCAACGACACCGCTGCGACGGCGGTAGTCGTGCTGTTGCCCGGTGAGCAAGTCCGCGAGCAACAGGCCGCCCCGATAGGCGGCTGCGGCGACGGCGGATTGCCCCCGGCTGCGGCTGAAGGTTTTGATGGAGGTGTGGAAGATGGCCATAAAGATTCCTGTGAAAACAGGATTCTTTATGGACCAGCTTTTGCCGTTGGCAAGCCTCGCAGAGGCTTGGGGTTCCAGGGGCGGAGCCCTTGGCGCACGCGTTCCGGAGGAACGCCTAAGTGCGCTCTTGCCCTCCGGCATTTACATTAATGAACGCGGGCCGAATCACGAAGACGAAGCCACGCTTATACAGTTTGTATGATGACAAGCCCTCGGTGTGCCAGCACGGTAGCAGCTTGACAAAAATACAAGTATCACGTATAAAAAGGAGGCGAGCACTAAACGCCCGCTTCCAATAGGAGGATGTATGCGCGACGGATTTGATGGCATTTAACAAAACAACAAACTGATCCAAATACCGATTGCCCGCCAATGGCGGGCAATTTTGATTGTGAAGAAGCCATGGAAGGTCTATGAACATTTTAGGGATGGAACTCAAGGACCTGACTGTGGTCCTAGGTGTCGTCGTGGCAGTTGCGACATTGCGAACCAATATTGGCTTGGCGCGCAGAAAACAAAGTTCAGACCTTGTCTTCGCTGGGAGAGACGATCAATCTTTCGTCACCGGAATTAGACTACTCCGCAAGTTTAAGGCGAGCGGAGATATCGCCTCATTCGCGACTTCAGCAAATGCGATGTCGGAGGATGCCATTAAAATAAGGTATGTGCTGAACTATTTCGAAGCACTCGCCATCGGCGTCCGGAAGAGCATTTATGATGAAGACATTCTTTACTTAAACTATAAAACAACCGTCAAGCACATGATGGGCGCCGCCACCCCATACATCAGAGCATTAAGATCCAATCAAGACGTCCCATCGCTTTATTGCGAGCTTACGTGGCTGGCGGATCGATGGCATGCTGCGGAACACAGCACCTTTGCGCAACTCAGGATTGCCATCACCTATTCTCGAATTCTAAGGCTCGTATCCAAAGGCAGGATTGACGTTCGTCCCTAGCTATAATCATCGAAAACTTCAAAAATGGTAGTAGAGGTTTTTTGACGATGCCCACAAGTCATTGAGATACATCGACATGAAGCTTCGTTTCCCAAGCACTTATGGCGAGATTTGAGACGTTAAGCCACCTGACCCGCGTCTTCGCACAACCTCCTCCATTTCAGCCAGGGTCACGCTGGCTCCATCCGCAAACCTGAAACAACCTTCCCACGCCATGGCGACAACAAGGGCCGGGCCTTCCTTGCGGTCGATGACGATGGCCCCAGGGCGATAGAGATGCCGAGAGGTCCCAGGCGTAAAGTGCCCATATGCGGACGGCACCAACCTTGCGTCAATCTCTGAAGCAAGGCGGTCGTCCAAGGATGCAAGGAGGGCCATGCCATGGACGGCGACATATGCGCCTGCCAGAGACGCTCCCTCGGGCAGCATTCGATACAGTGGCATTACGCTACCCCCTCCGGACGCTCGGTGGCCAGGGTCGATGCCGTCGACGGAGTAGAGCCCTACGTCAGAAGGGAAAGGTGCTTGACCAAAGATGGAAGCCACCACTTCGGGAGCCGGCTTTAGCTTTTCTCGTCCCAGCCAGCCCGCAGCAGCAAAATTCACTAGGCTATTGAATAACCATCGCTCCAACAGATGACCGTCGAGGTAAAGACGATCATTGAAAGTCGGGTCACTGCTGTCTGCCTCGAACTTGGAGAGCTTGCCCACACAGGTATCAAGTGGACTCAACATGGAGTTGTGCCGGCGGCAAAGAATGTTGAATTTCTCTGCATTTGCGGTGGGAAGACCGTCTCTGATGCGCCGGACCCCTTCGATCACTACAGGGCACCCACAGCCAGGACTGAAGACGGCACTGCTGATGACGTGCTCTCCAGACATCGAGTCGCAGCCTCCTAATGAATGCGCCCAGCACCTAGACTTCATTAGCTGTCTCCCAACAGACGAGAGACCCAACTCATCCATCCCGACTCCGAATAACCGGCAGACGCCCTGAGGCCACTGCCAGCTCGGTGGACGGTCAACGAAACAAGCTCATCTTGGGACTGTAGAAAGAAAGGCCCATTCACGCCCATCACAAAGTGGTCTCCCTGCAGGGCGTCACAGTGGGAACAATGGTTGGCCCAATAGTTGACGCCGGCAGTCTGCGACTGGCCGATACGCAGGAGTGGTGCGGCCTGGACGACGAACGCCTCGGCGGCTGCGTCCAAGGATTCGACATATTGCAGGACAGCAGCATCAGCGACCTCCAGTTCGCCCTCCTCATCGAACTCTGTGAGGCGTGGCACCCAGATGGCAGTGACTAGGGTAGGTAAGCCACATTTCCAACAGCCCATGGGAGCTTGGAGCAAAGCAAAGCTAGGCGCGTTAAGATTGAAGTCAGTCACGACCAGAATCCAGATAGTCTCCACGGTCCCAAGATCGGTAGCGCCAAGGGAGGACCTCCTCCAAGGCCGTTATCCGCGGCTCTGGCATCAGTGATAGCGCACGGGTGCCTAAAAGCAAGCGATCCACGCGCTCGTTGGGAACGAACAGCCATGGCTGAAGCGTCCAATCGGCGGGGATACCACAGTCCCTCGCCAACGGCTCCTTCAAGGCAAGCCAGTGCTGATCCCGGCTTTTCAGGCCGTTCAATAGCGCGGGTAGGCGGACCGCGTAAGAGATTTCGCAAAGGTAAACCGCCCGGTCGCGGACACTCACAGCGACCGCATGGCAATACCAGTGAAGGCCACTGGTATCGGGATTGCTCCCAGGGCTCAGCTGGATGCACCACTGCGCATTGATGAACAGCCCGCGATCCGCTCGAAGGTAATCGAGAACCACCCACTCAAAGTGGTCCATCCCCAACTCCTGCTTCAGAGCTGACGAGATCCACCCCCCTTCAACGACTCGGCGAGCCTACTAGCGCACAACGGGCGACCATCAGGGCGGGCATTTGCCACCGCACGAGCCGCCAGCAGAGACGCGACTAAAAGGTCTCCGCGAGATCGCGAACCATTTGACCAATCCGCAGGAAGTGCCGACAGCGCGGCTAAAGCCTCCTTACCGGCTAGATGCTGTATGCATGTCAGCCATGTCCACTGAAGACCGATCTCAGCGCGCAACCGTATTCCCAGACCCTTCTCATCCACCCTCTTCTCAATGAGATCGAGGAAGCCGATGGCTGCGGCGATCGCTTTCCCGGACGGTGATAACCGACTCTTCTTCGTCCGCCAAGCGCTACGCATTGCCTCTGACCTCCTCCATCATCGCGTCACATAGAGGAGTCACCTCTAGGCTACATAGACACGCTGCCACGTCGACTGTGGAAGCGCATGCATGGGAGACATCTAGGCCAAAAGCACTGAGCCGGCCGATATGGCTAAACCGAAAATTCTGCATATCCTCCCCCGAAAAAACGTAGAAGCGAGGAAGTTTACCAACAGTCCCGCCCACGAGATCCACGCGCTAGCGAATGTAATCCAGCCTCCATGGTTAGCACGGAACCGCGCCGCTGCCCCATGCGCACTTCTGAGAAGTAGGCGTGATCTCAGATATGACTTCTACCGCGCTGAATCACAAAGACCAGTCCCGCCTTCTTCAGACGACGCGTCAAGTCCTCAACTTCATCCAGCGAGGGATTGTTAGCGAACTCCAAGCGAATATCAGCGTCCTCAAGCCCTGGAATGGTCAAGTATTCCTCGAACGCGATGTATGGGGTCGTGCCCAACTCCGGGCTCCCTTCACACACCTTTAGGTGGGGGAAATCCCTGTGCACTGAAACGCTCATCTAAACCTCCATCGTGACGGGCTGGAAGATCTCTTTATACATCGCCAAGGCCTACCAGGGAATGTCGTCGTCGAGTTCGACGCCATCGACCGACGCGGCCTCGGGACCCGCTGCGGGGGACAACATTTCCAACAACCGCTCCCCTTGCGCCAGTAGATGGTCATAGGTCATGACGGTGATACCGTTCATCCGCCGATTGAGCCCATGGAGCGCGCGTTGCCGCTCATCGCTCCAATCATGGGAGCGACCAATAACGATCGTGGCACGCGGGTGATAGGCCACTACCTCTTTGTGGTCCTGCAGTCCTTTGTCAGCAAACTCGTAAAGCATGTCTAGGTATCGGTGGCATTGACCCACGGCCCTGGATACATCTGCGGAGAAGTAGAAGTTCTTGTGTGCCTTGTCATAGAGAAGCACCTCCATGTCGGGCCGCTTCAGCTCAACGATATCTCGATAGCCCGCAATGACGTTAGGCAACATCAGATCGATGTTGTCCCCAGTGGTGATTGCACGCACCTCATCCCGGACCACGTAGGCATTGCCGAAGGCCCAGCAGTGCTTCTCGCACCATGACTGGTAGACCTGCTCAGCCGACTCCGCACGCCCTAGGCTGGAACGCAGCTCAGCAACTGCGGAGCGCATCTCACTGAGACGAATAGATCCCCGGAGCGCGGTGGTCAGCTCATGAGTGAGCTCTGTGTTGGCCAGGTGCTGGACCAAATCCGAGTGAGAGAGGACTTTGGTGAGCGCTCCGACGAGGGACTGGGGGTCATGCCCGGTCAGATCCGCTGCGCCGTTTGCGACCTTGATTAGGATGAACTCACCGGCTTCCGATTGCTGCGTCAACGGAAGATGGGTCTGAAGGTATTTAAAGAGCTTCAGCGTTGAGATTTCAGTCAGGCTGATAGTCTTCGGCTTGTCTTCCTCCCAAGGCGAAGCTTTCGTCTTCTTGAACCCCTCCAGCTTGATGGAGAAGCCGGTGTGGTCACTGTGCGGAATCAGCCAGCCGACGACATGAAGCTTTGTCCTGGACGTTTCGTTGAGCACGACGACGGGGACGTAGTCCAACTTGCCACTGCTGGCCGTCTTCCTTACAACCTTGGTCAGTTCCGTTGTATCGCTCATTGAACTACTCTTCTCCCACTGCGCAACGCGCATTGTTAGTTCTGTTTGGCAATCGCTATCAGATGACGCAGGGCGGCACTCCGGTCCTGCCATGTGTCCACATGCCAAGATGGGTGATAGACCCACGTCATCAGGGCTGACCCACCCTCGTAGTCCAGCGACCAGACCTCTCGGGATTCAATATAACGCCGCTTGCCCTCCCCTCGATTGACATGTCGGGCGTTGAAGGGCTCCAACCCCGGCTGGGGCTTGCCATGACTGAAGAGTCGCCAAGCCGTCCGGCCCAGAACCAGCACGACGTTAGGCTTCAGCACCGGCAGGATTTCCTGCCACAGAACATCACCACCGTCACGCAGCGCCTGATTCCGCGGCCGATGACTTGCCTGCGAACCTGCGAACGCCTGGGAGAGGTTCAAGAATGCCACGCGCCTCCAGGCTTCGGCGGCTTCCTGGCGCTGGAAGTCCTGCCGTCCATTGAGGAGCAAGTCTAGTGCCTTGAAGAAGGGACCGTCGCCCGCTTTTCGGACCTCCGTCGCCATCTCACGGAAGGTATCTTGCGTGAAGGGCCTGGTCACTTCGAGCGCATCGCTGAGCCCCTCATTTCGGTAGTGTGACTCCCCCAGCAGCAGGACACGCACCCCGTCCATGCCCTCCCAGTAGAGGTCACCCCAATAGGGGATGAAGCGGACTGCATCAGGCCATTGGTAGCCGTCGAGGTTCGCCCCAGCTGAGCTGTTCGGCCTATGCACTCCTGGACTATCCCCTGTCATCGTCATTCCTCGAACAAGACACTTCGGAGAGACCGGCGCCGGATGGCGCCGGCCAATGAAACTACTTCTTGGTCTTCTTGCCCTTGTCCGGCGCCTGGCTCAGGGCAGAGCCCGCCGCAGTCTTGGACTTGCTGCCAGTTCGATCATCACGCAAAACGCTACTTGCGGCCTTAGCTGCCTTCGGGCCCGTCTGCTCGTTCTTCGCCATGCGGTCTCTCCTCACCACCATGTGGTGGCAAGCCGAGCATAAGAAAAACTTACACATAAACTAACAACCCCTCCACCTCATTTATCTAGAGTTCAGGTTATAAAGTGGGTTTAGTTAGCCTATATCAGTTAAACAGTACCAAAATGACTCCGGAGGTTTCACCCCCTTCCCCTCTCAAGTCATTGATATAACAAGAATCACCTTTAAAGAGGACGCCGGTACAAACTTGGCGCTTCATTTAATCCGCCATTGGCGGTGGCAACGCTTACGGTGTTCAAGTCGCAGGCGATTTTGTATTGACCATTTTTTGAGCTGTCTTATTGGTACTTCCATCATTCGATGGAAGCCAAGCAATGCAAACCCCCGCTCTAGAACACCTCCACCAATACCTGCTCCACCCGATGGGCACTCTCCAGCTGAGGGGCGTCCAGATGGGGAACCTTCGTATCGAAGAGTTGAACATCACTGGGCGAGAAGCCGCCATCCACGCCCAGGAGATGCTGGACCGGGCAGACGACCGCCAGCGCCGCAGCCGTAGAGCCAATGGATGCACCCAGTATCCAGCCCCACTCCCCATCGCCTCGGCGCCTCGCCTCCTTTCGGTGGAAATCGCCGATTACGTCAGGTCTCGCGATGACCGCGGCCTAGCGAAGGACACGACCGGCTCGACCTTCCGCACACTCAACCTACTCAAGATGGCCTGCGGCGACATTCCGGTTTCTCGAATCGACCATGCCCACATCTATCGACTGTGGGACTTGCTCCGCTGGGCTCCGCCGTTGCTTCTTTCGGACCCCAAGTATCGCGACTACACATATGAAGAAGCGGTCGCGCTGGGCAAAGAGCTTGCCGTGCAACCACTGGCACCCAAGACGCTTGAGAAGCACCGTCGCTTCCTCTCCACCTTCTTCAAGGGCCTGGTCGAGGCCAACGCGATCCCCGCCTCCCCCATGGCAGCCTTCAAGAAGTTCAAGGACGACCTGGCCGAGGACGCGGATAAGGCAGAGCGCTTGTTCGATGAAGCTGACCTCCAACGCATTTTTGCTCCGGAGACCTTCGTTCCTTGGGCAAAGAGCCATCCGCATCGTTGGTGGATGCCAATGATTGGTCTTTACACCGGGGCTCGCATCAACGAAGTCGCTCAGCTCAAGCTAGCTGACATTGTGCAGATTGATGGCACTTGGTGGATACGCATTCGCGTGACAATCGATCCAGACCTCGCGAATAAGAGTCGAGGCCGGAGTCGTCAACGCCTAAAAGGCAAATCGGCCATCCGGGACGTGCCCATCGCACAGCAGCTGATTGATGCAGGCTTCCTGGACTTCGTTGAAGACATTAGGCAGTGCGGGCATCCGCGCCTCTTCCCGCACCTCTCGGCGGGCGTGAACCGCGCGACGGGCGACTCGAATGCTCGATACAGCCAGGCCGCACTCAACCAGTTCAGCACCTACATGAAACGCTTAGGCTTCAAGAAAGGCGTCGGTTTCCATGCGTTCCGCCACACGATCGCCACAGAGCTTCATCACCAGGACATCCCGGAAGAAGTCATTGCGCTGATTACGGGGCACTCTCCCAACAAACGCGTCGCTGTCTTGCACGAGGCCTATTTCCACAAGAAGCCAGCCTTGGCGCAGAAGAAAAAGCTCCGGACGATCAAGCGCTACAAGCCCAGTGTTGAGTTGCCTAAGTATCAGCGAGGTCAGTTCGCAGATCAGCTGTCAGATCCAGCCAAGTTCTATCCCTGATACTCCTCGCGCGCCTGCCCCGCCACTGGACTCAGTTGCCAGTGGTGGGTGACGAAGGTCTGGCAGCTCTTATTTCGCAATCTTCTTTACCGCAACCCTTGTGGCCTTCTTTGCGGCCTTCTTGGTCGAAGCGCGCTTGGCAGGCTTCTTTACGACCTTCTTGGCAGCTTTGGTCGTCTTTTTCGCCGGCTTGGCAGTGGACGTCCCCGCACCCTCTGCCGCTGGGAATTTGGCATCAGGGTGAGCCTTAGCCCAGGCCCGGCCTTCGCCAGATTTCGCCCAGGCAGTGAAGACCTTGGGTGACAGACCGCGCCCCGTCCAGGTCTCACCGGTCGGCAGCCGGTATTTCGGAGCGACCGATCCGAGCTTGCGTCCCTTCATTGAGCCCCGGAGTGTAGCGGTAGCGCGCCCGGATTGAACCTCAACAGTTTCGCCGGCGATCTTAGCCACCTGCCGGCGCTGGGCCGGGCTAAGCACCTTTGCATAACGCTGGAGCACGGCCAATGCCTTTGGCACCTCGCCATCTCGTTTCTCGACCAGTTTCTTCTGGGCTTCGAGCTGCTTGATTTCTGCGTTGAGCGATTTCAGGGTCGTGAGGGCCAAAAGGGCTACTCCATCAATAAGGCCAGGATTGATTTATAGCCCATCCAGGCGACCTTCCGCCATCAAGGACCTCTGACGGCGGAGGATCCTGATACGTGAAACCGACAACCGCCAAAGCCGCTGAACCGACGTTATGCGGACAGCTCCCGTCGGAGCGAAGCTCCAACATGGTAGATCGTTTGTCTTTCTTGAAGACCTTTAGTCAGCTTGATCCCGCCTTCGTGTTCAAGCAAAGAGAGGATGTGGTTTGTTAGGTAGACCGGCAATCCCAAGTGTTCTGAAAGAGCAATATTTGAGGTCAACTCTGAGTTGACGATGCCTCGCACAACATTGCACCTCATCTCCGAATACCCTGGAATGGCTTCGCGTGCGTAAAGCTCAAATCCAGACTCGGTGATCCGAAACGGTCTAATGCCAGGATCAATCCCTTTGAGGCTCTCAATCGCGCCGTCATCCTCGAGGATCTCTAGGCAATCACGGAGCTCTTGAACTGGAAGCTTGGGAGAGCCGTTGAGATCAAAAGCCTCCACGGGATAGACATATTGATCTTCATCCTCCAGGGCCTTTTCGCAAGCGACGTGGATCACCAGGCTGTCTGACGCGCTTCGGCCTGCCATTCGGACAGGAGAAGGATGCGCATAGGCGGGCAGCGCCCCCAGAGGAGGCTTGGAACTCAGGTTGAAGATGGCTGAAAGAACGCGATCGAAGGACGCATTGTAGTTTTCTGGCCTATCGAACTTCTCATACAGCGTTGCCGTCAATACGCCAGGAATTTGGCAATCGTCGATTACGACCGGGATCAACTTCATCCCATTGGAAATTCTTTTCACAGCAGCAACGTCGAGCTCTTCTCGAACCCACGGCTTTGTGACGCTCGTCGTGGAAAGAACGATGATGAAGGCGTCTGGCGCTTTAAGGCCCTCCTCAAAAATCTTATGGATGAGCTTGTCGCCGGGAAGCATTTCCCACTTATCAACCCATGCGTCGACGCCGTGCGCGCGAAGCTTTGTTGCAAACTCGAGAACAAAACTGTCCTTGTCCTCGCTTGCATGACTGACGAAGACCTTCGGATTATTAGCAACTAAATCCATCTCACTTTCCTTGTCAAAAATGGTTAGACCACCACTATCGCTCAATCAGCGGATTTGCTGCTGAGAAGCTGCTTGTACAACTCCCTGCGCTCGGCCTGAGTCATCTTCTTCAACGCCAAGATGAAGGCGGCCGTCGCATCGTCCTCGGCTACCAGATAAGCCATCGGAACGCCTAAAACGTCGGCGAGTTTTCCCAGTCCATCCAAGTCGATACCACTGACTTCCGTCTCATATCTGTTCACGCGGCTGCTGGCCAGCTTCTTATCAAGCCCCATCAAGACCCCCAAGGCTCGCTGACTGGCAATGCCACGGAGTTCCCTGGCCTGCTTGAGACGGGCAGCGAATAAAGAGCGGGGGGAGGGCTTGGGCAAGTGAACGGAAGTTGAAAACTTGGGTGGACAGCATGACGTGGTCCCTCAATGCATGGCAGACTCTTCATGAAATGTAGCACCCTACCGACCAACCACAGGGGTTTTCATGAAGAAGAGCGAGACAAGGATGGCCGCCGGCCTGGCTGCCGCGCTGCTGCTGACCGCCTATAGCGCAGCCGCACAAAGCCAACCTGAGCAGGAAGAGATACCCAACAAGCCTGGCTTCTTTCGCCAGTTGGGAACCAGCCTCAGGAATGCCGGCCAAGAAATGGTGGGGGGCAAGCAGGTCGAAGGCCGCGCCAAATCGGCTGCCGGCGGCGGGGCCATCTACGCCCCAGTCAGCGGCGCGGGGAAGATCCAGGGCCTCTTCAAATCCGACAATCATCAGTTGGCCCAGCAGGGCAAGCTCGACTGGCCCCGTGTTGCACTCACCTACACCGAGTGGGGTGCCTCCCTGCCCTGCTGGTCCGTCGAAGCACGGATCTGGACGAGCCCCTCCGCGTCGACCACCGAGACCTTCCGGACTTGCGCCAATGCCGCCATGACCGAGACCGACGACCTGGGCGATGTGGCGGAGCTCAACACGTCGGCCCTTTGGAAGGGACGGGACGCTCTTATGGGCGTTCAAGTGCCTGCCGGCAAGCCCAACACCGGGGCCAACCGGTCCACGGGCCCCAACTCGCCCGCGCAGCCGTTCGTCATCAACGTGTCCCGCCCTGGCGTATCCGACCGGGCCGTCGATGTGGCCCTCCGGGTCGCCTGGGTCTCTGGGTTCATTCAGACCGCCGACCTGCACCCCGGGGCCTCGGGGCTGCTGACCCCGTTCAAGGATTCAAGGATGTGGATCGCCGGGTTCAAGCCCGAAGGCAACCGCGACCGCTAAGCAGATACCTCGTCGCAATAACTTTGGGGGGCCCTTCGCCGCCCCGCCCATCTCAAGGAATGACCATGAAAGCAACGAAGTTCATCTTGGCCGGCTTGGCCGTTGCCCTCACCCTGACCGCCTGCGGTGGTCCGCCTTCCAGCAGCGATGCCGAGAAGGCCTTGGCAGCCCTGCTTACCCAGAGTGGCGCAGGTCAGATCACCGGAATCCAAGAGTTCCAGCTGTCCGGCTGCGTTGAAGCCCAGGACATGGAAGGCTACCGGTGCGACGCCACCGGAAAAGTATCCATCGACATCGGCGGCCGGCAGGTGCCGATCCCTGTCAACAAAAACCTTCGGTATGTGCGTGAATCGGGGGTCTGGAAGGCCTACGCCAAATGAGTGCCCATCCGCCTCCCCTCCTTGGTCAAGCGCCCTCTGCACGCCGCAAGCTCATGACGCCTAGAGATCGTTTCTTCTGGTGGTATACCGGGGCCCTACTCTTCCTGGGACCTTTCGGGTTCATTGTCGGGCCGCTCATGGCCCGGCGAGGAACGCGGAAGGCGGCGCTTCGGTATCCGATCGAGGCACGGGCAGCTCAGGCCCGAGACGTCGGGTTCTCGTGGTGGCAGTGGTGGATCATGACGCCCATGACACTTCTCGGCGCATTCTGGGTATTTGGGCTGCTCAGTGGACTGCCCATGTTTCTATATGTCCTCTACGCTCAGTTGGCCAACTGACCCGCTGATTCAGTTCGGCCCAGGAGTGATGGAAATGCTCCTCGGCCGATGGCATTGCTGCTACGGAAGCTGCGTCAGCAGAAGAGGGGCCGCGACTGAAGGGTTGAACCGTTCAATTGTGGTCGTTCCAGCCTGCAACAAGGTCCAAGAAACCCGCCGCCGTTGCATCCGACCTCGACTTACGAGGGGCGCTGCAAACCTGTGCAATGAACGTGGCAATTGGCCCTGGCGGCATCGTATTTAGAGTGGTGAACACCGGCACCAGCTCTCCAGCGTTCTCTTGGACCAGAACAAGAATATCGGTGTCGCTTGGGCCAGCTTGCGGTACAGCAAGCGCGATCGGGGACTTCCCGCTGACCTTGGTGAAGCGCCACTCAGCGCCCCGAACGTCAGTGGGGTTCTCGAAAAACGCCTCATCCGACAAAGACGGTCCAAATGTGTGTTTAAGGCTACCTTGGTAGGCATCTATCAGTTTAGGCGCGCCACCTCTGGTCCTTCGAATGAGCTTCGTAGGAAACAGGGCACTTGCGACGAGCTCAAAATCGTTAAAACCATTGTATCGGAGATCTCGAGCGCCGCCCCCCGCACTCGGATTGTTATTTGAAGTGCCTGTAAATTTCCTCCAGTCCCCGCCAGGAACTGTCTTGAAAAGAATGCGCTGAGCCATTCCAAAGATGTTTCCACCTATCACCGCTGCCATGAGACCCTCCTATTGGTCCGCGTTGAACGTCCTATAGGACATCCATAGCTCACAAGCGACAGCTATTTCAAGAGTTCAGACAACTTATCCAGGCCGTGTTTCATTTCTTGAACAAAGCTGGCTAAGGCGCGACGGCCGGATATCCCACGAACTTCAATGGAGATGGCGACGATCCGCCCACAGCCAGATATCCTAACCTGCTCCAGCACTTCAACAGTCCCTACAGGAAGCAATGGCGCTGAAGCGAGCCGTGGATAGGCCAGTATCACTGGCAGCCCGTTGCTTGCCATGGAAAAAGCCATGGCTTCATAGATGTCCGACTCGGCGGCGCACACCCGTCCACGGTCAACGCGGCCTTTATATTTCGCATCCACATGGAACCGGCGCCCGTCTGAAAAAACGGATGTGTCAGGCCTGACATTGAGCTTACCTGCCTTGCCATTCGGATACTGCCTCTTGCCCAGCTCCAGAGGCTGCTCCGCTAGCACGTTGCCTGCGCCGAACCCTAAACGAAGACCAATGGTGACGAGATCCTGCCATAGCTGCCACGTCCCCATGACAAACCCTGGAGCCCTCGCCTCTCCTTCGTTGAACCCCATGCCGAAACCGTTTACCACATCCACTGACAGATCCATCAGCGCCTGCCAACGCCTCGACCTACCGGGAACTGCTTGCGGAAGCAAGTGGCCACGAGACAAGCGGGGCTGAACTCCCAAATGCGCTCTCACTCTGGATAGCTCTGCGCTTGCTGTTGGGGTTCGAACGTGCCGACGGGCGACTCCTGCAGCAGCGGAAATGATGGCGTTGTGTCGGTTGGCTCTGCTGTATCGAATGACCTCTTGTGGATATCCAGCTGGCCCGGGGACGCGCAGATCGAATGGGTCGACGTCGCCGTCGAGGAAGAAATCGTGCTCGATGGTCCTTTTGTAGGACCTGATTGGGCGGTGGTGATGCTCCCAATACATATCCGTGATTGCTCGAGCCAGCAGCGAGTCTAGATCGCTGTCTGCGGCGGTGTCCGCTCGGATGCGATCGGAGGCAAGGACGTGTCCATGCCTGGAGAGCATAGCGAGAAAGAAAAAATCTTCACGCCATCCCGCGCCACCAGCGTGCTCGCCCAAGAACTTGGGCGCAATCTCAAGCTCGCACGATCGCCCCAAGTGAAGGAGGCCTGCGACTTTACTAGAAGACACGAGCGGGCCGCTCACTTCAATCGGCGACTTCTTAAGCCCGACCTGGCGGGCTACCCGTGCCCCAGCATCAGAGAGGTGCCGCGCCGCCTCCGCAGTCCCTCTCCCCATTGACGCAGCAATGGCAGGAAGAAGATTCGCCGGAGACCCGTATTCAACGACGGAGAAGCGAGCCATCCGGCCCTACGTCCCCGCAATGCTACGGAGACCTCTATACAGAGCGTCCCGCGTCCACAGGCTTTCGCCTTCCAGGGCGTATCGAAGCTCGGTTCCGAACGTGTGCTCAACGAGCTTCAAGGGCGACTCTTCGCCAGAGGACTCAGTGGCGTTCAGGGTAATCGCCATGCTTCGGATGTCTCCATAGAAGACCTCCGCAACATGGGCCATTAGCTTGTCCCAGGCTTTAGCCAGTAGCATCGTTGCTTCAGCGACGGAAAGAGCTGTAGACCAAGCTGGCATCAGCACACCGTGCCCGATCTGAAAGTCCCCGCCGCGCCCTATGGCTATTCTCTTGTTGACCGCTGCCCATGCACGAATGCTCGCCTCCGCAAGGTCAGCCACGGCACCCGGCTGCTCCGGAAGATCACGCTGCTGGCCCCCTTCGATCTGAAAGTGGCTTCGCAGCACGGCTTCGTCCGGATCGAGTCGATATGGTTCAAACCGCCGCAGGAACGCGACGTCCATGGGCTCCACCGAGCTATCAGCTTGGTTCTGAACCGCAAGGATGAAGAGTCGATCCGGAAGCGCGTATTCCTCGATCAAGCCCGACGGAGGGACCATCACCTCAAAGAACTGCGTGAGCCCATGAGGACTACCATCGGGACTTAGGCGCTTGTCCGCCTCGATCGCCACCATGGAGCCGCCAAAGACTTGGACTGCCGGTCCTCTGTTGATTTCATCAATGACGAGCAGCGAAGCGCAACCCTCTTGCCGCGCGTGCTGCGCGGCGCGGAAAAGTGTCCCTTCCACGATGGTGAACTGACCAGCCTTCCCCTCCCCGACAGCGGGAGCCAGTCCGGTAACGAAGTCTCGATACTTTGAGTTTTGGTGGAAAACCGTCCGAAAAACTTTTGCTTCTTCCGCGTCTTGGATGGCCACGTCATCGCCGTGGCTTAACGTGGGCATGCCCTGTGAACCAAGCTCGCCGGCTGCAAAGGCCGCAGCGATCTCTGATAGAAGACGCGTTTTGCCGACGCCTGGAGGCCCGGAAAGCAGGACATTCTTTGAAGACGCCAGAAGGCGAAGAACCTCGTGAGCCGCGGTAGATGGTGAATCAGACATGGCAGTGCATTCGCCCATTTTGAAGGTCAAAGAAGCCGTATGAAGCGCGGCGCTCAGACTTTTTACTGTCTAGGCATCCCAAGATGTGCTGCTTGACCGCTGCACTCCATTTGTCTTTGCGAAGCGACACATCCGTTGTAAAGCGCGGCCAGATGTTGCCGTCATCGGTCTGAATCAGCAGCAGGAGCACACGCTCGCCCGCATTTGCAGGCGGGAGCGACCCCTGAAACACCTCGTAGGTGTGAACACGGGTGATGCGCCACTCACCCTCACGGGCGCTGGTGGGCGGCTCAATGTAAGCCACTTCAGAGCGGGTCCGTTGACTCGGCCCGGTCCCAGAGCGCCAGCAAAACAGACCACGGTGCCGGCTAATGACCGCAGACACGCCGTTCCGCCGACGGTTGGCCTGCTCTTGAGCAGGAAACATCGCCAAGACAATAGCCTCCAGCTCCTTATCTCCACGGAACCGGAGGTCTCTAGCCCCACCCCCCGTGTCAGAGTCATGAGATTGCGCGACGAACTTTCTGCGGTCCCCCGGAAGGATCTCCTTCCAAAGAACTCGGGCAATGCCTGCCGCCCCTTTACGTTGACTCGACCCGCTCTGCTCCATAAGTGCCCCCTTCCTCCGGCTCGAAGCTTGAATGCTGAGCTGGCACAAAGGCGATTGCCCCTGCAGCCTGCGCAGCAACCACTCGCCGTTGCCAAGGGTCCTTGCCGCCAGACACAACAGCGAGCACGGAATCCCAAGTGATCGTCGACCGGCTCTCCCGTTCCAAGGAAGGCTGTCCCCGATCCAACAACGGGAAATCAGAGGACATTAGATCAAGTTCTGCAAGGGTGACGCTATAGGCACGGGCTACCTCGACCTCAATCTTTGTGCGCAACCCTGCCGCCTCCCGGTCAGTGTCGGGGGTCCTGGGAGCCATATTGAGGTCGTGAAGCTCCCGCGCAGCGGCGGCCAGACGCCTCCAAGGCAACCCTTTCGGCTTTATCGAGGGCATCGGGATACCCAAAAGCACAAAATAGTTGATGCTTGTGGTTAAAACCCGGCGGATCATCCAATCAAAGGTCAAACTATTGACGACTGCGAGCCATACGAAAAGTCGGTCACCATCGGGGTCGTTGGGGAACAGGACCGTGGGGACTTTGTTGCCGCACACGTAGCCCGGCTCTATCAGGGCAGCCATCATTGAACGCTCGTTCGTCTGGCCTGCAATATCACAGAAGCCAACTCTACGTTGCTGAATGCGCTCTTGGGCTTTCCCAGGGCAGTCCTTAGCCGCGATGTAGAACTGAGGCACAACCTCAGCCCCCCCCAAGGGAAGGCTCTCCCACACCGCTGAACGGCCAGAGCCAGCCACATAAGCCTTGGCACCGAAGCGGTGTTGCTGAATATGACGACCCTCAATAACCCCGAGCCGCGCCTTCCCCGGGGAGCGCGTGAAGCATTCACGCTGAGCGGTCATGTCTACCTCACGACAGAACTCGGCAAACCAAAGCGAATGGGGGTCGTCCATCCGCTCTCCGCGCTCAACCAAGCGCTGGAACAAAGCCCAGCTCGCATTGCTGTGAACCTCTGGCACGCTGAGATCGGGCCTTGTCGTTCGCAACGCCTTTCGCCCAATGCGGACTCGGTTGGACGCTTCCGTCCCGGCATCTGTCCCACACTCACGGGTGAGAAAAAGTGGCTCCTTGGTATGTGCCCCTTCGTGCTGGGTGAAGTTAAGCGCCAAGAACTTAAAGCGGGTATCGATGCCAAAGAAGCGGGCGCGGTTGTCGAAGACTGCCATCTCCAGACGCTCCGCGCGGTCGAATAGCGCCTCTCGCAACGCTTGCGTGCCTTGCGAACGAATGAGCCCGCCAGGAACCAGGACCGAGGCTTGCCCGCCGGGCCTGAGGAGATTTAGGTAGAGCGCCATGAACGCTGCATACAGATCAGGCTCCCCTCGAACCAAGAGGGGAAAACGTGTTGCCAGAAACTCCGCGTAGGACCTTACCTCGCCAGAAGATGCTTCGAACGCCGCACGGTCCATATGTTCGAGATCAGAGCCGTAGTGACGAGTTGCTCCCTTTCCCAGGAGGAACTCATGTTTGGTCAGACGAACTTTCTCCCACGGCGGGTTCGCAATGATTGCGTCGAAACCGCCGGGAGCCTTGCGCTCCCACTCGGAAGCGTCGACTGCCAAACTGTCGCCCGCCGTCCAACGACTGCGCATGTCGACGATTGCGCTGAGGTCATCAGTCAGCGCTGCCAAGGACAGCGTCGCCCCTCGAAGAGCAGCCTCAGACAAGTCCATTGCATAGACGCCATTACGCAGCCACTGAGCTGTCATCCGGCGATCGCTCCCGCATACAGCCAAGGTCAACGCCACAAGCAAAATACCGGAACCCGATGCGGGATCGATGACCTTGCTTTTGGCGGTCAGGCTTGGAGCCAAGACTCTGGCCAAGCGCTGAGCGAGTCGAAAGTCGGTGTGATACGCCCCAGTGCTCTTTTGCTTGGATGCGGTGAGCCCCTCTCGGGAGAGGGCACTCAGAGCGAGGGCAGGTTCAATACCGGCCATCCGAATGCGGGCGAGCACTGCGCCGGCGACTTCGTCCAACTGAGCAGCGGACGTGATCAAGTTCCGCCCAAAGGCTTCTTGGAAGGCCGCAACGTCGTGCGAACCAAGCCGCGCTGCGGCAGCTTCTAACAGCTGGAACCGCGCCTCTTCCTGTTCAGCTTTGAATTGGTTTGAAAAGTCGCGGACTAGGGTCGCCGCAGCTCGAAGTCGAGCCTGTTCCAATGTTCCGGGTGAACTCATTTCCGCGCCGTCGCACTCTTTTTTGTCATTGAGGCCACCGCCTTCGGCTCGATGACGACGAGGTATTCGCTGACCTCGGAAGCATTGTCACTCGCTTTCTGATTTGGTCGGTAGCGACCAATGCTGGCCAGCGGCTCGACCTTCACGTCGCCCACATCAACCAGCCGGTCGGTCAACTGGGCTAGATCCACGTGACCTTCGTTGCTATAGGACAAAAGGATGCGGCGTGCGCCAATGCCCTGGATCAGGTCTACCAATGCACCAAGCGCTTTGCGCTTGTAACAAAAATCAGACGCTAGGTGCTGCCAGGGGCGAAGTCCCGCAACGCCCTCAACCACCGGGGCGTCGCCGTGGACGATGGTCTCAAGAAGGTGGTAGTAGGAGGCGTATTGGCGCTTGGTGTAGGGGGGGTCCAAGTAAACAGTGTCATCGGGGGCGATATCGACGTTTATCACATCCCCCACTGAGATATCGACTGGCATCCCCTCCTCAATCAAGTCACGAGGACGCAGTGCCAAAGTGCCCTGACTTTGAGAAGTCCAACGCGAAAGGAAGCATCCATAGGTGCCCGCAATATTGGCTACGCGATTGGCAGCCGATAGCAGATCAGCCAGCAGGACTCGCTCTTCCGAAGGGTTGAGCAGCCCACTCTTGCTCCAGTCGAAGATCTGCGAGCGGCAGCTATCAATGTGCGCGGCATTGGCCTCGGTAAAGTAGCGGCGCTCCACCCCGGCACGGGAATGGGCCAGCGAGGCTGGGCTGTATTCGCTCCAAATGAAACCACGCCGACCATCCAGACCGTTGAGCCGGTCTATCGCTGAGGTGTAGCCCCCCAGTTCGGCAAAGGACGCCTGATTCCGGGCAGTCAGCCGCGCGGAACTCATGATGGCAGCGTAGGAAAGGTGGTCGTTCAGCAAAACAGGCCAGCCCAGCTGAGCCGCCTGGGCCGCCACCGATCCCATGCCGCAGAACGCGTCGACAAACCGTCCGCGTCCTGAGTATTGACCAATGAAGCGTGCCAAGCCGTCGACCAGGCGAGTCTTCGAACCGATGTATCGCAAGGTCACTGAAGCTCTCCTAAGGGCCCACAAAGTGCTCTAACAGACTGAACAGCCAAGGATTCCAAACTAACGGAATCAATCGTGCAGTCAAGGGCCGGACAGCGGCGGCGATTGTAGCATCTGGACGACCGGCAGCTCTGCGCCCTCCCCGGGCCTCCAGGCCCCCTCGTGATGAAGATAGACGTTCTGCCAGCAACGTCGAACTGGCTGTCAGGCCAGCCCAAGGCTATGATTGACGGGACACAACACAGGACACACGTCCGGTTTGCGCTCTGCGAGCAGTCAGGGAGTGAGGTCTTCGGATCAGTACCTCCCCCTCTCTCCGCCAGACAAATGAAAAGGGCTGCCCATCGGGCGGCCCTTTTTATTTGTCTGGCGCTGCCGCTTTGCGCGCACGGGCGGCCGCTGCGCTCGCCGACCCTGGGTCGGCACCACCCGGGGTCAGTCGCCGGCGGCGTACAGCAGGGCGATGTCACGGTGATGCGATGCGCACTCTGGACCTTCGCTCTTCACCACGGCCCGCTTGGGTTCGATGACCACCACACAGCCGTTGTTGAACTGATATTCGCGCTCGCCTGCGGCATTGGTCTTCTGCTTGGGCACTTCGTCCATCGGTCGCTGTGCTGCAGGCGTGGCGGCGTGCACGGGCTGATCTGTGTCCGGCGTCGCGGACTCCGCTGGCGATGAAGCCGCGCCAGTGTCGGGCGGTGCGCCCGCACCGCAGGCGCCCAGCGCCGACGCCACGGCCAGGCCACCACACCAGATGACCAGGCGGGCGCCACCGCCGTGCACGGACGCAGTTGCAGAAGTTCGCATCGGGTACTCCTCGTCGATGAAGTTCGTGTTTCCACGGTAAGACCCACGGCATGTGCATCACGCGAACGCGAAGGCGTCGACGCACCATGGCACTGCTACGCTGGCTGCTCGCTCCCGCATCAACTGCCTGCCATGCCGACTGCCTCGCTCTTTCCGCCGCGCTTGTACCAGTTCTACATCGGCGGTACGGCCGGCCGCGCCAACATCGAGCTGCACGATGTGCAGTTCGCGGCAGTCGCCCGCGTGCAGGACGCCTATCCCGCGCTGCGCGAGGCATGGTTCGGCGACCCCTCCAGCCTGCATCTGGATGGCTACGTGGACATCACCTGGGCCGACGGATTCGACGTGCGCATGGCCGATGGCCCGGATCCGTCCGGCCTCACCCTCTTCTTCGTCAACATGGGCGGTTACCGCAAGGACACGCTGGCGGAGCTGCACGAGTTCGGCCTGTTTGTCGCAGCGGATGCCGCCGGCGCCAAGGCGAAGGCGCGCAGGCAGTTGCTGCAGGGCGCGGATCAACTGCACAAGGATGATCTGCGGGAGGTGGACAACTGCTTGGCGCTCAGCGATTTCAACGGCAGACAGGTGCACCTCACGCCCAATCCGTCTGGCACGGCACCGAAGCCGGAGTGGCAGGGCTACCGGCCCATCGGGCGACGATCCAGCATGGCATGAGGTGCCAGCGTTCCATCCATGCAGTTGCGCCCGGGCGAATACCTACGGATAGTAGGTTACTAATGGTAACTCACCACCAAGGATGTCCATGCATACCCTCATCGTGATCTCGCACCCCAATCCCGACTCCCTCACCCATGCCATCGCTGAGCGCGTGGCGGAAGGCATCGCCAGCGCAGACGCTTCAAACACCTTCGAAATCGCCGACCTGGCCGCCGAAGGATTCGATCCGGCCTTCTCGCCTGCCGACCTCGCCTATTTCGAGAAGCGCGCCCCGGCCCCGCCGGAGATCGCCCATGAGCACGCGCGCCTGGACCGGGCGGACAGGCTGGTGATCGTCTACCCGATCTACTGGTGGTCGTTCCCGGGTTTGCTGAAGGGCTGGATCGATCGCGTGTTCTCCAACGGCTGGGCCTACGAAGAGAACCCGGAAGGAAAGGTCATCAAGAAGCTGCAGCGATTGCAGGTGCATCTGGTAGCCAACGGCGGCGCGGACCAGGGCATGATCGATCGCCATGGCTACGCAACCGCCATGACGACCCAGATCGACCACGGCATCTTCGACTATTGTGGTGCCCCTGTTATCAGCTCCACCCGGCTGCTCGCGTCGGATCCCGGCTTTCCCGCTGCGCATCTGGATACCGCCTTCGACATTGGGCGCCGCATCGTTTCACCCAAGGATTGACGCATTGCCCAAGCACCCTGCCCCGTTGAATCCAGCACCCGTAGCACCTGCGCGCCAGCGCCTGCCACGCGGGCAGCGCACGCGGCAGCTGCTGGACGTTGCATGGGCGCTGATCAGCGACGAAGGCAGCGACGCCCTGTCGCTGGGGCGCCTGGCCGACGCTGCGGGCGTGACCAAGCCCGTGGCGTACGACCACTTCGGTACGCGGAACGGTCTGTTGGCGGCGCTGTACGAGGACTACGACGTGCGACAGACGATGGTCTTCGATGCAGCGGTCGATGCCGCGCGTGCGACGCTGCAGGACAAGGCCCGCGTGGTGGCAGACAGCTATGTCGCCTGCGTGCTCACCCAAGGGCGCGAAATATCCGCGGTGGTAGCCGCGTTGGGCGGATCCGCGGAACTGCTGGAGGTGAAACGCCGGTACCAGCAGGCCTTCATCGAGAAGTGCGAAGGCATCTTCGCCCCCTTCGCTGGAAGGGACGGCGTGCCCTCTGCGGGCATGTGGGCCGTGCTCGGGGCGGCCGATACGCTGTCGCAGGCCGCGGTGGATGGCGACATCAGCGAGGCGCAGGCGAAAGACGAGCTGCGGTCGGTGATCCTGTCGGTGGTGAAGCGCAGCGCGTGATCGCACTACGCCTGCCAGGGCCAGATCCCTTCGGTTACGCGAAACGGACCTGACCCCGGGCTTGTCAGCTGCTCGACAGTTTCATCAGCACCAGCCCGCAGACGATCAGCACGGCGGCGGCGATACGCATCGCGCTCACCTGCTCGCCCAGAAACACGATACCGATCACGAACGCACCGACAGCGCCGATGCCGGTCCAGATCGTGTATGCGGTACCCAGTGGCAACGTACGCATGGCCACGGCCAACAACCAGAAACTGGCGATCATGCCGACCAGGGTGATGAGCGTCGGGGTGAGCTTGCTGAAGCCTTCGGACTGTTTCATCGAAACGGCCCAGACGATTTCGAGAAGACCAGCGAACAAAAGATAGATCCAGGCCATGGCGGCCTCCTTTGCAGGGGCCAGGCCGTCCTGGACATTTCAACCCGGTGCGGGGGAGGCCGTTCCTCCACCGATGATTCTAGCAACGGCAGGCAATTCGCGACGCCGCTGCATACTGAAGGGTTACAGGCGGTTCACTGCATTGTTGTGGCTAACGCGTAGGCGCATGCGCTAGAATGCGCGCCTGCCGTCGCTCTGCGATGTGCAGCCAGGACCGGTGAGGTTCGGCGCACGGCGCCACTACTCCCGCTGTCCACGTCTCTATGGCGGCCCCGTCGGCCCCTCGCGACGCTAGATCGAAAATCCCGCCAGGGCCGGAAGGCAGCAACGGTATCGATCGACGCGGGCGCCGAGGTCAGCCGGCGGGGTCGCCACCTTTTTGGGCCACTGAAACGCGATGCCGTGCGGCTACCTGCCCTTGGTAGCGCCGAGCCACGCTCGGCGAGGACTGCACGCGGAAACATGCCGCCGAGCATGGCTCGGCGCTACCGATGCGCGCATCGCGCGACTCAGGACTGCACACGCAAAAACCGGTCGGGGTCAGGCGACCTGCATGGCGGTCGGGGTGGCCAGCGGCACGCACTCGCCCGGCATCGCCACGCGATGGCCGCGCGCGCGCAACGCATCGCCATCCGCTGCGCTGGCGTAGTGGTACAGCATCATCCGCGCCTGCTGTTCAGCGCTGTATTCGCGCTCCAGGTCATCCACGCCGGTGTGCGACGGGTTGCCGTGCAGCCCGCAGTCGTGGGCAATCAGTTCGTTGTCATCGGCAAAGCGCGCCAGCATTTCGGGAATGGGCCGCGTATCGCCACTCCAGGTCAGTGCCCCTTTCAGCCGCAGGCCATAGGCGGTCTCCGGCCAGTGATGGCGTGCGGGGAATACCTCCAAGCGCACGCCCTCGTGCCAGAACGCATCGCCCACCACGATCAGCTGGAAGGCATCCCAGAAATTGGCGCCGCCTTCGGCCAGCACGTTGGGGTAATCCCCGATGCGCCTGTGCAGCAGCGGCACCACCGGCGCGGGCACGTACAGCCGCACTTTGCCGCGACGCTGGGCGTTGAAGAAGGTATCCACGAACAACCGCTCGAAGCCGGCCACGTGGTCCAGGTGCACATGCGTGACGAACAGCGCCTGCGGCAGGTGGCCGTAGTGTGCCTGGAACGCGGTCAGGCCTTCACCGCCGCAATCGATGGTCAGCCAGGGCTGTCCGTCGCGTTCGATCACCGACATCGGCGAACCGAGCTCCACCGCCGACGCATTGCCGACGCCCAGGAAACGCAGCGACCAGTCCATCAGGTGCCCCGGTTCCAGGCCAGGTCGTAGGCACGGCGCAGCCGCGCGAAGTCCTTTTCCACTTCATCGGTGCTGCGTTCGCCGCGCAGCTTCAGCAGCGAGCGCAGCAGGCGCTTGAGGTTGCGCTCCCGCCACGCGGTGGCCGGGATACGCTGCACGCAGCGGTCGAAGTCGATCAGCCAGCCATGGCCGTTGCCATCGAACAGGATGTTGTGGGCATTGAGGTCGGCATGGTCCAGCCCGGCGCGATGGAAACGGGCGATCAGCCGCCCGGTTTCTTCCCACGGTGCGCCGCGGCCGGCGACCAGCGCGCGGTCGGCCAGCGAACGTACGCCCTCGATGCGCTCCATCAGGATCGCGCAGCGGTAACGCAGGCCTTCGCGCATGTAATACGCCGCGATGGGCCGGGGCACGGGCAGCTTGAGCTCGCGCAGTGCGCGCATCAGGCGGAATTCGGCAAAGCTGCGGGTGCGCTGGGAGCCACGCCACAGGTAACGGTCATGGCTCAGCTTGGCCACCAGCCCGCCGCGCCGGTAGTGCCGCAGCACACTGGCCCCGAAGGGCGCATCCACGAACCACGCGCTGCCGCGACCGCCCTCGCCTACCGGCCGCGCCCGCTCGCCCCAGTGCTGAGGCGAGAACAGGCTGGCGTCGGCTTGCCGCAGCCGTTCGCGGTCGAACAGAATGGCACCCATGCCGCGTCCTTCGCGGCAAGGCGTCATCGCTTCATTGGCGTCGAATGCGACCATTCCTTCGAGTCTAACAACACCATGGCATCAACGTCCTCTTCCCTGTGCCTTTTGCGTTTGTCCGCGCTGGGTGATGTGACCCACGTGGTGCCGCTGGTGCGGACCCTGCAGGCCGCGCGTCCGGGCACGCCGATCCATTGGGTGATCGACAAAATCGGGCTGAAACTGCTCGAAGGCCTGCCAGGCGTCACCTTCCATCCGTATGACAAGAAGACGGGACTGGCCGGCATGAAGGCCCTGCGCGCGCAGCTGCCCGAGGGCCGATTCGAGGCGCTGCTGCAGATGCAGGTCGCTTTTCGCGCCAACGTGCTGTCGGCCTTCATTCCCGCCCGTCGCCGGATCGGCTATGACCGCAGCCGCTCCAAGGATCTGCATGGCCTGTTCATCAACGAGCGCATCCCGGACCGTCCGGGCATCCACGTACTGGATGCGATCGGCAGCTTCTGCGAGCCCCTGGGGATCAAGCAGACGGAGGTCAGCTGGGGAGACTTGGCGGTGCCGCCCGCGGCGCACGAATGGGCGCAGGCCCAGTGGCAGGATGACGGCCGCCCGGTGCTGATGATCTCGCCGTGCTCCAGCCATGAGCGCCGCAACTGGTATGCCGACCGCTATGCGGCCGTTGCCAACCATGCGGCGTCGCGCGGCTGGCGGGTGGTGCTGTGCGGTGGACGCAGCGAGCTGGAGCGCAACACCGCCGACGCCATCCAGGCGCAGTTGCAGCAGCCGGCGCTGGACCTGGTGGGCAAGGACACACTGAAACAACTGCCGGCCCTGCTGGCGCGGGCCGCGTTGGTGATGACCCCGGATTCGGGCCCCATGCACATCGCCAACGCCGTGGGCGCGAAAGTGCTGGGCCTGCACGCGGCCAGCAATCCGCACCGCAGCGGCCCGTATTCGGATCGCCGCTACTGCGTGGACCGCTATGACGATGCCGCGCGGAAGTTCCTCGGCAAGCCCGCAAGCGCGCTGAAATGGGGCACGAAGATCGAGTTCGACGACGTGATGCAGCTGATCACGGTGGAGGACGGGATCGCCGCCTTCGAGCGCTACGTGGCAGACCGGCCAGCCCGGTAGTAACGGCCGCAGGCCGTCAGGTTTTCCGGTTTGACGGCCAGCGGCCGTCACTACCGGGCGTACCGTGACGGGTCAGCTGGCGCGGTAATCCTTGTACGACTTCTCTTCCACGTACACCGAGCCCAGCGCCAGGTTGATGGCCTTCTTGATCCGCGCGCGTTCGTCGTTGCGCAGGTAGACGCTGCGCGCCAGCTCCACGAAGGTCGGACCGAAGTCGCCGGCTTTGTCCTGCAGGCGGATGGTGTCTTCGATGTCCCACAGCTCCTCGTTGACGGCCTTGAGGTCCGCGCGCAGCTGCGCAACGTCCTTGCCCCCTGCGGGATGGGACATCCAGGTGCTCTCCAGCGCGGAAAGCTCTGCACGCACGTTGGCCAGCTTGCCTTCGTCGCTGATGCGCTCGGACTTGATCTGCAGGATCGAGATCTTGTCGAGCAGCTCGCCGAAGGCGACGGGAACGAGGATTTCAGCAGTCATGGAGGCACTCTCTGGAAGCAGAGGGGGATGATAACGCGTGGTGCATGTGTCCCCGGTGGACGGAAAAGAAAAGGGCCACCCGATGGGCAGCCCTTTTCTTTTTTATCTGGCGGAGAGGGGGGGATTCGAACCCCCGAGGCGCTATAAACGCCTGCCTGATTTCGAGTCAGGTACATTCAACCGCTCTGCCACCTCTCCGTTTCCCCGGCGTACCGGGGACGCGCATGATACGAGGATGCGCGGATATTCACAAGTCATCACGCGCAGGAAAGTGAAACTTCCCTGACTACCGCGCTTGTCGGATGTCCTGCCCGCCGCGATGATGGCGTACTGCCTGGTAGACCCCCCTTTCGCTGCCCCCCCACTCATGATCGAATTCGGACACCTGACCCACCCCGGCCTGCGCCGTGCCCTCAACGAGGACACCTATTACGGTGATGGCGAACTGGCGCTGTGGCTGGTGGCTGACGGCATGGGCGGCCATGCCTGTGGCGAGGTGGCCAGTGCCTTGGCGCGGGAAACCATCGTGCGCGAGATCCGCCGGGGGGCGCCGCTGGCCCAGGCCATCCGCACCGCCGATGAAGAGATCATCCGCGCGTCGCGTCGCCGCAACGACACGCTGCCCATGGGCACCACGGTGGTGGCTGCCCGCGTGCAGGGCAACCGCTACGAAGTGGCCTGGGTGGGCGACAGCCGTGCCTACCTGTGGCGAGACGGCCAGCTGGCGCAGCTGAGCCAGGACCACAGTGTGGTGCAGGAGATGATGACCCAGGGCAACCTGACGCCAGAACAGGCGCGGGCGCATCCGCATCGCAACGTGGTGACCCAGGCACTGGGTGTGACCGACCCGGCGCATCTGAATGTGGCGACCACGGCCGGCGAGCTGCGGCCGGGCATGCAGCTCCTGCTGTGCAGCGACGGTCTCACCGAAGAGCTGGATGACAGCGGTATCGCGCGCACACTGGCCTTCGACGATGCGAGCGCGCAGGAATGCGTGGATACGCTGGTGGCGGCGGCGCTGGACGGCGGCGGATCGGACAACATCACCGTCGTGCTGGTGCGCTGCCACTGAGCAACCGCCAGCCCAGGCCGCGCTGCCTTGCTGCCTGGTAGAGCCGACTTCAGTCGGCTGGGCCTGAAAGCAGCCGGCTGAAGCCGGCTCTACCGTAGCGTCTGGAGCAGCCGGCTGAAGCCGGCTCTACCGTCCGGGCGCTTTCAGGCGACGGCGGCTTCTTCGATCTTCGGGCCATCCCAGATGGCGTGGCCGGCTTTCTTGCGCAGGCGCTCCAGGCGGGCGGCATGGGCTTCCAGTTCCGAGGCGGTGGCCTGCACGCGCGGGCGCGGCAGCAGCTTGGCCGGGTCGAAGCCCTGCATGGTGGCCACGCGCTTGGCGCCGTCTTCGTCCATGTCAAAGCCAAGATCATCCTGGCCCGAGGTCAGCGCGATGTAGACCTCGCCAAGGATCTGCGCATCGAGCAGCGCGCCGTGCAGCTGGCGGTGCGCGTTGTCCACGCCCAGGCGCTTGCACAGCGCGTCCAGCGAATTGCGCTGGCCAGGGAAGCGCTCGCGCGCCAGCGCCAAGGTATCGACCACGGTGCAGCGGTCGGTGATCTTGCCGAACTGCGGTCCCAGGCGGGACAGTTCGTTGTCGAGGAAGCCCACGTCGAACGCAGCGTTGTGGATGATCAGCTCGGCGCCGTCGATGAAGGCCAGGAAGGCCTCGGCCACCTGGGCGAAATCCGGCTTGTCGGCCAGGAAATCCAGGGTAAGCCCGGTGACTTCCTGCGCGCCGGGCTCGAAGTCCACGTCCGGTTTCAGGTACTGGTGGTAGTGGTTGCCACTGGGCCGGCGCTTGAACAGCTCCACGCAGCCGATTTCGACGACGCGGTTGCCCTTCTGCCAGGCAAGACCGGTGGTTTCGGTATCAAGGATGATCTGACGCATGTGCTCAGTTTACCGCCTTGCCGGTCGCGCGCACCTGGGTGGCCGCCTCGCGCGCGAGCACGTCCACGCGCTCGTTGTCGGGGTCGCCGGAATGCCCCTTCACCCAGCGCCAGTCGATCTGGTGGCGCAGCGTGGCCGCGTGCAGGCGCTCCCACAGCTCGCGGTTCTTCACCGGCGAGCCACCCGCGGTCTTCCAGTTCTTGCGGATCCAGCCCGGCATCCACTCGGTCAGGCCTTGGCGCACGTACTGCGAATCGGTGTACAGCACGATCTGGCAGGGTTCGCTCAGCGCCTCCAGTCCGGAGATGGCCGCCATCAGCTCCATGCGGTTGTTGGTGGTATCCGGCTCGCCGCCGCTCAGTTCGCGCTCATGCGTCTTGTAACGCAGCAAGGCTGCCCAGCCGCCCGGGCCGGGGTTACCGAGGCACGAGCCGTCGGTGTGTACTTCAATGGTCTTCATTCGGTTCCAGAATCGATCGGGTCATGCCGGGCGTAGCCATCGGGCCGGCCCAGCGTACCTTCAGGGGCGTCGGCCCCGGCAAGGCAAAGGTGCGTTTTTCCGCACTGAACAGACAGGCCGCCCGCAGCGGCGCCAAACTGCCGGAGCGCGCGCTGCCGGCCGGCCACATCGGGCCGATGTAACGGGTGTCGCCACATGCCAGTCCCACCCGGTCGATCAGCTGCCGCAAGCGCTGCGGCGTGCGCACCACCATCCCGTGACGGCGCCACTGGGTGCGGTAGGGGCTGAACGGATTGAGGCTGCTCAGGAACAGCCGGCCGCCCGGCATCAACACACGCTCGCACTCGGCCAGCAGTTGGGCCGCATTACTGGCCGTCACATGCTGCAGGACGATGGTGTACACGCTCTCGTTGGGCAGCGGTAGCGGCAACGCGCAGCGCGCTTCACCTGCGTAACCTCCGCCTTCCGGGTGCAGGCGCAACCCACGCCCGGTCAGGGCCGCCCCCTCCAGCCACCGCGGGCTGGGAGCAACCCACAACCAAGGCTGGCTGGGCAGGCTGGCGAGCTGCGGCAACAGCAGTTGTTGTTCCAATTCATAGAGAAGCTGCGCAGGTTCACTGTCGAACCACGAGGCGGGCGTTGCTTGACGGAGACTCGGCAGGACGGGCATGGTCCGATTCTATGCGACTCATGACCCTGCCCGCATTCGCGGACAACTACATCTGGTGCCTGGTCGGCGATGACGGCACCGCCGTGGTCGTCGATCCCGGCGATGCCGCCCCTGTGCTGGCGGCAGCCGACGATGGGCTGCGCCCGCAGGCCATCCTGCTCACCCATCATCACGATGACCACATCGGGGGCGTGGCCGCGCTGCAGGCCAGATTTCCCGGTATCCGGGTGATCGCGCCCCAGGAATCGCGCATTCCGCTGGCTACCGAACGCGTGGCGGATGGTGAACACGTTCAGGCAGCGGGGCGGATGTTCCACGTAGTATCCGTGCCCGGGCACACTCACAGCCATGTCGCGTTTCACACTGATGAACATCTTTTCAGTGGCGATGCCTTGTTCAGCCTGGGCTGTGGGCGCCTGTTCGAAGGTACGCCATCCCAACTGCTCGGTTCCCTGAGCAGGTTGGCGTCCCTGCCGTCGCAGCTGCTCCTGTGCTGCGGCCACGAATACACCGTGTCAAATGCCGTCTTCGCGCGGCATGTCGACCCCGCCAACGTTGCCCTGCGGCAACGCCAAGAGGAGGCCCTGGCCATGCGCCGCGATGATCGCCCTACCCTGCCGGTTTCCCTGGCAACTGAAATACAGTGCAACCCGTTCCTGCGTACCCACACCGCGCCCGTACGCGCTGCGGTGGCGGCTTTCCTGGGGCGGGAGGTCAACGACGATGTCGACGTAATGGCCGGACTTCGGCACTGGAAAGACGGCTTTCGCGCATGATGCGCCGAAGTCTACCGCTAGCCCTGGGGATTCTGCTGGGGCTGGCCGGGACCGCAAACGCGCAGTCACTCGGTGCTGGCATCAGCCAGAACATGGCCGGTCTCGGCGCCCTTCCGTTGGATCCTGCAACCTTGCCGCCGCCCAGCGTGCGCAATGGCCAGGACATCTTCGCCAGCTTCCGCGAGGGCCTGGCTGAACCGACCTGCGACGCCGAGGCGACCAGCCCGCGCTGGCAGAAGCAATTCGCCCATGCGCCTGCGCGGCTGGCGAACCAGAACGACGATGCGCTGGTGCTGTTCGGCTACGTGGTGGAAGAGCTGCGCAAAGCCAGCCTGCCCACCGAGTTCGCGCTGATCCCCTTCGTGGAAAGTGGCTACCGACCCAATGCGCGCAGTGGCGCGGGCCCCGCGGGGCTGTGGCAGTTCATCGCCAGCACCGCCCGCAACCATCGGGTTCCGATGAGCGAGGGCTACGATGGCCGCCTGTCGGCGGTTGATTCCACCCAGGCGGCCGTGCGCTATCTCAAGACGCTGCACGGCATGTTCGGCGGCGACTGGCGCTTGGCCACGATGGCCTACAACGCCGGCGAATACCGGGTGCTGCAGGGCCTGCGCAAGGCCGGCATGAACTCCACCAACGCCGTGCCGGCCGATCTGCCTGGCATGTCACCGATCACCCATGCGTATGTGGAGAAGCTGCATGCGCTGGCCTGCGTCCTGGAGAATGCCGAGGAGCAGCCGGCGGTGATGGCGTCGCTGGACCGGACGGTGCCCGTATTGAAAAGCCATACCCTGCCGGCCGGCACCAGCGTGCAGCAGTGGGCCGCTCAGCGTGCGCTGGACCCGGCACGCATCGCGCGGCTGAATCCCGCAGCGGATGGCCGTGGCCGCCCGCAGAATGCGCCGGTGCGCCTGTTGGCGCCGGTAAGCGCGCCGGAGACGGCGTCGGTGGCGGCGATTGCTTCGACGGGCAGCGTGACTGACCAGACCGCAACTGCCGCTGTGGCGGCCGTGTCGCCCGCACCGGTGGTGGCACGCACGGTGGCCAGTGCCGCCGATCGGCCACGCACCCGCCGTCACACGGTGCGCAACGGTGAGTCCGCATGGACCATCGCGCGCCGCTACGGCATGCCGGTGAAGGCACTGCTGAGCTTGAACGGATTGAGCGGCCAGAGCGTGTTGAAGCCTGGCGCACAGCTGCGCGTCGAAGACTGAAGGTCGCCGCGATTCTTTGGTAGCGCCGAGCCACGCTCGGCAGAATGTATCCCTGTGCAGGGTCCCGCCGGGCGCATAGCCGATTCCCTGGTAGCGCCGAGCCGTGCTCGGCGGAATGGATCCGTGTGCAGGCCCCCCGCCGAGCGTGGCTCGGCGCTACCGGATCGCTCCCGTGTGCAAGCCTCCGCCGAGCGTGGCTCGGCGCTACCGGATCGTTGCGTGTGCAGGCCCCCGCCGAGCGTGGCTCGGCGTTTCCGGATCGTTGCGTGTGCCGGGCGTGGCGCGGCGACAGGATGCGCGAGCACACAAAAAAAGGCCCGGCGTTGCCGGGCCTTTTCATTGCGATGTCGCCCGTCCCGTTACAGGTTGGCTTCGGTGGTCTGCACCAGGAAGCGCTTGCGGGTGGACTTGATGAACGCATCCGCTGCGGCCATGCCATCGAGCTGGCTCAGCTGCTGCTTGAGCTGCTGGCGCTGCTCGGCCGTCACGTCCTTCAGGTCGCCGGGGGTCACCTTGGTCACGGCGAACACCACGGCGCGGCCCTGCACGTCAATCTTGCCGTAGCTCGGCTTGCCTTCGGCCGGCAGCGCGGCGCTGAACACCGCACGGTTGATCTCGGGCGTGGGCACCGGCTGGGTGCGCGGCAGGCCGGGCATCGGGCTGACCTGCAGCTTTTCACTCTCTGCCAGGCCCTGCAGGGTCTGACCGCCCTTCAGCTTGGCCAGCAGTGCATCGGCTGCCTTTTCTGCCGCCTGGCGGGTGCGGTCTGCGCGGATCGCGGCGGTCACCTGCTCACGCGCCTTGTCCAGCGGGATCGCCTGTTCCGGGGTGTGCTCTGCCACGCGGATCACCACGCTGTGGTTGCCGCTCTCGTCCAGCGCAATGGGGTCGCTCGCGGTACCGTCCTGTACCAGGACGTCCGAGAACGCGGCACGCAGTACGGCCGGATTGGTGGCAATGCCGCTCGCGTCCTGGCGGGTGAACGGGCCCACGGTCTGCAGCGGCAGACCCACGGTCTTCGCCGCCGACGCCAGATCGCTCGGGCTCTTGTTGGTGGCATCGACCACGCGGCCGGCCAGCTCGGTGTAACCGCGCTCGCGATCGGCCTTGATCTGCTCGGCCAGCAACTGGTCGCGCACTTCCTCGAACGGCTTGCCTTCGCCACCGCGCACTTCGCGCACCTGGATCACGTGATAACCGAAGTCGGTCTTCACCGGGCCGATGATGTCGCCGGCCTTCGCCGCGAACACCGCATCTTCGAACGGCTTCACCATCGCGCCGCGATCCACCCAGCCCAGATCACCGCCCTGCTCCTTGGAGCCGGTGTCATCGGAGTTGGCCTTGGCAAGCGCCGCGAAGTCCGCACCCGCTGCCTTGGCCTCGGTCGCCAGCTTGGCCGCCTTGGCTTCGGCACCTTCGGCGGTGCTGATCAGGATGTGCGAGGTCAGACGCTGTTCGGGCGTGGCGAAGCGCGCCTTCTCATCGTTGTAGCGCTTGCGCAGGCTGGCCTCATCGGGGGCTGCCGGCGGCGGCAGCGTGGCCCCGTTGATTTCCACGTACTCCAGCTTGACCGACTCGGCCTGGCGGAAATCCTTGGTATGCGTGTCGTACCACTGCTTGATCTGCGCATCGGTGACCGGTGCGGTGTCGGCCGGCTGCTCTGGCAGCATGGCGATCTCCACGTCACGCGTCTCGCCCAGCAGCTTCAGCAGACGCTCGGTCTCTGCTTCGGTGACGAAGCCCGAATTCTGCAGCGCGCTCGGAATGATCGACTGCTGCAGGCTGGTGCGCACCAGCTGCTCGAACATCGCCGGCGTGCGCGGCGGGTTGCCGCTGGCCAGGGCGATGCGGTACTGGTCGCCGTTGAACTTGCCATCGGCGCCCAGGAAGGCCGGGATCGTTGCGATGTACTCGCGCACGGCCACGTCACCGATCACCACGCCAGCCTGCTCACCCGCCAGACGGACGACTTGTTCGTCGACCAGCTGGTCGAGCACGGCGAGCTTGTTCTCCACGCTTTCGAACGCACGCGGATCGAAATCATCTCCCTGCTGCTGGCGCACACGGGCACGCTCTTGTTCAAAGCGTTCGCGGAATTCCTGCGAGGTGATTTCGTTGTGCTTCCAGAACAGGCGGGCCGGCCACCAGGACGGAGCGGATGACCACCAGGATGGCGGCGCGGATACCCTGGCCACGTTCTGTGCGCCGACACCACCCAGATAGCTGGAGTCGATGACGAACAGGAACGGGATCATCAGCAGCCCCAGGATCACGGTGACGATCCAGCCCGAGGTCTTGTCGCGAAGTTTCTGCAGCATGGGAAAAATCATGGCCTGAGTGGCGAGCCGGGCAGTGTAACCCGCTTCAGGGCAGGCTCCAAAAGAGGCGCGCACACGGCATGGGGCCAGATCCGTCACGTCGGGCGAAAGGGATCGGCTCCCGTCGGAAAAAGCATAAAAAAAAGCCCCTGGCTTTCACCAGGGGCTTTCCATTCGTGGCGGAGCGGACGGGACTCGAACCCGCGACCTCCGGCGTGACAGGCCAGCATTCTAACCAGCTGAACTACCGCTCCGCGTTGAAACTTTGCAGGCGCTCATTCTATCCGAAGATAATCTGATTGCCCAGCCCGATGAACACTTTTTTCAGAAGTTTTTCACAAGGCCTTACTTGGATGCAGTGGCGGAGCGGACGGGACTCGAACCCGCGACCTCCGGCGTGACAGGCCAGCATTCTAACCAGCTGAACTACCGCTCCATACTGCAAAACCGTGTTTCCGCATCGGCCAGGCCGGTGAGAAAACAAAGCCCCAGGATGAACCCGGAGGCCTCGTTGAAACTGGCGGAGCGGACGGGACTCGAACCCGCGACCTCCGGCGTGACAGGCCAGCATTCTAACCAGCTGAACTACCGCTCCACATTTCAAACTTTTACTGCGGTGCTGTGGTGGGTGCTGAGGGTTTCGAACCCCCGACCCTCTCCGTGTAAAGGAGACGCTCTACCACTGAGCTAAGCACCCCAGCGAGCCGCTTAGTTTACAGCATCCTTCAGGGCCTTACCAGCCTTGAACGACGGATTCTTCGAAGCCGCGATGGCGATGGTGTCGCCGGTCTTCGGGTTGCGGCCGGTGCGCGCAGCGCGGTCACGGACCTGGAAGGTGCCAAAGCCGACCAGCGTCACAGCATCACCGCTCTTCAGTGCCTTGGTGACGGCAGCAACGACGGCGTCGACGGCGCGGGCGGACTCGGCCTTGGTCAGGTCGGCGGTCTCGGCAACGGCGTCGATCAATTCGGTCTTGTTCATTCTCTACAACTCCTTATGCGGGGGTCCGCGGATTAGCCAGGGAAGCCAACGTTCGATGCAACTGGAACGCGGGCGTTGGATCGGTTCGCTCAATTCGGTCAAGCTGATTCGCGAGTGTTGCTTTTATACCAGTGGCCCTACACCCACGCAAGCCGAAACCCAGCAATGACGCGGGTTTCGGCCGATTACAATGCACCAATCAGTGCTTGACTCGCGTGGTGGAAGCTGTCTTGCCCTTGCTGCGAACCGTGACACGCTGCGCGGTCTTGCGTGCCTTCTTCGGCGCGAGAGGACGCTCCAGCGCCAGCTCCAGCACTTCCTCGATGTACTTCACCGGGATGATCTTGATGTCGCGGGTGACGTTGGCCGGGATATCCGCCAGGTCTTTGCGATTCTCTTCCGGGATGATGACCGTCCGGATGCCACCGCGCAGCGCGGCCAGCAGCTTCTCTTTCAGCCCGCCGATCGCAGTGACACGGCCACGCAGGGTGATTTCACCCGTCATCGCCACATCGGCGCGCACCGGCACCTTGGTCAGGATGGACACCAGCGAGGTCACCATCGCAGCGCCCGCACTGGGGCCATCCTTCGGCGTCGCGCCATCCGGCACGTGCACGTGGACGTCCTGCTTCTGCAGGAAGCCGGCATCGATGCCCAGCTGCACGGCACGCGAGCGCACCACCGACAACGCAGCCGATGCAGACTCCTTCATCACGTTGCCGAGCTGGCCGGTCAGGATCAACTGACCCTTGCCCGGGACCAGCGTGGATTCGATCTGCAGCAGATCACCGCCGACTTCCGTCCATGCCAGACCCGTCACCAGGCCGATCTCGTTCTCTTCTTCGGCACGGCCGAAGTCGAAGCGACGCACGCCCAGGTAGGTATCCACGTTGCTGCCGTCGACGTTGACCAGCGCGGTCTTCTTCGACTTCTTGCCCTTGGCCAGCTTGGCCGGCTTCGGCATGCCGCCCGGACCGGCCAGCGCGATCTCCTTGACCACCTTGCGACAGATCTTGGCGATCTCGCGCTCAAGGCTGCGCACGCCGGATTCGCGCGTGTAGTAGCGCACGATGTCCTGGATGGCGGCTGCATCGATCTCCAGTTCCTCAGCCTTCAGGCCATTGGCCTTGATCTGCTTGGGCACCAGGTAGCGCATGGCGATGTTGAGCTTCTCTTCCTCGGTGTAGCCGGGGATGCGGATCACTTCCATGCGGTCCAGCAGCGGGCCCGGAATGTTCAGCGAATTGGAGGTTGCTACGAACATCACTTCGGACAGGTCCAGGTCCACTTCGAGGTAGTGGTCGTTGAACGCATTGTTCTGCTCGGGATCAAGCACTTCCAGCAGCGCGGACGACGGATCGCCGCGGAAATCCATCGACATCTTGTCGATCTCGTCGAGCACGAACAGCGGGTTCTTGCTGCCGCACTTGTTGAGGTTCTGCACGATGCGGCCCGGCATGGAGCCGACATAGGTGCGACGGTGGCCACGGATCTCGGCCTCGTCACGCACGCCACCCAGGCTCATGCGCACGAACTTGCGGTTGGTCGCCTTGGCGATGGACTGGCCGAGCGAGGTCTTGCCCACGCCGGGCGGTCCCACCAGGCACAGGATGGGGCCGCGCATCTGCTTGACCCGCGACTGCACCGCCAGGTATTCCAGGATGCGGTCCTTGACCTTCTCCAGGCCGTAATGGTCGGCATCGAGCGTGTCCTGCGCGGCCTTGAGGTCCTTGCGCACCTTGGTGCGCTTCTTCCACGGCACGCCCAGGATCCAATCCAGGTAGTTGCGCACCACGGCCGCTTCGGCGGACATCGGCGACATCTGCTTGAGCTTGGTCAGCTCGGCCTTGGCCTTGGTCTCCACCGGCTTGGGCATGCCGGCTTCGGCGATCTTGCGGGCCAGCTCTTCCAGCTCGCCCGGCGCATCATCCAGGTCACCCAGTTCTTTCTGGATGGCCTTCATCTGCTCGTTGAGGTAGTACTCGCGCTGGCTCTTTTCCATCTGCGACTTCACACGGCCGCGGATGCGCTTTTCCATCTGCTGCACGTCGATTTCGCCATCGACCAGACCAACCAGCATTTCCAGACGCTCGCCCACCGGCAGCACTTCCAGCAGACGCTGCTTGTCGGCCAGGCGCACGCTGATGTGCGCGGCGATGGTGTCGGCCAGACGTGCCGGCTCTTCGATGCCCGCCAGCGTCTGCAGCAGCTCCGGCGGCAGCTTGCGGTTGGTCTTCACGTACTGCTCGAACAACGACATCAGCGAGCGTGCGATCGCTTCGATCTCACGGGCCTCGCGCGGGTCCTCGGCCTGGATCTCCACAGCCTGGCCCTGCAGCGCGCCGTCCAGCTCGCCCACGTGGCTGACCTGCACGCGCGACAATCCTTCGACCAGCACCTTGATGGTGCCGTCGGGCAGCTTCAGCAGCTGCAGCACCTGCGCCAGCGTGCCTACCTGGTACAGATCCGATTCCTGCGGATCGTCGGTCTCGGCCGACTTCTGCGCCAGCAGCAGGATGCGCTTGTCCGCTTCCATCGCCTTTTCCAGCGCGTGCATGGACTTGTCACGGCCGACGAACAGCGGGATGACCATGTGCGGGAACACCACCACGTCACGCAGCGGCAGTACCGGCAGGTCGAGAGTCTCAGTTGGGGAACGGGCCATGGGGGCTCCAGGAAGGGGGGAATGCCATCTCAGGTCCACACGGGGCCAGAGACAAAAAAGCCGATGGCCCCGTTATGGGGCCATCGGCGTGCGGATGCAAGATGCTCCGAAAAACAACTTTCAAATCAATCGATTGAAAGAATCACTCAGCGCCCGCTGCCTTCTGTTCAGGTGCAGGCGGCGTCTGATAGATCAGGTAGGGCTCGGACTTGTGCTCGATCACCGACTCGTCCACCACCACCTTGGTCACGTTCTCCTGCGAAGGGAGTTCGTACATGGTGTCCAGCAGGACCGATTCGACGATGGTGCGCAGGCCGCGGGCACCGGTCTTGCGCTTGAGCGCCTTGCGGGCGATCGCTGCCAATGCATCGGGGCGGAACTCGAGCTCGACGTTCTCCATCTCGAACAGCTTCTTGAACTGCTTGGTGATGGCGTTCTTCGGCTCGGTCAGGATGGTGATCAGCGCCGTCTCGTCCAGCTCTTCCAGGGTAGCAACCACCGGCAGGCGGCCGACGAACTCCGGAATGAGGCCGAACTTGATCAGATCTTCGGGCTCGACTTCAGCCAGCAGCTTGCCGATTTCCTGCTTGCGCTCGCTGCTCTTCACCTTCGCCCCGAAGCCGATGCCGCCCGCTTCGGTGGAACGCTGCTGGATCACCTTGTCCAGGCCGGCAAACGCGCCGCCACAGATGAACAGGATGTTCTTGGTGTCGACCTGCAGGAATTCCTGCTGCGGATGCTTGCGTCCACCCTGCGGCGGAACGCTGGCCACGGTGCCTTCGATCAGCTTCAGCAGGGCCTGTTGCACGCCTTCGCCGGACACATCGCGGGTGATCGACGGGTTCTCGCTCTTACGCGAGATCTTGTCGATTTCATCGATATAGACGATGCCCTGCTGCGCCTTCTCGACGTCGTAGTCGCACTTCTGCAGCAGCTTCTGGATGATGTTCTCCACATCCTCGCCCACGTAACCGGCTTCGGTCAGCGTGGTGGCGTCGGCCATGGTGAACGGCACATTCAACAGCCGGGCCAGCGTTTCGGCCAGCAGCGTCTTGCCCGAACCGGTCGGGCCGACCAGCAGGATGTTCGACTTGGCCAGTTCGACCTCATCGTTCTTCTGCCGGCTCTCGATGCGCTTGTAGTGGTTGTACACGGCCACGGCAAGCGTGCGCTTGGCGCGCTTCTGGCCGATCACGTACTGGTCCAGGACCTCGAGGATCTCGCGCGGCTTGGGCAGCGAACTGCGGGCCGACTGCGCTTTCTCTTCGAGTTCTTCACGGATGATGTCGTTGCACAGCTCTACGCATTCATCGCAGATGAACACGCTCGGGCCGGCAATGAGCTTACGCACCTCGTGCTGGCTCTTGCCGCAGAACGAGCAGTAAAGAATCTTGCCGCTGTCCGTGGAACGACCTTGGCGGTCTTCGCTCATGCTTCGCTTACCCAGTTACCCCACCCGTGCGACGGGGGTTCAATTCGAGAATAACACAGGGTCGAGAGGGCACCAGCCCTGCCCGACCCTGCATGTCCAGTCGGAAAACCGACCGTTGCGCTGTAATCAACCAGCCTGGATCGAGTCTTCCGGACGACGTTCCAGCACCTGATCCACCAGACCGTACGCTGCCGCCTCGACCGCGCTCTTGAAGTTGTCGCGCTCGGTGTCGCGCGCGATGGTCTCCAGCGACTGGCCGGTGTGCTTGGCCAGGATCTCATTCAGGCGGGCGCGCAGGGTCAGGATTTCGCGGGCGTGGATGTCGATGTCCGTGGCCTGACCCTGATAGCCGCCCAGCGGCTGATGGATCATCACACGCGAATTCGGCAGCGCATACCGCTTGCCCGGGGCGCCCGATGCAAGCAGCAAGGCCCCCATCGAGGCAGCCTGACCGACGCAGATGGTCGCCACGTCCGGCTTGATGTACTGCATGGTGTCGTAGATCGCCATGCCGGCCGTTACCACGCCACCGGGCGAGTTGATGTAGATGCTGATGTCCTTTTCCGGGTTTTCCGCTTCCAGGAACAGCAGCTGCGCCACCACCACGTTGGCCATGTGATCGTCGATCGGGCCCACGAGGAAGATCAGGCGCTCTTTCAACAGGCGCGAGTAGATGTCATAGGCGCGCTCGCCGCGGGCGGTCTGCTCGACCACCATCGGAACCAGATTGAGGGCTTTGGTTCGGTTGTCCATATCGTGAGGCACCTGTGTTGGGGGGAACTACCCCGCGCCTTGCAGCGCGGGGCCTGGCTTGCGCAGAACTCAGCCGCGGATCGCGTCCTGGAAGGACAGCGTTTCCTCGGTGTGCTGGGCGCGCTCGGCGATCCAATCGATCACCTGCTCTTCCATAACGCGGCTCTGCAGACCCGACATGAGCTGGGGGTCGTTGCGGTACATCTCAATGACCTGCTCCGGCTCTTCGTAGGTCGAAGCGATCAGGCGCATGGTTTCATTCAGACGCTTCGGCTCCAGCTTCAGATCGTTGATGCGGGCCACTTCGCCGACCAGCAGGCCGACCAGCACGCGCTTGCCAGCAGCGTCCTTGAAGTTTTCGTGCGCATCGGCCGGCACCTGGCCCGGATCGCGACCGCTGCGGCGGATCTGGTCCACCTGCTGGGCCAGCATGGCGCGGGCTTCGTTCTCGACCAGGCGCGGCGGCATTTCGACCGAGCTGTAGGCGGCGATCAGCTGCTCACCGACTTCGCGACGCAGGCGGTTCATCAGCGCGCCCTTGAGCTCGCGCTCCAGGTTGGCGCGGATGTCGCTGCGGAACTGCTCCACATCACCCGCCTTCACGCCGAAGCTCTTGATGAACGCATCGTCCACCACCGGCAGCGACTCTTCGGACACCTCGGTGACCTTCACGGTGACCTGCACGGTCTTGCCCGCCAGGGCCTCGACGCGCCAGTCAGCCGGGAAATCGACGTCCAGGGTCTTCTCTTCGCCCTTGGCCAAGCCGACCAGGCCCTTCTCGATGGCCTCGAACATCATGTTCTGGCCGATGATGATGGTGCCCTTCTCGGTGCCTTCGGCCGGCAGACGCTCGTCGCCCGCCTGCGAGAAGGTCTCCAGCGCGACCAGGTCGCCTTCCTGTGCGCCACGGCTGACCGGGGCCCAGGTACGACGCTGCTGGCGCAGGTTTTCGATCATCTGGTCGATGTCGGCATCGCCGATCTCGGCCACGTGGCGGACCACGCTCAGCTTGGTCACGTCGATTTCGCCGAACTCCGGCAGCAGCTCGACGGTGGCCACGAACGACAGTTCACCCTGCTCACCCTTGTCGATGCGCGGGCTGCCGACGACCCGCAGGTCGTGCTCGCGGATGGCCGCGTCGAAGGTTTCGCGCAGCAGGCCGTCAACGGCTTCGCCACGGACCTGCGCGCCGAAGCGCTGCTCGATCACCTTGGCCGGCACCTTGCCCGGGCGGAAGCCCTTGATGCGGGTGGTGCGCGCGATTTCGCCCAGACGACCACTGACGTGGGTGTTCAGGCGATCTTCCGGCAGCGAGAAGCTCAGGCGGCGTTCCAGGTTGCCGGTGGATTCGATCGAAGCTTGCATGTTGACTCCTGCCACCGGTGGCCCTTCTGGCCCCCGGTTCGATGTGATGGACGAATACGGGTTGTTCGGACGCGGCGTTTGAAGGCGCTCGTCCGCCGCAGCCCTTTAGTTTGGACGATATCGGGCGGCACTGCCAGCGGGGGCCAGTCAGGGAGGCGGCCAGCCCTGACAGGCGCCGCGCCGGCCCCCGTGCGGGGCCAGCAGTACGGTGGTGCGAAAGGGGGGACTCGAACCCCCACGCCTTGCGGCACTGGAACCTAAATCCAGGGCGTCTACCAATTCCGCCACTTTCGCAATGTCCAGCCGGATATTGTCGCAGCCCGAGGGCCTTCTTGGGTAGAGCCTGTGCGGGCCCGGCTTTCCGCGACACGCCGGGGCCGGCACACCGGCGCCGTGCACGGCATGCTCTAGAATGGGCCCGTAGTCGCAGACCACATCCCGCCACCCCCACTTCTCCGTAGCCCTACCTGCCCGCCGAGGAGGCGAGCGTTCCCATGCAGCAGCTGGACGCATCATCGCTGGGCGAGGACATCCTCAAGGACATTGCGCAGATCGGCGCGATCGCCGCCGTGCCCCGCATCCTTGAAACCGTGGCGCATATCACCGGTTCGCGCTTCGCGGCCGTGGCCCGCGTCACCGACAGCAAGTGGATCGCCTGCGCGACGTACGACACGCTCGGTTTCGGCCTGGACGTCGGCGGGCAGCTGGTGCTGGAAACGACGATCTGCAACGAGATCCGCCAAGTGCCGCAGCCGGTGATCTTCGGGCACGCGAGCGCACATCCGCGTTTTTCCACGCACCACACCCCGCGCATGTACGGGCTGGAAAGCTACGTCTCGGTGCCTATCTACCGGCCGGACGGCAGCTTCTTCGGCACCTTGTGCGCCATCGACTCGGTGCCCGCCACCTTCGATGAGGCGCATGTGGTCCGGTCGCTGGAACTGTTCGCAGAGATGATCGGCAATTACCTGCACAACGAGCTGAAACTGCAGCAGGCCGTTGCCGATCTGTCCGCTGCGCAGGACATCGCCGGGCTGCGCGACCAGTTCATCGCCGTGCTCGGCCACGACCTGCGCAGCCCCCTGCAGGCGGCCAGTGTCGCCACCGAGCTGCTGGAGCTGGAACCCTTGTCCGAGCGCGCGCAACGGTTTCTCGCACGCATTCGCGGCAGCCTTGGGCGCATCGATGGTTTGGTGAACGACGTGCTGGATTTTGCCCGCGGCCGACTGGGCGGCGGCATTCCGGTCACGCTGTCGTCCAACGCCGATCTCGTCGCGCAGCTGATGCAGGTGGTGCAGGAAGTCGCAGCCGCCACCGGGCGTACCGACATCCAGACGAACATCGTGCTCGGCGGTCCGCTGCTGTGCGATGCCAACCGCCTGGCGCAACTACTGGCCAACCTGCTGACCAATGCGGCCCTGCACGGCGCCGCCGACGAACCCATCACGCTGAGCATCGATGCGGATGATGAGGAGTTCGTTCTGCAGGTTCACAACGGCGGGGTGATCGCCGCGGACAAGGTGGACAAGCTGTTTACCCCGTTCTCGCGAGAGATCGGGACGGAGCCGCGCCCCGGCCTTGGCCTGGGGCTGTACATCGCCGCAGAGATCGCCAAGGCGCACGGCGGAACGCTTTCGGTGAAGTCCGATGCCGAGCACGGCACCCGATTCACGTTCCAGATGCCGGCGCTGGCGCACGAGACGCTTGCCCTCCCCGCCTGACGACGGCCACTGAACGCCGCGCAAGAAAAAAGCCACCAGGATGACCTGGTGGCTTTCGTCTGGTGGGCCGTCAAGGATTCGAACCTTGGACCTATTGATTAAGAGTCAACTGCTCTACCAACTGAGCTAACGGCCCGAAAATCGGGAGGCGAATTATGACGTATTCGCTACACGGCCTGCAAGTACTAATTTCGGTAGCCAAGAAAAAAGCCACCAAGCGAACTTGGTGGCTTCTGTCTGGTGGGCCGTCAAGGATTCGAACCTTGGACCTATTGATTAAGAGTCAACTGCTCTACCAACTGAGCTAACGGCCCGAAAAACTAGACGGATACTTTACCTTGCATCCCGTCTTACTGCAACGATCGACCTGCTTTCGGCAGGGACGATCCTGTAACAGTGGGGTGGCTGAGGGGATTCGAACCCCCGACCACCGGAATCACAATCCGGAACTCTAACCAACTGAGCTACAGCCACCACTGAAACGTTTGATCCGGTTGCGCTGATGCGTGCCACCGGACCAGAAACTCTGCTGCAGACTGTGCCCGAAAGCGACGAGTGCTGAAGCAAGTCCGCTATTTTTACGAAGTCGCCGGGGAATTGCAAGCTTTTCTTGATGGCAATTTACGCGTGCGCATCCCCGGTTGCAGGACGACCTCCAGGCGGCGTCAACCACGCCCACCGGCACTTGTCGCCATCCGCCCTTGGCTGCCGGTCATCGCCGGGCATCGACTGCGTTGACGCGCTTGTCCATGTCCCCGCCCGCCCGGCTACACGATCAAGGGCTCCCAAGGCTTCGCATCTCTTCCCCGCGCGTGCCCCGCCGGTGCTGTCAGCAGCAGAAATGACGTTCTAGCGTCTTGGCACCGTACATGGCTGGAGCATCGCCGTGGACCGTGTCAGCGTGGAACTTCCATGATCTGACTTAGCCACGCATGAACACGTTCCGTCCAATCCGCATTCGATCGCAGCACGCCCCTCCCCTGCCCCTGACTTCACGCTTCGACGCGCCTGCCCGGCGGTCACGGTCCGACCTGACGGAGGGCTTCCATGCAGCGGCCGCAGGCTGGTGGCTGACCCGCATGCTGATGCAATCGCGGGAACTGGACGGGCTGATATCCGACCTTCGCATCCAGCAGCGAATGCTCACCCTCGACAGATCCCGACCGCCACTGCGTCCTCCCTGCTGGCTTGAAGCCTCGCTGTCGCCGCGACTGATGCGGAGCGAATACGACGCGTTGATCCAGACACTGAGTGCCCGGCGCGCCGAGCTGGGGCGCACTTACCTGCCGCTGATGAACGCCTTGGCAAACGGCGGGCCGGTGCCGTCTGCGGTGACATCGATCATCGTCGCCTAGCGATTCGGCGTCGCGTGAGAAATGACGGCGAGCGAACGCGGCAGCAGCGACAGCGGCACATCGAGTGTCGTAGTCGCCACGGTGATGCCCTGCTGCTGCGCCAGAAAGACCAGTGCCGTGCCGACTTCGAACGAGACGGTTTTCTGGGTTCCGCGCTTGATGCGATGGATCGTCGACTGTGATGTGCCGCACGCGGCGGCGATGCGAGCCTCGCTCCACAAGGCGTTGCCTAACGCAACGGCGGCGTGGCGGGGGGAATGAATAACCATCAGGGGATGCTATTCGTTGGGGAATATCATTTTCAATACATAAACGAACTATCTCAATTACAGGGCCATCGAAACAATTCATATATGCATAAAGTGGCCATCAACCTTCGCCAACTGATGAAGGCCCACGGACTGAGCGAAAACGCCCTTGCGCGCCACGTGGAGGTGCCGCAACCCACCGTCCACCGCGTGCTGGCAGGAGGGGTTGCCGACCCACGGGACAAGACGCTGCGACCGCTGGCCACCTGGTTCGGCGTGTCCGTTGAACAGCTGCGCACCGATCTGCCGGAGATGGAAATCCCAAGCAAGGATGGTGGGCTGTATCGCATCCGGCCGGCCAAAGCCGCGCTGATGCTGCGCGACCGCGAACCGGATGTCGCGGTGATTGAAGTGGTCGGACGCGTCACAACCGAGGGCAATCGGCCTGCGGTGGAGCTGGCCGCTACGGGCAGGCATCACCCCTATCCTGCCGACTGGTTCACCCAGCAGAACGCCGCGCCGGTGAATGTGCGCGTGCTGTCGATATCCGGCGCAGCGATGACGCCGACGCTGTTCGAAGGCGATCAGATCGCGGTCAACCTGGCGGATACGCGCATCCATGACGGGCGCGTGCATCTGCTGATCAGCGGCGGCGGCGAACCGGAGCTGATGGTCCGGCGCCTGTTCAAGACCCCGGACGGCAAGGTGCGTGTGGTGTGCGACAACCCGGATGCGTCGCGCTATCCAGATGACCTGCTGGATGCGGAGGACTTGGAGAAAGTGGTGATCGTTGGACGCGTGATCGATCGCCGGGGCGCGGGCGGTCTGTGAGTGCATGGCCACTCCGGTGCCGTCGCGATCATGGCAATTGCTGCGGAGTGTGTGACCCCTTCGCGGCGTTGCGAGGTGCGCACAGGTGCCCGCCGCAGCAACCAGACGTGGGCACCTGCAGGCCCAGGTGGTGGGCTGTCATGACCAGTGCAGCACCGACTTCGTAGGTCACGGTCGCCTGCACGCCGCACTTGAAACGGTGCACGGTGGATTGCGAGCAGCCACAGGCGTGCGCAATGCGCGCTTCGGACCAGCGCGCGTGACTGAGCGCCAAGGTGGCGCACCGGGGACAGGACAGCAGCATCTGCGGCGTCGGCGCGATGCCGGCCTCGCGCGCTGCGACGTCCATCAACGTGGACACGCGATCAAACGCATCGATCTTCGCTGGCATGATGACCTCGCATGGCATGAAGCCACCTGTACCGAGGCACGAGGTGGCGGGCGATGCGGGTTGCAGTACCGGCAAGAATGACCGAACAAACCGGCGGATCGAGAGACATCCCCGCGCATCGCCCGCCATGGAACTGGCAGGGTGATGCATTCTCCGCCGTGCCCGAGGGCGACAACAGAGCTTGATCGGCCATTCTGAAATCAGGACTGCAATCCCGGCTGATCGTTGCGGATCAGCACCGTTATCGTGGCAGTGGCGGCTCAGCGGCATCCATCAGGGAAGTTGCAAAGCGACAATGCGTCATTCGCTATGCTTGGCTGCTTGCAACAGGGAGTGGTGATTTCAATGACTGACGGAATGGGCGCTGTTCGACTGGCAACGGCGCACGATGTGGACGCGATCTTCGACGTGAGAGTGGGCGTGCGCGAGAACATACTGACGCGTGCCGAGCTTACCGAGCGGGGCATCACCCGCGACGCGGTGCTCGCGATGATCGGAGAAGCTTCCTGCGTGTGGGTGGTCGAGGTCGACAGCGAGGTCGTCGGCTTTTCCATGGCGGACGCCGAGGACGCCTGCGTGTTCGCCGCGTTCGTGCGCCCCGATCAGGAGGGACGCGGACTAGGCAGCGTGTTGATGGCCGCCGCGGAAGCGTTCCTGTTCCAGCATCACGAGCGTATCTGGCTGGAGACCGCCTACGCGAGCCGAGCGCGGGAATTCTATGAAAGACGCGGCTGGGTCCAGGTTGCAGAACTGGCCGACGGTGACGTGCGGATGGAGAAAGTGCTGCCGGGACGTGCCATCAGTCCAGGTTGAGCCTGGAGAGGGTGGCATCGGCGGGGATGATGTCGACTCTGCGCATGCAGCCGAAATCAAGGCCCTGAAACCAGAAGCCAATGACGGCATCGCCTACGTGCACGACGAACGTGTTCCATTCCAGCTCACTTCTGCCGTGGCTGCGGTTGATCACCAGCAGCTTCGGGTAACGCGCGCGGACTGATGCGAACGGAACGCAGCTGCCTGAAAGACGGAAGGAGATCGGTTCCGGGCGACCGTTCCGGTCCAACACGGGCACGATCGCTTCGGCAAACAGCGACGGTCCAATGTCAGCGGGCACGATACGCGCGCTGTCTGCGAGCGTGCGATCGGCCTGCTGCGGACGATCATCTTCACGATCAGGCATCGTCTCGGCGAGCCGCTCTACAAGGGCGAAGGCCCGGGGCGGCCAGGTGGCAACCATCATGCAGTCGGGCGGCGCCCGCCCTTGGTGCTTGGGCACGACGAAGCACGGATATCCGAGGCACCCCCTCTATGTCCGCAGTGATCAGCAGCTGGTGGAGTGGCAGCCCAATGGTTGAGCGCATGCGCAACGTCATCAGCTCCACTCCCTCAGGCAGGCAGTACAGCTGCCTCCTCCCCTGCGGGCACACCGTCACCTGCACCGCCGTCCCCGTCAGCGGCTCCCGCTTCTCTCAGCGCGCGCTGTTCACCGCTGCTTGCGACCAGTGCTCAACTCGGATTCACCGCTATGGCATCACGTCAGCAAACTGACAGACCAGGACTGGCGACTAAGCCTTTTGAACTCGACTGCGCGACGGCCTGCGGCCGTCCATATCTCAAGGAGGGCCGCTTCTATGGCGTCTGCAACCCTATCGAGTTCGTCCAGATCATGGAGGGGCAAGTAATGCCTCTGCATCTCCTTATTGAGAAGCTCTCTTGCGTCAACGTCCTCTTCGACTTCTACAACCGAGTCTATTTCACGAGCGTGCGGCTTGGCATGAGCGTGCGCGTCACGCGCCTCCATAAGCCGCTGAACATCGGACCACGGGCTGGCGCCGAAATCGGCCTTCAGACCGACTTTTCTCGCAATGGCCTTGATCTTGTCCTTAACTGTGCTCCGATCCTTCCACTCAGCGCCGAGAATCGCCGGGCCGAGGGTTTGACAGAACGCCTCAACCGAGAAGGCAGTCATCACCACTGCCGCCGTAGTCGTGTGCGCGCTGCCGGGCAAGTACTCACGGGCTACGGCGCGAACAGATCGTGCTGCATGCGCCATCTCCTGCCAGGCCTCGTAGTTGTACTGCCCCTTGACGCGCAGCCTCTTCACCCCCGGCTTTCCCACATCGATTTCCTGACTAAGCGAGTGTGGTCAATCCTACGCGCGCACTCGTTTGCTCGCCATTGCTGTTCTCAGGGTCTCCAACTCATTCAATACTTCGGCCAAGCCGCGGTTGCTGGCCAGCGCGCGCGCATGCCGGCTCTGCCCGTGCTCGCCCGCATCCAGCCACGCCGCCGCATGCGTCCGCAGGGTGACGTTCGCCGCCTCCAGCACCACATGGTGCCGGGCGTTCCGCTGCAGCTCGACCAGCTTCGGACCGAATACGCCTAGGAGCGATGCTGCCGGATCCTTCAGCAGCTGCTCGGCGTCGCCCTCTATGCGCGCGCCGTGGTGCACCTGCTTGGCCAGCATGTCGAGCAAGTCCGCCAGCTCCCGGTCCCCGCCCGGAGACGGCGCCCGGATAAATCGTCGCTGATGGTGCGTGACGCGGCGCTTATCCAGCAGCCGATCCTGCACGTGAGCGCTGGTCCGCAACAGGCCGGCGAGACCTACAGCAGTGCCGTGCAGTTCCGCATGCGTCGAGTTCGTGAAGTTATTCGTCCGTCCCATCGGGCTCTCTTTTCTCCCTCGCTTTCCAATCGAGGTGCCCAATGACCCAGTGCAAGATCGACCATCCCGAGGGCCTGTCGCCCTGCGCCGCTGGTCACAGCGCGCGGCACATCCATGACGGCCGCAGCTCCAGCGCTGGTGGCGGCCACTTCGTTGAGTGCCGGTGCACGAAGACGGCCAAGCACGCGGCTCCAGACGCGGCGCTGCCCAGCTGGCGTCAGATGAATCGCCCGGTGCGCAGCACGCGCAAGGCTGTGGCGCACGTCGAGCCTGACAACGTTCTGCAGTTCAAGCTCACCATCGCCGAGCCGGCCACGAAGCGCACCCGTGTCCGCGCCAGCGCTCAAGGAGGCCGACCGTGATCGGAGAGGTTCTCCAGTTCCGCGACCTGCAGGAGCTTTGTCGGCCCGGCAAACGGCCGCGGCACGCCACCGTGGAGCGCTGGGCCAGGCAGCGAAAGATCCGAGTGCAGTACGACGGCCAAGGCGGCGTCTGGACCACCACTGCAGCGCTCAACGAGGCACTGGGCCTTACCTCCCCAGCTTTCGAGAACGAGAGCTAGCCCGCTTCGCTGATCTGAAAGGACGCACTGCCGCACCATGGCTAGACCACGCAAGGCCGCACCCAACCTGCCCTCGCACATCGACCACACCCAGCTGCCGGCGGGAATCTATTGGGATCCCACCGGTCGTGGCAAGCGGTACGTCCGCGTGACGCATGAAGAAGGCTACGGTTCCAGAATCAAGACGGTCGCCGGGCCGACAGCGGGCATGTCAGGCCTGCACGCGATCATGGAAGCACGCCGAGGCGAAGCCCAGCGCGGAACAGTGGCCTTTGTCATCGACCGGCATGCCGAAAGCCTGGCGTTTGCCCAACTCAAACCGTCGACGCAGCAGGGCTACAAGGACTATGCCCGCGCCATCAAGGCGTACCCGCTCAAGAACAACACAACGCTGGGCGAGGCCACCGTGGACAGACTGACGCCTGGGTTCATTCGCCGGCTGATTGACGTTATCGCTCAGGGAAGGCCAGGCGCAAAGCCGGGCGCCCCGGCCATCCCCGGTCACCCCACGAAGGCCAACCACTTGCTGCGCCTTCTGCGGCGCGTGTTCGGCTGGGCACGGGAGCATGACCACGCCAGCACCAACCCGGCCACCGGCATCAAGCAGGTCAAAGAGAAGGGTGATCACCGCATGCCAGCGATCGACGTGTTCCGCAAGGTCCAAGCATATGCGAAGGAGTGCAGCGCGCGCGGACCTCGCGCTAGGGTCGCAGTGCCGGCGTACCTGTGGGCAGCAATGGAACTGGCGTATCAGGCGCGCCTACGCGGCATTGAGGTGCTGACGCTGACGGACGCTCACGTCGACGGCGAGGTTTCGCGCACGAACCGCCGGAAGGGCAGCCGAGACAATCTGGTGCGGAAGGGTGTCGAAACCGAGGAAGCTATCGACATGCTGCGGGCGCGTCGGGCGGCTATTTGGGGGCGAAACGGGGGAGTGATTCCGATCCGGGCCGAGGACCGCTATCTGTTCGTCAGCGAGGGCGGTGAGCGGTTGACCGAGGATGGTTGGCAGACCGCATGGGGGCGCATGATGCGCAATGCGGTGAAGGATGGAATTCTGAGCCAGGACGACCGCTTCGGCCTACACAGTCTGAAACATCGCGGAGTGACCGACACCAAGGGCGACAAGAAGGAAGCCAGCGGGCACAAGACGGACGCCATGATGCACGTCTACGAGCACTCGCTCCCTACAGTCGCTGAGTCTGGCTCCAACGACCGGTAACCCTGCCGTCAGTACTCTGGGCGATTTAGACGGTCCCCAAGATAATAAAGACCGAGACCCGTCGCAAAAACCAACTGCCAGAAAAGGCAAAGCAAGCCAAAAATAAACACCCACTTGCCATAAGACGCTAGCGAACCAAGAACGCTAAATAACCCCTGCGCAGTTAGACCCGCAAAAACGCAAAGTATTAGCAGAGCAAAGCTTTCCCAGCACAAGAAAGCAAACAAGTAGGCAAGAAACCGACGACGGGTCAGTTCTATTTTGTTTTCATGACCGCCGATGTCAACGTTCAAAGTTGGCGACGGCGAAGGCATCACAGTGTCAATGTCAGGTCGATTAAAGGTGGCGATTGCCGCGAGAGCTGCGATGTAAAATCCCGGCAAAACGGAAAAAACAATGATCAGCCTATCCAACAATCCCGACGTACCGGCGATCATACCAGGGCGCCCCAGCACCCATAACAGGAGGCTGGTCACGGCCGAAAAAAATCCTGGATAGAACCAGTCGAATACCCACTTCGACTGGTGCTTGATCTTGAGATAGGCGAGCGGCGAGAATATTAAAGAAAACACACCAAGACCTCACACCAGTTTTCGCATCAATCCAATGATAACCGGGTTAATTTGCGCAAACGCGGTAGGCAAATTACCAAGACCGGTCAACCTTTCTTTTCTAACATACAAGCCAGTAGACAAGAGCCCGTAGTTCTTAGACATCACGCTCACGGTGCGATTCACATCTGAATCAGTCTTAAATTTGATTCTGGCAAACTCGTAATCATTCGCCTTACCGGGAAGCACCGAATCCAAGAGAGCCTTTGCCTTTCCCAGAATTTTATTCGGATTGGGCTTGAGGATCACAGAGGCGCGATCTTCAATAATTTTGTCAGCCGCATCCCAGCTCGCTCCCTTCTTTTTCTGGGTGTACAACTCAACCTGTTGGAGCTCACCGCTTTTCAGATCCTTGATAAATTCAGAAGAAGGGTGACCTAGCAGTTCAATGCTTGGATACGCCTTCACCTTCAAAAAGTTTCCTGCGGCGTCCTTCTTTCCAACGGGGTCATCCACCCAGAAATCCTTGAACAACTTGCTGTAAGCACGAAACATTTTGTTCAAGAACACGACAACTTTGGATGCAGGAACGCCCGTCGCGGACTCAAGCAGGAAGGGGCATGGCGCGGAGTTTTTAGCGTTGCCATACTGCCAAACGATGTGGGCGGTGTGTTCAAGCCCTTCGTCGCCAACCTTGTTCTCAACCCGCCTAGCGCCCTTTAGCCAATCTGTGAACGTGGGGTCTGCCGCCTCGGGATCAGCAAAGCCAATCAGCATCTCGCAGCGGCTTGCACTGACTGTCATATCGGCAATGTAGAAGACCTGCTTTTTCGAATTAACGACGTAAGCTTTTTTGCATTGAAGAACTTAAGGACAGTCTGCGCCAGCTTTTCGTGCGGAAACGGCGCCAGTCCCTTGTAGCTTCTGCTCTTCGTCTCCGTCACAACATCAAAGAAGAAGACGTCCCGCTCATCCTTCTGCATCGCACTACCCCTGTCCCTAGATCATCTCGCACGATTTTCGCACAGGGCGAGACGGATATGAACAAAACGTAACTTCGTTATCGCGACCATTCCTTTGCAGCCTGCCGTCAGCTGGTCGTCGTCGCGCAAAGGATGGTCGGCAACCGCGTATTTCCGGAGCAATTTCCGGAGGGCGGGAGCGATGAACAAAAAAATAGCCTTAACCCATTGATTTCAATGGTGCGCCCGACAGGAATCGAACCTGTAACCGCCGGCTTAGAAGGCCGGTGCTCTATCCAGTTGAGCTACGGGCGCCCGAACCGGTTAACCAAACCGCTCTATCGAGGGCGATGGGTTGGTCGGGGTAGAGGGATTCGAACCCCCGACATCCTGCTCCCAAAGCAGGCGCGCTACCAGACTGCGCTATACCCCGGCGATGCATCCTGCCTGGGGCCGGGCCCACGAGCAGACGGGGATTGTGAACAACCGTGCGTTGTTCTGTCAAACAGAACGGTCGGTTCAGCCCCTTATCTGCAAGGCGCCGGGGCCCCTCAACGCCGTGGGCGCAGCGTGTCCGTTATGATCGTGCGCAGCGGCCGGATGGCCCCCTACCCCCTTCACGCACGGAGAACGCACATGCGCAGCGGCAACCCGGCTCTTTCCGAGTCCACCTTCCTCGACCTTGGCAGCGGCACCGTTTCGGCGCGCGGCGATCAGGTGATGACCCTCAATGGCACGGTCAACAAGACCGGCGTGCTGCTGCTGCTGACCGTGCTGACCGCGTCGTTTGCGTGGAGCCAGGCGCTGGTCACCAGCGGCGAGATGGCCGGCACGCTGTCGTCGGCGGGCATGGGCTACGCCATCGGCGGCGCGGTCGGTGGCCTGATCCTGGCCTTGATCACCGTGTTCAAGAAGACCTGGGCGCCGGTGACCGCGCCGATGTATGCGCTGGTGGAGGGTCTGTTCCTGGGCGCCATCTCCGCCGTGTTCGAGCAGCGCTTCCCGGGCATCGTGTTCCAGGCTGTGCTGGCGACGTTCGGCACGCTGGTTGCGCTGCTGGTCGCGTATCGCAGTGGGCTGATCAAGGCCACCGAGAACTTCAAGCTGGGCGTGGTGGCCGCAACCGGCGGTATCGCGCTGCTGTATCTGGCGTCGATCGTGCTGGGCCTGTTCGGCATCAACGTGCCGGTGATTCATGAAGCCAGCGGCCTGGGCATCGCGTTCAGCGTGTTCGTGGTGATCGTGGCGGCGTTGAACCTGGTGCTGGATTTCGACTTCATTGAAAGCGGTGTTGAGCAGGGCGCACCGAAGTTCATGGAGTGGTACGGCGCGTTTGGCCTGATGGTGACGCTGGTGTGGCTGTACGTGGAATTCCTGCGCCTGCTGTCGAAGATCCAGCAGCGCTGATCGCGCGCGTTGGGTTCTGCGTGATGCTGCTTTTGTAACGCCGAGCTGTGCTCGGCGGAACGGCAAAGGCGCCGCGCCGTGCGCTCGCCGAGCGTGGCTCGGCGCTACCCGGCTTCGGGTGTTCGTGATGCTGCTTTTGTAGCGCCGAGCCGTGCTCGGCGGAAAGGCAGAGGCGCCGCGCTGCGCGCTCGCCGAGCGTGGCTCGGCGCTACCCGGCTTCGGGTGTTCGTGATGCTGCTTTTGTAGCGCCGAGCCGTGCTCGGCGGAAAGGCAGAGGCGCCGCGCTGCGCGCTCGCCGAGCGCGGCTCGGCGCTACCCGGCTTCGGGTGTTCGTGATGCTGCTTTTGTAGCGCCGAGCCGTGCTCGGCGGAAAGGCAGAGGCGCCGCGCTGCGCGCTCGCCGAGCGCGGCTCGGCGCTACCCGGTTTCGGGTGTTCGTGATGCTGCTTTTGTAACGCCGAGCCGTGCTCGGCGGAAAGGCAGAGGCGCCGCGCTGCGCGCTCGCCGAGCGCGGCTCGGCGCTACCCGGCTTCGGGTCTGCGTGATGCTGCTTTTGTAGCGCCGAGCCGTGCTCGGCGGAAAGGCAGAGGCGCCGCGCTGCGCGCTCGCCGAGAGTGGATCGGCGCTACCCGCCCATTCACCGTCAATGTCGACCTGCCCATTCGTCAACGGGCGTCGAGGGAGGCCTGCAGTGCGGCGTAGTGGGTCTGCAGGTGCTCTACCAGGACGCGCACTTTGGCGGCCATGGCGCGTGCATGGGGATACAGTGCGAAGTAGTGGCGGCGGCCGCCGTTCCAGGCGGGCAGGATGCGGATCAGCCGTCCGGCGCGCAGGTCTTCCTGCACGGTCAGGGCGGTGAGCAGGGTGATGCCCATACCCGCCAACGTGGCGGCATACAGGGCCGGGGTGGCATCCACGCACAGCCGTTGGCCGGGTTCAACCGTCAGCGACACGCCGCGCGGTCCGTGCAGGTGCCACGCCGCACGCGCCGCGGTCGGGCTGAACGCCAACAGGGCATGCTGGTGCAGTTCGGCAGCCTGCCGCGGCAGTCCGTGCCGTGCGATATACGCCGGTGCGGCGACCAGCACGAGATCGCACCGCGCCAGCTCGCGCGCCACCATTTGGCTGTCGGGCAGTTCGTGGGCAATGCGCAGGGCAAGATCGAAGCCACCGCCCACCACATCCACCAGTTGGTCATCGGCGCACAGGTCCAGCGCGACATCCGGATAGCGGGTGAGGAACGCGGGCAGCCAGTGCGGCAATTCCTGGCTGGCCACCACCTGGGGCACGCTGATGCGCAGGCGTCCACTGGGCTGTACCTGGCCGGCCCGCGCCCGATTGTCGGCAAGTTCCAGTCGATCAAGCAGCTCGACCGCCTCGGCGTAATACTGCCGGCCGGCCTCGGTCAACGAGAAACGGCGGCTGTTGCGATCCAGCAGGCGGGCCTGCAGGTGCTCTTCCAACTGCCGCAGCTGCCGTGACATCGCCGAATGGGTGGTGCCCAGGCGCTCGGCGGCGGAAGTGAAGCTGCCCGCTTCCACGATCGAACGCAGCGCGCGCAGGGCAGCGAAATGGTCCATCTCAGCCAAGCTCCGGCCAGCGCCCGCGTGCTGCGGGCGCGGCCAGCTTATCAGCGCGCGACGGCGCTGGCCTTGTTGACCAGACCGATGATGGCGTCGGTGGTCATGACGTCGCCATAGGTATCTTCCAGCGTGGCCAGACTGGCTGCGTGCAGGGTCTTGTGGTCCACCTTGGCGCCGGTGGCCAGCTCCAGGTCACGGGTGGCCGTGGCGTCGGACGACACGATCGCGCGGTAACCGCGCGGGGCGGCCGCGGCATCACGGGCAGCGCCAGACACACAGGCGTGGGTCATCAGGCCGGTGATGATCAGGGTGTCGATGCCGGCATCCTTCAGAGTCTTGTCCATTACCGCGGCCGAATGGCCGGCGAACACGCTGACGTTGTCCTTCTGCACGACCGTTTCGCCCGCGCGCGGCTGCATGTCGGGGTGGAACTGCACGGTCTTGCCGCCTTCAGCGAACAACGGCGCACCGGCCGGCAACACATGCTGTACGTGGATCACCCGGATGCCTTTGGCATCGGCGGCGTCGATCAGGCGGCGGGTGTTCTTCAGGGCAGTGGTGCCGTCCGGGATGACCATCCGGCCGCCCGGAAAATATTCGTTCTGGAAATCGATGACGATGATGGCCGTCTTGTCAGCCTGCAGGGCATCAATGGCGGTGGCACCGGCCATCTGGCGGATGGTGGGGTGGGCCGGCTCGGCGGCGGCGACCGGGGCGACGGCGGCCATGCCGATCAGGCTGGCCAAGCCGAGTGCTGCAATGTTCATGAGGGTGTACCTGGATGGGGAGGAAGTGCGGCCATGGTGACCCTGCGGCCACGCACCAACCAGCCCCTTGGACGCACCCCATCTGTGCGAGATGCGCACAGATGGGCGCCCTGCCCTGCAAACGCAGCGAGGCGCCCGAAGGCGCCCCGCTGATCCCGCTCGACCCGATGACGCAGACCGCTTACAGGCGGCTGGCGATGGCCTGGGCGAAGCCCATGGTGTTGCCGGTGCCGCCGAGGTCGCCGGTCAGCGAATCCTTGGCTTCCATCGTGGCGACGATGGCCTTGCGCAGGCGCTCGGCATTTTCGGGCTGGCCGATATGGTCGAGCATCTGAGCCGCTGCCAGCAGCAGGGCGCAGGGATTGGCCTTGCCCTGGCCGGCGATGTCCGGCGCGGTGCCGTGCACGGCTTCGAAGATCGCCGCGTTCTCACCGATGTTGGCGCCCGGGGCCAGGCCCAGGCCGCCGACCAGACCGGCGCACAGGTCGGAAATGATGTCGCCGAACAGGTTGGTGGTGACGATCACATCGAACTGTTCCGGACGCATCACCAACTGCATGCAGCAGTTGTCGACGATCATTTCCTGGAACTCGATGTCCGGGTACTTGGCCGCCACTTCGCGCGCCACGGCCAGGAACAGGCCCGAGGTCGACTTGATGATGTTGGCCTTGTGCACCGCGGTGACCTTCTTGCGGCCGGTCGCGCGGGCCAGCTCGAAGGCGTAGCGCACGATGCGCTCGGAGCCCTTGCGGGTAATGCGGGTGCCCGAGAACGCGGTCTCGCCATCGGCCGACACTTCCTGGCCTTCGGCCAGGTAGGCGCCTTCGGTGTTCTCGCGCACGGTCACCAGGTTGACGTTCTCGAAACGCGACTTGGTGTTCGGGAAGGTATGCGCCGGGCGGACGTTCGCGTACAGGTCGAAGTGGCGGCGCAGGCTGACATTGATCGAGGTGAAGCCACCACCGATCGGCGTGCTGAGCGGGCTCTTCAGGGCGATCTTGTTGCGCGCGATCGACTCCAGCGTGGACGCCGGCATCAGGTCGCCGTGCTTCTCCAGCGCGACCAGGCCTGCGTCGGCGTCTTCGTATTCCAGGCCGGCGTTGAGCTTGTCCAGGACGTACAGCGTAGCGTCCATGATCTCCGGGCCGATGCCATCGCCGCGGATGACCGTGATTTTCTGCGTCATTGATCGATATTCCGAACTGGGGGAAAAACGCCGTCCGGGGGTGCCCGGTGCACCGGCGCAGGTAAGTTTCACCCGCAATTATGCCTCAGCCGGGTCGAAGGCCCCAAATAGACCAAAGTGTGAGCTGCCCCGGGTAGCGCCGATCCGTGATCGGCGAGCGCAGCGGAAAGCCGCCGAGCATGGCTCGGCGCTACCGGATCGAACGGAATGACGCGGCCTTGGTAGCGCCGATCCGTGATCGGCGAGCGCAGCGGAAAGCCGCCGAGCGTGGCTCAGTGCTCGTGCGCGGCGGGGGCGTCGGCGCCGGCTTCCAGCTGGTCCAGGAAGTCCACCGCGCGGCGCAGGTGCGGGATCACGATCGATCCACCCACCACCAGGCCCACCGAGAAGGTCTCGAAAAACTCTTCGCGACTGACACCGGCTTCCTTGCACTGGGCGACGTGGTAGCTGATGCAGTCATCGCATCGCAGCACCATCGAGGCCACCAGACCCAGCAGCTCCTTGGTCTTCACATCCAATGCGCCGGCCTGGTAGGTCTGCGTGTCCAGCGCGAAGAAGCGGCGCACCACCTGGTTGGGTTCGGCCAGGATGCGCTCGTTCATCTTCTTGCGGTAGGCGGTGAACTCGGCCAGCTTGTCCGCGCTGTCGTCGGCCGTGCTCATGCCTGCGCCTGCCCGGCCAGCAGCGGTTCCAGCTTGCCTGCACGGTGCAGGGCCATCATGTCGTCGTAGCCGCCCACGTGGACGTCGCCGACGAAGATCTGCGGCACGCTGGTGCGGCGGGTCTTGGCCATCATCTTCTCGCGCTCGACTGAATCGAGGTCGATGCGCACCTCGGTCCACTGCGCGCCCTTGCTCTTGAGGAAGTTCTTGGCGGCCACGCAGTACGGGCACACGGCGGTGGAATAAATGGTGATGGTGGGCGCGCCACCGGTAGGCTGTTCAACTTGGCTCACGGGAAACTCCACGACGGTTCGACTGTCTGTATATGGTAGCGGCCTGATGGAAAATCCACGCCACGGCCGCAACACTGTGGATTAACGATAGGTTTCCCCCCGGCCTGCCACGCTGTGGGACGCTGCCCGAGGACTGACCGCTTGCGACTGTTGCTGCTTTCCGCCGCCCTGACCCTCGCGCTGGCCGTGCCGCTGGCCCAGGCCCAGGAATCGCTGCCCGACATCGGCTCGTCGGCGGGTGAACTGCTGACCCCTGCACGGCAGGCCGAGTACGGCGGAATGATGCTGCGGGAGCTGCGCAACTACGGCTACCTGCTGGACGACCCGCTGGTCACCGAGTGGCTGCAGACCATGGGCACCCGGCTGGGCTCCAACAGCGCGCAGCCGCGGCAGTCCTACACGTTCTTCATGATGAAAGACCGGCAGATCAATGCCTTCGCCACGTTGGGCGGCTATATCGGGGTCAACGCGGGGCTGGTGCTGACCGCCGAGCGCGAGGATGAAGTGGCGGCCGTGCTGTCCCACGAAATCGCTCATGTGACCCAGCAGCACGTGCTGCGCGGTGTTGAACGGGCCCAGCGCGACCAGATCCCGATCCTGCTGGGCATGTTGGCCGCCGTGGTGGCCGCGCAGCAGGCCGGCGGCAATTCGGCCGGCAACGCAACCATGGCCAGTATCGCCTCGGGCATGGGCCTGATGCAGCAGCGGCAGATCGACTACACGCGCTCCAATGAATCCGAAGCTGATCGCCTGGGCATCCGCACCCTGGCCCGCAGTGGCTACGACGTGGATGCGATGGCCGGCTTCTTCGAGCGCATGAGCGCTTCGATGCGCGGCAACGACGGCGGCTACACCGTGCCGGACTTCCTGCGCACCCACCCGGTCAACACCACCCGCATCAGCGAGGCCAAGCTGCGCGCCGAGCAGATGAAGAAGGACACGGTGGTGCTGACCACCGAAGTCCCCGGTGGCGTGCGCCAGGAACGGGTGAATCCCAGCGACCCGGGGCTGTCTGATCCGATCTCGCGCCGGCAGAACCTGCTGCTGCCGCCAGGCATGCAGGTAGCGGTCGGCTCGCTCAGCCGCGGTGCCAGCGGCCAGTTCGACTGGGCCCGCGAGCGCCTGCGGGTGCTCAGTGCGCCCACGCCTTCCGAGCTGACGCGGGAGTACGAATCGCTGTCACGCAGCCAGAAAGGCGGCCTGACCCCGGCGCAGCGGTATGGGCAGGCGCTGGCCCAGCTGACCACCGGGACCGGTGGGGCGGCCGGCGCAGCGCGCGCCCTGGCTGAGCTGCACGATGCCGACCCGGCCAATCTGTGGGTGAGCCTGGCGCTGGGCGAAGCCGAATCGCGCTCGGGGCACCCGGCCCAGGCCAACGAGCGGTTCGAACAGTTGCTGCGGCAGCATCCGGGCAGCCGTCCGGTCGCCCTGACCTTCGCGCAGATCCTCAATGAACAGGGCGGCCAGGTCGCGGGCCAGCGTGCACAGGCGATGCTGCGGCCGCTGCTGTCACAAAGCGGCAACGATCCGGTCTTCCAGCAGCGTTTCGCGCGGGCCAGTGAATTGGCGGGCGATGGCCACCGGGCCAGTGAGGCGTATGCGGAGGCGGCCTATCTCAATGGCCGTCCGGAGCAGGCGCTGATGCAACTGCAGGCACTGAAGCGACAGCCGGAGCTGGACTATGTCAGCCGGGCGCGGGTGGATGCGCGTATCGAGACGATCACCCCCACGGTGCTGGAGATGCGGCGGCAGGGGGTGAATGACCCGGAGCTGGAACGGCGCTGAGTAGGTGGATTGGGGCGGAGATTGGGGCGGGGATTTGGGTAGCCGACTGAAGTCGGCTCTACCGTTCGGCTCTACCTCGCAGGGGGTTTTGTATGACATCTGCGCGCCGTGGGTCACAAACCTGTCATCAAATCGTAGTCTACTGACGTCATTCCCGATCTGATGAGCATTACGGTGGCCTTGTGCAGAAACGCATCCTGATCGTCGACGACGAACCCGCGATCCGCGAAATGGTCGCCTTTGCGCTGCGCAAAGGGGATTACGAGCCGATCCATGCGGGCGATGCCCGCGAAGCACAGACGGCCATTGCCGACCGTGTGCCGGACCTGATCCTGCTGGACTGGATGCTACCCGGCACCAGCGGCCTGGACCTTGCCCGCCGCTGGCGCAAAGAAGCGCTGACCCGCGAAGTACCGATCATCATGCTGACCGCGCGCGGTGAGGAAAATGATCGGGTGGGTGGGCTGGAAGCCGGCGTCGATGACTATGTGGTCAAGCCGTTCTCCGCGCGCGAGCTGCTGGCGCGTATCCGGGCCGTGATGCGCCGGGCCCGCGACGATGACGAAGACGGCAGCGTGGCGGTCGGGGTGATCCGTATCGACGGCGCCGCGCACCGCGTGTTCGCCAACGACCAGCCGGTGCCGATCGGCCCGACCGAATACCGCCTGCTGCACTTCTTCATGACCCACCCTGAGCGCGTGTATACCCGCACCCAGCTGCTGGACCATGTGTGGGGCGGCAGCGTGTATGTGGAGGAGCGCACCATCGACGTGCACATCCGCCGCCTGCGCAAGACGCTGGAACCGTTCAACGCGGAGAACATGGTGCAGACCGTGCGCGGCGCCGGTTATCGTTTTTCCACCTCTACCTGATCGCCTGTCGCGCCACCCCGCTACAGTGCGGGGCTGGGCGACCTTCTTCATTCACTTTCACTGGTACCTGCAATGCCGCGTCACATCCGTTCTGCCTGGTTGAAGACCCTGGCCACCCTGGCCACGGTGCTGGTGTTGGCCGGCGTGGTGGGTGCGTTGCTGGGCGATGTCTGGATGGGGCTCGCCGTGGCGGCGATCGGCGCACTGGGCTGGCATTACTGGCGTCTGCGCCGGGTGCTGGGCCGGTTGACCGCGCGCCAGCGCTGGGAGATCGCCGAGGGTGCCGGCGTTTGGAACGAGCTGGACCGCGTGGTATCGCGCAACCAGCACGAAATGCGCGTGCGCAAGCGCCGCCTGCTGGACATGCTGCGCAGCTACCGCGCCGCCGCCGCCGCCCTGCCCGACGCGGTGGTGGTGCTGGACCGCAACAGCCAGCGCGTGCAGTGGTTCAACGAAGCCGCCACCACGCTGCTCGGCCTGCACCATCCCGGCGATCTGGGCCAGGCGCTGGTGCAGCGCCTGCAACCGATGCCGCTGGCACATTGGCTGGCCGGCGGCCGCAATGCCGAACCCATTCTGGACGTCGCTTCGCCGGTCGATCCGGCGATCCGCCTCAACCTGCGCCTGATTCCGTATTCGTCCGACCACTGGCTGCTGATTGCCCGCGATGTCAGCAAGCTGCTGCGGCTGGAACAGGTGCGCCGTGACTTCGTGGCCAACGTGTCGCACGAGCTGCGCACCCCCCTGACCGTGGTGCACGGTTACCTGGACATGATGGACCCGGAGGATTTCCCGGGCACCGGGCCGATGCTGGAAGAAATGCGCAAGCAGAGCCAGCGCATGGCCCAACTGGTGGAAGACCTGCTGACCCTGTCACGGCTGGAATCGCAGGAAACCGGCGAGGCCGAGACCGTGGCCATGCTGCCGATGCTGGCCACCCTGCGGCGCGAAGCCGAAGCGCACAGCCAGGGCCGGCACAAGATCACCGTGGAAGACCTGGCTGGCGTGGACCTGAGCGGATCCATCAAGGAACTGCACAGTGCGTTCTCCAACCTGGTCACCAATGCCGTGCGCTACACCCCTGTGGACGGCCAGGTGCGGGTGACCTTCAGCCGCGAAGGCGACGGGGTGATGCTGGCGGTGCGTGACACCGGCTACGGCATCCCGGCCAACCACCTGCCGCGCCTGACCGAGCGGTTCTACCGCGTGTCCAGCAGCCGTTCGCGCGAAAGCGGCGGCACCGGCCTGGGCCTGTCCATCGTCAAGCACATCCTCGGCCTGCACCACGCCCGCCTGGAAATCCAAAGCGAGGTCGGCAAGGGCTCGACGTTTTCCTGCCATTTCGACGCCGAGCACGTACGCGTGCGTGAGACGGCTCCCCATCACCACGCCGAAGATTGACATCATGAGCAGCCTTGGATCCCTCCCCGTTCCCCTGAATCCGGAAGCCGATCCACTGCGGGATCCGGCGCTTTACATCAACCGTGAGCTGTCCCAGCTGGACTTCAACTTCCGCGTGCTGGCGCAGGCGCTGGACGCCCAGGTGCCGCTGCTGGAGCGTCTGCGCTTCATGTGCATTTCCTGCACGAACCTGGACGAATTCTTCGAGATCCGTGCTGCCGCCGTGCGCCACGCCCAGGAGTTCGGCCTGCCGCCGGCGCCGGACGGCATGAGCCCGCAGGCGATTCTCAACGCCATCCATGACCGCGCCGCCGAGCTGGTGGACCAGCAGTACCGTTGCTGGAACGACGTGCTGCGCCCTGCCCTGCAGGACGCCGGCATCGGCGTGCTGGGCCGCCACTCGTGGACGCACCGGCAGAAACGCTGGCTGCGCGCCTATTTCCGCAACGAGATCATGCCGGTGCTGTCGCCGCTCGGCCTGGATCCGGTGCATCCGTTCCCGAAGATCCTCAACAAGTCGCTGAACATCGTGGTGGTGCTCAAGGGCGTGGATGCGTTCGGCCGCAGTGGCCACCTGGCCATCGTGCGCGCTCCGCGCTCGCTGCCGCGCATCATCCAGCTGCCGGAGCGGCTGGGCGGTGGGCAGAACTTCGTGTTCCTGTCCTCGATGCTGTCGGCGTTCGTCGATGAGCTGTTCCCGGGGATGGAGGTCGAGGGCGCGTACCAGTTCCGCGTCACCCGCAATTCCGAGCTGGTGGTGGACGAAGAAGAAGTGGAGAACCTGGCACTGGCACTGCGCGATGAGCTGGTGGACCGCGGCTACCGGCCGGCGGTGCGCCTGGAGATCGCCCAGGACACGCCACGTGACATCGTGCGCACCCTGCTGCAGAACTTCGGCCTGACCGAGAACGCGGTCTATTACATCGATGGCCCGGTCAACCTCAACCGCGTCATCCAGTTGTATGACGTGCTGGCACGCCCGGACCTGAAGTACCCGCCGATGTCCCCGCGCACCACGCGCGAAGGGGACGGCATCTTCGAAACCGTGGCCCGCCAGGATGTGCTGCTGCACCACCCGTTCGACTCGTTCGGCACGGTGCTGGACCTGATCAAGCAGGCCGCGGTGGATCCGAACGTCCTGGCGATCAAGCAGACGCTGTACCGCACCGGCAAGGACTCGCTGATCGTGGAGGCGCTGATCCAGGCCGCGCACAACGGCAAGGACGTCACCGTGGTGGTGGAACTGCGTGCGCGCTTCGACGAAGAGGCCAACCTGGGCCTGGCCGATCGCCTGCAGGAAGCCGGCGTGCAGGTGGTGTACGGCGTGGTCGGCTTCAAGACCCACGCCAAGATGCTGCTGATCGTGCGTCGCGAAGGCCGCAAGCTGCGCCGCTACGTACATCTGGGCACCGGCAATTATCACAGTGGCACCGCACGCGCCTACACCGACATCAGCCTGATCACCGCCGATGCGGACATCGGCAATGACGTGCACCTGCTGTTCCAGCAGCTGTCCGGACTGGCCTCCAAGGCCAAGCTGAAGCACCTGCTGCAGTCTCCCTTCACCCTGCATACCGGCGTGCTCAAGCGCATCGAACGCGAGACCGCCATCGCCAAGGCCGGCCATCCCGCGCGCATCATCGCCAAGATGAATGCCCTCAACGAACCGCAGGTGGTGCGTGCGCTGTATGCCGCCTCGCAGGCGGGCGTGCAGATCGACCTGATCATCCGCGGTGCGTGCACGTTGCGGCCGGGCGTCCCGGGGGTGTCCGACACCATCCGCGTGCGCTCGATCGTCGGCCGTTTCCTGGAACACAGCCGGGTGTACTGGTTCGGCAACGACGGCGCGCCGGAACTGTATTGCGCCAGTGCGGACTGGCTGGAACGCAACCTGCTGCGGCGGGTGGAAACCGGCTTCCCGATCCTGGATCCGGCGCTGGCCCGCCGCGTGTACCGCGAGGTGCTGCAGAACTACCTGGATGACAACCTCAATGCCTGGGAACTACAGGCCGACGGGCGCTACGTGAAACTGGCACCGGCGCACGATGAGGCACCGCATTCGGCACAGATGGGGCTGATGCAGGGGCTTTGACGGCCGCTGCAGTGCAATGACGTGAAGGCGGTGCGGTGACGAGCAGCACCCGCCTTCGGCTACTATCTGCGCATGCCGCATACCACGACTTCCCCCGCGCTCAACGATGGTGACCTGCTGGCCGCCATCGACCTTGGCTCCAACAGTTTCCACATGGTCATCGCCCGTTACACGCTGGGGCAACTGCGTGTAGTGGATCGCCTGCGCGAGACCGTGCGCATGGCCGATGGCCTGGACGGAAAGGGCGGACTGTCCAGCGAGGCGCGCCAGCGCGCGCTGGAATGCCTGGCCCGTTTCGGCCAGCGCATCCGCGATGTACCACCGCACCGCGTGCGTGCACTGGCCACCAACACCGTGCGCCAACTGCGCTCGCCGCAGGCGTTCCTGATGCCGGCCGAGACCGCGCTGGGCCATTCCATCGAGGTGGTCAGCGGTCGCGAAGAAGCGCGCCTGATCTACCTGGGCGTGGCCCACGCACAGCCGCCGAAAGAAGGCCAGCGCCGCCTGGTGATCGACATCGGCGGCGGCTCCACCGAGTTCATCATCGGATCGGGCATGCAGACCCTGGAGCGCGAAAGCCTGCAGGCGGGCTGCATTGCCAGTACGCGGCGTTTCTTCCCCGGTGGCAAGCTCAGCCGCAAGCGCTGGAAAGACGCGCTGGCCGAGATCGGCCGGGAGTTCCAGCCCTTTGCCAGCAAGTACCGGGCGCTGGGCTGGGACGAGGCACTGGGATCGTCGGGTACGCACAAGGCGATCAGTGAAATCTGCGCGACGATGAAACTGAGCAAGGGCGCGATCACGGCCGAGGCCCTGCCGCAGTTGCGCGACGAACTGCTGAAGGCGAAGAAGATCGAGGACATCGTGCTGCCCGGACTGGGTGGCGATCGTCGGCCGATCATTGCCGGTGGCGTGCTGGTGCTGGAGGCGGCGTTCCAGGCCCTGGGCCTGCAGAAGCTGCTGGTCAGCAAGGCGGCGATGCGCGAAGGCATTCTGTACGACATCGTCGGCCGCGCCGGCGAGAACGATCCGCGCGATGTGTCGATCGACGCATTGACCGTGCGCTATGACATCGACGTCGCGCAGGCGGACCGCGTACAGGCCACGGCGTTGGCGTTGTTCGACCAGGTGCAGGACACCTGGAAGCTGGAAGCGGATGACGCACGCATGCTGTCCTGGGCGGCACGCCTGCACGAGATGGGCCTGATGATCGCGCACAGCGGTTACCACACCCACGGCAGCTATCTGCTGGAAAACTCGGATATCGCCGGGTTCTCGCGCCAGGAGCAGCACATGCTGGCGGCGCTGGTGCGCACGCATCGGCGCAATGTGCCCAAGAGTGCCTTCGAGGCACTGCCCGAGCGCCTGGTGGTGCCGGCGCGCCGGCTGGCCGCCCTGCTGCGGCTGGCGGTGCTGGTCAACCGCGCGCATGAGTCCACGCCGTTGCCGGCGCTGGAGCTCACCGCAGAAGAAGATCGGCTGTCGCTGATCGTCCCGCAGGCCTTCATTGATCCGCGGCCCCTGCTGCGCGCCGACCTGATCGGCGAAGTCGACGGCATGGCCGGACTGGGTATCCAGTTCAAGCCGTTCGTGGCCTGAGCAAGGTCGGCGGACTCTCCCGCCAACGGCCCGCTGCGCTCGCCGACCATGGGTCGGCGCTACCGCTTTGCTTCTTTTTTCATACGCGGCGGGCGGCCACGGAACCTGTCAGGGGCCGGGCGGTGGGGCTGGGCGGGGGCGTTGAGCGCCATGGATGGCGCGAAACGAGCGCTACATGGACGTACTTGTGCGCGTCCCCCGCACAGCCCCACCGCCCGGCCCAGCGTCAGATGCGGCTTTCCAGCCCGCCGCGAGGGGGTCCAACCCGTTCGACCCACCACCCGTCATGCGACGGTCGCAATGCGGTCACGGCAGGGACATGGCCAGCGCACAGCATGCCCACAAACGGGAGAGCCCCATGCGCTACGCGATCGTCACCGAGACCTATCCTCCGGAAGTCAACGGCGTGGCCCTGACCGTGCAGGGGCTGGAACTGGGCCTGCGCCAGGCCGGGCATGAGGTGGACCTGATCCGGCCTCGCCAGGTGGCCGACAGCGCGCCGCTGGACGGGACGTTCCTGGTGCCCGGTGCGGCCCTGCCGCGTTACCCCGGCCTGCGCTTCGGTCTGCCTGCACCGCTCCGGTTGGGGCGCCATTGGCAGGCACAGCGCCCCGATGCGATCTACATCGCCACCGAAGGCCCACTGGGCTGGTCAGCGCTGCGCTGCGCTCGGCGGCTGGGCATCCCGGTCGCCACCGGCTTCCATACGCGCTTCGACGAATACCTGCCCGACTACGGCGTGGCCTGGTTGCAGGCCGCTGCGCTGCGCTGGATGCGGCGATTCCATAACCAGGCGGACGCCACCCTGGTGCCCACCCGCGAGCTGCAGGAGTTCCTCACGGGCGAAGGCTTCGAGCGGGTTCGCCTGCTGGCCCGGGCGGTGGACAGCCAGCAGTTCGATCCGGCCAAGCGCGACCCGGCGCTGCGCGAAGACTGGGGCATCGACGGTACGGGATTCGCCGCCATCTACGTGGGGCGCATCGCCGCGGAAAAAAACCTCGGCCTGGCGGTGAAGGCGTTCCGGCGCCTGCAGCAGCTGCGTCCGAAAGCGCGCTTCGTGTTCGTCGGCGACGGGCCGGCGCGTGCCAAGCTGGCCCATGAGAACCCAGATTTCCTGTTCTGCGGCGTGCAGCGCGGCGAAGCGCTGTCGCGTCACTTCGCCAGCGGTGATCTGTTTCTGTTTCCCAGCCGCAGCGAAACCTTCGGCAACGTGACGCTGGAAGCCATGGCCAGCGGCGTCGCCACGGTCGCGTTCGACTACGGTGCGGCCCGCGAGTACCTGCGCAATGGCGAGAACGGGGCCTCGGTGGACACCGACGAGCAGTTCATCGAGGCGACGCTGCGACTGGCAGGCGACGATGCACTGCGCCGGACGTTGGGCGGCCAGGCCGCACGGGACATGAAACGCCTGCATCCCCAGCATGTTGTCGCTGAGTTCGATGCCCTGCTCGCCGAACTTGCCCACGCCCGGAGGCTCCATGCGCACCACGCCGCTTGATCTGTTGCTCGGCCGCGAGACCCGCTGGTGCCGGCGGGCCAATCTTTACTGCCGCCGTCGCCGCATCCGCTCCGTGTTCGCGTCGATCAGCCGGCTGGGCGATGGCGTGTTCTGGTATGTGCTGATGGGCGCGCTGGTGCTGGTGGACGGCATGGACGGACTGCGCGCCAGTACCCACATGGCGGCGACCGGACTGGCCGCCCTGCTGCTCTACAAAGGCCTGAAGCGCTGGACCCGGCGTCCGCGTCCGTACAAGGCCGACCTGCGCATCCGCGCATGGGTGGCGCCGCTGGATGAGTTCAGTTTTCCGTCCGGGCACACGCTGCACGCGGTGTCTTTCACCATCGTGGCGCTGGCGTACTACCCGTGGCTGGCACCGCTGCTGGTGCCGTTCACCCTGTGCGTGGCGGCATCACGCGTGGTGCTCGGACTGCACTACCCGAGCGACGTGTTGGCGGCGACCGGCATCGCCGGGCTGCTGGCGTGGGCCAGCCTGGCCTGGTTGCCGCTGTCGGTGTAGACGCACACCGGCTCCTGCGGGCATCCACTTCACGATCCAGCCACCGACGGTAGAATGACGGCATGACTACGTTGTTCATTGCCGACCTGCATCTGGATGCCAGCCGTCCGGCCATCACTGACCTGTTCCTCGCCTTCCTGCGCAAGGAGGCCATGACGGCCGACGCGCTGTACGTCCTGGGTGACCTGTTCGAGGCCTGGATCGGCGATGACACGCCCTCGCCTGCTGCGGATGCGGTGGCCATCGCGCTGAAAGCAGTGGCCGATGCCGGGGTCCCGGTCTACTTCATCCGGGGCAACCGGGACTTCCTGCTCGGCGAGGCCTATGCCGCGCGCGCGGGCATGCGGATACTGCCCGACCCCTGTGTGATCGATCTGTACGGCAAGCCGGTGCTGCTGCAGCACGGCGACCTGCTGTGCACCGATGACCTTCCCTACCAGCAGTTCCGTGCGCAGACCCGCGACCCGGCCTTCCAGGCGCAGTTCCTCGCGCAGCCGTTGGCGGCGCGCATTGCCTTCGCGCAGAAGGCGCGTGATGCCAGCCAGAGCCGGCAGTCGGAGATGAAGCAGGGTGACCGCGCGCAGTTCGAGACCGTCACCGATGTGGCGCCGGATGAAGTGCAGGCGACCTTCGTCCGCTACGGCGTGAGTACGATGATCCATGGCCACACCCACCGCCCGGCGGTGCATACGTTAGACGTGGGAGGACACCCATGCACCCGCATCGTGCTGGGTGACTGGTACGAGCAGGGGTCGGTGCTGCGCGTCACCGCGGGTGAGATGGCGCTGCAGCGCCTGTAATCCCGCTGGCGTTGAAGTTCCCTCCCGCGCGGCGCCGCGCTACTGTCGCGGTACGGAGGGGTCAATGATGAGCAACGACGGACACGCGCAGGCAGGCCTGCTGACGATCGGCCTGTTCTTCGATGGCACGCGCAACAACGCCCACAATCTTTCCCTGCGCCCCGCTGCGGCGCGTGCCCCGCCCACCGCGCTGCCGGCCAACCTGCGTGCGGATGATGCCTCGCCTTACAACAGCCGCCTCACCAGCAGCTTCGACAACGGTCTGACCAACGTCGCACGCCTGCATGCGCTGTATCCCGATGGACGGCACGCCGATGCCATCACCCCGAGCGTTGCGCTGTACACCGAAGGCACCGGTACCCGTGATGGCCAACCCGATGATCTGATCGGCTTGGCGTTCGGGGTCGGCGCGACGGGGGTGAAAGCCAAGGTCCGTCGCGCGCTGGAGACGCAACTGCCCACGGCGCTGGCGCAGCTCGCCGGGCGCTGGACCGCACCGGTGCAGGCCATCCGGGTGGACTTGTTCGGGTATTCGCGCGGCGCCGCTGCTGCACGCGATGTCGCCAACCAGATCGCGGGCTGGGATGCCGCGCACTGGCTGGGCCTGCTGCGCGAGGCCGGGCTGCGGGTGGATCCGGCGTTCGCGCTGCTGCGTCCGGTGATCGGCTTCATCGGTCTGTTCGACACCGTGGCGGCCATCCGCGGGCGGCGTACGGAGCAGCCGCCGCGCCTGTCCCTGCCCACCGGCATCGCCGGCAAGGTGCTGCAGCTCGTCGCACGCGATGAGCATCGCCACCATTTCGCCTTGACCACGGTGGCGCCGGAGCACGAAGAGCGGCTGCTGCCTGGCGTGCATGCCAACATCGGCGGCGGTTACGACCAGACTGAAGAAGGGCCGAAGCTGCTGACCCGGCCGCGCAGCGAACAGGTGCGACGGCATCCATTTGCCGATTTCGCCACGCCGGATCTGGCGTGGCTGCAGGCCACGGCCAGCCACCAGCGCGCCGAGCAGGCGGCTGCACGGTGGCGGCAACAGCTGCAACTGGATGCACGCACGATCTGGGTGGATACCTGGCACCAGTGGCTGCGCCAGCGCCAAGCGGGCAGCCGCAGCGCCCTGCCCACGCCAACCTTGTATGTGTACTCGGCCGTTGTGCTCAAACGTCCCATCGATTGGCGCTACCAGCTGGTGGCGCTGCGCGTGATGCATGCCCGCGCGGCGGCGGCGGACGTGCGCTGGGCGCGTTCGCCAGAGGACGTGGCGGCGTGGGCGCTGCCGACGGAACTGGACGGCATCGCCGCGACGCTGTTGCGTGGAGACCACCTGGATGCAGCACAGGAAACGCTGCTGAAACAGCGCTACGTGATGCAGTCCGCGCATTGGAACTTCGATGCGCTGGGAGACACCGCGCTGACCTATGCCGCCGATGCGGGAGTGAGCGAATTGCCGTACCGCCCGGGCCCAGGTCTGTTCTATATCAACCGGCCAACTGACGACGGCAAGCGCGTGGTGTTGCGCAACGCATGAGGCGCATACGCGGGGTGGGGGCGACGTACGCGGCCGGCACTCCGCCGAGCGTGGCTCGGCGCTACCGGGATAGCGGGTCTGGTAGCGCCGAGCCATGCTCGGCGAGCGCAGCGGGTTTCCCGACGTGGTCGGCCTGCTCGATCAGGTTCGCCAGCTCATCCGCATCGAAGCCCGCCAACAGGCGCGCTTCGATGTTGAACGGGCCATGCAGGTAGCCGCCGGCATATTCCTGCAGCAGTTCCTTGAAGCGCGAACGCGGCTCGACGCCTTCCTTCTCGCAGTACCAGCGGTACCAGCGCGACCCCGCGGCAACATGCGCCACTTCCTCGCGCAGGATGATCTCCAGCACGTCGGCGGTTTCATCGTCACCGGCCGCACGCAGCTTTTCCATCATCAGCGGCGTGACATCCAGGCCGCGCGCTTCGAGCACGCGCGGCACCAAGGCCATGCGCGCCAGGCCGTCGTGGGCAGTCTTTTCGCACATCTGCCACAGGCCGTTGTGCGCGGGGAAATCCGCATAGTCGTGGCCATTGGCCAACAGCCGCTCGCGCAGCAGCATGAAATGCCGCGATTCGTCGTCGGCGCAGCTGACCCAGTCGGCATGGAACGCAGCAGGCAGGCCCCGGAAGCGATACACCGCGTCCCAGGCCAGATCGATCGCATTGAGCTCGATATGCGCGATGGCATGGATGAACGCCGCGCGCCCCGCGCTGCTGCCGAGGCGCCGACGCGGCACCTCACGCGGCAGCACCAGCTGCAGGTGCGCCGGCCGACCCGGCATGCGGATCGGCGCCGGCGGTGCCGCATCGGCAGGGACCTTCAACGCACCCCGACGAAACGCGGCGGCGTACGCTTGGGTCAGCGCGACCTTGCGCAGCGGATCGGCCTCGGCCAGACACTGCTGCGCAGCGCGCAGCAGGTCACCGCCGACGTCGGGCATGCCGGTGCCCTGCAGATCCTCCGCCGTCACGTTCAGGCGCGGCGCATGTGCTTGGCGTCGTCCGAGCGCAACTGCTGGATGCGTTCGAAGTAGCCCGGCTCGATACCGGTCGGGTAATGCCCGTTGAAGCACGAGGAATCGAAGTTCTGCAGCGCCGGGTTGCCCTCGCGCACTGCCGCTTCCATGTCTTCGATGTCCTGGTAGATCAGCCAGTCGCAGCCCAGGTGCGCTTCGATTTCCGCCACGCTGCGGTTGTGCGCGACCAGTTCTTCGGCGGCCGGCATGTCGATGCCGTAGATGTTCGGGTAGCGCACCGGCGGTGCCGCGCTGGCCAGGTAGACCTTGCGCGCGCCGGCATCGCGCGCCATCTGCACGATCTGCTGGCTGGTGGTGCCGCGCACGATCGAGTCATCGACCAGCAGCACCACGCGGTTGCGGAACTCCAGGTGGATCGGGTTGAGCTTGCGGCGCACGGACTTCACGCGCTCGCCCTGCCCCGGCATGATGAAGGTGCGGCCGATGTAGCGGTTCTTGATGAAGCCTTCGCGGTACTTCACGCCGAGCGTGTTGGAAATTTCCAGCGCGGCATCGCGTGAGGTATCGGGAATCGGAATGATGGTGTCGATGTCGTGATCCGGGCGCAGGCGCAGGATCTTCTCGCCCAGCTTGATGCCCATGCGCATGCGCGCCTTGTGCACCGACACGTTGTCGATCATCGAATCGGGACGAGCGAAGTACACGTACTCGAAGATGCACGGGGTGTGCTCGGCCGGCTCGGAGCAGATCTCGGAGAACAGCTCGCCGCGCGCGGTGATCACCAGCGCTTCGCCCGGCTGCACATCGCGGATGCGCTGGAAACCCAGCACGTCCAGCGCGGCGGATTCGGAGGCCACGATGTATTCATCGCCTTCGGCGTGGCTGCGCTTGCCCAGCACCAGCGGACGGATGCCGTGCGGATCGCGGAAGGCCACCAGGCCCAGCCCCAGCACCACGCTGACCACGGCGTAGCCGCCCTTGCAGCGACGGTGCACGTGGGACACGGCACGGATCGCGGCTTCCGGCGTCAGCTGGCGCTGTGCATCCAGTTCGTAGGCGAACACGTTCAGCAGCACTTCGCTGTCCGAATCGGTGTTGACGTTGCGGCGGTCCTGCTCGAACACCTGGCGACGCAGGTCTTCGGTATTGATCAGGTTGCCGTTGTGGGCCAATGCGATGCCATACGGCGAGTTGACGTAGAACGGCTGCGCTTCGTCCATGCCCTCCGACCCGGCGGTCGGGTACCGCACGTGGGCGATGCCGACGCGCCCTTCCAGCGTGGACATGGTGCGCGCGTCGAACACGTCGCGGACCAGGCCATTGGCCTTCTGCACACGCAGGCGGGTGCCATCGACGGTGGCGATGCCTGCCGCGTCCTGGCCACGATGCTGGAGGACGGTCAGGCCGTCATAGAGCTGCCCGGCGACGTTCTGGTTGCCGACGATTCCGACGATGCCACACATGTTGCGTTATCTCCGCTGGGCGTTGCCCATCTACAGGGATGTTGGCCGTGCCTGGCCGGGGAGCCGCCTCACGGGACAGCGGCAGGATCTGGACGCTCAGGCGCCGACTCGATGTTCGCGGGCAGTGCCGGGGCGTTCGCGGACTCGCTCGCCGCGCCCCTGGCCGGGTCCACGTTACGCGGCCATCCGCGTCCCGCCACCACCTCGCCGAGGACGCCATTATCGCCTGTCGCGGTCGGCTTTCCCAACAGGCTCTGCATAGAAGGTGACAAACCGTCCTTCGGCAGGGACGGCAGCCCGGACGGCACCAGACCGTCAAGCGATGACGGCATGCCCTTGGGCACCATGCGCTCGAGGTTCTGCATCGGCCGCGATACGTCCGGCAGCTGCGCATCCATCCAGCCCACCACGGGCTGCAGTGCGCCACGCAGGTAGGACTGCTGCCATACCGGTTCAGCCGTGAGTGGGGTGAATGTGGCCATCAGCAGCAGTACGGCACTGATGAACCCACCGCGGACCAGGCCCAGCGCGCCGCCAAGCATGCGGTCGGCGCCGCCCAGCAGGGCCATCCGCAGGCCGGTGCGCAGCAGCATGCCGAGTACCGTCACCACCACCAGCACGGCCACGAAAACGGTCACGTAGCCCCCGACGAGATGGCCGTTACCGGGTGCCGCCGGGGCCGACCAGAGATGGGCGACCGGATTGCCGAACTGGAAGGCAGCCCACCCGGCCAGCAGCCAGGACAGCGTGCCCACGACGATGCCGACGAAGCCGCGCACGAACCCGAGCAAGGTGGAGATGGCGATCAGCGCAGCCAGCACGATGTCGATCATGCGATCGGGTTCCTGCAGGCGGGGCGCTGACGGTCCGTCATCAGGGGTGCGGTCTGACCATGCCGGCCACACCGATGCGGGAAGCCACCTGGGCCTTCAACTGATCGGCCTCGGCACGGCTGGCGACCGGACCGACACGTACCCGGCTGAGGGTGCCCTTGTCGGTGCGCACCTGGTCGACGATGGCGCTGAACCCTGCAGCGCGCGCCTTGTCGCGCAGCGCATTGGCGTCGGCGGTCTGCGCAAAGGCACCCAACTGCACCGCGAAGCCCACGCCATTGGCGGCAGGCGCGGCGGGCGCTTTCACTTCCGGTGCGGCGGCAGGCGCTGCCGCCGGCTTGGCAGCCGGCTTCGGCTCGACCTTCGCGGCGATGGCCTTGGTCTCTGCGGCAGGCGTTGGCGCCGGCTTGGGAGCGGGCGGCGGCGTCGCGGCGGAAGGGGCCGTTTCCGGCAAGGCCTGCGTCTGTACCGGATTGCCCGCCAACGGTGCGGTGGTCGCTGCGGCAGCCGGCGCCCGCGCGGCCGCCGTGGCGGCTGCCGGGCTGTCAGACGCTGCATCCAGCGTGACCACCTCAGCGCGAACATCGCTGCGGATCTTCACTGCCTGCAGGCGCGCCGACTCGGCCTGGGCGCGGTCGGCGAACGGGCCGACACGGACCCGCCAGGCCTGCTTGCCACTGATGGTGGTCTGTTCACTGAAGCCCGGCAGCTTCGCGCCCTTCAGGTGCGCGATCACCGCATCAGCATCAGCCTTGCTCGCATAGGCGCCAAAACTGACGGCAAAATCGCCCGCGGCAACGGCCGGGCTGGTATCGACGACAGGCGGCGCACCCGTGGCCGCTTCCTGCAACGGCGCAGCGCCGCCCAGGCCACTGTTGCCACCGGTGGGGGCGGCCAGGGGCAGCTCGCGCGTTTCAAACTGCGCATTGGCAGGCGCACCGGGCACCTCCAGCGGCACGCTGTCAGCGGTGCTGTTGCGGGCAGGGCCGGTCACCAGCATCGGCAGGAAAATCACGGCGAGGGCCACCAGGACGATGGCACCGATCAAACGCTGTTTCAGGGACGTATCCACGGATGGCAGGCAACAGGTGGGAACTGCCGATGATTATACGGCCGCGCGGTGACGCGGCGTCTCAGATGGCTGAATGAGCGCGTTCGGCGTGCTCAAACCACTGCAGCGCCTCGGCGGCGGTGTGGAACGAACCGAACACCAGGATGCGATCCTGCGCACCCGCCAGCGCGGTCACCTGCTGCAGCGCATCGGCCACGCGGGGCGCCTGCGCGGCATTGGCGGCAGCGGTGTCGGCCAAGCGGCCGGCCAAGGCGCCGGCGGATTGTCCGCGTGCGCCGTCCAGCCCGGCCAAGGTCCAGTGCGTCACCACCTCGCTCAGCGCCTGGACGACGCCGACTGCATCTTTGTCCTGCAGCGCTGCATAGACGGCAAACGTCTGTCCGGCAACGGGCATGGACGTCAGCGCGCGGGCCAGTACGGCGGCGGCCTGCGGGTTGTGGCCCACATCCACCAGCACCGTGGCGCCGTTGTGTTCGACTGCCTGCAGGCGGCCACGGATGCGCGCTGCTGCAACGCCTTCAGCGTACGCACTGCGCGGCAACGGCAGGCCGTCCGGGCGATCCAGCGAACGCAGGGCGGCGATGGCGGCACTGGCATTGGCCAGTTGCACGGGGCCGGCCAGCGCCGGCATTGGCAGCTGCAGACGTACCGCGACGTCGCGCCATGCCCACTGGCCGTCTTCCAACACTTCGCTGAAATAGTCGCTGCCGGCGCGGATCGCATTGGCGCCGATCAGGTAAGCCCGCCGCAGCACGCTGGACGGGGGATCGATCTCGCCCAGCACGGCCGGCTTCCAGGCCCGCAGGATGCCGGCTTTTTCGCTGCCGATCGCCTCGCGCTCGCTGCCCAGCCATTCGGCATGGTCGATGTCCACCGTGGTGATGACGGCCACATCGGCGTCGATGAGGTTGACCGCGTCCAGCCGCCCGCCGAGCCCGACCTCCAGCACCGCCAGGTCCAGCCCGGCCTGCGCGAACAGGTGCAGCGCGGCCAGCGTGCCGTATTCGAAGTACGTCAGGGTGGTCGCGCCACGGGCTGCCTCGACGGCTGCGAAGGCCGCCACCAGCGCGTCATCGCTGACCTCTTCGCCGTCGATGCGCACGCGCTCGTTGTAGCGCAGCAGGTGCGGCGAGGTGTAGGCCCCGGTCTTCCAGCCTGCGGCACGCGCGATGGCCTCGATGAAAGCGACCGTGGAGCCCTTGCCGTTGGTGCCGCCCACGGTGATCGTGCGCGTGGCAGGTGCGCCCAGCTGCATCGCCGTGGCGACGCTGCGCACGCGCTCCAGCCCCATGTCGATGGTGGCCGGATGCTGGCGTTCAATGTAGGTCAGCCAGTCGGCGAGCGTAGTGGGCAGTGCGGTCACGGTGGGACGTCCAGTTCAGTGCAGGTATCAGAGCGCGCGGTGCTTGGCTTCGCCGAAGAACGGCGTGTGGTGGGCGCAATCATTCATGCGGACCACCTCCAGCTGTTCGATGTCCGGCCCTTCGAGCAGGTTCAACGTGGTCGGTGCCTGACGGAAGCTCCACAGACGGCTGATCGGCAGCCCGAGGATGCGGCACAGGATCACCCGGTTCACCGCGTCGTGCGCGACCACCAGCAGGGTGTCTTCGTCGCCAAGGCCTTCGGTGGCACGGGCCAGGCCACGCCAGCTACGGTCCAGCACCAGGCGCAGCGACTCGCCGCCGGGCATCAGCACGGTGTCCGGCTCTTCACGCCAGGCGCGCAGGCGCGACGGATCTTTCTCATGGATTTCGCTGGCCAGCAGGCCTTCCCACTCACCGTGGGCGATTTCCTGCAGGTCCGGCTCGGTCAGCAGCATGTCGGCACGGGCACCGAGGGCAAGCTGTGCGGTGTGCTGCGCACGCGACAGCGGCGAGGCCACCGCGCGGGTGATGTCGATTGACTTCAGGCGTTCACCAAGGGCTTGTGCCTGGGCCTCACCGATCGGCGACAACGGGATATCGATCTGGCCCTGGTAACGGCCTTCGGCGTTCCACGGCGTTTCGCCATGACGGGCAAGCAGGATGCGCATGCGGATTTGACGTCCTTGGGGGGAGGAGGTCCGACGTTCGTTCACGTCCTGTGAAAGCACGCCGGAGCGCCATGATACCTGCTCTGCTTGAATGCAGGCCGCGCGCGACAGGCGGGCGGATCACCAGGATCCGCCGCGCCCTTCCCGGTTACTGCGCCAGGTTCAGTTCTTTCAGCAACTGCGGCGCTGGCGCCACTTCCTGCATGATCCACTGCATGTAGCGGCTGTCCACGGCGATCATGCGGGTCATGATCGGATCGAACACCCAATTCGAGCTGACCGACTCCCAGTTGCCATCGAAGGCCAGCCCGACCAGCTTGCCGTGCGCGTCCAGCACCGGCGAACCGGAGTTGCCGCCGGTGATGTCCAGGTTGGACAGGAAGTTGACCGGTACCGAGCCCAGCCGCTTGTCTTCCAGACCGCCGTAGCGCTTGGCCTTGACCGCGTCCAGCAGGGCCTTGGGCGAGTCGAACGGGTCTTCGCCGGTTTCCTTGGCGGCCACGCCTTCCAGGGTGGTGAACGGGGTGTAGTTCACGCCGTCCTTGCCGTAGCCCATCACGTTGCCGAAGGTGATGCGCAGCGACAGGTTGGCATCGGGATAGACGAACTCGCCCTGGCTCTTTTTGTAGTCCGCCACGGCCTGCAGGTACAGCGGACGCGCGCTCAGCGATTCGCCTTCACGGGTCTTTTTCTGTTCTTCCTGCTTGAGCAGCGCGGGCATCACCGCCACGGCGTACTGGATGGCCGGATCGGTGCTGGACTCGAACGCGGCGCGGTCGGCCTTCAGCCACTTCAGGCGCTCATCCAGGCTACCCAGGCGGGTGCCGCCCAGCTTGCCGACCAGCGCATTGACCGCGCTGGCATCGCTGCCGGCCAGCCACTGGTTCAACACCTCGTTGTCGCGCTGCGCCGCCGGCAGGGCCACGTACTGGCTCAGCCAGTACTGCTGCAGCTGCTGGTCCATCTTGGCTACGTAACGACGGTCCATCTGGCGCACGCCGCCTTCGATGGTCGGCAGATCGCGCTGCTGGTAACCCACTTCGCGCTCGGCATCCGGCTTGCTGCGCTCGATGGCGGTGCGGTACAGGGTGATGGCCGATCCGACGGCGGAGGTGCTGTTGAACTGGTTGACGAACAGGTCACGCTCGCGGGTACTGCGGCCGGCTTCCAGGTGCTTGATCAGCTGCGCATGCGCGGCCAGTGCCGGCTTTCCTGCGGTGCCCTGCTTCTTCAGCCACGCCAGCACCTCCGCCTCTTCGGCCTGTTTCTGGCCGGCCGCATCGATGCGCTTGAAGCCTTCCAGCTGACCGGCGTAGTTCTTCGCTACGTTGTTCATGCTGGCGGCGGTGGCGGCGTACTTCACCTTGACGTCGGCATCGGCCTTGCCGGCATCTTCGATCAGCTTCAGCACCGCGTTGTAGTGCCGGGCGATGGTCGGGTAGGTCCAGTCGGCGGTTTCGTTGAACTCGCCGGCCAGCGCATAGCGGTTGGTGCGGCCCGGATACCCGGCCACCATCACGAAGTCATCGGCGCCCAGCGGCTGGTCGGCGAACTTCAGGAAGTGCTTGGGCTGGTAGGGCACGTTGTCGGCCGCGAAGGCTGCCGGCTTGCCGTCCTTGCCGACATAGGCGCGGTAGAACGAGAAGTCACCGGTGTGGCGCGGCCACATCCAGTTGTCGATGTCGCCGCCGAACTTGCCGACGCTGCCCGGGGGCGCGTAGACCAGGCGTACATCCTTGATTTCCAGGTTGCGGAACAGCTGGTAGGTGTTGCCACCGGAGAAGCTGTACAGGCGGCAGCGGAAGCCGTCGTCGGCCTCGCACGCGGCAACCTGGGACTTGTCGAAGGCCTCCAGCGCGCGGGTGCGCGCCAGGGGGTCCTTACCGGCGGCGGCGATGGCGGCTTTGGCCTGCGCGGTGACGTCGGTGATCTGGTCCAGCACATACACGCGGGCGTTCGGGCCCGCGCTCAGCTCATCGCGGGTCGTCGGCGCATTGAAGCCGTCCTTGATGAGGTTCTTTTCGGCCGTGGAGTTCAGCTGGATGGCGCCATAGGCACAGTGGTGGTTGGTGACCACCAGGCCCTGCGGGGAGACGAAGCTGGCCGTGCAGCCCCCCAGCGCCACGACCGCGCCCATCGGGTCGCCGGTCAGGTCGGCCAACTGCTCGGCCGACAGCTTCAGCCCCGCCTTCTGCAGGGGGCCGGCGATTTCCGGCAGCTGCTGCGGCACCCACATGCCTTCGGCGGCATGGGCGACCTGGACCAGGCCAAGACTGGCGACGATGGAGAAAGCGAGCAGATTCGAGCGCATGCAGCGGCCCTTGGAGGATTGAACCGTCGATTCTAGCCGCCAACCTGCCCGGCGAAGACGCCCGGAGGTCATGGGTGCCGCCCTGCGGACCCGCGCCAGCCAGCCCGCGCTGCAACATGGCGCAGCGCGCGACCGCTTTATAATCCGCGCCATCTTTCCCCCTGTGAGTTCCGCCGCCATGGCACAAATGATGAAGGCGCTGGTCAAGCGCGAAGCCGCCAAGGGCATCTGGCTGGAAGAAGTGCCGGTGCCGGTGCCGGGTCCGAACGAGGTGCTGATCAAGCTGGAGAAGACCGCGATCTGCGGTACCGACCTGCACATCTACCTGTGGGACGAATGGAGCCAGCGCACCATCAAGCCCGGCCTGACCATCGGCCACGAATTCGTCGGTCGCGTCGCCGCGCTCGGCAGTGCGGTGACCGGCTATGAGATCGGCCAGCGGGTATCGGCCGAAGGCCATATCGTCTGCGGCCATTGCCGTAACTGCCGTGGTGGCCGCCCGCACCTGTGCCCCAACACCGTCGGCATCGGCGTCAACGTCAATGGCGCGTTCGCCGAGTACATGGTGATGCCGGCCAGCAACCTGTGGCCGATTCCGGACCAGATTCCGTCCGAACTGGCGGCGTTCTTCGATCCCTACGGCAACGCGGCGCACTGCGCGCTGGAATTCAACGTGATCGGCGAGGACGTGCTGATCACCGGCGCCGGCCCGATCGGCATCATCGCCGCCGGTATCTGCAAGCACATCGGCGCACGCAACGTGGTGGTGACCGACGTCAACGATTTCCGCCTGAAACTGGCCGCCGACATGGGCGCTACGCGCGTGGTGAACGTGGCCAACCAGTCGCTGAAGGACGTGATGAAGGACCTGCACATGGAGGGCTTCGATGTCGGCCTGGAAATGAGCGGCAACCCGCGCGCGTTCAACGACATGCTGGACTGCATGTACCACGGCGGCAAGATCGCCATGCTGGGCATCATGCCGCGCGGCGCAGGCTGCGACTGGGACAAGATCATCTTCAAGGGCCTGACCGTGCAGGGCATCTACGGCCGCAAGATGTATGAGACCTGGTACAAGATGACCCAGCTGGTGCTGTCCGGCTTCCCGCTGGGCAAGGTGCTGACCCACCAGCTGCCGATCGATGACTTCCAGAAGGGCTTCGACCTGATGGAAGAAGGCAAGGCCGGCAAGGTCGTGCTCAGCTGGAACTGATCGGACGCGCGAAGCGCGCCGATCACTCCAGCCGCATGAAAAAAGGCGCCCGCAAGGGCGCCTTTTTCGTTGTGCATGACGTTCGCTGCAGCTGCGCCCGCAGGCGCCGCGTGCTTACTTCCCGATGGCGACCGTGAACACCACGCGGTTGTCGGCCAGGTCGCCGTTGTTGTCGCGGCCTGCACCGTCGGTGCCGTGATACCCCAGGCCCAGGTTGAACAGGCCGAACTGGCGGCTGACGCCGATGTTGAAATCGGTGTAGTCCTTGCCGTAATTGGTTTCAAGCGAGGTGCGGCCGACATTGGCGGCCAGGGTGACGTCCTGCGGCAGCGCCCACTCACCGCCCACGGCGTAGTACCAGCTCTTGGTGTCCGAACCCGACAGGTCGTTGGTATAGGCCACGGTGAGCTTGTACTGCTCGGCGAAGGTGGTGGTGGTGATCAGCTCGTTGTAGTTGAGCTCGCTGGCACCGGGATAGGTGTAGCGGTTGAACAGCACATCGAAATTGACGTTGTCCGATACATCCAGACCATACCCAATCAGGAAGTCGACCTCGGTGCTCGGGTCGCCCGGCCCGAAGTCCACACCCGACCCCCACACACCGGCATAGAGACCGACCGGGCTGGTGTAGGTGAAACCTGCCTGCAGCGTCGGGTCTTCATCCGTCTGCGAAACGCCACGGAAGACGTAATCGGACACGGCGGTGACGTTCCAGCTGTAGGGCGATTCAGCTTCCTGGGCGCTGGCGGCGAATGAGGCGAGGGACAGGGCGGCAGCAGCGGCAAGACAACGAACGGCGTGCTTCATGGGCGTCTCCGGGGGGGGCGATGGCGGGAGGAGGGACATGGGGCGTGGCGCGGACCAGTGGTGGGAAAACAACCGGTTCACGGTTTTTTAACCTGTTTGATATTGCAACGCAACACGTGCGTGATCCAGCCCCGACCGCCGCTACCGGGGCGAGGCAGGTAAAATCCCGGTTTTCCTGTGTTGAGCCGCGCCGCTGCCATGACTGAATCTTCGTCCGACCTGACCCGCCACTACACCGACGAACTGGATGCCATCCGCGCGCAGGGCCTGTTCAAGTCCGAGCGCATCATCACCAGTCCGCAGTCGGCGGAGATCACCCTGGCCGACGGCCGCACGGTGCTGAACTTCTGCGCGAACAATTATCTGGGCCTGGCCGACCACCCCGACCTGATCCAGGCCGCGAAAGACGCGCTGGACAGCCACGGGTTTGGCATGGCCTCGGTGCGTTTCATCTGCGGCACCCAGGATCTGCACAAGCAGCTGGAAGCGCAGATCGCCGGTTTCTTCGGCAAGCAGGACACGATCCTGTATGCCGCGTGCTTCGACGCCAACGGCGGCCTGTTCGAGCCACTGCTCGGCGAACATGACGCGATCATCTCCGACAGCCTGAACCACGCTTCGATCATCGATGGCGTGCGCCTGTGCAAGGCCAAGCGCTTCCGCTATGCCAACTGCGACATGGCCGACCTGGAAGCCCAACTGCAGGCCGCTGACGCTGCGGGCTGCCGGACCAAGCTGATCACCACCGATGGCGTGTTCTCGATGGACGGCTTCATCGCGCCGCTCGACGAGATCACCGCACTGGCACAGAAGTACGGCGCGCTGGTGCACATCGACGAATGCCATGCGACCGGTTTCCTGGGCAAGACCGGCCGCGGCTCGGCCGAGGTCAAGGGCGTGCTGGACAAGATCGACATCATCACCGGCACGCTGGGCAAGGCCATGGGCGGCGCACTGGGTGGTTTCACAACCGCCCGGGCCGAAGTGATTGAACTGCTGCGCCAGCGTTCGCGTCCGTATCTGTTCTCCAACTCGCTGCCACCGCACGTGGTGGCCGCCGGCATCAAAGCCTTCGACATGCTGGCCGCCGCCGATGACCTGCGCGAGACCTTGGTGAGCAACACCACCTATTTCCGCGAGCAGATGGTCGCTGCCGGATTCGACGTGAAGCCGGGCGTGCATCCGATCAGTCCGGTGATGCTGTACGACGCACCGCTTGCGCAGAAATTCGCCGAGCGCCTGCTGGAAGAAGGCATCTACGCGATCGGATTCTTCTTCCCGGTGGTGCCCAAAGGCCAAGCGCGCATCCGCACGCAGATCAGCGCCGCCCACACCCGCGCGCACCTTGATCGTGCCATCGACGCCTTCACCCGCATCGGCCGCGAACTCGGCGTGATCTGACCCGACAAAAAGGGGACGGAGGGGATTAAGTCGTTTTCGGCCTGCGATGCGGCCGAAAACGACTTAATCCCCTCGGTCCCCTTTTTTTACCTGGAGATCCGGATGCCGTTGGCTTTCATCCAGGCGTCGAAGTCGTCGGCGGACAGGGTCTTTTCGCCGTCGGTCATCGTGAAACGGTAGCTGCCGCGGGCGTCCAGGTCGGGCACGGTGATGGTCACCACGTCGTCAGTCGTCAGGTCCGGCGCTTTGACCCGCTCTTTCTTGCTGCTGCACGCGGCCAGCAGGCCCAGGGGCAGCAGCAGCGCGGCGGTTCGAATCAGCGGGGTGCGGTGGCGGTTCATGCGGTGACTCCTGTTGCAGGGTATGCGAATAGCCGGGCGCCCCCCTGCGCCCGACACGGGGCCGACGTCGCGCGCCGGCCGCGGGTCTCAGCCCGGAACCACGACGGCCTCCAGTTGCCGCCGATCTTCTTGCTGCAGTTGTCGCCACTGGCCTTTGGGCAGGTCGCCGAGCACCAGCCCGCCGATGCCGGTCCGCACCAGCCGCAGCACCTGCAGGTCAAACGCCGCCAGCAGGCGACGGATATGCCGATTGCGCCCTTCTTCGAGCACCACTTCCAGCCAGGCCGTCTTCTCTCCCGTGCGCAGCACCTGCACCGCGCGCGCGGCCAGGAACTCGCCGTCGTCGTCGATGCCTGCACAGAACGCCGCCAGCATCGACGCATCGGGAATGCCATCGACCTGCACGTGATAGGTCTTGTCGGGGCCGGTGGCCGGATCCATCAGGGCCGCAGCCCACTGCGGGTCATTGCTGAAAAGCAGCAGGCCCTCGCTGGCCTTGTCCAGCCGTCCGACCGGGGCCAGCCACGGCAGGCCGGCGCCATCGAAGCAGCGATACACCGTGTCGCGCCCCTGCTCGTCCTGGGCAGTCGTGACCAGCCCACGCGGCTTGTTGAGCATGAGGTAGATGCGCGGCGCGGCATCCAGCGGCTGGCCGTCCACCTTGATGTGGTGGCGGCCGGCAAGGATCGGAAACTCCGGGTCATGGACCACGCGCCCATCCACGCTCACGCGTCCGGCGGCGATCCAGCGCGCGGCCTCGGTGCGTGAGCACACACCGGCCTTGGACAGCACACGCGCCAACCCATGGCGCACGCCGCCTGTAGTGGCAGCGGATGTCGCACGCCCACGCGGTGCGTGGGTGCGGGCAGCGGGGGTGGCAGGCGGGCGTCGTGGCCGCATGTCCTGCTCCCCTCCGTGCTTACTTCTTGTCGACCGGCTTGGTCTCGGCAGCCGCTTCCACCGGAGCAACCGGGGCGACGGCGGTGGCAGCAGCCGCACGCGGCTTGACCACGCGCACACCGCGCGACTTCATCCAGGCGTCGAACTCATCGGCGGTCATCCGCTTGCCGTTCTGGCTCATGTCAAAGCGCCAGGGCGTGTTGTCGAACGCGGTCTGCGGCTTGTAAGCCGCCGGATCGTTCGGCTTCACTGCCGGCGCGCTCGGCATGGCATTGGCGACGTTCTGGCAGCCTTCGATGCGCAGGCGCTGCAGCACACTGTCCAGCGACTGGGTCTGTTCGTAGGTGCTGGTCAGCACGCCAGCGGGCATGCCCAGCTGCGAACTACGGGTAAACAGCTCGCTGGCTACCGGCGCGATGGCCGTAGCAGGCAGCGGCAGGGGCGCCGCGCTGGCACCGATCGAGCAATCGACGGCGGCATGGGCAGCGGGAACCAGGGCCAGCGCCAGGACGGCGGCCGATGCAGTGCGCAGCATGAGGAGCATCCAGAAAGGAGGTAAGTGCGCCGAGTTTAACAGCGACACAACGGCTTTCAAGATCCTACATTCAATGAATACGGCAACTTGTTGGTTTTTTTGCGGTTTTCTGACGAATGGTGGTGCAGGAGCCAGCGCAGGCGAACCGACCTGCCGCTGCGGACCCCACAAACAACAAGACCCGGCCGAAGCCGGGTCCTGCTGTGTCTTGCCGGTGAAGCGTCAGAACTTAGTTCTGGACGTTCAGCTCGGTACGACGGTTCTTCGCACGGCCTTCCGGGTTGTCCGAACCATCAGCATTGGTGTTCGGAGCAATCGGGCGGCTCTCGCCATAACCGATCGGGCCGGTCAGACGCGACGCCGAGACGCCGTTGGAGGTCAGGTAGTTGTACACAGCGGTAGCACGACGCTCGGACAGCTTCTGGTTGTACGCGTCGGTACCCTTGGAGTCGGTGTGACCAGCGACTTCAACGCGCAGATCCGGGTAACGGGTCAGGATCTGCGAGGCTTCGCTCAGGATCGCAACCGCGTCAGGACGCAGGTTGGCCTTATCGAAGTCGAAGTTCACGCCCTTCAGATCGATGGAGACCGGCACCGGGCAACCGTCCGGACCGATGGTCTGGCCAGGCTGCGAATCCGGGCACTTGTCGTCGCAGTTGTTGACGCCGTCACCGTCGTCATCCAGGTCGGCGCAGCTCGGAGCAACCGGGGCCGGAGCCACGACTGCAGCGACCGGAGCCGGTCCCAGCGGAATCACGACGCCGACCGAAGCCAGCACGTCGCCGAACCAGTCTTCCGACGGAGCAGCGGTGCTCTTGTCGTCGAAGTCAGCGCGGTAAGCCACTTCGGCACGCACGGCAACGCGCTTGTCGAAGGTGGTCTGCAGGCCGACACCGGCCTTGGCGGCGAAGTTGCCGTCCTTACGCTCGTTCGGACCGTTCACGCTGGTGGCAGCCGACTCTTCTTCCGACTTCTGGTAGCCCAGGCCGAACAGCAGGTACGGGTTCCAGCCACGGCCTTCCTGGATGAAGTGGCGACGCAGGTCAACGGACGCGCCGTACTGCGACCAGTTCAGGTCCTGGTTGGCATCGAAGTTCGGGTTCTGGTAGTTCAGCTCACCGTCGAGCGACCAGTTCGGGCTGATGAACTTGCCCAGGCCCAGGGTCACGAACGGAGCATCGTTGGTGGTGCGGTCGCTGTCCTGGAAGTTGAAGCCAGCCGAACCGGTCAGGTACCAGCGGTCGTCAAATTCCTGGCCGGACTGTGCGGATGCAGCCTGGGCGAAAGCCAGGCCGCCCAGCAGCGCGGCGGTAAGAATCTTCTTGTTCATTGAGTACAGCTCCTATATCGGGGGTATGAAACCGGTAGAGGCATGGGCCAGCACTACGACAGCCGATTCAGCACGCCACCGCCGCGAACATTATGCTCAGGCGAGTGAAGGTCATGTTAACAGTCCCGTAACATGTGAAACCGGGTGCCGGGCCTCTACCGGACCGGCGGTTGCACCCTATACAGGATCATGAAAAACCGCAACAGGCAGGCAGGGCAAGGGTTTTCCCGAGCTTCAGGGTTGCAGCGGGGGATTCTGCCTTCCCAGGATGTCAAGCGTTCAGCGCGCAGGCGGTGCGGTGAGGAACTTTATCGCGCGCTTGCAGCTGAACCGTGTTGCGGTGCTGATCACGTCCAATCGACGCGCCAGTTCACATTTGTCAGGCGCGCTGCGTCCCGTTCTGTGATGCGTTTTGCTTGGATTTCCGCGGCATGCACGCGCATGCCTCTCCTGCCGATACGGCTGTGGCCGGTTGGACGCTGTCTCGTCATATTCGCCACTGTCTGTATCTGTTGCTGCATGAGGGCAGCGCCTATTGTCGCTACAGCTCTCCGGATACGGTCCCCATGCCCTCCTCTCTTCTGATGCGCTTGATCCAACTCGTGCTCGGCTTGTTTCTGTATGGCATCGGCATCGCACTGATGGTGCGTGCCGGCATCGGGGTAGCGCCGTGGGATGTCCTCTCACAAGGCATCGCCGCACATTCACCGCTGTCGTTTGGCTTGGCGACCAATGTGATCGGTGCCGTGGTGCTGGTGCTGTGGTGGCCGCTCAGGCAGAAGGCCGGAGTGGGCACGGTCCTCAACGTGCTGCTGATCGGCCCTTCCGCACAGGTGGGCCTATGGCTCCTGCCCCCGGTGGACACGCTGTGGCTGCAGCTGCCTCTTTTCTTGTCCGGTCTGCTGCTCGTAGCCATCGCCACCGGTTTCTACATCGGCGCGCGGCTGGGGCCCGGCCCTCGCGATGGCCTGATGACAGGACTCCACACGCGTACCGGCTGGCCAATCTGGCAGGTGCGCAGCCTGATTGAAGGCAGCGCCCTGCTGTTGGGATGGCTGCTGGGCGGCGATGTCGGGGTGGGCACACTGGCGTTCGCGCTGCTGATCGGCCCCCTGTGTGGCGTAACCCTGCGATGGTTCGGCATCGGCCGACCGCTGCCCGCCGCCGCCGCATCACGGTAGAGCCGACTTCAGTCGGCTGCGGTTTGAACGGCAGCCGACTGAAGTCGGCTCTACCCTGCCCTCCACCCGCACGTGATGCGGCAACGGATGACATAGCCCCACCCACCCGCACGTGATGCGGCGTCGCGGGGGCACCCCTCCTCCGCGCAGGCGATGCGGCGTCGCATCTTGCTACCTGCGGCGTTTCCCGGCACGCTGACTGCTTCCGTACGCAAGCGTATCCACGATGACGCCAGCCAGCGACAGCGCCTATCCCCACCTGTTCACCCCGCTCGACCTGGGCTTCACCCAGCTGCGCAACCGGGTCTTGATGGGATCCATGCATACCGGGCTCGAAGACCGTGCGCGCGATTTCCCGCGCCTGGCCGCCTATTTCGCCGAACGGGCCGAAGGCGGTGTGGGCCTGATCGTCACCGGCGGCTTTGCGCCGAACGTGGTCGGTTGGTTGAAGCCGTTCGGCGGCAAACTGTCCTGGCCATGGGAAGTGCGCCCGCATCGCCAGCTCACGGCGGCCGCCCACCAGCATGGTGCGAAGATCTGCCTGCAGTTGTTGCATGCGGGTCGCTATGCCTATCACCCGCTCTCGGTTGCACCGTCGAAGCTCAAGGCACCGATCAATCCGTTCATCCCGCGTGCCCTGTCTGCGCGTGGCGTGGAGCGCCATATCGGCGACTACGCGAACAGCGCACGGCTGGCACGTGAGGCCGGTTATGACGGCGTGGAAGTGATGGGGTCGGAGGGCTACCTCATCAACGAATTCATCGCCCCGCGCACCAATGCGCGTACCGATAAATGGGGCGGCGACGCCCGCCAGCGCATGCGCTTCGCGGTGGAAATCGTGCGCCGCATCCGCGAAGCCTGTGGGCCCGACTTCATCATCATCTATCGTTTGTCGTTGGTTGATCTGGTGACCGACGGCAGCGACTGGGAGGAGATCGTCCTGCAGGCAAAAGCCATCGAGGCGGCGGGCGCGACGATCATCAATTCGGGCATCGGCTGGCATGAGGCGCGCATCCCCACCATCGCGACATCGGTACCGCGCGGCGCGTTTGCCGGGGTGACCGCCAAGCTGAAGCCGCACGTAGGCGTTCCGGTGGTCGCCAGCAACCGCATCAACATGCCCGACGTGGCCGAGCGCATCCTCGCCGGCGGTGGGGCCGACCTGGTGTCGCTGGCGCGGCCGCTGTTGGCCGATCCGCAGTGGGCGAACAAGGCCCGCGCCGGACGTCCGGATCGCATCAACACCTGCATCGCCTGCAACCAGGCGTGCCTGGACCATGTCTTCGAGAACAAGCTGGCCAGCTGCCTGGTGAACCCTCGCGCCGCGCATGAAACCGAACTGGTCTATCGCCCCACCACGAGCCCGAAAAAGGTGGCCGTGGTCGGTGCCGGCCCCGCCGGCCTGGCCTGCGCCACGGTGGCGGCCGAGCGCGGCCACCGTGTCACGCTGTTCGATGCGGGCGACGAGATCGGCGGCCAGTTCAACGTCGCCAAGCGCATCCCGGGCAAGGAAGAGTTCCACGAGACCCTGCGCTACTTCCGCAACCGGCTGGACGAAACCGGCGTCGAGGTGCGGCTGGGCACCCGGGCCGATGCCGACCAACTGGCCGGCTTCGACGAGATCGTGCTGGCCACCGGCATCACCCCGCGCCGGGTCGACTTCCCGGGGGCCGACCACGCCAAGGTGGTGGACTATCTGGACGTGGTGCTCGGCCGCGTCACGGTGGGCCCGCGCGCGGCGATCATCGGCGCCGGTGGCATCGGCTTCGATGTGGGCGAGTTCCTCAGCCATGCCGGCCCGTCGCCGGCGCTGGACGTCAAGCGCTGGATGACCGAATGGGGGGTGGATGCGACGTACGAATCCCGTGGTGCGCTGTCCCGCCCGCATCCCGAACCGTCGCCGCGCAAGCTGTGGCTGCTGCAGCGCAGCCCAGGCCGACCGGGTGCGCGGCTGGGCAAGACCACCGGCTGGATCCATCGCGCCACGCTGAAGGCCAAGGGCGTGACGATGCTGGGCGGCGTCGAATATCTGGGCGTCGACGATGCAGGATTGAACATCCGCTTCGAGGGCGTGGAACAGCGGCTGGACGTCGACCATGTGGTCATCTGTGCTGGCCAGGAATCGAACCGCACACTGCTGGATTCGTTGACGGCCGCGGGCATCCGCACACACGTCATCGGCGGTGCGGATGTGGCGGCGGAGCTGGATGCCAAGCGTGCGATAGATCAGGGCAGTCGCGTCGCAGCGGCACTATAGAAAAACTGAATAGGGGCATCCGTGAAGCTATTCCGGCACTGCCCCGAACCTGAATGTCAACCGGCGCGGTTCAGGACGCGTTGGGAAATACCCCCTTACCTTGCGCCAACTTTCCCGCTCACCACCCAGTTCCGGTGAGCAGGTGCGGCCCCCCGGATCGATTCATCGATCTTCTCGCTCGGGGCTGCCCACGGGGCGACCCCGATGGTTGCCTCCCCATGACGCCAAGTCGCGCCTTCGCCCCTCCCCCGGCCCCCATGCCGGCGGACATGGCAGGTGCGGCCCACACGGAGCAAGGAGTGATATGAAACTGGCCTGGATTCTCTGGCTGTCGCAGTTGTTGCCGCAGCCGGCCGCCGATTCGTTGTGCCTGAGCACGACGGTGTACCTGGAAGCACGCGACCAGACCGTTCGCGGACAGCAGGCCGTTGCCGAGGTTGCCCTACGGCGCCGTGACAGCGGGCTGTGGGGTGATTCGATGTGCCAGGTGGTGACCGCGCGCAAGCAGTTCGCCCCGACCATCGTCGCGCCCGGCACGCAGTTGGCCAACGACGCGGCATGGCGGGAAGCCATGACGGTCGCCTTCGATGCTGAACGCAACTGGGCCCTGCCGCTGAACCAGCGCAAGGAAATCGTGCCCGGTGCGAGCCATTTCGCGGCGCTGTCCATCGCCAGCCCGAGCTGGCGCAACGCCTACCAGGTAGCAACGATCGGCGACCACACCTTCTATAAGGTGCAGAGTCTGAAGCCGCGCTCGTCGTAACAGACTGTTGCCCCCGCGCGCCATTGCTCCGCGCGCCGGGCTCCGCGATAGTGACGGCCCCAGAGCCATCACCCCCGTGCGGAGACCTTCCATGAAGCTGTACAGCAAGCCAGGCGCCTGTTCCACCGCTGACCACATCGCGCTGCGCTGGACCGGCCAGCCGTTCGAGGTCGAGCTGCTGACGCGGGAAACCCTGAAGGGCGCGGAGTTCCTGAAGATCAATCCCGCCGGCTCCGTGCCCGCGCTGGTCGATGGTGATTTCGTGCTGACCCAGAATGCGGCCATCCTGGGATACATCGCCGATACGCATCCGCAGGCGGGTCTGGCGGGCGATGGGAGCCCGCGCCAGCGCGCGGAAGCCACACGCTGGCTGGCATTCGTCAACTCGGATCTGCATCCGGCGTTCAAGCCGCTGTTCGCGCCCGCCGCCTTCATCGCCGACGAAGGGCAGAAAGGCGCGCTGGCCGATGCCGCGCACAAGCGCCTGCGCAGCCTGTTCGAACAGGCCGACCGACAGTTGGCCGACAAGCCCTGGCTGGCCGGCTTCCGCAGCTACGCTGACCCCTACTTCTACATCACCCTGCGCTGGGCTGCCGGCCTGAAGGTGGATCTGTCCGGCCTGGACAACCTGGCGGCGTACACCACCCGCATGGAAGCCGACAGCGGCGTGCAGTCCGCGCTGAAGGCCGAAGGCCTGGCGTAAGGCACCGCGCCGGGCCCGCGACAGCGGGTCCGGCCGATCACCCGATTTCGCGGACGACCCGGCCCTGCGCGTCGCGCAACAGCGTCGGCACGATCTCCAGCACCACCTGGGTACCCGGAACGGGATAGCGTCCGCAGGGCTGCTCCAGGCACGCCAGCAGCGCGCGCAGGCCCGCCGCATCCAGCGTGCAGCGCGCACTGTCATCGCCGGGCTCCAGCGCTTCCTGCGCGCCGGCCAGGAACTCCCACTGGCGTGCGCCGCTGGCCAGCACCAGTGGCCTGCCATGCCCCAGGCGCAGTCCCAGCAACTCGCGCACACTGGCCACTTGGCCGACACCGAGCACCAGCGTCGTCGTATCGCCGTCGACGCGCCAGTCCAGCGTCTCCAGCAGCAGCAGGCCGGTGCTGGACCCGTGCTGCTCGCTCCCCTGCGCGGCCACGGCCGACAGCGCCGGATCATCCAGCAATGAAGAACGCGCGATGTCGGTGATCCACAGCGGCATGGCCGCTGCCATGGCGTGCAGCATCGCCTCGCTGTTCCAGCGCCGCATGGCCTCGACCTCGTCCGCCGTCAGCCCCACCACCTGCAGGAACGCCAGGCGACCATTGACCGTGTCGCGGGCAGGCAACTGCGGGTCTTCGATGAAGGCAACATGGTGCAGCAGGGTGGCCCGATCTGCGGCGATCGGTCCGTGCGCATCAAGATGATGGCCCGCCTCGAAGGTGTTGCCGGTCTGGAACACATAGCGGGCAAGATTCTGCAGCAGGTTCATCGGCCACGTGGGCGGCGGATCGGCCGGGCCGGCACCGGCAGGCGCGGCGAGCCGGAAGGTCAACTCGAAGCCGAAGCCACTGACGTCCGGATCCTCACTCTGCTTGTCGAACAACTCCGACAGCCCGTAGCTGATGTAATGCCAATGCGGTCGCCCGGCCTCGCTCCAATAGACACTGATCCCATCAAGCGGGTCCTTCCCGCCCAATGTCCATGCCAATGCGGCACCAAAGTGCCGCGCCTGTTGGTCAGCGTAAAGGGAGCCGAGCGCACCGTTGATGGCGTCCCAACCGGGCGTCGCGTCGTCCACCGGCATTGTCGTAACCACTTCGCAAGAGGAAAGGGTCTTCACGGATCAACCTGTGCCGCTGGGTGCGCCCACTTTAGCTCACGCGCGCCGCTTTTCCATGTCGGAACTGGCTCATGTCGATTCAACAATACCGCATGTCGTGCCAGCACGATTTACACCGTGCACGGGACCGGCCACGAATGACCGGTCTCCGGCGCATCAGGTGCGCAGCACGCGCCTGATCTCATCCAGCGCGGCAGGGTCGTCCAAGGTGGACAGATCGCCCGGGTCACGTTCCTCTGCCAAGGCCTGCAGCGAGCGTCGCAGCAGTTTGCCGGATCGTGTCTTCGGCAATGCATTGACCAAGTGGATGTGCGCGGGCCGTGCGATGGCGCCGAGCGACGCCGTCACCGCGGCCATCATTTCACTGATGACCTGCGCCGGGTCCTCGCCTGCCAGTCCTTGCTTCAGGGTGACGAACACCAGCGGCACCTGTCCCTTGAGCTCATCCTTGACGCCGATGACCGCCGCTTCGGCCACGCGCGGGTGACCGGAGATGGCCTCTTCGATCTCGCGCGTGCCCAACCGGTGCCCGGCCACGTTGATCACATCGTCGGTGCGGCCGAGGATGAAGGTGTAGCCGTCCTCGTCGCGGATCGCCCAATCCAACGAGCTGTACAGCAGTTCCTTGAAGTGGCTGAAATAGCTTTGCAGGAATCGGGCGTCGTCGTTCCATACCGTGGTCATGCACCCCGGTGGCAACGGCGGCGACATCACCAGCACGCCCTTCTGCCCCGCCGCTACTTCGGCCCCGGTGTTTTCATCGATGACCTTCATCCGGTAGCCCAGGTTGGGGAAACCGGGCGAGCCGAACCGCACCGGCTTCATGTCCAGCCCCGGCAGCAGGGTCAAGGCCGGCCAACCGGTTTCGGTCTGCCAGTAGTTGTCGATGATCGGCTTGCCCAGCGCATCGTTGGCCCAGTGCGCGGTGGGCTCGTCCAGCGGCTCGCCGGCGAGGAAGATGTACTTGAGCGCCTGCAGGTCATGGCGACGGATGAAATCGACATCGTGCTTCTTCAGCACGCGGATGGCCGTCGGCGAGGAGAACAGCGTGCGCACGTTGTACTGCTCGCAGAGCGCCCACCAGATGCCCGGATCCGGACGGGTCGGCAGGCCTTCGTACAACAGCGACGTGCAGCCTCCGATGAGCGGCCCGTACACGTTGTAGGAATGCCCCACCGCCCAGCCGACATCGGAGGTGGAGAACATCACCTGGCCGGGCTGGCAATCGAACACGGTCTGCATCGACTGCGCCATGGCGACCGCATAGCCGCCCACGTCCCGCTGCACGCCCTTGGGCTTGCCGGTGGTACCGGAGGTATACAGCAGATAGCTCGGCTCGCTGGATTCCAGCCACTGCACGGGCACCTCTGTCCCACCGTGCTCGGCGCGCAGGCTGGCGTAGTCGACGTCGCGGCCTGGTATGCGCGGCTCTGCCGGGTCCAGACCCCGCGATACGATCAGTACGTGCGGCGGTGGATTGTGTGCCTCCGCGCAGGCGGCATCGACCAGCGCTTTATACGGAATCACCTTGCCACCGCGCATACCGGCATCGGCGGCGATCAGCAGCTTGGGTGCGGCGTCGTCGATGCGCAGCGCCAGGTTATGGGCGGCGAAGCCACCGAACACCACCGAGTGCACCGCCCCGATGCGGGCGCACGCGAGCATGGCGAATACGGCTTCGGCCATGTTGGGCATGTAGATCACCACACGGTCACCGTGGCCCACGCCGAGATGCTTCAGCACGGCAGCGAAGTCGTTGACCTCGCGATAGAGCTGCCGGTAGGTGATCTCGCGGGTCACCCCGGTTTCGGTGGACACCGCCACCAACGCGAGCTGCTCGCCGCGCTCGTCGAGATGGCGATCGACGGCGTTGTAGCAGAGGTTGGTTTCACCGCCGACATACCAGCGCCGGAATGGGGGGTTGCTGTAGTCGAGCACCTGTTGCGGTTTCTTGTGCCAATAGATGCGATTGGCTTCCTCGCCCCAGAATTCCTCCGGTTCGTCGATCGAACGGCGGTAGGTTTCTTCGTAGTCCATGACACAGCCCTCCCAGACGAAGTCATGGGATCGAGCATAGTGCGCCAGCAGCGGCGCGAACGCCCCGACCTTGGTCGTAGGGGGTGAGTTTGCCGGGCTGCGCCCGGCACCCGCAGAGGCAACAGCAACAGCAACGGCAAAGACAAAGGCAACGGCTGCAGGGCTGCAGGGCTGCTTGTTGGCGGGGCGGGGTGGGATGGCGGGGGACGGCAAAAGCTGCATCCATGCGTGCCTTGTTTCGCGCCATCCATGGCGCTCAACACCCCCGCCACCCCACCCCGCCCCGCCTTCGACAGGTCCATGGTGGCCTTTGAATCTGTAGCGCCGACCCATGGTCGGCGGAATGTTCCCGCCAACGGCCCGCTGCGCTCGCCGACCATGGGTCGGCGCTACCGCTTTTCTTCTTTTTTCATACGCGGCGGGCGGCCACGGAACCTGTCAGGGGGCCGGGCGGTGGGGCTGGGACGGGGGCGTTGAGCGCCATGGATGGCGCGAAACGAGGCCCGCATGGATGCGGCTCTTGCCGTCCCCCGTCCCAGCCCCACCGCCCGGCCCCAAGCAAGCAGCCTGCTGTCAGAGCCCGCCGCGAGGGGGTCTCACCCGTTCGCCTACACCCGACGACGCGCAAAAAAAAACGCCGGGACAGGCCCGGCGTCTTCTCATTACGCAGCGATGGCTCAGCCCAGCAGGTGGGCCACGGCCGAACGCTCTTCTTCCAGCTCGGCCAGGGTCTTGTCGATGTACTTCTTGCTGAAGTCGTCGATCGGCAGATCCTTGACCAGGGTGTATTCGCCGTTCTCGGTGGTCACCGGGAAGCCGAAGATCACGCCTTCCGGGATCCCGTAGGAGCCGTCGGACGGCACTCCCATGGTGACCCACTTGCCGTTGCTGCCCAGCACCCAGTCGCGCACGTGGTCGATGGCCGCGTTGGCTGCCGACGCGGCCGAGGACGAGCCACGCGCTTCGATGATCGCCGCGCCGCGCTTGCCCACGGTCGGGATGAAGGTGCTGGCGTTCCAGTCCTGGTCATTGATCGCTTCGCCGATGGACGCGCCATCGGCAGTGGCGAAGCGGTAGTCCGGGTACATGGTCGGGCTGTGGTTGCCCCATACCACCAGCTTTTCCATGCCGCCGACCGGCTTGCCGATCTTGGTCGACAGCTGGCTCAGGGCACGGTTGTGGTCCAGGCGCAGCATGGCGGTGAAGTTGCGCGGGTTGAGGTCCGGCGCCGACTTCATCGCGATGTAGGCGTTGGTGTTCGCCGGATTGCCGACCACCAGCACCTTCACGTCGCGCTTGGCGACCTTGTTCAGCGCAGCGCCCTGTGCGGTGAAGATCTTCGCGTTTTCCAGCAGCAGGTCAGCGCGCTCCATGCCCGGGCCACGCGGACGGGCACCGACCAGCAGGGCCACGTCGATGTCCTTGAACGCCACTTCGGCGTCATCGGTACCGACGATGCCAGCCAGCAGCGGGAACGCGCAGTCTTCCAGCTCCATGATCACGCCCTTCAGCGCGGCCTGGGCCTTTTCAACGGGCAGTTCCAGCAGCTGCAGGATGACCGGCTGGTCCTTGCCGAGCATTTCGCCGGAGGCGATGCGGAACAGCAGGGCATAGCCGATCTGGCCGGCAGCGCCGGTCACGGCAACACGAACAGGTGCTTTCATGGGGGGTTTCCTCTAGCTTGCGAGCGTTGGAGATGAACCGCGGGCGTGGCCGGGCGGCCTGGCAGGCGGCGGGGATCATGAAAACGGCCACCGCAGGGGTGGCCGTTTCAAAAGGGGATCAGGCGCGCGAGGGAATCGACTTGTTCCACTCGGCGACGCGGTCGGCCTTGGCGGCCAGCACGGCATCGGTATCGCCTTCCAGGGTGATCGAATGGATGACGTCGCCCTGCTTGACCGAATCCACGATGGCCTGGCCTTCCAGCACCTGGCCGAACACGGTGTGCTTGCCGTCCAGCCAGTCGGTCTTGATGTGGGTGATGAAGAACTGGCTGCCGTTGGTGTTCGGGCCGGCATTGGCCATGGACAGCGAACCCACCTGGTGCTTCACGCCGTTCTTTTCATCTTCGAACTTGTAGCCTGCGTCGCCGGTGCCCTGGCCGCGCGGGCAGCCGCCCTGGATCATGAAGTCGGCGATGACGCGGTGGAAGACCAGGCCGTCGTAGAAGCCGTGCTTTACCAGGTTCACGAAGTTGGCGACGGTCAGCGGTGCCTTGTCGGCGAACAGCTCGACCTTGATCGGGCCCTGGGTGGTGTCGAACGTAGCGATGAGGGACATGAAGATCCTTGGAATTCGGGTGGGAAAGGTCCAGCTCCCAAGTTTACACCCGTCCCGTTTCGCTCGCGGGTACGACGATCGTTGAAGGTTTTGCAGCGGTTCTGTCTTCTTGGAGGGCGAGGTGGGAGGGGCCGGTGCGGGGCACGCCGTGAATACCTCCCTGTAGGCTCGTCGCCGCATCCATGCGGCTCTAACGGCCCCGCACCGCCCCCTCCCACCCCGCCAGACAGATGGCCGCTGCGGTGGGGAGGAAAAAGCCAGGGCGAAAGCAGAAGCGAGGGCAAGGGCAAAGGCGAAGGCAAGGGCGAAGGCCACGGCTGCGGAGCCTGTGCTGGGGTGGCCGGTGGCCTTGGCTGAATGGGCATCTGGGGAAGACTGAAACGGGTTTTTCGCGAAACGGTCAGTTCGAGGTATGATGATGGACTTCTTTTTCCAAATCCGGCGCCGACTGGCCCCCTTTCGCATGTCCATCGAAAATCTTCGCAACATCGCCATCGTCGCGCACGTCGACCATGGTAAGACCACCCTGGTCGATCAGCTGCTGAAGCAGTCCGGCACCCTGTCCGAACGCACCGTCCTCGCCGAGCGCGTGATGGACAGCAACGATCAGGAAAAGGAACGCGGCATCACCATCCTGGCCAAGAACACGGCCATCACCTGGGAAGACAAAAAGACCGGCGTCAAGAACCGGATCAACATCGTCGATACCCCCGGACATGCCGACTTCGGCGGCGAAGTGGAGCGCGTGCTGTCGATGGTCGACACCGTGCTGATCCTCGTCGACGCGATGGACGGCCCGATGCCGCAGACCCGCTTCGTCACCCAGAAGGCCTTCGCGATGGGCTTCAAGCCGATCGTCGTGGTCAACAAGGTCGACCGCCCGGGCTCGCGTCCGGAGTGGGTGATCGACCAGGTGTTCGACCTGTTCGACAAGCTCGGCGCGACCAATGAGCAGCTGGACTTCCCGATCGTTTACGCGTCGGCCCTGAACGGCTACGCCGGTCTGGAAGACACCGTGCGCGACGGCGACATGACCCCGCTGTACGAAGCGATCATGCAGCACGCGCCGATGCCGGAAGTCGATCCGGACGGTCCGTTCCAGATGCGCATCAGCCAGCTGGACTACAACAACTTCGTGGGCGTGATCGGCATCGGCCGCATCCAGCGCGGCACCCTGAAGAAGAACATGCAGGTCGCGGTGATCGACCGTGAAGGCAAGAAGCGCAACGGCAAGGTAGCGCAGGTACTGGGCTTCCTCGGCCTGGAGCGCATCGAGCAGGACACTGCCGAGGCCGGTGACATCGTCGCCATCTCCGGCATCCAGGAACTGACCATCTCCGACACGCTGTGCCATCCGGACACCCCGGAAGCGCTGCCGGCGCTGACCGTCGACGAGCCGACGATCTCGATGACCTTCCAGGTCAACAACTCGCCGTTCGCCGGCAACAAGGACCTGTCCGGTGGCAAGTTCCTGACCAGCCGCCAGATCAAGGACCGCCTGGACCGCGAGCAGGTGCACAACGTGGCCCTGAAGGTGGAACAGCTGGAAGACGCCGACAAGTTCCTGGTCTCCGGCCGTGGCGAGCTGCACCTGTCGGTGCTGATCGAGAACATGCGTCGTGAAGGCTATGAGCTGGCCGTGTCGCGCCCGGAAGTCATCATCAAGCAGATCGACGGCCAGGCCATGGAGCCGATCGAGCAGCTGGTGGTGGACATCGAAGAACAGCATCAGGGCGGCGTCATGGAAAAGCTGGGTACCCGCAAGGGCCAGCTGAAGAACATGGAACCGGACGGCAAGGGCCGTGTGCGCCTGGAGTACCAGATCCCGGCCCGTGGCCTGATCGGCTTCCAGAACGAGTTCAAGACCCTGACCCAGGGTTCGGGCCTGCTGTTCCACGTGTTCGACCACTACGGTCCGAAGGAACAGGGTTCGATCGCCAAGCGCCAGAACGGCGTCATGATCGCCAACGCACCGGGTGCCACCCCGGCGTATTCCCTGGGGCCGCTGCAGGAACGCGGCAAGCTGTTCGCTGCTGAAGGCGACAACGTGTATGAAGGTCAGTTGATCGGTATCCACTCCAAGGACAACGACCTCACCGTCAATGCCATCAAGACCAAGCCGCTGACCAACATGCGCGCTTCGGGCAAGGACGATGCGATCCAGCTGACCCCGGCGATCAAGTACTCGCTGGAACAGGCACTGGACTTCATCGAAGACGACGAGCTGGTTGAAATCACGCCGAAGGAAATCCGCCTGCGCAAGAAGGGGCTGACCGAAAGCGACCGCAAGAAGGCATCGCGCGGCGGCTGAGCCGACTCGTGAGCCATCCTGCTTACAACCCGGATCCGCAACGGCATCCGGGCCTGCATGTCATCGCTCTGCTCGAAACGGGCAAAGCGGTGCTTGCACTGTTGGCCGCGACCGGGCTGGAAATGCTCGGTCCGCAGCCACTGCGTGATGGGATCAATGCCCTGATCCGGCGTTTCAGCCTGGACCCGGATCACGGCACCCTGCCCTCCCTGTTGAACATGATCAGTCCAGATGTCGTCCACCTTGCGGCGGCCGCGATGCTGGGCTATGCCCTGCTCCACCTGGTGGAAGCCTGGGGTTTGTGGCGGGCCAAGGCCTGGGCCTCGTGGCTGGGCTGCGTGTCTGCCGGCATCTACCTGCCCTTCGATGTCTACGCCATTTCCCGCCATCCAGGCTGGGCCTCCTGGACCGTGCTGGTGTTGAACCTGCTGGTGGTCTACGTGCTGGCGCGCGATATCCTGAAGCGGAAACCCTGAAGGCGTCGCGATACACTGGTTAGGTGCCCAAGCCGCCCACCATGCGCAACGCTCTATCACCAACGCGTCTTCTCTTCCTGTCCGTCGTGCTCGCCACGGCGCTGGTCGGCTGTGCGTCACCTGTGCGTGCGGCCGATGACGCACCTCCTGCGGCGGCGCCGTTTCCCTACGCCGAGGCCGAGATAAGCGACCTGCAGGCCCGTATGGCGGCCGGCGAACTGGACAGCGGGACGCTGACCCGGGCCTATCTGGAGCGCATAGCCGCGCTGGACCGCGAAGGGCCGCGATTGCGTGCGGTGATCGAGCTCAACCCGAATGCCCTGAAGGAGGCCGCACAGCGCGACGAGGAGCGCCGCCGTGGTCACCTGCGCGGTCCGCTGCACGGCATCCCGGTGCTGCTCAAGGACAACATCAACGCCTTGCCGATGAGCACCACGGCCGGCTCGCTGGCACTGGCCGGCTTCCGCCCCGGCGACGCGTTCCTGGTGACGCGCCTGCGCGCTGCCGGCGCGGTGATCCTGGGCAAGAGCAACCTGAGCGAGTGGGCGAACTATCGCGGACTCGGATCCACCTCCGGATGGAGTGCGCGCGGCGGCCAGACACGCAATCCCTACCGCCTCAGCCACAGCCCCTGTGGTTCGAGCAGCGGCAGCGCCGTCGCCGTCGCGGCCAACCTGGTGACCGTCTCCATCGGCACCGAGACAGATGGCAGCATCGTCTGCCCCGCTGCCGTCAACGGCGTGGTCGGCCTGAAACCGACCGTGGGCCTGGTCAGTCGCGATGGCATCATCCCGATCTCGTTCAGCCAGGACACGGCAGGCCCGATCGCCCGCACGGTCTCCGATGCGGCGGCGGTACTGACGGCCATTGCGGGCCGCGATGCAGCCGACCCTGCCACCGCCGCGATGCCAGGCCGCGCGGTCTATGACTACACCGCGCGCTTGAATCCCAACGGGCTGCGCGGCGCGCGCATCGGGGTGATGGACAATCCGCTGTCCCAACGTCCCGGCATCGGCGCGTTGATGCAGCACGCCATCGAGACCCTGCGGCGCGCCGGGGCCACTGTCGTGACGGTGCCAGCGCCGGACGAGAGTGGCTGGTCGGATGCCGAACAGATCGTGCTGCGGCATGAGTTCAAGGCGGGCATGGAGCGCTACCTCCGGCAGTGGAAGGCCCCGTGGCGCACGCTGCCGCAGTTGGTCGCCTTCAACGAAAAACATACCGCGCAGGAACTGCCGCTGTTCGGCCAGGAGCTGCTGGTCGCATCGGCACACGCCGGATCGCTGGGCGACCCTGCCTACATCCAGGCGCGCAGCCAGGCACGTCGCATGGCCGGCGAACAAGGCATCGATGCCCTGCTTCGCGCCTATCAGCTGGACGCCCTGGTGGCCCCCACCACGGGCACTGCATGGCCGATCAACAGCCCTGGCGGCGATGCGTTCCCGGGGGGCAACTACAGCGCCGCCGCGGTGGCCGGCTATCCCAGCCTGAGCGTACCGATGGGCCACGTCGATGGCTTGCCCGTGGGACTGCTGTTCGTGGGCACGGCCTGGGCCGAGCCGCGCCTGATCGAGCTGGCCTATGCCTATGAGCAGCGCACCATGGCGCGGCGACCGCCCCCCCTGTAACGACCGCGTCACCCCAGGCGGGAGTAGCTGCGAGGCGTCAGGCAGGGCCGTCGCGCATGACGCGGCGCTACCCTGCCGTGGGCTGGACGGCCGGTTCGCCATCCTCGGCACCGGGTGAGCGCACCTCCTGCTCCGGTGCCGGCGCGACGCGCCGCTTTGGCGTATCGGCACTTTCCTCCAGCTGCGCACGCAGGCGCGGCAACGCCTGTGGATGTTCACGCGCGAGGAAGTCCAGCATCCGCTCGCGCACCAGGCAACGCAGGTCGAACGCATCGCCCGAGTTGCGTGCACTGACCAGCAGGCGGACCTGCAGCGTGTGTTCGGTGGTCTCGGTGACCTGGGTCACGCAGACACGGCCGTCCCACAGCGGTGCGTCCTTGCAGATGCGCTCCAGCTCGGCGCGGATGGCGGGAATCGGCGCACGGTAATCCAGCCACAGGAAGGCGGTGCCCAACAGGTCCGCACTGCGCCGGGTCCAGTTCTGGAACGGGTTTTCGATGAACCACGTCAGCGGCACGACCATCCGCCGTTCGTCCCAGATGCGCACCACGACGTAGCTGCTGCCGATCTCTTCAATACGCCCCCACTCGCCTTCCACGATCACCACGTCATCCAGCCGGATCGGCTGTGTCACGGCGATCTGCAGGCCGGCGATCAGGTTGCCGAACACGGGCTTGGCGGCGATACCGGCCACCAGGCCGATCAGGCCGGCCGAGGCCAGCAGGGCGGAGCCGATCTTGGCCACCATGTCGAACTGCAGCAGCACCAGCGATATCCCCAATACGATGATCGCGCCCATCAGCACGCGGCTGAGGACACGGGTCTGGGTCTGCACGCGGCGCGCTTCCAGATTGTCGGCCACTTCGATGGGATGGTTGCGCAGGATCGCCTTCTCGCCGGCGGCGACGGCCCGTACCAGCAGCCAGATGAAGCAGGCGGTCAACCCGATGTGCACCAGCCGCTGCGCCTGGTCCAACCAGCGGTCGTGCAGTGGCGTTGCCTGCAGCGCAGGCACCAGCAGGAGCAGCGGGAACGCCAGTGCAAGCGGCGGGCCGAGCATGCGCCCGATGCGCGCGCGCCGCCGGTCGCGACCTTCCAGTCGCCGATACAGCGCGAGGATCACCCAGGCGCCGAGCGCCCCCACTGCCAGCGCGATGCCCAACGGCACCACGTACGCCTGCGCTTGTTCCCACCTCGACACTGCTGCACCTCCACGACCACGCGAAAGAACCAGCGTGTCGCAGAAGCCATGAGCGTCATGTCAGGCGTTCGTAAAAAAGGGGTCAGATCCCGCTCGCTGTGCGCGCGGGATCCAACCCCCTCAGCAGCGATCGGATCAGCCGTTCTGCTTGCGCACGATCGCCATGGCGATTTCCAGCGACTGTTCGTAGTTGAGTCGCGGATCCACGCTGGAGCGGTAGGCACGTTCCAGATCGCGCTCGGTGAGCTCACGCGCGCCACCGGTGCATTCGGTCACGTCTTCGCCGGTCATCTCCAGGTGCACGCCACCCAGGCGCGTACCCGCGGCCGCGTGCAGATCGAACGACAACTCGACTTCACCGCGTATGTTGTCGAAGCGGCGCGTCTTGTAGCCGTTGCCCGTGCTCTCCGTATTGCCATGCATCGCATCGCACACCCACAGCACCCGGCGACCGTCGCGCTTCACCGCATCCAGCAGCGGCGGCAGCTTGTCGGCGATGTGCGCCGCGCCCATGCGATGGATGAAGCTCAGCCGGCCGGGTTCGTCGTCTGGATTCAGCACATCGATCAAGCGCAGCAGCTGGTCCGGCTGCACCGACGGCCCCACCTTGATCGCGATCGGATTGCGTACGCCGCGCAGATACTCCACGTGCGCGCCATCGAGTGCAGCGGTGCGCATGCCGATCCACGGATAGTGCGTGCTCAGGTTCAGCCAGCCCTGCTGACGCGGCACCTGGCGTGTCAGTCCCTGCTCATACGGCAGCAGCAACGCCTCGTGCGACGTATAGAAATCCACCCGCTTGAGGTTGTGCACGCGCGCGCCGGAGATGGTCTCCATGAAGCCGATGGCATCCTCTATGGACGTCACCATCTTCTGGTACTCCACCGCCAGCGGGGAATGCCGCACCCACTCGAGGTTCCAGTACTCCGGGTGATGCAGATCGGCGAATCCCCCGTCGATCAGCGCCCGAACGAAGTTCATCGTCATCGCCGAATGCGCGTGTGCCTGCAGCATCCGCTTGGGATCCGGCAGGCGTGCCGCTTCGGTGAAGGCCGGCGCATTGATCACATCGCCGCGGTAGCTGGGCAGCGTGACCCCATCGCGTGTCTCGGTGTCTGCCGAACGCGGCTTCGCGTACTGCCCGGCGAAGCGTCCGACGCGGATCACCGGCTTGCGCATGCCATGCACCAGCACCAGGCTCATCTGCAGCAGCACCTTGAGCCGGTTGGAGATCATCCCGGACTCACAGTCGCTGAAGTTCTCTGCGCAATCGCCGCCCTGCAGCAGGAAACGCTTACCTTCCTGCGCATCCGCCAACTGCTGCTTCAGTGACAGGATTTCCCACGAGGTGACCAACGGCGGCAGCCGCTTCAACTCGTGCAACGCCGCGTCCAAGGCAACCGGATCCGGATAGGTCGGCAACTGGAGGGCAGGCTTTGCCCGCCAGCTCTCCGGCGACCAGTCAGCGGGCGACAATGAATCAACGGACGACATGGCGGACTCCAGGACCTTCGGGGGCGCGCCGAGCCATGCCCGGCGCATCAAGTACAACGTTCAACATCAGCGAATACGGCGCACGGACACCCACAACGCCCAGCCCGCCAGCAACACGAACCACACCAGCGACCACATCGGCATGCTCAGGCCCAGGAAGGCCCAGTCGATGTCGCCGCAGTTGCCGGTACCGGTCAGCACGGTGCGGAACACCTCGAACGGGCCCATGGTTTCACTGAGGAAGCTGAGTGGCGGGCCGCAGGTCGATCCGAACTCCGGCGGAATCATCTGCACATACACGTGGCGCGCGGCGATGCCCACGCCCACGGCCGCCGCGATGAAGGCCAACACGCCGTAGGTGATGCGCCCCGGTCGATTGGAGGGACCGTGCAGCGCACCGATCAGGAACACAAGGCCCAGCGCGGCAAACGCCAGTCGCTGGAAAATGCACAGCGGGCATGGCTCGAGGCCCATCTTCAACTGCAGGTAGATCGCGAAGCCAAGCAGCCCCGCGCAGATCAGGAACCCCAGCAGGAACTGGGCGCGGAACGGCCAACGGAACGGGTTCATCAGCAGGACTCAGTGCAGGCAGATGCAAAGCGTAACCCATGCGACGGCGGGCGCGATGCCCTACGCACGGGTGCTGTAACGCAGAAGCCCGGCACAAGGCCGGGCTTCTGACGGTGCTGCAGGGAACGGTCCGATTACTCGGCCACTTCCTCGGCAACAGCGGCCGGACGGTCGACCAGCTCGACGTAGGCCATCGGTGCATTGTCGCCAGCGCGGAAGCCGCACTTCAGCAGACGCAGGTAACCACCCGGACGCGACGCGTAACGCGGGCCCAGGATGGTGAACAGGTTGCCGACCGCTTCGTTGTCACGCAGGCGGGCGAACGCCAGGCGACGGTTGGCGACGGAGTCGACCTTGGCCAGGGTGATCAGCGGCTCGGCAACGCGGCGCAGTTCCTTGGCCTTCGGCAGGGTGGTCTTGATCAGCTCGTGCTTGAACAGCGACGCGGCCATGTTCTTGAACATTGCTTCGCGGTGAGCGCTGGTACGGCTGAACTTACGACCGGATTTCTGATGACGCATGGTGATGATTCCTTTGCAAGATTGAGACTTTGGGGATCGTTGTCGCCATCCTGGCGCTGTATTCGGACTGCGGATGGTCCTGGCCGCCCCTCCTGGTCGGCCTGTCCGCGGACTGATCGTCCGTCGGTTGTTGTAGAGCCGAGCTTGATCGACTGCAGGGGCTGCAATCGCGCAAGCTCGGCTCTACGGTGCGAAGGCCCCACCGTTACCGGTGAGGCCTTTGCAGTACTGCAGGGGGCTTATCAGCCCAGCATGCCGTGGCTGGCGACGCCGGCCGGCGGCCAGTTCTCCAGCTTCATGCCAAGCGACAGGCCACGCTGGGCCAGCACTTCCTTGATCTCGGTGAGCGACTTCTTGCCCAGGTTCGGGGTCTTCAGCAGCTCCACTTCGGTCTTCTGGATCAGATCGCCGATGTAATAGATGCTTTCCGCCTTGAGGCAGTTGGCCGAACGCACGGTCAGTTCCAGGTCGTCGATCGGGCGCAGCAGCACCGGATCCACGCCGTTGTTGGCCGGCTTGGCCGCACCGCGGTCGCGGTGGGTGAAGTCACCGAACACCGACAGCTGGTCGCTGAGGATGTCGGCGGCGGTGCGCACGGCTTCCTCGGCGTCGATGGTGCCGTTGGTCTCGATATCGATGACCAGCTTGTCCAGATCGGTACGCTGCTCGACACGTGCCGCTTCCACGGCATAGGCGACACGGCGGACCGGCGAGAACGAGGCATCCAGGACCAGACGGCCGATGGCACGGGTTTCTTCGTCCGGACGACGACGCGCGGCAGCCGGCTGATAGCCGAAACCACGCTCGATCTTCAGACGCATGTTGATTGCCGTATCCTTGGTCAGGTTGCAGATCACGTGGTCGCCGTTGAGGACCTCCACGTTATGATCAACCTTGATATCGGCAGCCGTGACGACGCCCGGACCCTGCTTGGACAGGGACAGGGTGGCGTTGTCGCCGGAATGCATACGGATGGCCACATCCTTCAGGTTGAGCAGGACTTCAAGCACGTCTTCCTGCAGACCTTCGACCGTGGTGTACTCATGCAACACGCCGTCGATTTCGACTTCCGTGATCGCGAAGCCCGGGATGGACGACAACAGGACGCGACGCAGGGCATTGCCCAGCGTATGCCCATAACCACGCTCCAAGGGTTCGATAACGACCTTGGCGCGTGTGTCGGTAAGGCGTTCGATCTGCGGGCCACGAGGACGCAGAACCTGGTTGGCGGTAACCGTCATGTTGCGGGTTCTCCTAGTGAACCCCCGGCCGTCGCCGGGGGCTCTCCAATGTGAATTACTTCGAATACAGCTCGACGATCAGCGCTTCATTGATGTCTGCAGGCAGGTCCGAACGATCCGGAACCGCCTTGAAGACGCCGGCGAACTTGCCGGAATCCACTTCAATCCACGACGGACGCATGTCGTGCGTGGCCGAAACGGTCAGGGCTTCCTGAACGCGCAGCTGCTTGGCAGCCTTTTCGGACAGCGCAACTGCGTCGCCAGCCTTGATCTGGTACGAAGCCAGGTTGACCGACTTGCCGTTCACGGTGACACCGCGGTGCGAGACCAGCTGACGAGCAGCCGGACGGGTCACAGCGAAGCCCATGCGATAGACGACGTTGTCCAGACGGGTTTCCAACAACTGCAGCAGGTTCTCGCCGGTGTTGCCCTTCTTGGTCGAGGCCTTCTTGTAGTAGTTGCGGAACTGACGCTCCAGCAGACCGTAGATACGCTTGACCTTCTGCTTTTCACGCAGCTGGGTAGCGTAGTCGGACAGCTTGCCCTTACGGGCGGTAGCGCCGTGCTGGCCGGGCTTCTGCTCCAGCTTGCACTTGGAGTCCAGCGCGCGCGCCGGGCTCTTGAGGGAGAGGTCGGCGCCTTCGCGACGGGCGAGCTTACAGGTAGGACCGATATAACGAGCCATTTCTTATCGCTCCCTTAGACGCGACGCTTCTTCGGCGGACGGCACCCGTTGTGCGGGATTGGCGTCACGTCGATGATGTTGGTGATCTTGTAACCGACGTTGTTCAGCGAACGAACGGCGGACTCACGACCCGGACCCGGGCCCTTGATGCGGACTTCCAGCGACTTCACGCCGTAGTCGAGCGCAGCACGGCCGGCCTTTTCGGCGGCGACCTGGGCAGCGAACGGGGTCGACTTGCGCGAACCGCGGAAGCCGGCGCCACCGGAGGTCGCCCACGACAGGGCATTACCCTGACGGTCGGTGATGGTCACGATGGTGTTGTTGAAAGAAGCGTGGACGTGGGCGACGCCATCAGTGATGACGCGCTTGATCTTCTTCTTGGTCTTAGCAGCGGGCTTAGCCATTTTTGTCCCTTACTTCCTGATCGCCTTGCGCGGACCCTTGCGGGTGCGGGCGTTGGTACGGGTACGCTGGCCACGCAGCGGAAGACCGCGACGGTGACGCAGACCGCGATAGCAGCCCAGATCCATCAGACGCTTGATTGCGATACCGATTTCACGGCGCAGATCGCCTTCCACGATGAACTTGCCGACTTCGGCGCGGAGGCGCTCGATTTCCGGCTCGGACAGATCGCGGATCTTGGTGGTCGAAGTAACGCCTGCGGAGTCGCAGACCTTCTTCGAACGGGTACGGCCGATGCCGTAAATGCTTTGCAACCCGACCCAGACGTGCTTCTGGGCTGGCAGGTTGACGCCTGCAATACGCGCCATGACGCGGTTCTCCAGCTGAGTGATGGCCGACAGCGCACCATGAAGGCGCGCCAATCCGGCAGGATAGATCAATAAAGTGAACTAGCGAATCTTACAAGGTTCCGGTGTACTGGAAGTTTCTGAGACCGTGAGGTTTCAAAAACCCGGCCCGGGGAGTGTGCCCAGGCTCCGGCGCCGGATCAGGTTGGTCGCGGCGCCATATCCGAAGACATGCCGCCGTGGCCGCCCGCGCTACTCCTGCGCAGGACCACCAGATCTCACCCCCACCCGGAACCGCTGCGGGGGCCGCCCTTCTTTGGATAGCCGAGTCCGCGAAGCGGAGGACCATCACATCAGGAAGACGATAGTGTAACAGGCAGATCAGCCGCGTGCAAAACCGCCGCGATTGCCACCCTTCAGGTTTGCCTTCTTCAACAGGCTTTCATACTGGTGCGACATCAGGTGCGCCTGAACCTGGGCGATGAAGTCCATCACCACCACCACCACGATCAGCAGCGAGGTGCCGCCGAAGTAGAACGACGCGTTCAACTGGGTGCGCATCAGTTCCGGCAGCAGGCAGACGATCACCAGATAGGCCGAACCCGCCGCGGTCAGCCGCGTCAGCACGCCATCGATGTAGTCAGCGGTCGCCTTGCCCGGACGGATGCCCGGAATCAGCGCGCCCGACTTCTTCAGGTTGTCCGCGGTTTCCTGCGAGTTGAACACCAGCGCGGTATAGAAGAACGCGAAACCGGTGATCAGTCCTGCAAACACGATCATATGCAGCGGCTCACCCGGCCCGAGGGCATTGGCGATCTTCTGCAGCCACTGACCGGTGGCGCTCTGGTTGGCCGCCTGGCCTGACCACATCGCCAGCGTCGCCGGGAAGGCCAACAGGCTGGAGGCGAAGATCGCGGGGATCACGCCGGCCATGTTGAGCTTCAGCGGCAGGAACGAGGTCTGGTTCATGTACGCGTTGCGGCCACCCTGGCGACGTGCGTAGTTCACCGTGATGCGGCGCTGGCCGCGTTCGACGAACACCACGAAGAAGGTGAAGGCCAGTACCACCAGCGCGATCAGCAGCAGCTGGATGAACTGGATGTTGCCGTCGCGGTACGCATCGAACGTATGGATGATCGCGCCCGGCAGACCGGCGACGATACCGGCGAAGATGATCAGCGACACACCGTTGCCGATGCCGCGCTCGGTCACCTGCTCACCGACCCACATCAGGAAGATGGTGCCTGCGGTCAATGCGATCACGGCAGTGAGCACGAAGCCCATGCCCGGCGCATACACCACGGCCGTGCCACCCGGCGACACCTGGTTCTGCAGTGCCAGCGCGATGCTGCCGCCCTGCACCACCGCCAACAACACGGCGCCGATGCGGGAATACTGGGTGATCTTGCGGCGTCCAGACTCACCTTCCTTCTGCAGCGCCTTCAGCGCCGGGAAGATGTGGACCGCCAGCTGCATCACGATCGATGCCGAGATGTACGGCATGACGTTCAGCGCGAAGATCGAAAAACGGTGCAGGGCGCCGCCCGAGAACATGTTGAACATGTCCACGATGCCGCCGCCCTGCTGTTCCATCATGGCAAGCATGGCATCGGGGTTCACGCCCGGAACCGGCACATAGCACCCGATCCGATAGACGATCAACGCCCCGACGACAAACAGCAGACGCTGGCGAAGTTCAGTGAACTTGCCCATTCCACCTGCGAGGTTACCGATGCCAGCTTGCGCCATGATGCTATTACTCCGTTACGCTGCCGCCGGCAGCTTCGATCGCAGCCTTGGCACCAGCCGTGGCAGCGATGCCCTTCAGGGTGTACGCCTTGGTCAGCTCGCCCTTGACGACGATCTTGGCCTTCTTCGCGATGCTCGGAACCAGCTTGGCTTCACGCAGGATGGCGAAAGTGATTTCGCCAGCCGGCAGCTTGTCCAGCTGATACAGCAGCACTTCAGCGGTGTCCTTGGCGATCGGCGAGTTGAAGCCGATCTTCGGCAGACGACGCTGCATGGGGGTCTGGCCGCCTTCGAAGCCAGCCTTGATCTTGCCGCCACCCTTACGGGCGAACGAACCCTTGTGGCCGCGGCCGCAGGTCTTGCCCAGGCCGGAGCCGATGCCACGACCGACGCGGGTACGCGGGGTACGCGCGCCCGGTGCCGGGTTCAGTTCATTCAGATGCATGGTCATTGGATTATTCCTCAACCTTGACGAGGTAGTGAACCTTGTTGATCAGGCCGCGAACCTGCGGGCTGTCCTTCAGTTCACGCACATCGTTGAGCTTGCTCAGACCCAGGGCACGCACCGACAGGCGGTGACGGGACTGGGCACCACGAAGGCCGCGCACCAGGCGCACCTTGACAGTCTTGCTGGTCGAATCAGCCATGATTCAGATCCTCTACCTTCTTGCCGCGCTTGGCCGCGATGCGAGCCGGCGACTGCACAGCAGCCAGGCCCTTCACGGTGGCACGCACCAGGTTGATCGGGTTGCGCGAACCAACAGCCTTGGCCAGCACGTTCTTCACGCCAACGGCTTCCAACACGGCGCGCATGGCGCCACCGGCGATGACGCCGGTACCTTCAGACGCGGGCTGCATGAAAACGCGTGCTGCACCGTGACCGTCCTTGATGGTGTGCCACAAGGTGCCGTTGTTCAGATCAACGCTGACCTGGTTCTTGCGCGCCTGCTCCATCGACTTCTGGATGGCGACCGGCACTTCGCGTGCCTTGCCATAGCCGAAACCGACCTTGCCTTCGCCATCGCCGACCACGGTCAGTGCGGTGAAGGTGAACTGACGACCGCCCTTGACGGTCTTGCTGACGCGATTGACCGCGACCAGCTTCTCGATCATGCCATCGTCGACTTTTTCTTCGCGGTTACGGTCGCGATCGCGACCCCGCTGCGGACGTTCTTCTGCCATCTTGATTCCTTGGTTGTTTAGGTATGTACGGCTCGAGGCCGCTTATGGTTGTGGAGTGGTGCGTTGTTCCGGTACGCCGTTGCATAAGAACGGGACCGTCCGGCCACCCTCTGGCCGGCGAGCAGGCGGAAAGGAGCCCATGGGCTCCTTTCCTTATCCCTTAGAACTGCAGGCCAGCTTCGCGAGCAGCGTCAGCCAGGGCCTTGATGCGGCCATGGTAACGGTAGCCCGAACGATCGAAGGCAACCTTCTCGATGCCGGCGGCCTTGGCGCGCTCTGCAACGATACGGCCGACCTTGGCAGCAGCTTCGGCGTTCTTGCCGCTCTTCAGGCCTTCCTTGACGTCGGCCTGGGTGGTGTTGGCAGCAGCCAGCACCGTGGAGCCGTCGGCGGTGAAGACCTGTGCGTACAGATGCTGACCGGTGCGCAGCACCGACAGACGGGCGACGCCGAGCACACGGATGTGGGCACGGGTCGACTTGGCGCGGCGCAGGCGGGCGATGTTCTTGTTCATGATTTTTTGTCCTGGAAAGCTGAAGGTTGGGCTTTTCCCCGGGGAGTCCGCACACGGAGGTGCGGGCTCCTGCAAGGAACTCGCGCTTACGCCTTCTTGGCTTCCTTGCGAATGATGACTTCGTCGGAGTACTTCACGCCCTTGCCCTTGTACGGTTCCGGCTTGCGGTACGCACGGATCTTGGCGGCAACTTCACCGACGATCTGCTTGTCAGCACCCTGCACCAGAATTTCGGTCTGCGTCGGGGTGGTGATGGTGATGCCTTCCGGCGCCACATACAGGATCGGATGCGAGTAACCGAGCGCCAGGCTCAGGTCCTTGCCCTGCATGGAAGCACGGTAACCGACGCCGACCAGCTCAAGCTTGCGCTCGAAGCCATCGGTGACGCCCTTGACCATATTGGCCAGGATCGCGCGGACGGTACCGGTCAGCGGCACGAGGGCTGCGTCTTCGGTGCTCAGGGTGGCAACGCCGTTCTCGACATTGATGGCAATGCCAGCCGGCTTGGCCAGCGACAGGGTGCCCTTCGGGCCCTTGGCGGTGACACTGTCGGACTGGACGTTCAACTCAACCTTACCCAGGTCGATCGGCTTCTTGGCTACACGGGACATGGTCTACTCCTTTCGCCTTAGGCCACGAAGCACAGGACTTCGCCGCCGACGCCCAACTGGCGCGCCTGCGCATCAGTCATGATGCCCTTGGAGGTGGAAATGATGGAAATACCCAGGCCGTTCATGACCTTCGGCAGCTCGCTCTTGCCACGGTACTGACGCAGACCCGAACGCGAGAAACGCTTCAGGGTCGCGATGACCGGCTTGCCTTCGAAATACTTCAGCACGATTTCGAGCTCGGACTTGTTGTTCTCGAGCGCGGTAACGCGCAGGTCGGTGATGTAACCCTCGTCCTTCAGGACCTGGGCGATCGCAACCTTGATCTTGGACGACGGTGCTTTCACCGTCTGCTTGCCAACCGCTGCCGCATTCTTGATGCGGACCAGCAGGTCGGCGATGGGATCAGTCATGCTCATATGAGTACCTTTGAGTGCACCGATATCCGCTTTCGCGAATTCTGTTTTTGTAGTCCTGGGATGGGCCAGGCCCCCTCCCCCGCAACCAGCGCAAGGCAAGACGCGGGATTATACGCCAAAAGAGCCCGACTTGCGTCGGGCTCTCTGGTTTTTTCTGCAGACGGGCGAACCCGCCTCGGCTGGACCTGCCCTCCCCGTTCAGGGAGGGCAGTCGCAGGACCGGCTGATTACCAGCTGGCCTTGCGCAGGCCCGGCACGTCGCCACGCATGGTGGCTTCGCGGAGCTTGTTACGGCCCAGGCCGAACTTGCTGTACACGCCACGCGGGCGGCCAGACAGTTCGCAACGGTTGCGATGGCGGCTCGGCGACGAATCGCGCGGCAGCTTCGACAACTTGGTGGAGGCTTCGATCTTCTCTTCGTAAGACGCGGTCGGCGAGGACACGATCTTCTTCAGAGCAGCGCGCTTGTCAGCGAACTTCTCAGCCAGCTTCTTCCGCTTGATGTCGCGGTTGACCATGGAGGTCTTTGCCATTTTCGGATATTCCTCGACGTATCAGTTACGGAACGGGAACTTGAACGCTGCCAGCAGCGCCTTCGCTTCCGCATCGGTCTTCGCCGTGGTGGTGATGGCGATATCCATACCGCGGATCGCATCGACAGCGTCGAAATCGATTTCCGGGAAGATGATCTGTTCCTTCACACCCATGTTGAAGTTGCCGCGACCGTCAAAGGAACGACCGGACACACCACGGAAGTCGCGCACGCGCGGCAGCGAGATGTTGATCAGGCGGTCCATGAACTCGTACATCTTTTCACGGCGCAGCGTGGTCTTGCAGCCGATCGGCCAACCATCGCGGATCTTGAACGACGCAACCGACACACGCGACTTGGTGATGACCGGCTTCTGGCCGGCAATCTTGGTCATGTCGCCGACGGCGTTTTCCAGGATCTTCTTGTTGGTCGCTGCTTCACCGACACCCATGTTCAGGGTGACTTTGACCAGCTTCGGCACTTCCATCGGATTCTTGTAGCCGAACTGCTTCATCAGCGCCGGGACTACTTCTTCCTTGTAAAACTTTTCGAGACGGGTATTCATCAGCGCATCCTCAGGCGTCGAGCGCCTCACCGCTGGAGCGGAACACACGCAGTTTGCGTCCATCCTCCAGCACCTTGAAGCCAACGCGCTCGCCCTTGCCCGTTGCCGGGTTGACGACGTTTACGTTGGAGATATGGATCGACGCTTCACGCTCGACCACGCCGCCGGCAACGCCTGCCTGCGGATTCGGCTTGGTGTGGCGCTTGACGATGTTCACGTTGGCGACGACCACACGGTCGCCGTCCACGCGGACGATTTCGCCCTGCTTACCCTTGTCCTTGCCAGCGGTGACGACAACCTGGTCGCCCTTCTTGATACGGTTAGCCATGATTATCTCCTGTCGCTCACAGCACTTCGGGAGCGAGCGAGACGATCTTCATGAACTTCTCCGAACGAAGTTCACGCGTCACCGGTCCGAAGATACGGGTGCCGATCGGCTCCTGCTTGTTGTTCAGCAGTACGGCAGCATTGCCGTCGAAGCGGATCAACGAACCGTCCGGACGACGAACACCCTTGCGGGTACGGACAACAACGGCGTCGTAAACTTCGCCCTTCTTGACCTTGCCGCGCGGAATCGCGTCTTTGACGGTGACCTTGATGATGTCACCAATGTGCGCATAACGGCGCTTGGAACCACCAAGCACCTTGATGCACATCAGTTCCTTGGCACCGGAATTGTCCGCGGCGTCAAGGTAGCTCTGCATCTGGATCATGAGTCAGATCTCCTTATTCAGCCGCACGCGTGATGACTTCCACCACGCGCCAGTTCTTGGTCTTGGACATCGGAGCAATTTCGGTCACGCGCACGACATCGCCTTCGTTGCAGGCATTGTCGGCATCATGGGCGTGCAGCTTGGACGAGCGCTTGATGTACTTACCGTACAGCGGGTGCTTGACCTGGCGTTCCACCAGAATGGTGACCGTCTTGTCCATCTTGTTGCTGACGACACGGCCTTCGACCGTGCGCAGCGCTTTGTTTTCAGTGTTGTCGCTCATAGCGGCCATCCTTACTTGGTGCTGCCGAGCAGGGTCTTCGTGCGAGCAATCTCGCGACGGACCCGGCGGATATCGTGAGTCTTCGGCAGCTGGCCGGTGACCTGCTGCATACGGACAGAGAACTGTTCCTTACGCAGGTCGATCAGGTGGGCCTTCAGTTCGTCAGCCGACTTTTCACGGAGTTGTTTGAGGTCCATCAGCGCACCGTCCGGGTTACGAAAGTGGTGGTGACCGAGAGCTTGGCGGCGGCCAGGCGGAATGCCTCGCGTGCCACGTCTTCGGTAACACCCTCGATTTCATAGATCATGCGGCCGGGCTGGATCTGGGCCACCCAGTATTCCACGTTGCCCTTACCCGAACCCATTCGAACTTCGATGGGCTTCTTGGTGATGGGCTTGTCGGGGAACACACGGATCCACATCTTGCCACCGCGCTTGACGTAGCGGCTGATCGAGCGGCGGGCCGCTTCGATCTGACGCGCGGTCAGCTGACCGTGGGCGGTTGCCTTCAGGCCGTACTCGCCGAAGCTGACAGCGTTTGCGCTCCAGCTCAGGCCGTCGTTACGCCCCTTGTGTACCTTGCGGTATTTGGTTCGCTTGGGTTGCAACATTGTCGTTACCTCGCTTCACGAGCCGGGCGCTGACGGTCACCGCGGTCGCCGCGATCGTTACGATCGTTGCGCGGGGAGTCGTCCTGCTTTTCCTGGCCAACCTGGGAGAAATCGAAGACCTCGCCCTTGTAGATCCAGACCTTGATGCCGATGATGCCGTACGTCGTCTTGGCTTCAGCGAAGCCGTAGTCGATGTCGGCACGCAGCGTGTGCAGCGGCACGCGGCCTTCGCGGTACCACTCCGAACGGGCGATTTCTGCACCGTTCAAGCGGCCACCGACGTTGACCTTGATGCCCAGGGCACCGAGGCGCATCGCGTTGCCGACCGAGCGCTTCATTGCACGGCGGAACATGATGCGACGCTCAAGCTGCTGCGCGATGGACTCGGCAACCAGCTGTGCGTCCAGCTCGGGCTTGCGCACTTCAGTGACGTTGATGTGCGCCGGGACGCCCATCATCTCGCTCACTTCCTTGCGCAGCTTCTCGATGTCCTCACCACGCTTGCCGATCACTACGCCCGGACGGGCGGTGTGGATCGTCACGCGGGCGGTCTTGGCCGGACGCTCGATGAGGATCTTGCTGATGCCGGCCTGCGCAAGCTTCTTGCGCAGCATTTCCCGCACCTTCAGGTCGGCCGCCAGATAACCAGCGAACTCGCCCTTGTTGGCGTACCACTTGGAGTTCCAATCCTTGGAAATACCGAGGCGGATACCAATCGGATGAACTTTATGACCCATGGTCTTTTCCTTTCCGCTTACTTGCCGGCGCCCACAACCACAGTGATGTGGCTGGTGCGCTTGAGGATGCGGGTACCGCGGCCTTTCGCCCGCGCCATGAAACGCTTCAGGGTCGGACCTTCATCTACCATGATGGTCTGGACCTTCAGCTCGTCGACGTCAGCGCCCTGGTTGTTCTCGGCATTTGCAATAGCCGACTCCACCACCTTCTTGATCAGGTGTGCAGCCTTCTTGTCCGAGAACTTCAGCAGGTTGACCGCACGCTCGGCCGGCAGGCCGCGCACCTGGTCAGCGACCAGGCGGGCTTTCTGCGCAGAGATGCGCGCGGAGCGCAAAATGGCTTTCGCTTCCATTGTCATCTCTCCTTACTTGCCGGACTTCTTGTCACCACCGTGACCCTTGAAGGTCCGGGTGATGGCAAATTCGCCAAGCTTGTGGCCGACCATGTTCTCGTTGATGAGAACCGGGATGTGGTTTTTGCCGTTATGCACGGCAATGGTGACGCCTACCATGTCAGGCAGGATCATCGAACGACGCGACCAGGTCTTGATCGGACGCTTGCTACCCGCAGCGGCTGCCACCTTGACAACAAGGTGGTGATCGACAAACGGGCCCTTCTTGAGTGAACGTGCCATGGTCGATTAGCCCCTACGATCGCGGACGATGAACTGCTGAGTGCGCTTGTTATGGCGCGTCTTGTAACCCTTGGTCGGAACACCCCACGGGGTGACCGGATGCGGATTACCCTGGCCGGCCTTCGCCTCACCACCGCCGTGCGGATGGTCAACCGGGTTCATGGCTGCACCACGAACGGTCGGGCGGACACCGCGCCAGCGCTTGGCGCCAGCCTTGCCCAGCTTTTCCAGGTTGTGCTCGTCGTTACCGACTTCACCGATGGTGGCGCGGCACTCGACCGGCACCTTGCGCATTTCACCCGAGCGCAGGCGCAGGGTGGCGTAGATGCCTTCACGAGCGACGAGCTGCACGGCGGCGCCGGCGGCACGAGCGATCTGTGCACCTTTGCCCGGCTTCAGTTCGATGCCGTGAATGGTGGTACCGACCGGGATGTTGCGCAGCGGCAGCGTGTTGCCTGCCTTGATCGGCGCATCCGAGCCTGCAATCACCTGGTCACCGGCCTTCAGGCCCTTCGGTGCGATGATGTAGCGACGCTCACCGTCGACGTAGCACAGCAGGGCGATATGGGCAGTGCGGTTCGGATCGTATTCGATGCGTTCCACGCGTGCCGGAATGCCTTCCTTGTTGCGCTTGAAGTCGATGACGCGGTAGTGCTGCTTGTGACCACCACCAACGTGGCGGACCGTGATGCGGCCGTGGTGGTTACGACCACCCGACTTGCTCAACGGCTCCAGCAACGGTGCGTGCGGTGCGCCCTTGTGCAGATCGGGAGTAACCACGCGCACGGCCGAACGACGGCCGGGGGAAGTGGGTTTGAATTTCATCAATGGCATGGGATGGACCTCAGGCCTTGGCCGTTACATCGATGGACTGGCCATCGGCCAGGCGCACGTACGCCTTGCGCCAATCGCCACGGCGGCCAGCGCGGTTACGGAAGGACTTGTTCTTGCCCTTGACGTTCAGCACGTTGACGGCCTCGACCTTGACGTCGAACAGCTGCTCTACCGCGGCCTTTACATCGGCCTTGGTGGCTTCGTTCGAAATCTCGAAGACATACTGGTTGGAAAGTTCCTGCAGGCGCGCGGTCTTTTCAGAGACTCGCGGAGCGCGCAGCACGCTGAAGATTTTCTCGTTGCTGCTCATGCCAGCCACTCCTCGACCTTCTTGACCGCATCAGCGGTAATGATGACCGTATCGGCACCGACCAGCGACACCGGGTCCAGACCCTGCACGTCACGCACTTCCACGTAGGGAATGTTGCGCGCCGACAGGTACAGGTGCTCGGAGGCTTCTTCAGTGACGATCAGCGGGCGCTTGCCCACTTCCAGGCCGGCCAGCTTGGCGATCAACGACTTCGTGTTGGTCGCTTCGACATCGAAGGCCTCCACGATCGTCAAACGGCCCTGACGGTTCAGCTCGGACAGGATCGCGCACATGGCGGCACGGTACTGCTTACGGTTGACCTTCTGCTCGAAGCTACGCGGCTTGGCCGCGAAGGTGACACCACCGCCGATGAAGATCGGAGCCGTCAGCGCGCCATGACGCGCACCGCCGCCCTTCTGCTTCTTCGACTTCTTCGTGGTACCAGCCACTTCAGAACGCGTTTTCTGCGCCTTGGTACCTGCGCGACCGGCGTTGCGATAAGCGACGACAACCTGGTGGACCAGATCACCGCAGAAATCGCGACCGAACACGGCATCGGAGACCGAGACCTTGTTATTGCTACCCGTGATAACGAGTTCCATCGTCATCTCTCCTTATGCCTTGCTCGCCGGACGGACGATCACGTCGCCACCCGCCGCGCCAGGAACGGCGCCGCGAACCGCGATCAGACCGCGCTCGACGTCGACCTTGACAACTTCCAGATTCAGGGTGCTCTGCTGCACGGAACCCATGTGACCGGACATCTTCTTGCCCGGAAACACGCGACCCGGCGTCTGGCGCTGGCCCAGTGAACCCGGCGCGCGATGCGACAGCGAGTTACCGTGGGTAGCGTCACCCATGCGGAAGTTGTAGCGCTTGATGGTGCCCTGGAAGCCCTTGCCCTTGGTGACACCCTGGACGTCGACGATCTGGCCGACTTCAAAGATGTCCGCCTTGACTTCGCCGCCAACGGCGAAATCGCCGAGCTGCGCGTCTTCAACGCGGAATTCCCACAGGCCACGGCCCGCTTCCACTTTCGCCTTGGCGAAGTGGCCGGCTTCCGGCTTGTTGACCAGGGCAGCGCGACGCGCGCCGACGGTCACCTGCACGGCGCTGTAGCCGTCAGCTTCGACGGTCTTGATCTGCGCGATGCGGTTCGGGGAGGCTTCAATCAGGGTCACCGGGATGGACTGGCCATCTTCAGTGAAAACGCGGCTCATGCCAGCCTTGCGGCCCACGAAGCCCAACGAATATTTCTTCGTCATGGTCGTAGTCCTCAGGTCAGCTTGATCTGAACGTCGACGCCGGCAGCCAGTTCGAGCTTCATCAGCGCGTCCACGGTCTTGTCGTTCGGATCAACGATATCGAGCACGCGCTTGTGCGTGCGGGTCTCGTACTGGTCACGCGCGTCTTTGTCGACGTGCGGGGAGACGAGGATGGTGTAGCGTTCAATCTTGGTCGGCAGCGGGATCGGGCCACGCACTTGCGCGCCGGTCCGCTTTGCCGTTTCTACGATCTCGCTGGCCGAACGGTCGATCAAACGATGATCGAACGCCTTCAGCCGGATACGGATCTTTTGGTCCGCCATGACGGTGGTTCCTTCGTTAAAAGAGCGACGAGCCAGGCCTCTGGGTTGCCTAGCCCCGTGAATATCCTGAATACAGACGGCCCGCACTCCTGCAGGCCGACAAGGTCAATCCATTAACCTCAAAAACGTAGGCAGGTCGGTTTCCCGGCCTGCCCAGACGTAGAAGCATAGCGCACATACAAAAAGCCTGTCAACACAGTGTGTTGACAAAGCCTGAATGGCGCGACCGATCCTGGTCCGGGGAACACGAAACACGTCCTGTGTTTCTTTTCCCTTTTAAAAGCGCCCCGATGCCCTACCCAGGCAACATCGGGGCGCAAAGTCTAACAGATTACTTGATGATCTTCGACACCACGCCGGCGCCGACGGTACGGCCGCCTTCGCGGATCGCGAAACGCAGGCCTTCGTCCATTGCCACCGGGTTGATCAGGGTGACAACCATCTTCACGTTGTCGCCCGGCATCACCATCTCGACACCTTCCGGCAGCTTGGCAGCACCGGTGATGTCCGTGGTACGGAAGTAGAACTGCGGACGGTAGCCGTTGAAGAACGGGGTGTGACGGCCGCCCTCATCCTTCGACAGCACGTACACTTCGCCTTCGAACTCGGTGTGCGGCTTGATCGAACCCGGCTTGCAGAGGACCTGGCCACGCTCGACGTCGTCACGCTTCGTGCCGCGCAGCAGCAGACCGGCGTTGTCGCCTGCCTGACCCTGGTCGAGCAGCTTGCGGAACATTTCCACGCCGGTCACGGTGGTCTTGACGGTGTCGCGGATACCGACGATTTCGATTTCTTCGCCGACCTTGATCACGCCACGCTCGATACGACCGGTCACCACGGTGCCGCGGCCCGAGATCGAGAACACGTCTTCCACCGGCATCAGGAACGGCTTGTCGACAGCGCGCTCCGGCATCGGGATCCAGGTGTCCAGCGCCTCGACCAGCTTGATGACAGCCGGCACACCGATGTCGCTCTGGTCGCCTTCCAGCGCCAGACGCGCCGAACCGGCGATGATCGGGGTGTCGTCGCCCGGGAAGTCGTACTTGCTCAGCAGCTCGCGCACTTCCATTTCCACCAGCTCAAGCAGCTCGGCGTCATCGACCATGTCTGCCTTGTTCAGGAAGACGACGATGTACGGCACGCCGACCTGACGCGACAGCAGGATGTGCTCGCGGGTCTGCGGCATCGGGCCGTCAGCAGCGGAACAGACCAGGATCGCGCCGTCCATCTGCGCTGCACCGGTGATCATGTTCTTGACGTAGTCAGCATGGCCCGGGCAATCAACGTGGGCGTAGTGACGCTCGGTGGATTCGTATTCGACGTGTGCGGTCGAGATCGTGATGCCACGTGCCTTTTCTTCCGGCGCGGCGTCGATCGAGGAGTAATCCTTGAACTCGCCACCGAAGCGCTCCGCACCGATCTTGGTCAGTGCAGCGGTCAGCGTGGTCTTGCCGTGATCGACGTGACCGATGGTGCCGACGTTGACGTGCGGCTTGGTGCGCTCGAACTTACCCTTTGCCATTTCTATCTACCTTTTAGTTTCTAAAGTGGTTGGGAGGACCTGAGCTTACGCTCAGGCCTTCTTCATGACTTCGTCGGCGATGTTGGTCGGCGCCGGCTCGTAGTGATCGAATTCCATCGTGAACGTGGCGCGGCCCTGGGTCTGCGAACGCAGCGAGGTGGCGTAGCCAAACATCTCGCCCAGCGGAATCATCGCATTGATGATTTCGGCCGAACCGTCACCGGTCATGCTCGAACCCTGCAGCATGCCACGACGACGGCTGACGTCGCCCATCACGTCACCCTGGTAATCGCTCGGGGTCACGATCTCGACCTTCATGATCGGCTCCAGCAGGACCGGCTTGGCCTTGCGGAAACCTTCCTTGAACGCCATCGAGGAAGCCAGCTTGAACGCCATTTCCGAGGAGTCGACGTCATGGTACGAGCCGAACACCAGCTTGACCTTGACATCCACGACCGGGAAGCCAGCCAGCGGACCGCTGGTGATGGTTTCGCGCAGGCCCTTTTCTACCGACGGAATGAATTCCTTCGGGATCACGCCGCCGGCGATGTCATTGATGAAGAGGAAATCATCCTTGATCGCAGCGGACAGCTTCGGATCGGCACGATCGGCAGCGGTGATCGGCGACAGCTCGATCACGACGTGACCGTACTGACCCTTACCACCGGACTGCTTGGCGTGCTTGTAGTCCGACTTGACGTCGGCCAGGGTGATCGTTTCGCGGTAAGCCACCTGCGGCTTGCCGACGTTGGCTTCAACGTTGAACTCGCGCTTCATGCGGTCAACGATGATGTCCAGGTGCAGCTCACCCATGCCCGAGATGATCGTCTGGCCGGATTCCTGGTCGGTCTTGACGCGGAACGACGGATCTTCCTGGGCCAGACGGCCGAGGGCGAGACCCATCTTTTCCTGGTCGGACTTGGTCTTCGGTTCGACGGCCATCGAGATGACCGGCTCCGGGAACACCATGCGCTCCAGGATGATCGGATGCTCCTGCGAGCACAGCGTGTCACCGGTCGTGGTGTCCTTCAGACCCACGGCAGCGGCGATGTCACCGGCCAGCACTTCCTTGATCTCTTCGCGATCGTTGGAATGCATCTGCAGGATGCGGCCGATGCGCTCCTTCTTGCCCTTCACCGAGTTCAGCAGCTGGTCGCCAGCATTCAGCGTGCCCGAGTAGACACGGAAGAAGGTCAGCGCGCCGACGAACGGATCGGTGATGATCTTGAAGGCCAGCGCCGAGAAGGGCGCCTTGTCATCGGACTTGCGGCTCAGTGCGACGGTTTCGTCGTCCACGTCGGTACCGGTGACGTCCGGCACGTCGATCGGCGACGGCAGCAGCTGCACCACGCCGTCCAGCATGGCCTGCACGCCCTTGTTCTTGAAGGCCGAACCGCAGTACATCGGCACGATGTCGGTGGCCAGGGTGCGCACGCGCAGGGCCTCCACGATCTCGGCCTCGGTCAGCTCTTCGCCGCCCAGGTACTTTTCCATCAGCTCTTCGCTGGCTTCAGCCGCAGCTTCGATCATGAAGACGCGGGCTTCATCAGCCTCTGCCTGCATGTCGGCCGGGATCTCCAGGTACTCGAACTTCATACCCTGGGACGCTTCATCCCAATGGATCGCCTTCATCTTGATGAGGTCGACCACGCCCTTGAAGTTTTCTTCAGCGCCGATCGGCAGCTGCATCGGCACGGCAACCGCACCCAGCTTGGCCTTCAGCTGGCCAACGACCTTGGTGAAGTTCGCGCCGGTGCGGTCCATCTTGTTGACGAACGCAATGCGCGGCACCTTGTACCGGTTGGCCTGACGCCACACGGTTTCGGACTGCGGCTGCACGCCACCAACGGCACACAGCACGAACACCGCACCATCGAGCACGCGCAGCGAGCGCTCGACTTCGATGGTGAAGTCGACGTGTCCGGGGGTATCGATGATGTTGAAACGATGCTCCGGCAGGGACTTGTCCATGCCCTTCCAGAACGCAGTGGTGGCAGCGGACTGGATCGTGATGCCACGCTCCTGCTCCTGCTCCATCCAGTCCATGGTGGCAGCGCCGTCATGCACTTCACCGATCTTGTGGCTCTTGCCGGTGTAGAACAGGATGCGCTCGGACGTGGTGGTCTTGCCGGCATCGATGTGAGCCATGATGCCGAAGTTACGGTAACGCTCGATGGGAGTGTTGCGGGCCACGGGGAGCCTCTCGATTTCTTGGATTTCGGATGGCCGAACGCCGCCTTTCGGCGGCCTTCGGATTGGCGCGACCCTTCCGGGGTCGCGGGGCAGCACTCAGATGGTGCTGCCCTGCCTGTTTTACAAGGCCGTCAAACTCACCAGCGGTAGTGCGCGAACGCCTTGTTGGCTTCGGCCATACGGTGGGTTTCTTCGCGCTTCTTGATCGCGCCGCCACGGTTTTCCGAGGCATCCAGCAGCTCGGCCGCCAGCTTCTTCGGCATGGTGTTCTCACCACGCTTGCGCGCGGAGTCGATCAGCCAACGCATGGCCAGTGCCATCTTGCGCGACGAACGCACTTCGACCGGCACCTGGTAGGTGGCACCACCGACACGGCGGGACTTGACCTCGACCGACGGAGCGACGTTTTCCAGCGCCTTCTGCACCAGTTCCACCGTATTGGCGGCGGCGTTCTTTTCGCTGATGACGTCCATCGCGCCGTAGACGATCTTCTCGGCTACGGACTTCTTGCCGCTCAACATCACCATGTTGATGAAGCGGGCGATGGTTTCACTTCCGTGCTTGGGATCGGGCAGGACGGAACGCTGCGGAGTATTACCTTTACGCGACATGTGCTCTCTCCTTATGCCTTCGGACGCTTGGCGCCGTACTTCGAACGGGCCTGGCGACGCTTGGCGACACCGGAGGCATCGAGCGAACCGCGAACAGTGTGGTAACGCACACCCGGCAGATCCTTGACGCGACCGCCGCGGATCAGGACCACGGAGTGCTCCTGCAGGTTGTGGCCTTCACCACCGATGTAGCTGATGACCTCTTCCTGGTTGGTCAGGCGGACCTTGGCAACCTTGCGGAGGGCCGAGTTCGGCTTCTTCGGGGTGGTGGTATAGACGCGCGTGCAGACGCCACGGCGCTGCGGGCACTTCTCGAGCGCCGGCGAGGCACTCTTGTAGGTGGTAGCTTGCCGCGGCTTGCGGACCAGCTGGTTGATCGTCGCCATCAGTAGGTTCTTCTGATTGGGGCCAGTAAAAACTGACCAGAGATGCGGAAATGTTAAAGCAGGCCTGAAAACGGGCCTGCTGAGACAGACGATTGTAGCAACCTGTCAGAAAGGCAGTCAAACGCGCTCCTGTCAAGCCCTCCCTGATCCAGGGAAGTTACCGGGGGGCCTCCATGTACCCCGTTCAGACTGGCAGGCGAAACCCGAAGGCCTCGCCTGCCCTTTTCCGTGCCCACCCCCGAGGGGGCGGACCGTATTTCTTACTCTTCCCCCGAAGCCTGTTCAGCTTCGACGGCGGCCACCGGAGCCGGCGCCGGAGCAGCCGGTTCTGCGGCTGCAGCGGCCGACGTACCGGTCAGCGTCAGCATCTCCGAATCGGTCAGGCCGGTAGCGCCGCGACGGCGGTTGGCGTGATAGGACAGGCCGGTACCGGCCGGAATCAGGCGACCGACGATGACGTTTTCCTTCAGGCCGCGCAGGTTGTCCTTGGTGCCGCGAACGGCGGCTTCGGTCAACACGCGGGTGGTTTCCTGGAAGGACGCCGCCGAGATGAACGATTCGGTTGCCAGCGAAGCCTTGGTGATGCCCAGCAGGACCGGATCGTACTGGGCCGGCAGTTCGGTACGGGCACCGAGGCGTGCATTCTCCTCGATAACGCGCTGACGTTCCACCTGTTCGCCATTCAGGAACTTGCTGTTGCCCTGGTCGGTGATCTCGACCTTGCGCAGCATCTGACGGGTGATCACTTCGATGTGCTTGTCGTTGATCTTCACGCCCTGCAGGCGGTACACGTCCTGGATTTCCTTGACCAGGTAGGCAGCCAGCGGTTCGACACCCAGCAGACGCAGGATGTCCTGCGGGCTCGGCTCGCCGTCCACGATGGTTTCGCCCTTGGTCACGTGCTCGCCTTCGAACACGATCACCTGGCGGTACTTCGGAATCAGCTCTTCGTGTTCCGTCCCGTCAGTGTCCTTGATGATCAGACGCTGCTTGCCCTTGGTGTCCTTGCCGAAGCTGATGATGCCCGAACGCTCGGCCAGCACTGCCGGATCCTTCGGCTTGCGGGCTTCGAACAGATCGGCCACACGCGGCAGACCACCGGTGATGTCGCGGGTCTTGGACGCTTCCTGCGGGATCTTGGCGACCACGTCGCCCACGCCGACGGCGGCGCCGTCCTGCAGGTTGACGATGGAGCGCGGCGGCAGCAGGTACTGGGCCGGCATGTCGGTGCCCGGGATCAGCAGGTCGGCGCCCTTGGCGTCGACGATGCGGATCAGCGGACGCAGATCCTTGCCCATCGAACCGCGACGCTTCGGATCGGTGATCTCGCGCGAGGCAAGGCCGGTCAGTTCGTCGGTCTTTTCGATGACGGTGATGCCATCGACAAAGTCGATGAAGCGCAGGAAACCGGCCACTTCCGAAACGATCGGGTGGTTATGCGGATCCCAGTTCGCCACGGTCTGGCCAGCCTTGACCGAGTCGCCATCCTTGGAGGCGATCATCGAGCCGTAGGGCAGCTTGTAACGCTCGCGCTCGCGGCCATGGGCATCGAGCACCGAGATTTCGCCCGAGCGGGACACCGCCACCAGCGAACCGTTGGCATGCGACACCGACTTCAGGTTGTTGAACTTCACCGAACCGGTGGTCTTCACCGTGATGTTGTCCACTGCTGCCGCACGCGATGCCGCACCACCGATGTGGAACGTACGCATGGTCAGCTGGGTACCCGGCTCACCGATCGACTGCGCGGCGATGACACCGACCGCTTCACCGATGTTGACGATGTGGCCACGCGCCAGGTCACGACCGTAGCAACGGCCGCAGACACCGAACGGCGAGGCGCACGAGATCGTCGAGCGCACCTTGATGCTCTGCACGCCGGCATCTTCCAGCTTGGCCACCCAGGCTTCGTCGAGCAGCGTGTTGCGGGTGACGATCGGATCTTCGTCGTTGCCCGGCAGGAACACGTCCTCGGCGACGACACGACCCAGCACGCGGTCCTTCAACGGCTCCACGACATCGCCGCCTTCCACGATCGGCGTCATGGTCAGGCCTTCAGTGGTACCGCAATCCACCTCGGTGATCACCACGTCCTGCGCGACGTCCACCAGACGACGGGTCAGGTAACCCGAGTTGGCGGTCTTCAGCGCGGTATCGGCCAGACCCTTACGGGCACCGTGGGTGGAGTTGAAGTACTCCTGCACGTTCAGGCCTTCACGGAAGTTCGCCTTGATGGGCGTTTCGATGATCGAGCCATCCGGACGCGCCATCAGGCCACGCATACCGGCCAGCTGGCGGATCTGCGCCTGCGAACCACGCGCACCGGAGTCGGCCATGATGTACAGCGAGTTCATCGACTTCTGGTCGATGATGTCACCGTTGGAATCGGTGACCTTCTCGGTACCGATGGTGTCCATCATCGCCTTGGCGATGCGTTCGTTGGTGCGCGACCAGATGTCGACCACCTTGTTGTAGCGCTCACCGGCGGTGACCAGGCCCGACTGGTACTGCTCCTGGATTTCCAGCACTTCGGCTTCGGCCTCGGTGAGGATGCCGCGCTTCTCGTCCGGGATCAGCATGTCGTCGATACCGATCGACACACCCGCACGGGTTGCGTAGGCAAAGCCGGTGTACATCAGCTTGTCGGCGAACACGACCGTGTCCTTCAAGCCCAGCTGACGGTAGCTGGAGTTGATCAGGCGGCTGATGTTCTTCTTGGTCAGCTCGGTGTTGGCCAGCGCGAACGGCAGGCCTTCCGGCAGGATTTCAGCCAGCAGGGCGCGACCGATCGTGGTTTCCACGATCGAGGTCTTGTTCTGCTTGTTGCCTTCCTCGTCGGTCACCACTTCAGTGATGCGGACCTTGACGCGCGCATGCAGTTCCACCACGCGGTTGTCGTAGGCACGCTTGACTTCGGCGATGTTGGCGAAGGCCATGCCCTCGCCCTTCTTGTTCACCAGCGAGCGGGTCATGTAATACAGACCCAGCACGACGTCCTGCGACGGCACGATGATCGGCTCGCCGTTGGCCGGCGACAGGATGTTGTTGGTGGACATCATCAGCGCACGCGCTTCCAGCTGGGCTTCCAGCGAGAGCGGCACGTGGACGGCCATCTGGTCACCGTCGAAGTCGGCGTTGAACGCGGTGCAGACCAGCGGATGCAGCTGGATGGCCTTGCCTTCGATCAGCACCGGCTCGAACGCCTGGATGCCCAGACGATGCAGGGTCGGCGCACGGTTCAGCATCACCGGATGTTCGCGGATGACCTCTTCCAGGATGTCCCAGACTTCGGCTTCTTCGCGCTCGACCAGCTTCTTGGCGGCTTTGATGGTGGTGGCCAGGCCACGACGCTGCAGCTTGGCGAAGACGAACGGCTTGAACAGCTCGAGCGCCATCTTCTTCGGCAGGCCGCACTGGTGCAGGCGCAGGTACGGGCCGACCACGATGACCGAACGGCCCGAGTAGTCGACGCGCTTGCCCAGCAGGTTCTGGCGGAAGCGACCCTGCTTGCCCTTGATCATGTCGGCCAGCGACTTCAGCGGGCGCTTGTTGGTGCCGGTGATGGCACGGCCGCGACGGCCGTTGTCCAGCAGCGCATCGACCGATTCCTGCAGCATGCGCTTTTCATTGCGCACGATGATGTCCGGCGCGCTCAGTTCCAACAGGCGACGCAGGCGGTTGTTGCGGTTGATGACGCGGCGGTACAGGTCGTTCAGGTCGGAGGTCGCGAAGCGGCCACCGTCCAGCGGCACCAGCGGACGCAGGTCCGGCGGCAGCACCGGCAGCACGGTCATCACCATCCACTCCGGACGGTTGCCCGATTCCAGGAAGGCTTCGATCAGCTTGATGCGCTTGGTGAGGCGCTTGAGCTTGGTTTCCGAACCGGTGCTGGCGATCTCTTCGCGCAGGCGGGTCATTTCCGACTGCAGGTCGATCGTGCGCAGCAGCTCGTAGACGGCCTCGGCGCCCATGGCGGCGTCGAAGTCATCACCGTGCTCCTGACGCGCGGTCAGGTACTGCTCTTCGGTCAGCAGCTGGCGGCGCTCCAGGGCGGTCAGGCCCGGCTCGGTCACCACGTAGGCTTCGAAGTACAGCACGCGCTCGATGTCACGCAGGGTCATGTCCAGCATCAGGCCGATGCGCGAAGGCAGCGACTTGAGGAACCAGATGTGCGCGACCGGCGACGCCAGGTCGATGTGGCCCATGCGCTCGCGGCGCACCTTGGCCAGGGTCACCTCGGTGCCGCACTTTTCGCAGACCACACCACGGTGCTTCATGCGCTTGTACTTGCCGCACAGGCACTCGTAGTCCTTGACCGGTCCGAAGATGGCGGCGCAGAACAGGCCGTCACGCTCCGGCTTGAAGGTACGGTAGTTGATCGTTTCCGGCTTCTTCACTTCGCCGAACGACCACGAACGGATCAGGTCGGGCGAAGCCAGCGCGATCTTGATCGCGTCGAAGTCCAGCGTCTGGCGCTGCTGGTTGAAGAGGTTGAGCAGGTCTTTCATGGTGTTCTCCAGAAGGAGGAATGCTGTGTCGATGGGCTGTCAGGAGCGAAGCAGCGGCGCTGCTGCCGGGGCAGCAGCGCCTGCGCGATCAGCTGTCTTCCAGTTCCATGTTGATGGCCAGCGAACGGATTTCCTTCACCAGCACGTTGAAGGATTCCGGCATGCCGGCCACCATCTCGTGCTCGCCATCGACGATGTTCTTGTACATCTGGTTGCGGCCCTGCACGTCATCGGACTTCACCGTCAGCATTTCCTGCAGGGTGTAGGCCGCGCCGTAGGCTTCCAGCGCCCAGACTTCCATCTCACCGAAGCGCTGCCCGCCGAACTGCGCCTTACCACCCAGCGGCTGCTGGGTGACGAGCGAGTACGGACCGGTCGAACGGGCATGCATCTTGTCGTCGACCAGGTGGTTCAGCTTCAGGTAGTGCATGTAGCCGACGGTGGTCTGGCGATCGAACGCCTCGCCGGTGCGGCCGTCATACAGCTGGGTCTGGCCGCTGGTCGGCAGGTCTGCCAGTTCCAGCATGCGCTTGATCTCCGCCTCGGTGGCACCGTCGAAGACCGGCGTTGCCATCGGCACGCCGTCGGTCAGGTTGCCGGCCAGGCGCAGCAGTTCCGCATCGCTGAACTGGGTCAGGTCGACGTGGGTGGCCACGTTGGTGCTGTCGTGGTTGTACACCTCGTCCAGGAAGATCCGCAGCTGCGACACCGCGGCCTGGGCTTCCAGCATGCCCTGGATCTTGCGACCCAGGCCCTTGGCGGCCCAGCCCAGATGCACTTCCAGGATCTGCCCGATGTTCATGCGCGACGGCACGCCCAGCGGGTTCAGCACGATGTCCACGGTTTCGCCCGACGACATGTACGGCATGTCCTCGACCGGCACCACGTTGGAGACCACACCCTTGTTGCCGTGGCGGCCTGCCATCTTGTCGCCCGGCTGGATGCGGCGCTTCACGGCCATGAAGACCTTGACCATCTTCAGCACGCCCGGTGCGAGGTCATCGCCCGCGGTGATCTTGCCGCGCTTGTCGGCGAAGCGACGCTCGAATTCCTTCTCGTGCGCCTGGATCTGCTTCTGCGCGCGCTCGATGGATTCCGAAGCGTCTTCGTCCTTCATCCGCAGCACGAACCAGTCAGCCTTCTTCAGGCCGTCCAGGTAGGCGTCGGTGATGACATCACCCTTCTTCAGGTTGGCGCCGCCGTTGACCACCTTGCCGACGATCTGCGAACGCAGACGGGCGTAGATGGCACCTTCCAGGATGCGGTACTGGTCGTCGAAGTCCTTCTTGACGCGCTTGATCTCGGATTCTTCGATCTGGCGCGCACGCTTGTCCTTCTCGATGCCGTCGCGGGTGAAGACCTGCACGTCGATGACGGTGCCGTCCATGCCCGGCGGCACGCGCAGCGAGCTGTCCTTCACGTCCGACGCCTTCTCGCCGAAGATCGCGCGGAGCAGCTTCTCTTCCGGGGTCAGCTGGCTTTCGCCCTTCGGCGTCACCTTGCCGACCAGGATGTCACCGGCGCGCACTTCCGCACCGATGTACACCACGCCGGATTCGTCCAGGCGGTTCAGCGCCTGCTCGGACACGTTCGGGATGTCGGCGGAGATTTCCTCCGGCCCCAGCTTCGTGTCACGGGCAACGCAGGTCAGCTCTTCGATGTGGATCGTGGTGTAACGATCTTCTTCCACCACGCGCTCGGAGAGCAGGATGGAGTCTTCGAAGTTGTAGCCGTTCCACGGCATGAACGCGATCAGCATGTTCTGGCCCAGGGCCAGCTCGCCGATGTCGGTGGACGGACCGTCGGCCAGCACGTCGCCACGCGCCACCACGTCACCCACGTTCACCAGCGGACGCTGGTTGATGCAGGTGTTCTGGTTGGAGCGGGTGTACTTGACCAGGTTGTAGATGTCCACGCCGGCGTCGGTTGCACCGATGATTTCTTCTTCGACGATCTTGACCACGATGCGCGCGGCGTCGACCTGCACCACTTCACCACCACGACGGGCGTTGACGGTGACGCCGGAGTCGCGGGCCACGGCGCGTTCGATACCGGTACCCACCAGCGGCTTCTGCGCACGCAGGGTCGGCACGGCCTGGCGCTGCATGTTGGCGCCCATCAGTGCACGGTTTGCGTCATCGTGCTCCAGGAACGGAACCAGCGCGGCAGCGACCGACACGGTCTGCATCGGCGAGACGTCCATGAAGTGGACTTCCGCCGGCGGCTTCAGCAGCGATTCGCCCTGGAAGCGGCACGGCACGAACTGCTCGGTCAGCACGCTGTCGGCATTGGTCAGCGCGTTGGCCTGGGCAATGACGTACTCGTTTTCTTCGATGGCCGACAGGAACTCGACCTCGTCGAAGACCTTGCCGTCCACGACCTTGCGGTACGGGGTTTCAAGGAAACCGTACTCATTGGTGCGGGCATACACGGCCAGCGAGTTGATCAGGCCGATGTTCGGGCCTTCCGGCGTTTCGATGGTGCAGACGCGGCCGTAATGGGTCGGATGCACGTCGCGCACTTCGAAGCCGGCGCGTTCGCGGGTCAGGCCGCCCGGGCCCAGGGCCGAGACGCGACGCTTGTGCGTGACTTCCGACAGCGGGTTGTTCTGATCCATGAACTGCGACAGCTGCGAGGAGCCGAAGAATTCCTTGATCGCGGCAGCGACCGGCTTGGCGTTGATCAGCTCCTGCGGGGTCAGGCCTTCGGACTCGGCCATCGACAGGCGCTCCTTGACCGCGCGCTCGACGCGGACCAGGCCCACGCGGAACACGTTCTCGGCCATTTCGCCGACCGAACGCACACGACGGTTGCCCAGGTGGTCGATGTCATCGACGACGCCACGGCCGTTGCGGATCTCGGTCAGGACCTTGATCACGTCCAGGATGTCGGACGACTCGCCATGCGCGGCGACCAGGCGCTTGGACTCTTCGTCATTACGCTCGCCGTAGTACTTGCGGTCGTAGAGCACGGCTTCGCCGGTGGTTTCCTTGCGGCCCACGCGACGGTTGAACTTCATCCGGCCGACCGTGGACAGGTCGTAGCGCTCGAAGGTGAAGAACAGGTTGTGGAACAGGTTCTGTGCGGCGTCCTTGGTCGGCGGCTCGCCCGGACGCATCATGCGGTAGATCTCGACCAGGGCTTCCAGCTGGGTCTTGGTCGGATCGATGCGCAGCGTGTTGGACAGGTACGGACCACGATCCAGATCGTTCACCCACAGGGTGCCCACGGCGTCCACGCCGGCCTTGCGGAAGGCCTGCAGCTGGTCGTCGCTGATCTCGTCGTTGGCCTGCGCCAGCAGTTCGCCGGTGGACGAATCGACCACGTCGTGCGACAGGATGCGGCCGACGATGTAATCGTCCGGCACGGCCAGGGCGGCGATGCCCGAGGCTTCCAGTTGCTTGACGTGGCGCGCGGTGATGCGCTTGCCGGCTTCCACGATGACCTTGTCACCGTCGGCCAGGTCGAAGCCCAGGGTTTCACCACGCAGACGCTCGGGCACCAGCTCCAGCTGGACACCTTCGTCGGGATTGATGTGGAACGTGTTGATCTCGAAGAACTCGGCCAGCATTTCTTCGTTGCTGTAGCCCAGTGCGCGCAGCAGGATCGACACCGGCAGCTTGCGGCGGCGGTCGATACGGGTGAACAGCGCGTCCTTCGGGTCGAACTCGAAGTCCAGCCAGGAACCGCGGTACGGGATGATGCGGGCGCTGTACAGCAGCTTGCCCGAGCTGTGGGTCTTGCCGCGGTCGTGGTCGAAGAACACGCCCGGCGAACGGTGCAGCTGCGAGACGATCACGCGCTCGGTGCCGTTGACGATGAAGGTACCGTTGTCGGTCATCAGCGGGATTTCACCCAGATAGACCTCCTGCTCCTTCACGTACTTGATGGCCTTGGTCGACGACTCACGGTCGTAGATCACCAGGCGCACGGTCACGCGCAGCGGGGCGCCGTAGCTCATGCCACGCTGGCGGCACTCGCGCTCGTCGAACACCGGATCGCCCAGCTTGTAGCCGACGTATTCCAGCGCCGCGTTGCCGCTGTAGCTGGAGATCGGGAAGACGGACTTCAGGGCGGCGTGCAGGCCGTGGTCCGTGCGCTTGGCCGGATCCACGTTTTCCTGCAGGAACTCGCGGTACGAGTCCACCTGGATGGCGAGCAGGAACGGCACTTCGAGAATCGCGCGCGACTTGGCGAAATCCTTGCGGATGCGCTTCTTCTCGGTGAACGAATAGGACGTCATGATGTCTTCCACCTTGTTGTGAGGGGCGTGCGTCCACGACCCAAAAGGAAACTTGAAATTGTCAGTTGGAAGTCGCTGGTATTGCCGGCACCAGCACGCCTTCTCTTGCTACTTCCAACTGCCAACTTGACTGCATCTGTTGACCGCCGCCGCGCTGCGCGCTGGCTGGACGGGCCTTTTGACCGCAGCCCGTGTTGGGCTTTTTTCGTTTGTCTTGCAGCCGACTGAAGTCGGCTCTACCGCGCGTGGTGAAACGACCAAAGGCCGGGGGCTTACGCCCCCAGCCTTGGCTGCATCGCCCGAAATCGATGGCGACGCAAGGGATCTGCTTACTTGACTTCGACAGTCGCGCCAGCAGCTTCCAGGTCCTTCTTGATCTTCTCGGCTTCGTCCTTCGACGCGCCATCCTTCACGACGCCGCCGGCTTCGGTCAGGTCCTTCGCTTCCTTCAGGCCCAGGCCGGTGATGGCGCGGACGGCCTTGATCACTTCGACCTTCTTGTCGCCCGGCGACTTCAGGGTCACGGTGAACTCGGTCTGCTCTTCAACAGCAGCAGCCGGGCCAGCAGCGGCAGCTGCAGCAACCGGAGCAGCGGCGGAGACGCCGAACTTCTCTTCGATGGCCTTGACCAGCTCCATCACTTCCATCAGGGACTTCGAGGCGATTGCGTCGACGATCTGTTCGTTGGTAAGGGACATGATTGATACCTTTCAATAATATTCTGGATGTAGGTTCCGTCAGGAACCACGGTAGGTCGAAACTCAGGCGGTCTCGGCGACCGGCTCGTCAGCAGCAGCGGTTTCACCGCCACCCAGCTGATCGGCCAGGGCCTTGTTGGCGCGCGCGAACATCGTGACCGGCTCGGTCAGGACGCGTGCCAGCATTGCCAGCGCCTGGTTGAGGGTCGGCAACGAGGCCAGCACATCAACGTGGCTTGCCGGGAACACTTCGCCGCCGATGGCGACAACCTTGGGCTGCAGCTTATCGTTGCCCTTGGCGAATTCCTTGATCAGGCGACCGGCTGCGCCGGGCTCCTCGAGCGAAAACGCGTACAGCAGCGGACCGACCAGCTTGTCCTGTGCACATGCGAATTCGGTGCCTTCAACGGCGCGCGAAGCCAGGGTGTTCTTGACAACTTTCAAGAAAACGCCGGTTTCACGAGCCTGCTTGCGCATCGCGGTCATCTGGGAGACCGTGGTGCCAGCATATTCGGCTGCGATCAAGGAGTGGGCCTTGGCGGCGATGTCTGCCAGCTCCGCGACTACTTCTTGCTTCTGGGACAGATTGAGAGCCATTGCACTCCTCCGATTGAACTCCGCTTACGGCTCCTGCCGTGTGCGGTCCTGGGCGGCGTCCGTCCTGGACACCGGGAACATCAGGCTGATGTTCCGGGGGGTGGGCCGTTCCAGACCTGGATCCAACCTGGGTTACCCCAGACTTGCATGACCAGAAAAAACTCCAGAAGGGCACCATCTACGCAGGGTGATCCACGAAGGATCGATTAAGCGTTCGTGACTGCTCCGGCGGCGACTCCTTGCCAAATCGAGCTTCCGTGCCCGTCGCCGGCATACCACGACCGCACCTGCGGTCTTTGACGGCTGCCACCGGCGATGGATGCCGGCGGACGCCTTCAAAAGAGACGGACAAGGAACCCGAAGGCGCCCTGCCCGCTTGAATCACTTACTTCAGGGTCAGCGTCGACTGGTCGACCGTGACGCCCGGGCCCATCGTCGAGCTGACCGACACCTTCTGCAGGTACAGGCCCTTCGAGGTGGCCGGCTTGGCCTTGATCAGGTCGAGCAGCAGCGCCTGCAGGTTCGACTTCAGCGCTTCGTCTTCGAAGCTGGCCTTGCCGATGGTGCAGTGGATGATGCCGGCCTTGTCAGTGCGGTAACGCACCTGACCCGACTTTGCGTTCTTGACGGCTTCGCCCGGGTTGGCCGAGACGGTGCCGACCTTCGGGTTCGGCATCAGGCCGCGCGGGCCGAGCACGGTGCCCAGCTTACCAACGACGCGCATGGCGTCCGGGGTCGCGATCACGACGTCATAGTTCAGATCACCGGCCTGCATCTTCTCGGCCAGATCGTCCATACCGACCGCTTCCGCACCTGCGGCCAGGGCTTCGTCAGCCTTGGCACCGGCCGGAGCGAACACTGCGACGCGGACCGACTTGCCGGTACCGGCCGGCAGCACGGTGGAACCGCGCACCTGCTGGTCGGACTTCTTGGCATCCACGCCCAGGCGCACGGCCACGTCGATCGACTCGACGAACTTGGCGGTGGCGGTGGTCTTCAGGATCTTGATTGCTTCTTCGAAGCCGTACGACTTGCCGGCGACGACTGCGGCCTTGGAGGCCTTCTCACGCTTGGTCTGTGCCATCTTATTAACCCTCCACCACGATGCCGATCGAACGCGCAGAACCGGCGATCGTACGCACGGCGGCGTCCAGATCGGCGGCAGTCAGATCCGGTTCCTTCGCCTTGGCGATCTCTTCCAGCTGCTTGCGGGTGACCTTGCCGACCTTCTCGGTGTTCGGGCGCTTGGAGCCCGACGAGATGCCAGCAGCCTTCTTCAGCAGGGTGGTCGCCGGGGTGCTCTTGGTGATGAAGGTGAACGTACGGTCCGAATAGGCCGTGATGATCACCGGAACCGGCAGACCCGGCTCGAGCTTCTGCGTGGCGGCATTGAAGGCCTTGCAGAATTCCATGATGTTCAGACCACGCTGACCCAGCGCAGGACCGACCGGCGGCGAGGGATTGGCCTGACCGGCCTTCACCTGCAGCTTGATGTAACCGACAACTTTCTTTGCCATGACTATGCTCTCCGGGTGCTAGCGCCTTACGACTACAGGCTCCCCATCGGACCGGGAATCTCGCGTCCCGGCATCGCGTTTTTGAATACATGCCGAAGGCCACCTTGCGGCGGCCTTCACTTTTGCCAGGTTCCTGGCAGGAAGCCGGGCACTATACCAGTGCTTTGACGTAACGTCCACACCAGGGATCCTGAACGCCGGGCTTCGCCCGGCGCCGTGGATCAGCCGTTGGCTTTTTCGACCTGGCCGAACTCGAGCTCCACCGGGGTGGCGCGACCGAAAATCAACACCGAGACGCGCAGACGGCTCTTCTCGTAGTTGACTTCTTCCACCACACCGTTGAAGTCGTTGAACGGACCGTCGGTGACGCGGACCATCTGGCCCGGCTCGAACAGCACCTTCGGACGCGGCTTCTCGATACCGTCCTGAACGCGGTTCAGGATGGCTTCGGCTTCGGAATCGGCGATCGGCAGCGGGCGATCCGCGGTGCCACCGATGAAGCCCAGCACGCGGGACGTATCCTTCACCAGATGCCAGCTTTCGCTGTCGATGCGCGGGATGCCGCCTTCTTCGTGGGTCTCGATCTGCACCAGCACGTAGCCGGGGAAGAACTTGCGCTCGGAACGACGCTTCTGGCCTGCGCGCATTTCGACCACTTCTTCGGTCGGAACCAGCACATCACCAAACAGCTCTTCCTTGGCGTCACGGACGATGCGATCGCGCAAGGCCTGCGCAACCGACTTCTCGAAGCCTGAATAGGCGTGAACAACGTACCAGCGCTTCATGGGTTACTCCTTACCGGCCCAGGAACCACTGGGTCAGTTTCTGAATGACGAAGTCGAATCCACCCAGCAGCAAGCTGAGGATGATCACAACCACGATAACGACCCAGGTCATCCGGATGGCTTCCTGGCGCGTCGGCCAGACCACCTTGCGCAGCTCGAAGCGTGACTCGGACAGGAAGTCGCGGGTATCGCGACCCTTTCCGGTCAGCATGAAAACGGCAATACCGCCCGCCAGGCCGACAATCACGGCAAGCGCGCGGATCTGGCCAGCCCACGCACCCAGCTGGGCGGCGCGACCGGAGTCTGCAGAGAACCAGAACCAGACGAACAGTCCTGCCAGCACCAGCAACGATGCGGCGACGTACTTGACGAGGTCTCCACCAGAGGTGGACGTATCCTTGGAGTGTTCGATCTTGCTGTTCATCCGGCTCGGGCTGCTTTAGCGGCGGACCGCTGGTTAGGAAGGCAGATGGCACGCCAGGAGGGACTCGAACCCCCAACCTGCGGTTTTGGAGACCGCTGCTCTGCCAATTGAGCTACTGGCGTACGTAGGTAAACTTTGCCTTGCCTTAGACGGCGAAGGCGGACCGAGGTTCCCGGCCCGCCAATCGCGCGACCGGCAGTCTTGCACAAACTGCCGGAACTGCGGGATTACTTGACGATCTTCGACACCACGCCGGCGCCGACGGTACGGCCGCCTTCGCGGATCGCGAAACGCAGGCCTTCGTCCATTGCCACCGGGTTGATCAGGGTGACAACCATCTTCACGTTGTCGCCCGGCATCACCATCTCGACACCTTCCGGCAGCTTGGCAGCACCGGTGATGTCAGTGGTACGGAAGTAGAACTGCGGACGGTAGCCGTTGAAGAACGGGGTGTGACGGCCGCCCTCATCCTTCGACAGCACGTACACTTCGCCTTCGAACTCGGTGTGCGGCTTGATCGAACCCGGCTTGCAGAGGACCTGGCCACGCTCGACGTCGTCACGCTTGGTGCCGCGCAGCAGCAGACCGGCGTTGTCGCCTGCCTGACCCTGGTCGAGCAGCTTGCGGAACATTTCCACGCCGGTCACGGTGGTCTTGACGGTGTCGCGGATACCGACGATTTCGATTTCTTCGCCGACCTTGATCACGCCGCGCTCGATACGACCGGTCACCACGGTGCCGCGGCCCGAGATCGAGAACACGTCTTCCACCGGCATCAGGAACGGCTTGTCGACAGCGCGCTCCGGCATCGGGATCCAGCTGTCCAGCGCCTCGACCAGCTTGATGACAGCCGGCACACCGATGTCGCTCTGATCGCCTTCCAGCGCCAGACGCGCCGAACCGGCGATGATCGGGGTGTCGTCGCCCGGGAAGTCGTACTTGCTCAGCAGCTCGCGCACTTCCATTTCCACCAGCTCAAGCAGCTCGGCGTCATCGACCATGTCTGCCTTGTTCAGGAAGACGACGATGTACGGCACGCCGACCTGACGCGACAGCAGGATGTGCTCGCGGGTCTGCGGCATCGGGCCGTCAGCAGCGGAACAGACCAGGATCGCGCCGTCCATCTGCGCTGCACCGGTGATCATGTTCTTGACGTAGTCAGCATGGCCCGGGCAATCGACGTGGGCGTAGTGACGGTTCGGGGATTCATATTCGACGTGTGCGGTCGAAATCGTGATGCCACGTGCCTTTTCTTCCGGCGCGGCGTCGATCGAGGAATAATCCTTGAACTCGCCACCGAAGCGCTCGGCACCGATCTTGGTCAGTGCGGCGGTCAGCGTGGTCTTGCCGTGGTCGACGTGACCGATGGTGCCGACGTTGACGTGCGGCTTGGTGCGCTCGAACTTACCCTTGGCCATGGCTGCTTATCTCGAATTCGTCTTGGGGTGATGCTTAAGATGGTGCTCACGAAAGGAATCGAACCTTCGACCTCTTCCTTACCAAGGAAGTGCTCTACCGACTGAGCTACGTGAGCGAGTTTTGCATTATGGCATGAACCGAAATATCTTCAAAGTTCTAAACATTCAATGGAGCGGGAGACGGGAATCGAACCCGCACAATCAGCTTGGAAGGCTGAAGTTCTACCATTGAACTACTCCCGCACCGGGAATTGCCACAACGTGAAACTACGTGAAACTGGTGGAGGGAGGTGGATTCGAACCACCGAAGGCGTAAGCCAGCAGATTTACAGTCTGCCCCCGTTGGCCGCTTGGGTATCCCTCCTTACCACCCCATGCCGTGGCGCCGAAGCGTTGCGGTGTGTGGTGGTGAGCCCGCAATTCTGCTTATCCGCCGCAGGTCTGTCAACACGTTTTTTCTTTTTTTTCACATGCTGTCGCAAACCCGTTGATACGCAAGGTTATCGGCCGGCGACCTCGAGTGGCTCGTCGGCGAAGATCGCAACATGCGGCACACCGTCGGCGCCTATCCAGCCCCGATACATGCCCTGGGTGTTGAAGGGCAGCCCGATCTGCCCGTCTGCGGTCAGGACGATGGCGCCCCCGTCACCGCCCATGGCAGGGATCATTTCATTGATGACCTCGCGCCCGGCCTGGGCGGCCGGGGTGCCAGACAGACGCACGCGTGCGCAGATTTCATGCGCTGCCGCGGTGCGCAGGTAGAACTCACCCCAGCCGGTGCTGGATACCGCACAGCGCGCATCGGCCCAGGTGCCAGCACCGATGACCGGCGAATCGCCCACGCGCCCGTAGCGCTTGTTGGTCATACCGCCCGTCGACGTGCCTGCCGCCAGCCTGCCCTGCACATCCAGCGCGAGCGCGCCGACCGTGCCGAAATGCCGGGCGGTCTCCAGATCGGCATGCGCCGTGCCCGCTCGCTCTTCCTGCAAGGCCCGCTGCAGCTGCTGCCAGCGCTTGTCCGTGCGGAAGTACGACGGATCGACCAGCGTGACACCCTGCTCGGCAGCAAAGGCTTCAGCGCCCTGACCTACCATCATCACGTGCGCAGAGTGCTCCATCACCGCCTGCGCCAGCAGGATCGGATTGCGCACCCGCTGCACGCCGGCTACGGCACCGGCACGCTGGGTCGCGCCGTCCATCAACGATGCATCCAGCTCGTTGCGACCGTCATGGGTAAAGACCGCGCCACGCCCCGCATTGAAGGTGGGGTCGTCCTCGAGCACGGTGATGGCGCGGGTGACCGCGGCCAGTGCCGGGCGTCCGGCAGCGAGCTCGGCATGCCCCGCGCGCAAGGCGGCCGTCAGCGCCTGGCGGGCGGCACGCTCTTCTGCTGTGGACAGATCCTTGCGCTGCACCCCAGCCCCGCCGTGGATCACCAGCAACGGATCGGCCATCACAGCCGGCGCCACCCCCGGTTCGCCGGGCGTGGCGGCGGCCGCAACGGCAGCAAGGCTCAGCGACAACAGCACGGCGGCACAGCACAGGCGCAACGTCATCCAGGCATCTCCCACAGGTCGGTAAACGACCACGCTGCGCGCGTGCGGCTCGCTTGGCAAGCACCTCGCCGAGCGCGCCGCGCTTTTCAGCCGGAGTCGATGGAGCCCACCGGAACGCTGCCCTAGCGTCGGGCGCTGCGGCCGATCACGCGCCGCCGCACCCCACCCCTGCGCCACCCCGCAAGCGAGACCCCATGAATCTTCCCACCCCGCCCCGTGCGGCCACCCCGGCGCGTGCGCGCCGCCCTCTCTGCCCTACCCTGCTCAACCTGGCGATGGCCGCCGCGCTGCCCGCCGCTGCGGCGGACTACAGCGGCCCGATCACCGTGGATGGCGGACAGGCACGGCACTTCGAAGACGACCGTATCGTGCAGGACCGCGCCGGTACGGCGTTGAGCGTGCGCGGTACGGGCAGCGAGGTCAGCGTGGTCGATTCCACCATCGCGCTGGGCGACGCCGCGACCACCGCGCAAGCCGTGCAGGCCAGCGCCGGCGGCCGCGCCAGCCTGGGCCGCAGCATCCTGGAACTCTCCCCCGGCAGCACCGCCGCTGCGCTGCTGGCCACCGGTACCGGCAGCCGGATCGACGGCAGTGACCTGCAGCTGCACGGTGGCGGACGCCTGGAAGCGCACGACAACGCCGTGCTGACGCTGGTCGACAGCCGGTTCGACGCCAGCGACAGCAATCCGCGCATCGGCGGGCTACGTGCGACGACGGGTGCCCAGGTGCTGCTGCGGAATGTGGACTACCTCAACGGCTTTCTGGACGTAGCCAGCGGCGCGCAGGTCGAGGCCGACAACGTCACCCTTACCGGCACCATCGGCAGCGCGCGCCTGCTGGGAAATGCGGCGACCGGCGACTACGCGACGTTGCACATGGTGGGTGGCCTGTACGACTCCAGCGGAGATATCGGCTTCAACATCAACAGTGGCGGCCGCCTGCTGGCCGAAGGCACCCGCATCCGAAGCGCCCCGGGCACGGGCAGCGCGGCCATTTGGCTCTCCAGCGACAGTTCCGACCTGCAGTTGCGTGGCAGCCAGCTCGACGTCTTCGGCGAGGGCCGGTACGCCGTGGAGCTGTTCGGCGGCAACGCGCTGCTGATTGACGACGTGATCAACGTCCACGGCGATCGCGGCCAGGGACTGCGCGCGACCGGCTCCACCGGCAGCACCCGTACGCGCCTGCAGGCCAGCGGCAGCCGCATCGAGCTGCTGGGCAACGACGCCACCGGGGTGTTCGTTGGCGGCGGCGCCACGCGCGCATCCCTGCAGGACGTGCGCATCGACAGCGATGGGCTGCGGGTTTCCGGCGTGGTGCAGGTGAACACCGCCACCCTGGACCTGGCGAAAGGCCTGCACATTGACCTGCGTGGCGCGCAGTCCATCGGCTGGCGCTCGTACCTGACGGCCGACGGCGACTACTGGAATCGCGCCCTGCTGCAGGACGGCACGTTGCGCACACCGGCCGGCACCGCCTTCTGGCTGCAGGGCGGAAACCACGAGCTGCAACTGCACGGCATGCAGGTGAATGAAGCGGCCCCGGCGGGCGCGCTGCTGCGTGTCGGCGACACGGTGTTCAACGATGGCTCACGCATCGCGGCAGGCACGGTGCAGGTCGCGGCCCTCGACAGCATCCTGAGTGGTGATATCACCGTGGAAAGCCCCACGGCCGCCGTGGATATCAGCCTGGCCGGTGCAAGCCTGTGGCGCGGCGCCTTGCGCGAGGTCGATGGACGGCATGCGCGCTCGATGCACGTAGCGGCGGGCAGCCACTGGATCGTCACGGGAGACTCGGCCGTGGAGACGCTGGACCATGCGGGCACGATCGCCTTCATCGCGCCCGCCGCGCAGCCGTTTGCGCAGCTGACCGTGCATGGCGACTACGCGGGACACGGCGGACTGCTCGTGCTCAACACGCGGCTGGAAGGTGACGATGCCCCCAGCAATCTTCTGCACATCGAAGGCGACAGCAGCGGCAGTACCCGCCTGCAGGTGGAGAATGCCGGCGGCGGCGGCGCGGCGACGGTTGAGGGCCTGCGCGTGGTGCAGGTGGACGGCACATCGGGCGCAGCCTTCGCACTGGAAGGACGCGCGGTGGCTGGTGCGTACGAGTACTTCCTGCACCAGGGCAGCGCCGCCGCACCGGGCGACGGCGACTGGTACCTGCGCTCGCAGCTGCCGTCGGACCCGCTGAATCCCTGCGAGCAGGATCCTGCTGCGCCGGGATGTACGCCGGTGACGCCACCGATCACGCCGCCGGTGATCACCCCGCCCGTGACACCGATCACGCCGCCGGTGATCGTCCCGCCCGTGACACCGATCACGCCGCCGGTGATTCCGCCGACGGCCTCCCCGCTCGTACAGCGGCCGGAGGTGGGCGCCTGGTTGGCCAACCAGGCGGCGGCGCTGCATCTGTTCGACATGACCCTGCACCAGCGCAGCGGCGACCCCTCGCTGCCCGCAGCGCAGGACGGCATCACGGCGTGGTTGCGCATGCCCAGCGAAAACGCGCGCATGGACGTCACCGACCAGCTGCAGGGTCGACGCCAGCAGCGCGTGGTGCAGGCAGGTGCGGACCTGCTGCGCTGGGGCCACGGCAGCCACGGCGTGGCCGGGGTGATGGCCGGCAGCGGGCGTGTCGATCAGCAGGTGATGTCCACGCGCACCGGCTACAGCGCGGACGGACGGATCGATGGCCGCAGCGTGGGCGTGTATGCCAGCTGGCTGCAGGAAGCGCGCTACATCGATAGCTGGCTGCAGCACGCCGACTTCCGCGGCAGTGTGCAGGGCGAGGCACTGGCACGCGAGCATTACCGCGCCCGCAGTACCAGCGCGTCAGTGGAAGTGGGCCAAAGCCTGGCGGTGCTCCAGTCCGGCGCGCACGCGCTTTATCTGGAGCCGCAGGTGCAGGTGACGTGGAACAGCTGGGCCATGACCGGCGGCCCGCACATCGAACAGAACGGCACCCGGGTCAGTGTCGCCGATGCCGGCGGCCTGCAGACGCGGGTCGGCCTGCGCCTGCATGGCCGTCCGCTGCCCGATGCCAGCGCGGGGGTGCAGCCGTTCCTCACCGTCGACTGGATCACGCGTCACGGCGCAGGCAACGCAATGCGCTTCGACGATGCGAGGGTGTCCGGCGGCGATCCACGCACGGTGTACCAGGTGCGTGCCGGCGTGCAGGCGCAGCTGAGCGAACGGGTAGCCGCATGGGGCGAACTCGACGTCGCGCGCGGCGCATCGAACTTCCGCCAGTACGGGGCACTGATCGGCATCCGGTATGGATTCTGACAGCCCGCATGTTCTCCACACCCACGCGGGAAACCCGTGGGGGTTAGATGTGGACAAGTAGGTGTGAGCGCGGTGTGGCAAGCGTTTCCAGCACTGGCTGTTTTTTCGCCACTGAAGATCGCCTGCGCGCTGCGGTTTTCCACATGCCGCGTGGAAAGCGATGGGGGTTACGTGTGGACAACTCACCGTAAGCCTTTCGCCGCAGGCATCTCCGGGCGTGGTGATTTTTTGTCCAGATACAACAACGCCCCGCAGGACGGGGCGTTGCAGGTTCGACGCGGTGACGACCCTCGGTCGTCACCGCTCGCGATCAGACGTTGAAGCGGAAATGCAGGATGTCGCCTTCCTGCACACGGTATTCCTTGCCTTCCAGACGCAGACGACCGGCTTCCTTCGAACCTGCTTCGCCCTTGTACTTGATGAAGTCGTCATAGGCGATGGTTTCAGCGCGGATGAAGCCCTTCTCGAAATCGGTATGGATCACGGCGGCCGCCTGCGGCGCGGTCGCACCCTTGCGTACGGTCCAGGCACGCACTTCCTTGACGCCTGCGGTGAAGTAGGTCTGCAGGCCGAGCAGCTGGTAGGCCGCGTTGATCACGCGATTCAGGCCCGGCTCGCTCAGGCCCAGGTCGGCCAGGAAGGTATCGCGATCGTCATCGTCGAGCTGCGACAGTTCTTCTTCGATGGCCGCCGACACCGGCACCACCTTCGCACCCTCTTCGGCCGCGCGCACGCGCACGGCATCCAGGTGCGGGTTGTTCTCGAACCCGTCTTCAAGCACGTTCGCGATATACATCACCGGCTTGAGGGTCAGCAGGAACAGATCGCGCACCAGCGCCTTCTCTTCCTCGTCCAGGCCCGCCGCACGGCCGGCCTTGCCGTCGGCCAGCGCCGCCTGCAGCTTGGCCAGCACCGGCTTGCGTGCCGCCGCTTCCTTGTCGCCGCCCTTGGCCGAACGCTCGGCCCGGTTCAGCGCCTTTTCAACGCTGTCCAGATCGGCGAGGGCCAGCTCGGTATCGATGGTGTCGATATCCGAAAGCGGATCCACCTTGTTGTTGACGTGGATCACGTCAGCGTTTTCGAAGCAGCGCACCACGTGGGTGATCGCATCCACTTCGCGGATATGCGCCAGGAACTTGTTGCCCAGGCCTTCGCCACTGGCCGCACCGGCAACCAGGCCGGCGATGTCGACAAACTCGACCGCGGTCGGGATGACCTTCTGCGGGTTGATGATGGCCGCCAGTTCGTTCAAGCGCGGATCCGGCACCGGCACGATGCCCACGTTCGGCTCGATCGTGCAGAACGGGAAATTGGCCGCGGCGATACCTGCCTTGGTGAGCGCATTGAACAGCGTCGACTTGCCCACATTGGGCAGGCCGACGATTCCGCATTTGATACCCATGTTCGACAACCTTTGGGGTGAAAGTGATTGGCGAAAGAGCGCACGCGCTGTTTGGCTAATCATTCTCTTCGTACGGCCGCCGAGCATGGCCCGGCGCTACCTACCGCTGCCGCGAGGGTCCGCGGATTACTTCGGGGTGTGCAGACGCTTCATCGCTTCGCTGAAATCGCCCTGCACCGCCAGCGGCAGCACATCGATCGCATCGTCGATGGCACGCGCGATCAGGATGTCGTCATCCTTCGACGCCCGTCCCAGCACCCACGGCACGACCCGATCCTTGTGGCCTGGATGGCCAATACCCACACGCAGCCGGTGGAACTGGCCGTGGCCGAGCAGGCGGATGGTATCGCGCAGGCCGTTCTGCCCGCCGTGGCCGCCGTCGAACTTCAGCCGTGCCGCACCCGGCGGCAGGTCCAGCTCGTCGTGCGCCAACAGGGTTTCTTCCGGCTCGATCTTCCAGAACCGCTGCGCTGCGGTCACCGATTTGCCACTGAGGTTCATGAAGGTGGCCGGCTTCAGCAGCCAGACCGGCTGGCCCGCTATATCCACCTTGGCGGTCTCGCCGAACAGCTTGCTGTCCACGCTCCAGCGCGCACCTGCTTTTTCCGCAAGGGCCTCAACAAAATGAAACCCAGCATTGTGCCGGGTCCGGGCGTGCTCTGGTCCGGGGTTGCCGAGACCAACGATCAGTCGCAATCCTGCCATTGTTTCTTCCAGATGCTGCCCGTGCCTCACGCACCGGCAGGTACGGCGCCCGCCCCCGCAGGGACAGGCGCCGCGAAGGCATTACTCGGCAACCGGTGCTTCTTCGGCGGCGTCGGCAGCGTCTTCCTTGCCGTGCTTGGCGGTGACCACGGCATCGTCGTGATCCTTGCCCAGCGCCAGCGCCGGCAGCTCAACGCCCTTCGGCAGCTTGAGGTCGGACAGGTGGATCACGCCACCGGCTTCCAGGGCGCCCAGGTCGACTTCGATCGACTCCGGCAGGTCCTTCGGCAGGCAGCTGACGGTCACTTCCTTCACTTCGTGGGTGACCACGATGTCCGACGCCTTGCCAGCCGGCGAGGTGTCTTCGTTGATGAAGTGCAGCGGCACGGCAGCGGTCAGCACTTCATTCTCGTTCACGCGCAGGAAATCGAGATGCAGGATCAGCTGCTTGAAGGGATGGCGCTGCATGTCACGCAGCAGCACGCGCTCGACCTTGCCATCGAGGTTCAGGTCCAGGATGGACGAGTAGAACCAATCGTTGTACTGGGCCAGCCAGATTTCGTTGTGGTCAAGGCTGATGGCGACCGGATCGGCGCTGCCCCCGTACACGATCGCCGGGATCACGCCAGCGTGACGCAGGCGGCGGCTCGCACCCTTGCGCTGCAGTTCACGCTTGGTGACCTTGATTTCATGGGTCTTCGACATTTTCTACTACCTGTTGGATGCCCTGCCGGGTGGCGGGGCGGATGAAGGTACTTCCGCGACCAGAAGTACCCTTGGAGGTCCCCGCCGTCGCCGGCAGGGACAAAAAAAATCAGTCCACGTACAACGAGCTGACCGACTCACCGAAGGCGATGCGACGCATCGTTTCGGCCAGCATTTCCGCCACGCTCAGCTGGCGGATCTTGCTGCACACCCGCGCGGCGTCCTTCAGCGGGATGGTGTCGGTCACCACCAGCTCATCGAGCTGGGAGTTGTTGATGTTGTCGACCGCCGGGCCGGACAGCACCGCGTGGGTACAGTACGCGGCGACCTTGAGCGCACCGCGCGCCTTCAGGGCAGCGGCAGCGGCGCACAGGGTGCCGGCGGTATCGACGATGTCATCGACCATCACGCAGGTCTTGCCTTCGACGTCACCGATGATGTTCATCACGGTGGACACGTTGGCACGCGGCCGGCGCTTGTCGATGATCGCCAGGTCGGCATCATCCAGGCGCTTGGCCACGGCGCGCGCGCGCACCACACCGCCCACGTCCGGAGACACCACGATCAGGTTCTCGGTGCCGTACGCGCGCCAGATATCGGCGAGCAGCAGCGGCGAGGCATACACATTGTCCACCGGGATGTCGAAGAAACCCTGGATCTGGTCGGCGTGGAGATCCACGGTCAACACACGATCCGCACCGGCCGTACTGAACATCTTTGCCGCCAGCTTGGCGGTGATCGGCACGCGCGACGAGCGCATGCGGCGATCCTGCCGCGAGTAACCGAAATACGGCACCACGGCGGTGACGCTGGCCACCGATGCACGCTTCAACGCGTCGATCAGCACCAGCAGCTCCATCAGGTTCTCAGCACTGGGCGCGCTGGTCGGCTGGATCACGAACACGTCCTGCTTGCGGACGTTTTCCTCGATCTCGACCTGGACTTCACCGTCGGAGAAATGCGAGACCAGTGCCTTGCCGGGACGTACCCCCAGCTCCTTGCAGATGCTCTGCGCGAGGGGTTTGTTGGCGTTGCCGGAGAAGACCAGCAGGTTGGGCGACGCTTGCATCATGATTGTCTCGAGCGGGGGCGAGTGACGGAGATCGGGTGACTGCAGGCACCCGGAGGCCCCTGCAGCTGATATCACCGCGACGGTTTCCACGTCCCGCGCAGACGCATGCGCTGGTTGGCGCGGACACAGCCGCAAGTGGCAGGGGCGGGAGGATTCGAACCTCCGAATGCCAGGATCAAAACCTGGTGCCTTGGGCCTCTTGGCGACGCCCCTGCATCAAATGAATCAGTTACGCTCGAGTGCATCCAGCAGCGGTGAACGGGCTACCCCTTCCACCACCCACGCCCGCAACTCCTCAGGCAGCTCCGCCTTCGCAGCCATCGCGGCATGCTGCGATGGAAACTCGACGAAGCACCCGCCCCCCGACCCTGTAAGACGCGCCAGACCAATGTCGCTCAACGCAGCAAGCGCGGCCTCTACGGCAGGCTCACGGCGGCGCAGCACCGGTTCAAACGCATTGCCGGACAGGGATCCGGAAACGAAGTCCTCTATTTTCGCTATTGCGCTGTCCCGCGTCAAATCCGGATCAGCGAAAAGTGCCGGCGTCGGCACGTGCACTCCCGGATCAACGATCACATACCACGCAGGAGCAAGCTCCAGCGGCCGCAGGAGCTCGCCGATTCCTTCAGCCCATGCCGTGTGGCCGCGCACGAATACCGGAACATCTGCGCCAAGACGCAGCCCCAGCGCGGCCAGCGCATCGTCATCGAGGCCGGTGCGCCAGAGAACGTTGAGCACCTTCAACACCGTGGCGGCATCAGACGACCCGCCGCCGAAACCACCTCCCGCCGGTATCGATTTTTCAACGACGATGTCCGCACCTTGAGCGCTTTTGGTCGCCTTTTGAAGCAGCATGGCCGCACGTACCGCGAGGTCATCCGCCTCGGCTACGCCGGGCAGCGAGTGGCCTTCACGCCGGATGACCCCGTCATCCCGCAGACGTATGCCGATCCGGTCACCCCAGTCCAACAGGCGGAACACCGTCTGCAGCGCGTGGTAGCCATCGGGACGACGGCCGACGATGTTCAGGAACAGATTCAGCTTCGCCGGCGCGGGCCACCAGGACCAGCCAGCCGCGTCAACATGGTGCGCGATCATGGTCCCGGCGTGCCCCACTGGTCGATCACCAGTTTGACTTTGGCATCCCCATTGGTGGCCTCGATCCGGCGTGGCAGCACCTGCTGATCGCCTTCGCCTGAGTGCCAGTCGAGATACTCCACGACCCACCCCGCCTGCTGCAGCCGGCGCGGACGACCCTCCGCATCGCGCTGCAGCCCGTTTTCATCGGTGCCCTGCAGCACCAGGCCACGCGTCCAGTCCGGCAGCTGGTTGACCGGAATCTCCCAGCCGGTAGCGTCCTGCACTACCTGCGCGGCGTCAGCCCCTTCACGGGGACCGCCATCGAGTCCCTCGAGCCGCCCAGCGCCCTGCAGCGTGTTGCCCTGCAGCCGCCAGCTCTGGCGGGTCACCGGCGCGCTGAGCTGCACCTGGTAGTCCGCACCCTGCTGCGACCAGTCGATCCGCCCGCTGCCGCCGTTCTTGCCCTTGCTGACCGCTACACGGCCCTGGAAGGTCCAGTCCGGCTGCGCGCGCAGCGCTTGCACACGTGCGGCTTCGGCCCGCTCGGCAGCGGGCGGGACGGTGTAGGCCACATCCGGGACAGGCGTCTTCTGGTTGCCCACCGAGGTGCAGGCTGCCAGCGCGAGCGGCAGCGCGGCCAGCAACAGCGGACGCAAAAAAGCAGGCTTCATGGGCTGAACTTCTCGCGGGCGCGCTGCAGCGCGCGGTTGTCGGGGTCCAGCTTGGCGGCTTCATCGAAGTAACGCCTTGCCTCGTCCTGGCGACCCAGCACCCACAGCACTTCACCCAGGTGTGCGGCAATTTCCGCGTCCTTGGCCAAGGCGTAGGCGCGGCGCAGCTGGACGGCGGCCTCTTCGTTGCGACCCAGGCGATACAGCACCCAGCCATGACTGTCGACGATGGCCGGATTGTCCGGATCGGCGACGCGCGCCCGGTCGATCAGTTCAAGCGCCTCCTGATAGCGGTGGGTGCGGTCGGCGAGGGTGTAGCCCAGTGCGTTCAGGGCAGCCACGTTTTCGGGCTCGGTGACCAGCACCTTGCGCAGGTCGGCCTCGGCGCGCGGGATGTCATCGCGACGCTCCCAGGCCAGGGCGCGCGCATACAACAGCGCGTTTTCGTCCGGGTAGGCGGCCAGCCCGCGGCCCAGCGCGTCCAGCTCACCGGCTTCATCACCCGCACGCAGGCGCAGCTCGGCCTCCAGCAGGTACGCGTCACGTCGGGCCTCTTCAGCCAGTACGGCATCGGACTGCACCGCGCGCACTTCTTCCAGTGCCTTGGCCTGGTTGCCCAGCAGCCCCTGCGCATTGGCGGCACGCAGGCGTGCCTCGCTCAACTCGTCGCCACCCGGCACGCTGTGATACCAGTCAACGGCTTCCTGGTAACGCTTGAGGTACTCGGCGATCTTGCCCAGCAGCAGACGCTGCGCGGGATCCGGCTTGCTGGCCGCGCGTGACAGCTCGGCATACAGCGCGGCAAGCGCGGTGGCATCCTCCTGCTTGGCCAGCAGCGAGGCACGCATGCCGTAGGTCTGCGTGTCCTGTGGCCCTGCGGACAGCACCCGTTCGGCGGCCATCGGCTGATTCATCGCGTCGTAGGCGATGGCCACCGCATTGCGCAGGTCCGGGGTGGCGCGGGCAGCCGGTTCCAGCGCCTGCAGCACACTCATTGCTTCGGCGGTCTTGCCGGCCTGCTGCAGCTGGCTGACGCGCAGCAGCGCCACGCGGGGGTCATCGGGGAAGCGCCGCACGACCTGATCGACCATGCGCTGGGCCAGGTCCGGTTTTTCCATGCGCATGGCCACCCGCCCGAACTCCTGCCAGACCTCGATCCGGTTGGGGATCGCATCGGCGGCAACCAGCGCTTCCAGTACCTGCGCCGGCACGGTCGGCTCGCGCCCACCGCCAACCAACGCGGCCAGTGTCAGGCGCCAGCCTTCGTCGCCCGGCGTGGTCAGCAGCGCCTTGAGTTCGGTCACCGCCTGCTCCGGCCGGTTCTGCCGCATGGCCAACGCCGCCGCGGCGCTGCGCATGGTCAAGGAGGTCGGCGCGCGCTGCTGCCACAAGGCCAGTGCCTGTCCGGCGCGTGCGTCGTCGTTGGCCAGCATGGCAATGCGGGTGGCCCGTTCGGCCAACCCGGCATCGCCCTCGCTGGCCTGCGCGGCCTGCAGGTACTGCGCGGCCGAATCACCCAGCTTGCCTGCCTGCAGGGCGAATTCGCCCACCAGTGCAGGCTCCAGCGACGGCTCCTGGGCCGCCTCGGCCCGGTCCAGCACACGTGAGGTGGAAGGGGCTGCCAGGGTCGGTCCAGCCATCAGGCTGAGCAGCAGAACACTGGAGATGCGAATCAATGCGGGCATCGATGGCATTGGGGCCTTAAAATGTGTGCCTATGGCCAGCAGCTTATCGCAAGCAACTGAACAATGACCCTGTGGGTGCTCGGACTGAATCACCAGACCGCACCGGTGGATCTGCGCGAACGCGCAGCCTTCGCCGGTGAGGCGCTGCCGCGCGCGTTGCTTTCCCTGCGCGGCACCCCTCAGATCGCCGAAGCCGTGCTGCTGTCCACCTGCAACCGCACCGAGCTGTACGCCGTCGCCGAATCGGAAACCGCGCTGAACCAGTGGCTGCATGACCAGGCCGGCGATCTGCAGGGCTATCTGTACCAGCACGCCGACGCGGAGGCCGTACGCCATCTGTTCCGTGTCGCCACCGGGCTCGACTCGATGGTGCTGGGGGAGCCGCAGATCCTCGGCCAGGTGAAAGAGGCGTGGACCGTGGCGCGCGAGCATGGCCTGCTCGGCCAGCGCCTGGACCGGCTGTTCCAGCAGACCTTCTCGGTCGCCAAGCGTGCGCGCACCGATACCCAGGTGGGCGCCAACCCGGTGTCTGTGGCATCGGCGGCAGTGCGCCTGGCACAGAACTCGTTCGCCCGGCTGGACGACTCCACCGTGCTGCTGGTCGGCGCCGGCGAAACCATCGAACTGGCGGCGCGCCACCTCAGTGACGGCAAGGTGCGGCGGCTGCTGATCGCCAACCGCACGCTGGCCCATGCGCAGGATCTGGCCACCCGCCACGGCGGTGTCGCGCTGCCGCTGGCCGAACTGGACCGGCACCTGGCCGAGGCCGACATCGTGTTCTCCGCCACCGCCGCACGTGAGCCGGTGATCCATCGCGCCACCGTGGCGGCTGCGCTGCGCGCGCGCCGGCACAAGCCGATGCTGTTGTTCGACCTGGCGGTGCCGCGCGATATCGAAGCGTCGGTCGCCACCCTGGACGATGCCTTTCTGTACACCGTCGACGATCTGGAGCGGGCGGTGGAAGACAACCGCCGCGGCCGTCGTGAAGCCGCTGCGGAGGCCGAGGCGATCATCGACCTGCAGGTGGCCCGCTTCATCGAAACCCAGCAGGCCGGTGCCCACCACGCGCCGCTGAAGCAGCTGCGGGCCTTCGGCGAAGCCACCCGCGCCGAGTTGCTGGAGCGCGCCCGCCAGCAGCTGGCGCACGGCAAGCCGGCCGACGAAGTGCTGGAATTGTTGGCGCATGGCCTGACCAACCGCCTGCTGCATCCACCCACGGCGGCGCTGCGCGCTGCTGCGCTGAGCGGTGATGCCGAACTCACCCGCGCTGCCGAGCGCCTGTTCCCGGCCGTGCCGGGATACCACCACCCGACTGTGAGACCTGATGACGCCGACCCTGCGCCGTAAGCTGGAAGCGCTGGCCGAGCGCCGCGAAGAACTCGAACGCCTGCTGTCCGATCCTGCGGTGGTCGCCGACAACAAGCGCTTCCGCGATCTTTCCCGCGAGTTCTCCCAGCTGGAGCCGGTCGCACTGGCCTTGGCCGATGAGAACCGCGCCAAGGCCGATCTCGCGACGGCCCAGGCCATGCGCGCGGATCCGGATCTGCGTGAGCTGGCGGATGAGGAAGTCGACGCCGCGCAGGCCCGCCTGCTGCAGCTGGAACAGGAACTGGCCCTGCTGCTGGTGCCGCGCGACGTGCGCGACGATGGCAACCTGTTCCTGGAAGTGCGTGCCGGCACCGGTGGCGACGAAGCGGCGATCTTCGCCGGTGATCTGTTCCGCATGTATGCACGCTACGCCGAGCGCCAAGGCTGGAAGGTCGAGGTGGAATCGGACAGTCCCGGCGAGCACGGCGGCTACAAGGAAGTCGTGGCGCGCGTGGTCGGCCGGGGCGCGTTCTCGCGCTTGAAGTTCGAATCGGGCACCCACCGCGTGCAGCGCGTGCCGGCGACCGAATCGCAGGGCCGCATCCATACCTCGGCAGCGACCGTCGCGATCATTCCCGAGGCCGACGAGATCGACGAGGTGCAGATCAATCCCGCCGACCTGCGGGTGGATACGTACCGCTCGTCCGGCGCAGGCGGCCAGCACGTCAACAAGACCGAGTCGGCCATCCGCATCACCCACATGCCGACCGGCGTGGTGGTGGAATGCCAGACCGAGCGCAGCCAGCACGCGAACCGGGACAAGGCGATGAAGCGCCTGAAGGCGCAGCTGCTCGACGCCGAGCGATCGCGCCAGGACGCCGCGCAGGCCGAATCGCGTCGGTTGCAGGTGGGCAGCGGAGACCGCAGCCAGCGCATCCGTACCTACAACTTCCCGCAGGGACGCATCACCGACCACCGGGTCGAAGGGCTGACCCTGTATGACCTGCCCAACGTGATGACCGGCGACATGGATGCGTTGCTGCAACGCTTGGCGCAGGAACACCAGGCCGACGCGCTGGCCCAGTTGTCCGCGACGGTCTGACCGATGCAGGCAGGCAGCCAGCGGCAGCAGTTGCAGCAGGCGGTGCGCCGCCAACCGACCGATTTCATCGCCTGGGTGATGCTGGCCGATGCCGAGCTGGAAGCGGGCGACCTGGCGGCTGGCGAGCACGCTGCACGGCACGCCCTGCAGCTGCGTCCGGGTCATCCCGAAGCGCTGGCACGGCTGGGACGCGTGGCGTGGATGGCCGGCGCCCATGCCGATGCCGCGCGCCTGCTGGGCGAAGCCTCGGCCCGTGCGCCGCAGCACCCCGGTATTGCCCTGTGGCTCGGCCACGCCCTTGAAGATGCGGACGATGCCGAAGGCGCTGCCGCCGCGTATCGCCGCGCCCACGCCCTGCAACCGGACGAACCGTACATCGCCGCGCAGCGGCTGGCCTGGCAGCGCCGCCTGTGTGACTGGCAGGACCTCGACGTGTTGTCGCGCCAGGTGCGCGAGGCGGTGGCGCGCGGGCACGGCGCGGTCGAACCCTTTGCCTTCCTCAGCGAAGACGCCAGCGCGACCGAGCAGTTGGCCTGCGCGCGCCTGCGCGCGGCGCATGTCGGCGCTGCCGTGCGACCGATGGCGCCGGCTGTGCCGAGGCGGCAGGGCCCGTTGCAGGTAGGCTTTCTGTCCAATGGGTTCGGTGCGCACCCGACCGGCCTGCTGACGGTGGCGCTGTTCGAGCAGTTGCGCGTCGATCCGTCGCTGCAGGTGCATCTGTTCGCCCTCAACCGCGACGATGGCAGCCCGATCCGTCGTCGCCTGGCGACGGCGAGTGAACTGCACGACGTTGCGGGCATGCGCCATGCCGATATCGCCGCGCGCATCCGGGCAGCGGGCATCGACATGCTGTTCGACCTGCGCGGCTGGGGCGGCGGCGGCACGCCGGAAGTGCTGGCGATGCGCCCTGCGCCCCTGCAGGTGAACTGGCTGGCGTTCCCGGGCACCTCCGGCGCCCCCTGGATGGACGTGGTGCTGGCCGACGAGTTCGTGCTGCCAGCGACGATGGAAGCCGACTTCAGCGAGCGCGTGCTGCGCCTGCCACGGGCGTTCCAGCCATCGGACACGACCCGCGCGCTGGCGCCGCCGCCCTCGCGAAGTGCGTGTGGCCTGCCGTCGGACGGCGTGGTGTTCTGCTGTTTCAACAACAGTTACAAGCTCAATCCACGCAGCATGGCGCGTGCCTTCCGCATACTGCATGCGGTGCCGGGCAGCGTGTTGTGGCTGCTGTCCGGGCCCGGCAACGCCGACGCGCGGCTGCGTGCGGCAGCCCATGCGCAGGGCCTGGATCCGGCGCGCCTGGTGTTCATGCCGAAGCTGCCGCACGCGCAGTACCTGGCCCGATTCGCACTGGCCGACCTGTTCCTGGACACCCACCCGTACAACGCGCACACCACCGCCTCCGATGCGCTGTGGGCGGGTTGCCCGGTACTTACCTGCCCCGGTGATACGTTCGCCGCACGCGTGGCCGGCAGCCTCAATCACCACCTTGGACTGCCCGGCATGAATGTGGCGGACGATGATGCCTTCATCCGCGTGGCAAGCCACCTGGGCAACGATCCCATGGCCTTGGCCGCGGTGCGCGCGGAACTTGCAGCCGCCCGTGCGTCCAGCGGCCTGTTCGACATGGCCGGGTTCGCCACGGACTTCGCAATCCTCATCCGCGGGCTCGCCACCGAACACGGCTGGCAGGGTCCGCACGCGGCCTGAACCGGCACGCGCGCAGAATGCGGGTTCCCTCTACTGCGGAGCCGCCGATGGGCAAGCTCAAGCGCAAGGCGTACAACGCCCTGCTGGAACCGATGCAACTGGAACTGGCGACGATGGCCCGCTGGGTCCAGGTGACCGGGCAGCGCGTCCTGGTGCTGTTCGAAGGCCGCGATACCGCGGGCAAGGGCGGGGCCATCCAGGCGATCAGCGAACACCTCAACCCGCGCCAGTGCCGGGTCGTTGCCTTGCCGAAGCCAACCGACCGCGAAGCCACGCAGTGGTATTTCCAGCGCTACACCAGCCATCTGCCTGCGGCGGGTGAGATCGTGCTGATGGACCGCAGCTGGTACAACCGCGCTGGCGTCGAGCACGTGATGGGCTACTGCAGCGACGCGCAATACCGGCAGTTCCTGCAACAGGCACCGGTGTTCGAACAACTGCTGGTGGACGATGGCATCGTACTGTTCAAGTACTGGCTGGCCGTCGACCAGGCACAGCAGGAGGAGCGCTTCGCCGAGCGTCACCTCGACCCCCTGAAGGGCTGGAAACTGTCGCCGGTGGACCTGCAGTCACGCGACAAGTACGAGGCCTACACCAAAGCCCGTGAGGCCATGCTGCAGGCCACCCATCGCACACACGCGCCCTGGACACTGGTGGATTTCAACGACCAGCGCGCGGGTCGGCTGACCCTGGTGCGCGACCTGCTGGACCGCCTGCCCGATACCCACCTCGATGAGGCCCTGCCCGACCTGCCAGCCTTGCACGGCAAACTGCATCGCGAGCACTACGGCGAGTTGAAGCCGATCCCGCCGGTGGTCTGAACCGCGATGCGGTCAGGGCCCTTCCGCGTGAAGGGACCTGACCCCGGGCGTCCCGGACGTCAGGACTTGCCGGCGATGCGCGCTTCGATGTCCGCGGCGGTGACCGGGCCCACGAAGGAGTGCGCCAGCTTGCCCTGCGGATCGATCAGGTGGGTCAGCGGCAGGCCACGCGGCGTGGCGAAATCGGCCGGCGGGGCGTACGGATCGACAATGGCGATCGGATAGGTCACCGGTCGTGTCTTCAGGAAGGCCTGCATATCGGCCGGCTCGATCTCTTCGTACGCCAGGCCCACGACCTCGATCTGGCTGCGCATCGCATGCAGCGCGGACAGCTCCGGCATTTCCTTGCGGCAAGGCGCGCACCAGGTCGCCCAGAAGTTGACGACCACCCACTTGCCGCGGTGCGCGGCCAGGTCATAGTCCGCTCCGTCGATGGTCTTTACCTTCAACGTGGGGAACTCGGCGGTGACCCGTTCGGCTGGCGCAGCCCCGTCCCCTTCACCCAGCGCCGCGTCCGGATCGGGCGGCGTCGCGGGTGTTTCCTGCGCGGTCGGCGCAGACGCGGCAGGCGCTGCATCGGATGCCGGCTCGGCGGCGGGCTTGCAAGCGCCCAGCAGCAGCGCGGCGCAGGCCACGACCAGTACGTTTACTTTCATCGGGTCTCTCCGGGGGGATAGATGTCGCTGACGCGGCGTTTGAGTTTCTCACGCAGCGGCAGTCGCAGTTCGTCCAACGCGGCCATCGCCGCCTTGCCCAGGCTGTCCTGGCGGTAGGGCAGCAGCTGCTCGGACACGGGAATACGCAGCTGGGTGGATTCGTACAGATCAGAAAGGGTCAACTGATCAAGGTCGCGCGCAAGCATCCAGTTTCCGTTCTCGGCGCGGGTGACCAGCTCGATGCGCTCCATGTCGCACAACAGCTGGTGCAGCAGCGAGTCGGTCATCATCGGCTCGTGCTGCAGGATGTCATCGTCGGCCAACCCGCGCCCGTGCGAACGCGCCTGCTGGAAGCGGCCCAACAGGCGCAGCAACGCATAGAACTCGTAACCCTGCGGCAAGCGCATCTCGGCCGGCTGGTAGCGGAAGGCGGCCATCGACGAGGCCAGCGACGCACCCAGCAGCACGGCGACCCAGCACAGGTAGATCCACAACAACAGGATGGGCACGAAGGCCACGGTGCCATACAGCTTCTGATAGGACTGGAAACTGCCGAGATAGGCGCCAATGCCCCACTTCACTATTTCCAGCAGCACCGCCGCGAGGATCGCACCGGGCACGGCATGGCGCCATTTGACCGTGTGGTGCGGCACGACCCGGTAGACCAGCGTGATACAGACGAATTCGATCAACACAGGGGCCAGGGTCAGCGACAGATCGGCCAGCCAACGCCCCTCCTGCGTGCCGAACAGGGGCAGTGCGAACACCCGCGCCGAGACCGCCAGCGATGCGGCGGCCAGCATGGCGCCCAGGGTCAGCACGGTCCAGTAGACGAGGAACCGCGTCAGCTTCGGCCGCGTTGAGCCCACCCGCCAGATCTGGTTGAAGGTTTCTTCCACACTGTTGAGGGTGATCAACAGTGAAATGACCAACGCGATGAAGCCGGCCGCGGTCAGCTGTCCGGCACTGGCGCTGAATTGGCGCAGGTAGCCCTCTGCCGCACGCGCCGCACTGGGCACGAAGTTGGAAAACACATAGTCACTGAGCTGATCGCTCCAGCGGTCAAAGACCGGGAACGCCGACAGCACGCCGAACACGACGATGGCCAAGGGCACCAGCGCGAACACCGTCGTGTAGGCCAGCGCAGCGGCGGCCTGGAACAGGCGGTCATCGAGGAAGCGACGCCACAGGAAGCGACCGAAGCTTGCAGCACGCGGACGGTCGCGAACGCGTTCCATCCACAGGTTGAGCGTATTCAAGGGTTCCATCGGCGCAAGGGTACCCGATGCAGGATGGGCGCAGGATAGCCATACTGATGTCTCCTGAACGAAAAAGCGGGTCGATGATGGGCGAGATCCTGGTGCTCTACTACAGCCGAGGCGGTTCGGTGGCACGGCTGGCGCGGCAGATAGCGCGGGGCATCGGCGAGGTCGCCGGCATGAGCGCGCGGCTGCGCACGGTACCGGCCGTGGCACCGGTGACCGAGACCGCGCGCCCGCCGGTGCCCGAAGAGGGCGCCCCTTATGTGAGCATCGCTGACCTCGTCGAATGCGACGGCCTGCTGCTCGGCAGCCCTACCCGCTTCGGCAACATGGCCGCCCCAGTGAAGTACTTCCTGGATACGCTGGGCGCGGAGTGGGTCAACGGGACGTTGGCCGGCAAGCCGGCCGGTGTGTTCACGTCCACAGCATCGATGCACGGGGGGCAGGAATCCACCCTGCTGTCGATGCAGTTGCCGCTGCTGCACCATGGCTGCCTGATCGTCGGCATACCCTTCACCGAGGCGGCACTCAGCCACACCACGTCCGGCGGCACGCCCTACGGTGCAAGCCATGTGGCCGGCAGCAATGATGATCCGCAGCCCAGCGAGGATGAAGCGATCCTGGCCAGGGCGCTCGGGCGCCGTGTCGCCGATATCGCGCGGCGGCTGGCCTGATGGGCGCCTCGATGGCCCGCATCGTCCTGCTGCTGGCGCTGATGGGCCTGGCCGCCCTGTATGCCAGCTGGTTCATCAACGACCGCCATTGGCTGGCGGCGCAATTGGTGTTCACCGCCCCGCCGCTGGCATTGGCCATCGCCCTGCGCCTGGGGTGGCGCAAGGCCGGCTTCTGGTCGTCCGTACTCGCCCTAGGCTGGTTCAGCCATGGGGTGATGAGTGCCTGGAGCCACCCCGAAATCCGGGTGCTGGCGCTGGTCGCGATCCTGCTTTCACTGCTGGTCATCTTCGCCGCCAGCCTGCCGGGGCTGCGTGCCCGGTTCAGTCGGCGTCGTCCCTGACGCGCCCCTTCGCGCCCGGTATCATCCTGTTTCCTGTTCCCGCACTGCCGTTCCAGGCGCCGAAGACCTACCCATGATGGAAGACCTCCTGATCGTCACCACCGGTGGCACGATCGACAAGATCTATTTCGATGACAAGTCGGATTACCAGATCGGCGATCCGCAGATCGGCATGATCCTGCGCGAGCTGGGCGTGACGTTCCGCTTCAATGTCATCCCGATCCTGCGCAAGGACTCGCTGCACATCAGCGACGACGACCGCGAGCTGATCCGCGCGACCATCGCCGCGCAGCCTACCCGGCACGTGCTGGTCACCCACGGCACCGATTCCATGGTGGCCACCGGCAAGGTGCTGGCCACCATTGCGGACAAGACCATCGTGATGACCGGTGCACTGAGCCCGGCCCGCTTCCGCGGGTCGGACGCAGAGTTCAACATCGGTTGCGCGATCGGCGCGGTGCAGTCCATGCCCCATGGCGTCTACATCGCGATGAACGGCCGCATCTGGGATCCGCAGAGCGTGCGCAAGAACGTGGCGGAAAACCGCTTCGAAGCGGCCTGAGATTTTCCTGGAGAGGCACGGCGGTGACGGATCGCGTCCGTCACCCCCTCATCAACCGCTACAGCCCACCGCAACGCTTCAGCGGCTAGCGGGTAGCGGCTTCCAGTGCGCTGTCTACTGCACCCTTCGCGTTGGCGATACCGGCACCGCAGCCTTGACTGCAGGCTCCCGGCAGCGGCCGTGCCGTCGTCTTGAGAATGCCAACGACTTGGTCAGGGGTAAGCTTGCCATCAGCCGCCGATTGCATCAGCGCCACCACACCGGCAACGTGCGGAGCTGCCATCGAGGTGCCGTTGTAGACCGCGTAGCCCGGCCCCTCCGGTGTCGTGGTGCCGGTATTGAGCGTGGAGAGGATGCCCTCCCCGGGCGCCGCCAAGGTGATCCCCGCGCCATAGTTGGAGAAACTGGCCCGCGCACCGCGCGAGGTCGTGGCCGCTACCGCTACCACGCCGCGGCAGCTGGCCGGCGTGAACCGTGATACATCCGCATTGCTGTTTCCTGCCGCTACAACGACGGTTGCCCCGTTCCGGATCGCGGCGTCCACGGCAGCCTGCGAAGCACGATCGCAGGCCCCCTGCCCGCCCAGCGAAAGGTTCAACACCTTGGCGGGGTTTGCATTGCGCGGAACGCCTTCGACGCTACCCCCTGCGGCCCAGACCATGCCATCGGCGATGTCGGACCAGTAGCCGCCTCCCTTGCCGAGGACGCGGACATGCACCAGCTTGGCATTGAAGGCCGTTCCGGCCACGCCTTGCCCGTTGTTGGTGGCTGCAGCAACGGTGCCAGCGACATGGGTTCCATGCCAGCTGGACGGCGAGCCCCACTGACTGTCGCCGACGTCATCCGGGTTGTCGTCGCGGCCATTGCCGTCGCCTGCCATGCTCGCACTGCTAATGAAGTCGTATCCGGGGAGCGTATTGGCGTCCAGCTCCGGATGTCGGGTGCGTCCGGTATCGATGATCGCCACCACCTGCCCGGCGCCGGTCGCCTTGTCCCAGGCCTGCCGCACGTTGAGTGATGCGTTGCTGCTGGAAAACCCCCATTGCTCGTTCAGACGCGTGTCGTTGGGATCCAGCGCGGGCTGCAGGATGCGGTCCACCTGCACATGGTCCACGTCAGGATCACGGGCCATCGCCGCCATCCATGCGCCGGCCTCGGCACGATCCAGCGCCCGCTCGGCACGCACCACCATGGGCCCGGCGGCCATCTGCCGCAGCACCCTCATGTCGCCGGTTCCCAAGCGCAGCCGCGATCCGGCACGGCCCAGTGCCGCCTGCATCGTGCTTTCACTGTGCTGCAGTGAACGTCCTCCGCGCAGGTGGACGATGAACTGCTGTTGAGGCTCCGGCTGCTCCAGGCCGCTTGTATCCACATCGCCAGCAACGGCCGATGCGCTGCACGCAGCCGCCAGCAGGCTGGAGATGACAAGGGACAGCACCGTTTTCTTGGAAGGTAGTTTCATGGTCATGTTCCGTCGTTGTTGGGTGGGGTCTCCATGCTCTGCCAGCACGCCTGCAGCGGATATCAGGCTTCTGCGCGTCGGCCCACCGGGGCATGGCGCCATGCACCCTCCGATGTCGTGCCACCCACAAAAAACGCCCCGGACAGGCCGGGGCGTCAACGACGTTTTTTCCAGACAGGAACGGATCAGTACTGCGCGCGCACCGTCAATCCGGAGAAGGTGCTGTAGGCCTTGATCCGCACATGCCAGGTTCCGGCTGCGGGGCTGTTGATGGTGCAGGTTTCATTGTTGCCGCTCAGGTACGGCCGGCAGGTGTACACGGTGTCGGTCGGCGCACTGCCTTGGCGGACGTACAGATCCGCATCGCCACTGCCGCCACTGATCGCCACCCGCAACTGCGTGGCACCGCTGGGCACGGTCACGGTGTAGCTCAATGCCGCGCCCGATGCGGCCGACAGACCGCTCACCGCCACGTTGTTCTGCAGCACGGTGCCGGTGCCCGGATTCGGATTGCCGCCACCGCCACCCAGTGCAGCGGTGACCGCCGCATCGGCGTTGATGATGCCTGCGCCGCAGCCGCCGGAGCAGGCGCCGGGCAACGCACGCGCGGTGTTTTTGATGATGGTTTCCACCTGCGCCGGCGACAGCGGCGTCGGGGCGACCGACTGCACCAGCGCGACCACGCCGGCCACGTGCGGGGCCGCCATCGACGTACCGTTGTACGAGGCGTAGGTGGGGCTGGCCGGCACGGTGGTGCCGGTATTGAGCGTGGAAAGGATGCCTTGGCCCGGCGCGGAAATATCGATGCCGGCACCAAAGTTGGAGAAGCTGGCCTTCGCGCCGGTGCTGGTGGTCGCGGCCACCGCGATCACGTTGGCGCAGTTCGCCGGCACCGCCGAAGAGACGTTGACGGCGTCGTTGCCTGCAGCAACCACCACCGTGGTGCCCCGACCGACCGCGCCGTTGATCGCGTTCTGGTAGGTGGTAGAGCAGCTGCCGCCCCCGCCGAGTGACATGTTGATCACTTCTGCCGGGTTGGCGTTGGCCGGCACCCCGCTGACGGTACCGCCCGAGGCCCAGACAATGGCATCGGCGATATCGGAGGTGTAGCCGCCGCACTTGCCCAGCACACGCACCGGAACCACCTTCGCATTGAAGGCCGTGCCCGCCACCCCGGTGCTGTTGTTGGTTACCGCCGCAACGGTGCCGGCCACGTGGGTGCCGTGCCAGCTTGAATTGGAGGCCGGGTAGCCCGCGCCGCACTCATTGGCCGCGTACCAGTCACCCTCGTCGTTGGCGTTGCTGTCGCGGCCGCCGCCGTCGCGCGCCATCGCCGCATCGCTGATGAAGTCATAGCCGGGCAGGATGTTGGCGTTGAGGTCCGGATGGTTGGTGATGCCGGTATCGATCACCGCCACGACCACCCCGGTGCCGGTGGCCTTGTCCCAGGCTGGGCGCACGTTGATGGAGGCATTGGAGGTGCCGAAGCCCCACTGCTCGCCGAGCCGCGCATCGTTGGGCACCAGCGTCGGGCGCATGATCTGGTCGACTTCCACGTATTCCACGTTGGGGTCGGCGGCAAGCTTGCGCATCAGCAGCTCAGCCTGCGCGGCATCCAGTGCCTGGTCGGCACGCACGACGGTTGGGCCGATGGCCAATCGACGCACTTCCTGCAGCCCCAGCGCCCGGCCCTGGCTGACATTCAGGCCAGTGGCCGCCGCCTTGAGCGAGGTGGCCAGCGCGGTGCGCGTAGCCAGCGGCGCGCTGCCCTCGCGATATTTCACGATGAACTGCTTATGGCTGGGGGCGGAGGCCAGCCCGCTGAGATGGACATCGCCGGCGAAGGCCGGGGTGACGAGGAGCAGGGAGCCAAGCACGGACACTCCCATCACGACCAATGCACGCTGACGCAAACGCGGTTGCGAAACCTGGGACATCGGATTTCCTTTTCTGTTCTGGCATGGATGCCGGATTCGGCGATGGCCGGTCAGGTCCGCAGGCTGTACCACAATGGCGGGAACCGATGACCGGGGCGGGCAGCCCCCCGTGCACTGCCCACGTCTCGAAGCTAGTCGTTTCGAGCCATTCACGACAATGTTTCAGCCCCACTTCAGGGACATGAAATGTCTGAAATGAGACTTTTGGTGTGTAAAATTTGTGAAGGTGAAGGAGATTTCACATGAATTTAACGGTCACGGACTGTCCTTGGCCTGCCCCGCCGTGACCTTGCGGACAACAAAAAGCCCGTTGCGTGAACGGGCTTTCGGATGCAGGCCGCCGAGCGTGGCTCGGCGCTACCGTGGCGGCGCGCGGTACCGGTAGCGCCGAGTCATGCTCGGCGAACGGGTCCCGTCAGTCCATCAGGCCAGCTTGACCAGCCAGCCATGGCGGTCCGGCAAGCGACCGTACTGGATGTCGGTCAGCTCTTTACGAAGTGACAGCGTCACTTCACCGGCCGGTGCGGTGATGTCACCCACTTCGAAACCTTCGCCCTTCAACTGGCCGATCGGCGTCACCACCGCAGCGGTACCGCAGGCGAACACCTCGGTGATCTCACCGGAGGCCACGCCCTGCTTCCACTCGTCGATGCTGACCTTGCGCTCCTCGACCTTCATGCCACGGTCGCGCGCCAACTGCAGGATGCTTTCGCGGGTGATGCCTTCCAGGATGCTGCCCGACAGCTGCGGGGTCACCAGGGTGCCGTCCTTGTAGACCAGGAAGACATTCATGCCGCCCAGCTCTTCCAGGTACTTGCCTTCGGTCGGGTCCAGGAACAGCACCTGGGAACAGCCCTGTGCCTGCGCCTTCTGCTGCGGCAGCAGCGAAGCGGCGTAGTTGCCGCCGCACTTGGCGGCGCCGGTGCCGCCCTTGGCCGCACGCGCGTACTCGGTGGACAACCAGATGGCGACCGGCGCCACGCCCTTGGCGAAGTAGGGACCGGCCGGGCTGGCAATCACGTAGTAGCCGGCCTTGTGCGCGCCGCGCACGCCAAGGAAGGCCTCGTCGCCGATCATGAACGGACGGAAGTACAGGCTGGATTCGTCAGCCGACGGCACCCAGTCCTTGTCCAGCGCCACCAGCTGCTTCAGCGATTCAACGAAGATGTCGACCGGCAGCTCCGGCAGCGCCAGGCGCTGCGCCGAGCGCTGCAGGCGGCGACCATTGGCGTCGGGACGGAAGGTCCACACCGAGCCGTCGGCATGGCGGTATGCCTTGATGCCCTCGAAGATTTCCTGGCCGTAATGCAGCACGGCGGCAGCCGGATCCAGCAGCAGCGGACCGTACGGGCGCACATTGGCGTTGTGCCAGCCGGTGTCCTTGTCCCAGCGCACTTCCACCATGTGGTCGGTGAAGTGCAGGCCGAAACCCGGCTTTTCCAGGATGGCGGCGCGCTCATCGGCGCTGCGCGGGTGGGCCGAGCGGGTGACGTCGAAGCTGAGGTTGGACTGGGACACCGGATGTTTCCTGTTCTGGTTGCGGTTGTTGCCGGAATTCCACCACGCGGGCGGGGTACGGTCGGGTCAGAGCATGCCGGTTTCCAGACGCGCCGACTCGGACATCATGTGGCGGCCCCATGGCGGGTCGAACACCAGCTCCACGTCGGCCTGCGCCACGGTCGGAATGATTTCCAGCTTGCTGCGCACGTCATCGACCAAGATGTCGCCCATGCCGCAGCCGGGTGCGGTCAGGGTCATCTTGACGTCCACCTCGCGGCGGCCGTCGTCCAGATGCTTCAGGTCCACTTCGTAGACCAGACCCAGATCCACGATGTTGAACGGGATCTCCGGATCGAAGCAGGTGCGCAGCTGCTGCCACACCAGCTGTTCGACCTGTTCATCGCTGGCGTCGTCAGGCAGCTCCAGCGGAGCGGGGGCTTCCTTGCCGATGGCATCGCCATCCTTGCCGGCGATGCGGAAAAGATTGCCTTCGACGAACACCGTATAGCTGCCACCCAGGGCCTGGGTGATGTAGCCATAGCTGCCGGCGGGCAGGGTCACCGTTTCGCCCTGCGGGACCATGACGGCCTCGCAGTCGCGTTCGAAGTGGACTGGTTCACTGCTGCGGGAGTACATGAGGCTCGATGTGGGGGCTGCGGACGTGCCGCGCAAGCCGACATTTTAGCCCAGCGGCCCGGCGCCCGCCCGTGCACTGCGGCAAACCCAGTATCATGTTGGCTACCAACGGGAAATCCGCATGCACTCTGCTGCTGTACGCACCAGGACCGTAACCTGGCTCTGGCCCCTGATGTATCTGCTCGGGGCCGGCACCGCCCTGCTGGCCTGGGTGTTCCTGGCCCTGTTGACCGGCCGCCAGATGGGCTGGATGGCCGTGTTGGTCGCCTTGGACCTGGTGTTCATGTTGCAGCTGGGCACGCTGCGCGGCGGCGCGTTGCGCGCCGTCCTGGTGACCGTCGGCACGTTGCTGGTGACTGCATTGGCGTGGTGGTGCATCGCCAGCGCCTGGCTGGGCGGCTCGATGGGCTTGGCACCGGTAGCGTCCGCCCTGCGGATGGGACCCCACCTGGCCTGGACCCTGATCACCCTGGCCAACGAGGTGATGGACTGGGCGTGGCTGCCGGTCGCGATGCTGCTCGGCGCCTGGCTGGGCGCGCGCGTCCGCCGCTGACGCGGGGGCGGGTGTCCCCGGCTACCGGACACGTTCCGCCGAGCACGGCTCGGCGCTACCGGCCTTGCTGACCGCCGGACAGCATCTGCGTGCGGTGCGCTTCCGTAGCGCCGAGCCACGCTCGGCGGCTCTTCATCACGGCTACCGGACACGTTCCGCCGAGCACGGCTCGGCGCTACCGGACTTGCTGTCCGCCGGGCGGTTCCGGGCCCCTAGTGCCCGCCATCCAGCGCCTTCAATTCGCTGACCAGGCTGCTCGCCGCCGCTGCGCCATCGCCGTACAGCATCCGCGTGTTGTCCGCATAGAACAGCGCATTCTCGATCCCCGCAAACCCCGTCCCGCGGCCGCGCTTGATCACCACCACGTTGCGCGCGTTCACCACGTCCAGGATCGGCATGCCGTAGATCGGGCTTGCCGGATCGGTGCGCGCCACCGGGTTCACCACGTCGTTGGCGCCGATCACCAGCACCACATCGGTGTTGGGGAACTCCGGATTGATGTCATCCATGTCCGCGATCAGGTCGTACGGCACACCGGCTTCGGCCAGCAGCACGTTCATGTGGCCAGGCATGCGGCCAGCGACCGGATGGATGGCGAATTTCACTTTCACGCCGCGTGCGATCAGCCGCTGCGCCAGTTCCCAGATCTTGTGCTGGGCCTGCGCCACCGCCATGCCATACCCCGGCACCACCACCACCCGTTCGGCATAGGCCATCATCGCCGCCACGTCTGACGCATCGATCGGCTTCTGCGCGCCGGTGATTTCCTGCGCCTCGCCCCCGGCGTTGCCGCCGAAGTTGGAAAACAGCACGTTGCTGATCGGCCGGTTCATGGCCTTGGCCATCAACCGCGTCAGCAGGATGCCCGCCGCGCCGACCATCATGCCCGCAATGATCAGGGCTTCGTTGCCCAGCACATACCCTTCAAAGGACACCGCCAGGCCGGTGAACGCGTTGTACAGCGAGATCACCACCGGCATGTCCGCGCCGCCGATCGGCAGCGTCATCAGAACGCCCAGTGCGAGCGCCAGCACGAAGAAGGCCACGATCGCCCAGCTGCTCAGCGTGGTCGCCGCTACGATGCCCAGGATCACCACGGCCAGCGCCACGATCAGGTTCAGCGCCTGCTGCCCCGGCCAGGTGACCCGCTTGTCCAAGCGACCGTCCAGCTTCGCCCAGGCAATCACCGAACCGGACAGCGACACCGCGCCGATCGCCGCACCGGTCACCGCCAAGGCGATGACAATTGCCGACGGCTGGCGCGCGGCCAGATCGGCCAGCGCCTGCGCGCTCCAGTGCGTGGTATCGCGGTTGGCCAGCGCTGACCAGCGCAGCAGCTCCACCGCGCCGATGGCCGCGGCCGAGCCACCGCCCATGCCGTTGTACAGCGCCACCATCTGCGGCATGTCGGTGATGGCGACCTTGCCAGCCGACCACCACGCCAGCCCGCCCCCCAACGCCAGCGCAACCAGGATCAGCGGGATGTTGTGCAGCTCAGGCAGGAAGAACGTCGCCACCGTGGCCAGCAGCATGCCCACGCCCGCCCAGCGGATGCCGCTGCGCGCGGTCACCGGCGATGCCATGCGCTGCAGGCCGAGCAGGAACAGGGTGGCAGCGACGAGGTAGCTGGCCTTGACCAGCCAGTCGAGCAGCTCAGGAGTACTGATGTTCACGACTGCGACTCCTTGCTGGCGTCGGTGTCGGCCGGCTTGACGCTCGGCTTGAACATTTCCAGCATGCGCGCGGTGACCACATAGCCGCCGGCCGCATTGCCGGCACCCAGCACGACCGCCAGGAAACCGAGGATCTTCTCCAGCGGCGTCTGGGCATGCCCCAGCACCACCATCGCACCGATCAGCACGATGCCGTGGATGAAGTTCGACCCGGACATCAACGGCGTATGCAGGATCACCGGCACCCGCGAGATGATGACGTGGCCGGCGATGGCCGCCAGCATGAAGATGTACAGCGCTACGAATCCGTCACTCACCGGCAACGCTCCCGCTCTGTGATGTAGCCCCATCATAACCACGCGCTGAACCGCGTGCGCCCCGCGGTCAACCTTGCCGCTGCCCGCGCGTTGTTCTTGGTACGCCCCATGAAGGACCCGTACCCTGTGCTGGTGAGTCCGCTTGCTGCCACCGCTGCTGCGCCGCCTGCTTCGCTGGACGCTTTCCTGGCCAGCGTGGGGCCGCGTGCGTTCCGCTTCGCCGAGGCCGGCCTGCGCCAGCGCGAAGATGCCCTGGACGCGGTGCAGGACAGCCTGATGCGCATGCTGGACTACCGCGACAGGCCGGCCGCCGAATGGCCACCGCTGTTCTGGAGCATCCTGCGTCGCCGCGTGATCGACATGCAGCGCCGGCGCCGCTTCCGCCTGCCGTTCTGGCGCGACAACGTGGATAGCCAAGGCGAGCCGGTGGATTGGGCCGACGAAGGGCCCGGTCCCGCCGAAGTGCATGCGCAGCGCGCGCAGTACGAAGCGCTGGTGCAGGCGCTGCGCATGCTGCCGGCCCGCCAGCGTGAAGCCTTTACGCTGCGCGTGCTGCAGGATCTGGACGGCGCGACCACCGCGCGCGCCATGGGCTGCAGCGAAGGCGCCGTAAAAACCCACTTGGCGCGCGCCCGCGACGCGCTGAGAACCCTGATGGAGAACCCGACGTGAGCCGCACCCTGCCCCCCGACGACCAGTTGCACGCGCTGCACCAGCAGGCCGTGCAGGCGCTGTCGCCTGCCACGTTGGCCCGCCTTCGCAGCGCACGGCACGCCACGGCCCCGTCGCGGCGCAGCCCCGCGTGGTGGATGGCCACCGCATTCGCCGGGGTCGCCGCGCTGGGTATCGGCCTCAGCCTGCAGATGCGTGAGGCGCCCTCCTCTACGGTCGCGCCGATGGTGGCGGCGCTGGAAAGCGATGGCGGCGCACTGGATGAAAACCCCGACCTCTACCTGTGGCTGGGCAACACCGACCTGGCGATGGAGTGAACCGATGAAGATGCCCTCCCCTTCTTTCCTGCTCGCCCCCCTGCTGCTGATGACGGCCAGCGCGACGGTATCGGCGCAGACTGCGCCGCCTGCATGGGAACAGCTGAGCCCTGCCCAGCGCGATGCGCTGGTGGCGCCGCTACGTGATCGCTGGAACAGCGCTCCGCCCGACCAGCGCCAACGCATGCTCAACCACGGCCAACGCTGGCAGGCGATGACGCCCGAACAGCGCGATCAGGCCCGCAAAGGCATGCGTCGCTTCGACGGCATGAGTCCGCAGCAACGGGAGCAGGCCCGCGCCCTGTTCGGCAAGATGCGCGGCATGACGCCCGAGCAGCGCGCCGAGCTGCGCACCCGTTGGGGCAGCTTGACCCAGGACCAGCGCCAGCAATGGGTGCGGGACAACCCGCCGCCCCCGCGCAACCGCGACTGACCTGACGTGTCCTGGCCCGGCCTAGCTTGGCTTGGCTTGGCCTGGCGTGGCTTGGCCGGGCTTGGCTCGCACGGCTCTGATCTGTCCGGCTCGGCTCGCTCTGCTCGGCTCTGCTCGCTCTGCTTGGCTCTGCTCTGCTTGGCTCTGCTCTGCTTGGCTCTGCCCTGCTTGGCTCTGCTCTGCTCTGCTCGCCTCTGCTCGCCTCTGCTCGGTAGAGCCGACTTCAGTCGGCTGCTCTCCCGGGCACCGCGCCGTCAGCCAGCCGCCACCCAGCGCGTCTTTGCCAGCAGCTCATCGTCCCAATCAAACCGGACCTCACCCTCCTGCACGAACAGGCTGACGAAGTTCAGCACATTCCGCGCGTACATCTCACTAGCGTGCGTGGCGCCGAGGCTGGCCAGGTTCAGCGGCCCATCCACCATCACCCCGCCGTGCTCGATGCACTCGCCCGGCACCGTCAGCGCGCAGTTGCCACCGCTCTCCGCTGCCAGGTCCACGATCACACTGCCAGGGGCCATCCCTTCCACCATCGCCTGGCTCAGGATCACCGGCGCCGTCCGTCCCGGCACCGCCGCCGTGCAGATCACCACATCCACGCCACGCAGATGGTCGGCCAAGCGCTGCTGCTGCAGCGCGCGTTCTTCATCGGTCAGCGCACGCGCGTAACCGCCCTCGCCCGCCGCACTGACCCCGAGATCCAGAAAACGTGCACCCAGCGACTGGATCTGCTCACGCGTCTCCGGCCGCACGTCGAAGCCTTCAACCTGCGCGCCCAGCCGACGCGCGGTGGCAATCGCCTGCAGGCCCGCCACGCCCGCCCCCACCACCAGCACCTTCGCCGGGCGCACCGTGCCGGCGGCCGTGGTCAGCATCGGGAAGAAGCGCGGCGCACGCTGTGCCGCGATCAGCGCCGCCTTGTAGCCGGCCATGCCCGCCTGCGAACTCAACACATCCATCGATTGCGCGCGCGACGTGCGTGGCAACTGCTGCAGCGGGAAGAGGTGCAGACCGGGATGTGCCACCAGATCCGCCAGACCTGCATCGCGCGCCGGATTCAACAGACCGACCACGCTGGCTCCGGACTTGAGGCGCTGCAGCCTGGTCGCGTCCGGCGCCTGCACGCACAGCAGCACATCGATCTCCGCCCACCGGCTGTCGTCCACGCTGAGCGCGCCCGCATCCAGATACGCCTGATCGGTGAATCCCGCCGCCACCCCCGTACCCGGTTCGAACCAGACGGTTGCGCCCCGGGCCACGAGTTTCTTGGTTGTCTCCGGCGTGAGCGCGACCCGCCGCTCGCCTGCTGCGGTTTCCTTGACGCCCAGCAACGCTACGGACATGCGATTCCCCGCCGAAGAATGAATCCCGATGGTAGCGCGCGCATCGGGGTGGGGGTAGCGCCGAGCCACGCTCGGCGAGCAAAGCGGCAAAAACACAAGGCCCCAGCGGCTTCAACCACTCTTCTATCCCCCGCCACCCCGTGCCTCTGCCTCAGACAACGCTTGGATCGTTGATGCAGTGCGCTTCAACGCTGATCTCAAACGCCTGCTTCGCCTTGGACAATTGTTCGAGATACGCCGCGTTTCCCTCGTAGACGATCGAAGAAAGAAACCCCTCGGAGCTGCTTACGAAGGCATTCACGGGCGCAAAACCGCCGTCCACCTGAACCACTACCGTTGCCACATGCAGGGCGACGGCTTTATTGGGGAATGCGATGGATTCATTGAATACCGGCTTTCCACGCAGTGTTCGTCGGAGCGCGATACCGCCACCCCCTACTGCACGCTGGACATCGTTTATTTCATCAACCTGACGCTGCCACAGCACAGCGGTTTCGGGACTCAGGCACGCTTTCGCCTCTTCGAGAATCAAACGCTCCAGATCGGATAGAGGAGTCAGACGCGAGAAGAGAGAGCTGAGCATCGACTTCATCGCGCGCCCGCCTTTCTTCTGCAAGTACGAACCGACTTGAGGCATTCCTGTGCCTTCCGCATTCCCAGCTCCTGTAAGTTGCACATCTACACCATCCTCCTTGAATCAGCACAAGTCCAAGGCTTTCGCCCAGCATCTCCGCCGCTACGCCGCCCCACTTATTCGACGCATGAATTCTTGAGGGCTGACGCGACAGTGGGATGCACAGGATGGCTGAGCATCAACTTCCGAATGAGCCTGCACTCCACGACGAAGCGCCTGATGTCAGGAACGGACAATAGTCCACCACCTTTACCGACACCACCCAGATAGATCCACACCCTGCCCCCTTCACGAGTCTCAACACCAGCAACCCGACGTCCATTGGAGGTGCGGTACAGAACCGTGCCAACCATCCCCCGCCCATTGACCTCCGCAGACTGGATATCTGCGTAGATGGATTTATCATCGACCCCCGCGTGGCTATACATGAAAAGTAGGCCTACGGCGAAGGCGAAGGCGAAGGCAGCCAAAGCCAAGCTCAAAATCGCCCGCTTCATATCTCGACCCCAGTACACGCCGTCTTGAAGGATTTTATTCAACCTCCCGACGTAGTCAGCCACGCGGCTTCGGCGGCAACGCGGTTTTCAAAACCAATATTGCAACCTCAAACAAAATGTACGCCGACCCCAGAATTGCCAGATAGATCCATCCACTCGCCACACCAGGCCCACAATACGGTTGAGTAAGGCAGATGAAAATTCGAGAAATGGTAACCACATCTATAGCTAAGGCCGCGATGACGATTATTACCGCAAGGAAGAGGTAAATGCGCCTTCCCTCGTTCACGACCCTCTTAGTGACGAACCACGATCTCAGCGGGATCGCCCCTGTGGCGAACAACCCTATAAACCCCATAACGTAGACGAGTACGCTCATTTAGTCCTCAACATCTGCCTAAGCAAATTACCTGGGAAGAATGTTCCCGCCTCCACATAAGGGAACGACGGATTCCCACTCAAAGCGGAAGACGACATAATTGCGCATTCGAATGGGCCGGCAGAAGGAAGGTCCATGGCGTTGGAGATTACATTCTCCTCTTCTGCTTGCGATGTACTTTTGCAAGAAGACTCCACCTTCTGCCCATCATGAAACTTGCTAAACTTCGCGATATTTGCAGCATCACCGGTGACGATCCCACCGCTTCCGCCCCCAGTTGCGGCACCATATGCTCCCGCAGGATCGTATAGGGCAGGACCGCCTGAACCATCGCCGCGCGACGTGTAGACCGCTGCGTGATCTCGAATACCGCCATGTCCGACTGTCGTCAGCAGGCATGTCTTCAGTCCAAGGGAGTCAATTGCCCCGAGCGGGCTTCCAGCGACGTAGCCATACGTATTCGTCCCCCCTTCCAACCCAATCGGATCACTCTGCACATACCGCCCCACCCCCGCATCATAATCCCGCTGGTAGTTGTAGTTCAGCCCGCTCTCCGGCGTAGCCTGCTGCCCCGGGAACCGCAGCGCAAACCCAAACGCGACGCCATCCCCATCCGGATCCTCATTCGCAGCATCCGCCCCGAACGCCTCACCCGTCAGCGCCCACTCCCACACCGGCACGTTACGCGTCGCGTCGATGATCACCCGTGGTGTGCCCAGGTGATCCGGCTGCACGTAGCCCAGCGCCGGCACACCCGCGCTGGATTCACTGAACACCGCAATCGGATAGTTCTCCAGCCACACCACCTGCTGCAGCGGTTGGCCGCTGGCGCTGTATTCACCCAGCCATTGGCCGGATTCGTCATACAGCGTCGTGGTGGTTTTGCCGCCCGCCTGCCGCATCACGCGCTCGCCCCGGTGGTTATAGCGGTAAATTCCCAACGACGTGGCGCCCTGCTTGACCTGTCCCAGTCGGCCAGCGCTGTTGTAGGCGTAGGTCAGACCATTCATTTGCGTTGTGTTGCCCGCAGCGTCATAGGTCCTCGCCAGACCGCCCACGCCGGTCAGACGGTGGCTGGTAGCCGGATAGTGATACGCCAGCGTTCCTGCATCGCTGCCGGCCTGCGAGCGGTTGCCGGTCGCGTCCCAGCCATAGGTATGCGTCGGCATCCCCGCAACATCCGCTGCCTGCAACAGGCGCCCCATCCCGTCGTAACTGTAGGTCGCGAGCACGCTTCCGGATGCACCGGCACGCAGCTGGGTAAGCGCACCCACTGCGTCATATCCAAATCCGAGCTTGAGCCCACCGGTCGACGCATCGCTGACGCTGCTCACCCTGTAGTCCTGATCATGCGGACGGTTCAGGCGACGTTCGTTTCCATAGGTCCAGCCGGTGATGGGACCGAACGGCGCATGGCCCACCTGCTTGACCAGAACCTGCCGAGCCAAAGTTCCACGCTTGAGTCCTACCTGGGTGACGCGGCCCTGCGCATCCCGCATGTAGTCGGCCACCGCCCCACCGGGATAGATCACAGAGGCAAGCCGTCCCGCCTTGTCGTAGGTGTACCGCAGAGTCGTCGCGACGTTGTTGATCGTCTGGATCTTACGGGTCACCTGACCGAAGCGGTCGTGGCAATACTGGGTAGATCCACCGGGGTGAACCACGCGCCCAACTCGACCGATGGCGAAGCGCTCTGTCGTTGCGCATGCCGCCGGTGCGACGTCGTACTGCACCGTCACGTCTTGAATGGGGTCGGGATAGGCGATGGACGTAACGCGGTTCAACGCATCGTAGCCATAGGTCGCAGTGACGCCACGCGCATCGGTACGCGTCGCCATGTTACCTGCGGCATCACGGGTCATTGTGGCGCTCCCCGTGTCCGGGCTGGAAAGGACCAGCAGGTCACCGAAGCCGTTGTAAACGAAGCAGTCTTAAGCAGCCGGTCACACCCCACCAGAACTGTAGAAAAAAAACGCTGCAAACAGCGGGAACTGCGCGATGATTAGAACAATCAGGATGACCTTATTAATGAACCTGGAAAACCAGAAAACCAAGCAATTAAGAAAAATCATCCCAAGAGGTAGGCCTATCAAAAAGGCGGAGCGACTGGTTAGCATGCCGCTGATGAGGCCCGCTTCAGACCCACGCTTGTAGGCGCCGATTCCGTAGGAAAGTGCCACGTACCAGAGAAAGATGGGCAACGTCAATGCCACTCTGCGCCTGGTGAAAAAATCCTTCATTACGGCACCCCGGCATCATTTATAGTTGACGACGCCCTCATGCCCAAATACTGGAATATGAGCGGCCCTGCCAGCTGATTTATTACAGGCATCGCCCCCACGCCCGAACCAACTACTTGGGCACCAATCACGCCTCGCCTTTCAGTTATTGATATATTCACGGAACCTCCAAAAACATGACCCGGCAAAGTAGCATTGGTAATGGTCATGCTGCATTGATCCACAGTTTGCCGGATCGGATTATCACCCTCCAGTCGTAGATCCCTTGTCCCTTCGAGGGCAGGAGGCGCACCGGGCGCTGAGAATTTCTTCACTGCTTCAAATGCTTGCGCCTTAGTGCACCCTCCCGAGCAGAGCGGGGTCCAAACTTCGTAGTGGTGAGACCCTACTGTGGGCGGAACCGCGCCTGATAGCTTGTAGATGTACTCGAGATCACGTGATCTGAGGCCGAACGGGTCCAACAGGCTGAGCGGATCAGCGCTTGCATAGAGGTATGGGTTGATTCCACCCGCCAACCCAATCGGATCACTCTGCACATACCGCCCTACCCCCGCATCATAATCCCGCTGGTAGTTGTAGTTCAGCCCGCTCTCCGGCGTCGCCGGCTGCCCCGGGAACCGCAGCGCAAACCCAAACGCGACGCCATCCCCATCCGGATCCTCATTCGCAGCATCCGCCCCGAACGCCTCACCCGCCAGACTCCACTCCCAGACAGGCACATTACGCGCCGCATCAATGATCACCCGCGGTGTCCCCAGGTGATCCGGCTGCACGTAGCCCAGCGCCGGCACACCCGCGCTGGATTCACTGAACACCGCAATCGGATAGTTCTCCAGCCACACCACCTGTTGCAGTGGCACCCCGCTTGCGCTGTATTCGCCCAGCCACTGGCCTGATTCGTCATACAGCGTCGTGGTGGTCTTACCGGCCGCCTGCCGCAGCACGCGCTCGCCCCGGTCGTTATAGCGGTAGATTCCCAACGACGTGGCTCCCTGCTTGACCTGTCCCAGTCGGCCAGCGCTGTTGTAGGCGTAGGTCAGACCATTCATCTGCGTTGTGTTGCCCGCAGCGTCATAGGTCCTCGCCAGACCGCCCACGCCGGTCAGACGATGGCTGGTAGCCGGATAGTGATACGCCAGCGTTCCTGCATCGCTGCCGGCCTGCGAGCGGTTGCCGGTCGCGTCCCAGCCATAGGTATGCGTCGGCATACCCGCCGCATCCGCCGCCTGCAACAGGCGCCCCATTCCGTCGTAGCCGTAGTTCGCGAGCACGCTTCCGGTTGCACCGGCACGCAGCTGGGCAAGCGCACCCACTGCGTCATATCCAAATCCGAGCTTGAGCCCACCGGCCGACGCATCGCTGACACTGGTCACCCTGTAGTCCTGATCATGCGGACGGTTCAGGCGACGTTCGTTGCCATAGGTCCAGCCAGTGATCGGGCCGAACGGCGCATGGCCGACCTGCTTGACCAGAACCTGCCGAGCCAAAGTTCCACGCTTGAGTCCTACCTGGGTGACGCGGCCCTGCGCATCCCGCATGTAGTCGGCCACTGCGCCACCGGGATAGATGACAGACGCCAGTCGGCGTGCCTTGGTGTAGGTGCACTGCAGGGTCGTCGCTCCGTGGGTCACCTGACCGCAGCGGTCGTGGCAGTAGTTGATCATTCCATCAGAGATCGCCGAGGCTCTTGGGTTTGCTCAACCGACCTCCACCCGCAAACGTCGTGCCGCTCCACGTAGCGAGCCCGACGGGACTATCCGCAAACCACCAGAAGAGCGTTCCCATTCAGAACCTGCTCAAATGCATGCAAATCTGGAGCCATAACCATTACGTATATGGGCCCCGCCTCATCACCACGCTCGTAAGCGAACAAAAATTTGTCTTTTCCATCGCTTCTTTCCTTACCGAGTAATTTGAATCCATCCGTTGCGGCTATACCTTTCTTGACAGCTCTATGTGAGAACCTTGGGTGCCCACCTATCTGAATTTCGGCCACTGAATCATTCACTTTGATGTTGCCCAAATCAAAGTCCGGCCCAGGCTCTTGAGGCTGAAACGAGACACCCGGCGGAAGTGCCGCACAGACGTTGAATCTTTCGCTTAAAACGGCTACCTCCTGTTCAGCCTGGCAGGCAGTAACCAAGACCATCGCAGCGAAAAACAAGAACTTAGTTGCAACCGCAGCCATGTCGAATCACCTCGTTTCCAGCCGTCAAGAAATCTTTATTGTTCTGCTCATTCACAAGAACAGTCAGATTTCTTCCCATAATGCCGGGCCCATAGTCTCCGAGGCCTAAGAGGTGGCCCGCCTCGTGCGCGAATGCAGCATCCCCCCACTGACCAAGCAGATACCAGTTGCGGGCAAGCTGCGCGACGTATTGCTCGCGCAGGCGGGGTCGAGTAGGAACATGGCAAGCAAAATCTGGGGACCACCATCGAGCTTCATGGCGAAGCTCCAAAGTCGCAATCGCGATTCGTTGCATCGACTACATTCCTCCGGTGCACCTCAGTTGCTCCCCCAGATATTCAGCCACAATAGTGCGATGCCAACCGGGGTGGGGAGGGGTACTTCCTGACTCGAGCTAGCAGCATGCTCGCATAATCACTGGAGAGACATGGTTATCCGAATATTGGCTCGTACCAAAACATCCCCTTTTTCCTCAGCCACGGAAACCTTCCATCATCAAAAACCGAGAGCTGCGCCATGTCGATGCCGTAGCGAGTAAAAATTGAAATCAGCTCAGACAGGTCATTATCCCCAAGGGTCGTTGCCACGCTCAAGTATATTGAATCGCCTTCCCCTTTAATTTTTTCGACGGCAGGAACGGAGCCAAGCCAGGAGAACAGGTTTTCTTCATCGCGAGGCGAGAAGTAAGTCAAACTATAAATCTCCAATACAACTAAGCCAGGCCCTGTCATCTCTCCCTCCCGCCGGGATACTTGTTCTTATAGCCGCCACCATTAAGCTAAATGCCTCAATGCTCAACACCGTGAGCTGCTTCGCCCTGCCCAGTTGGAACCAACACGTTCGATTTACCTTCTTCGCGCCCCGAACCGCAGCTCCATACGCCCTTCGCTGCTGCAAACGCTACCAACTATTTGAGAATTGTCACGCCGACGCATACCGCCCGCATTGAGCCTTCGACGGTGAGGCTTTTGAACGCAGCACCCCATACATTCTAATCACTCGCAACCCCGAATACCTCCGAGTACCAAAAAGCACTTGGATCCCTGAAGCTCTTTGATATTCCAGGAACGTCTAAACGTTTGAGCTCAGGCATTGGAATTTGATACCGAAGAAAAAGTGAGACGAATTCGAGTGCGTCATCAAATGTAATCTCATCCCTATCAACAACGGCGTATATAGCTCTACCCTGACCAAAGACATCGGATACCGATCCAATACCTTTCAGCCACGCGAAGAAATACAGCTCATCCTGAGCCGAATAGAACTTGACGCCAGCCATCTCTATTTCTAAAGGCTCCTGGCCACTCATCGTCTTTTGCCTCCTGGATAAACATTTTCGTAATCTCTACCATTTTTACCCTGCACGTCCCAGTGCGGACCTCCGTGCGCTGAACCGCCCTGCCCACTAGGGACCCATACGTTACCATCCGCGTCGAGCCATCCGTTACCGCGCCCTTTGGGCGACTGCTGCCATTTCGGCCCACCCTTCGGCGGACAGTAGCCTTCCGCATCGCCAGGCAAACCCGGAGCCTTCGCGCCATGCCTATCATATGCATCACTGGGCGGCTTGACGTTATTTAAAATTGTTGCAGCAACTGGAATGGCCGGAAAATTGATTGCTCCCAGCTGCCACGTCGTGTTGACGACGTCCCCGAGCGTGACGGTCGGCAGCGCCCCTGTGGAGTCTCCGACAGGGTATCCATCAACCGTATATTCGGGGCTCCGCCCTGGCATGTACCCAGGGGGATTGACGTTGCGAATTGAGCGCATTTGCAGTCCATCCGGATCCGCCGCTAGCAGAGGCCCACCGGCAACATACCCGTATGTGCTAAGCCCGCCCAATAATCCAATCGGATCACTCTGCACATACCGCCCTACCCCCGCATCATAATCCCGCTGGTAGTTGTAGTTCAGCCCGCTCTCCGGCGTCGCCTGCTGCCCCGGGAACCGCAGCGCAAACCCAAACGCGACGCCATCCCCATCCGGATCCTCATTCGCAGCATCCGCCCCGAACGCCTCACCCGTCAGCGCCCACTCCCACACAGGCACGTTACGCGTCGCGTCGATGATCACCCGTGGTGTGCCCAGGTGATCCGGCTGCACGTAGCCCAGCGCCGGCACACCCGCGCTGGATTCGCTGAACACCGCAATCGGATAGTTCTCCAGCCACACCACCTGTTGCAGTGGCACCCCGCTTGCGCTGTATTCGCCCAGCCACTGGCCTGATTCGTCATACAGCGTCGTGGTGGTCTTACCGGCCGCCTGCCGCAGCACGCGCTCGCCCCGGTGGTTATAGCGATACATTCCCAACGACGTGGCTCCCTGCTTCACCTGTCCCAGTCGGCCAGCGCTGTTGTAGGCGTAGGTCAGACCATTCATCTGCGTTGTGTTGCCCGCAGCGTCATAGGTCCTCGCCAGACCGCCCACGCCGGTCAGACGATGGCTGGTAGCCGGATAGTGATACGCCAGCGTTCCTGCATCGCTGCCGGCCTGCGAGCGGTTGCCGGTCGCGTCCCAGCCATAGGTATGCGTCGGCATACCCGCCGCATCCGCCGCCTGCAACAGGCGCCCCATTCCGTCGTAGCCGTAGTTCGCGAGCACGCTTCCGGTTGCACCGGCACGCAGCTGGGCAAGCGCACCCACTGCGTCATATCCAAATCCGAGCGTGAGCCCACCGGCCGACGCATCGCTGACACTGGTCACCCTGTAGTCCTGATCATGCGGACGGTTCAGGCGACGTTCGTTGCCATAGGTCCAGCCAGTGATCGGGCCGAACGGCGCATGGCCGACCTGCTTGACCAGAACCTGCCGAGCCAAAGTTCCACGCTTGAGTCCTACCTGGGTGACGCGGCCCTGCGCATCCCGCATGTAGTCGGCCACCGCCCCACCGGGATAGATCACAGAGGCAAGCCGTCCCGCCTTGTCGTAGGTGTACCGCAGAGTCGTCGCGACGTTGTTGATCGTCTGGATCTTACGGGTCACCTGACCGAAGCGGTCGTGGCAATACTGGGTAGATCCACCGGGGTGAACCACGCGCCCAACTCGACCGATGGCGAAGCGCTCTGTCGTTGCGCATGCCGCCGGTGCGACGTCGTACTGCACCGTCACGTCTTGAATGGGGTCGGGATAGGCGATGGACGTAACGCGGTTCAACGCATCGTAGCCATAGGTCGCAGTGACGCCACGCGCATCGGTACGCGTCGCCATGTTACCTGCGGCATCACGGGTCATTGTGGCGCTCCCCGTGTCCGGGCTGGAAAGGACCAGCAGGTCACCGAAGCCGTTGTACTGATAGTTGGTATGCAGTCCCTTCGGATCGGTGACGCGCGTAACGTTGTCCAGCGCGTCGTACTGCATCAGGGTCTCGGCCGCGACACCCGCGCCGTCCTGCAGCGAACGCGCCAGACGATTCAGCGCATCGAAACCCTGCGTGCTGGGGCGAAGCAAGGCGTCGGTGACCAGGGTCGGATTGCTGTTGGCGTCATAGCCATAGGTCGTAGCGAAGTTACCCGCGTCCTTGAGCGCGGTCAGCTGGCCCAGCGTGTCGTACACCCGTGCCATCGTGCGGCGAAGCGTACCTGCATCGTCGAGCACCTTCTCCTGCAGGCGATTTCCTGAGTTATCCAGAACATAGTGCAGTGTGTTTCCTGACGTGTCGGCGATGTCGGTGAGACGCTGCGCGGCATCGTATTCGTAGGTGATGGCACTGCCGTCCGGCTGGTTCACCTGCTTGACCTGGCCGGTCGGCCAGTACGCGATCGAAGTGACCCGGTCGTCCGACGTGGTTGCGCCACGGACGATCACCTGCGTCGGCCATCCACGCGCATGGTATCGATAGTCGGTGATTACATTGTTCGCGTCCCGCGAGGAAAGTACGCGTCCCGCCGCGTCGTAGGCCAGCACGTCGACCTTGTGCCCGAGACCGTTGGTGGTGCTGCGCAGATCGCCTTTGCGGAATGTGCACGCACCAGCGCTGCTGCAGCCGGCATCATCTGCGGTGTAGTACGCGTAGGTGACGGTGTCGGCCACGACGCTGCGCGGCCCATCCACGCTGCGCAGGAGGCCAATCTCCGGGCAATCGTCTCCCACCGTTTCGCAGTAGGCAAGGGTGGTCACACGCGTCTGCCCGCTGACAAGGTCCTGCACGGTGATCGAGACCGGCTGCATCCTCGCATTGCGCGTAATACGGGTTTCGCGGTTTGCTTCGCGCTGCAGTACGACGGATTGCTGCCGACCGCCACGTGGGTGGTCGATACGCGCTGCTCGGGCAGGCCCGCCGCTTCGGTCACCGTGTGGCTCTGCACCGCACCCGCAGCGGGATCATTGATGTCTGCATACAGGTGGCTGGTCGCCGTGCCGCGACGGTCCGTGACGCTCTGCACGCGTCTGCGGAAATCCGTGGTTTCCGGCAGGTAAGTTCGGCTGATGCTTCCCTGGGAATCGGTGATGCCATTGACCTTGCGCGGCAGACCGCTGGTGCCTGAGGCCGTCAGCCCAAAGTTCGACTGCCGACCGAGCGCATCGGTCACGACGGTGCCCGTCGCGGTATAGGCCAGTTTGACACCATCCACACCGACGTCGCTCTGCGTGCAGTCGCCCGAATGCCGGCTGCAAGTGACCCGGCCCTTTTCGTCATAGCCGAACCAGCTGAATCGCTGTCCATCCTCCGCCGTTATGCCTGTGAGGTGTTGCGGGAAACGGCTGTCCTCGTAATGGTAGGTACGCGCACCACTGTCCGGGTAGCTTGCCGAAGCCAACTTGCCGTTGCCGTCATAGAGATAGGAGACGACGACGGCGCCACTGATCGAGAGGGACGAGATGACCGTATCGTCCGCGGGCAGCGCGTACTGGAGCGTTACTTGTCGCCCTGTTGAATGTGTAATGGACAGCAAGCGGCCGCGCGCGTCATGGATGTACTGAAGCCAGGTGCCGTCCTCGAACTCGCGCCATTGCAGTCGGCCGGCTGCGTTGAAGACCATGACTTCATCGCGGCGCCGGAGCGTCCAGTCGGTGCCCTGCTGTGAAACGCGGTCGCCGCTGCCATTGTTGGCCTCGTACTCTGTCCCTTGCTTGACGAAGGCGATGTGGCTGCCATCTGCCTCCACCAGGCCGACCTTCAGTTCGGTCCCGGCAGGCATCGTGGTCGTATCCACGCCCATTGCGAGCCGGATGTTGTGCGAGTGCGTCCAACCCGGACCGAAGGCACCACCGGCCGTACTGCTTTGAGAGTGGTAGTAGCGATTGAAGGTCAGCCAGCTGAGGGAAAGATCTTCCTCAGTTTCGAACTTGTCACCTGTCGTGGGATCGCAGGGATTGCCTACATTGCATTCATTGGTAAGCGGGCCGCTCCAGTAACTGAACATCGCGGCATATGCCGGATTGTCCCATGTCGTCTGCATTCCACAGGCTTCAAGCTCCTCACGCCACTGCATGACACTGGGATTCGGACATTTCACCGAACGCCGTCGTGCGACGGTCAGCGTGTTGCTGGCGGCACTGCACTGACCAGTTTCAGACTTGGTATAGAACCCAAGCGCAAGCGTTCCATCTTCCTGGGTATTGCTGCCATCAGCGCCGGCACCATCGCCTGCCGAAACATCCCATGACACGGGCGAGGCACTCGCCGCAGGGCACCCGTCCGTGGCAAAGACGCTGATGATTTCAGCACGCAGCGCTTCTTCGCTGTCGAGCGGCGGGCGCTCGCTCCATGAGTGCATCCAGTCGGAGACAACGACAGGAGCCGGCTTCACGCGATAGTCGTAAACCGTCTTGGCGCCAAGGACCGTCTGTTTACGAACCTCCCAAGAGAAAGGCCCGTTGCCTGCATAGGGCGCGAGTATGGCCTCGACGTCCTGCTGCACCCGTCTCTCTGTCGCTCTGACCTGGCCCATGCTCATCTGCGCATGCCACGTCTTGATCACTTCCTGCGCAGCAACCTCGCTGCAAAAGAAGCATGAACCCACGATGGCCACAACACAGGCCGGGGCGAATCGGGCAGCCAGCATCCTTGTCCTCCCTCCATTGAGTAAACCTACAGCGAGCAGCCACCCGCCTTGCTTCGCATCAAGCCATACCCAAACCGTGAACGTCCGTGAACCATACCTCAGTCCGAAGAACGAAAAAGGGGACGGAGGGGATTAAGTCGTAATCGGCCAAGCCGATTACGACTTAATCCCCTCCGTCCCCTTTTTTTCAATGCACGGTGCGGTTGGCCTGAGGATCCAGGCGGTCGATCACGCCTTGCATGGCGCTGTCGAATGCGCCGTTGTCTACGTGCGGGCGCAGGCGGCCGAGGCGCACCATGACGGCCAGTTCTTCCGGGGAGGCGACGCAGAAGCGGACGCCGCGGCGGTTGACGAACAGCAGCCGCTGGGAGATCGGGCTGATCCACGACAGCTTGCCGGCCTGCAGCTTGCCGTCCTTGTCGATGAAGTCCAGCCAGATGCCGATCTCCATGCGACGGAAACGATCGGCGTCGGCATTGTCGAAGTTGTCGTCATCCACCGATGCGGTCACTTCCGCAGAGGTGGGGTCGGTGGGCGGCGGCGGCGGCAGCATGCCCTGCGGCAAATCCGGCAGCGCGCGCTCCAGCTCGGGACGCGACTCGGCGATGCTCTGCAGCGTGTCGTGCAGCGCATCGATCGCGCGTGCCGCGCCGTCACCGTGCACGCCGACGCTGGTGAACACCCGCCCCAGTGCCGGCTGCCACGCCTGCAACCACGGCTTGCCGACGATCTTGCGCCGCGCCTCGGCGACTTCATCCAGCAACCCATCGGCCAGCGCCAGAGCTTCGGCCACCGATGCCCCATCGTCGCCCTCGCGCAGCAGCGCCAGGGTCAGATGATGCTGCCACGGCTGGCGCAGGAACTCGGCGATCGCCTGCGGCAGCGTCGCGTCGGCGATGCGCCGATCCAGCTCGGCGCTGGAGCGTGCACGGGCCAGTTCGAGTTTCTCCTGGCCACGCTGCGTCTCCGCTGCACGACGCTCGGCGATCTCGATCCGCCGACGGTGCTGGGCCAGGAAGTCGCGGAATTCTTCTTCCAGGGTGAGGAAGATCGCCAGGTTCTCGTTGAACTCGGCGACCAGTCGTTCAATGATCTCTTCGACCTTGCCCATCAACACGCGCTCGGCCTGGCTTTCGCCGGTATTGCCTTCGCAGGCCTCGGCCAGCGAGTTGAGCAGCTTGCGCGCGGGGTGGGTCTTCTGCACGAACATGCGCCTGTCCAGCATCGCGACCTTCACGAACGGCACCACCAGGCGACCGATCAGCTCGCGCGAGCGGCCTTCCAACTCACGTTCGTCCAGCATGACGTCGAACAGCATGCCGACCAGATCGATCGCATCTTCGTCCTGCGGGTCCAACCGGGCCTGGCTGGGGTCCATGCCCAGCTGGGTCGCGTTGGACAGCACTTCGCTCTTCAACCGTTGCGCCAGTGACTCGCCGTCTTCGCCGATGGCTGCACGCAAGGTGGCGCTGGGCGTGGCCTGCAGCAGCGAGAGCACCGACATCATTTCGCGCTGGCTCAACGGACGCTGCTGTCCCACCGCGACCTGTGCGGCGGACGTGGCGTCCTCGCGTACGTGGCGGGTCTGGCGCAGCAACTCATGCAACGCATCCAGCAGCATGCCTTGTTCGCCGCCCTGCCCCGAGGGTCCACTTTCACCGTCACCCGGCATGCCCTGCAGCGAACCGCGCTGCTGCGCCCAGCGGTCCGTGAACCGTTGCGCCCACGCCGGTGCGGCCTGGCCATCATCCTGCCCTTCATAGGCGTCCGCGCCCGGTGCCTGGCGGTGTTCCACCAAGTCATCCAGCATGCCTTGCGCGGCAGCGGCCTGCTGCGGGCGCGGTGGCGGCGGTGGCTGCCGGCGTGGCGTTGCCATGTTCGGCATCACCCCCGCCTTGACCAGATGGTCGTCCACCTTTTCGTAGATCTTGCCCACCGGGCCGTGCAGATCGCGCTCGCACAACTTGATCAGGACCAGGCGGACTTCCGGAGCCAGCTCGCAGTCGGCGAACGCCTCGTGCACCGCCACGCCCAGATGTTCGGGGCTGATCGGATTGGTATCCGCATCCAGCTCCAGACCGCCGCCGATGAAACCCAGCCGCCGATCAAGGCGGCCCAGCACGGATTTGAAATCGCGCAACAGGATGGTGGCGAACTGCCGCGCCGCCAGGCGCGATTCCAGTTCATGCTCACCCACCAGGCTCAGCACTTCGTCGCCTTGCCCGGACAAGGTCACCTCGGCCGACAACGGTGTACCGGCAGCAAAGGCATCCCAGCTGCGCTCCAGATGGGCGATGAAGCCATTGCCGATATCGTCGCGCCGTCGGCGCAGCTCGCGCATGCCATCCAGGAACAACAGCTGCGAGGAGCCGGCCGTTGCGGCACGGTCGAACAGCACGTCGTCGAACCGTGCGAGCACGGTCGTGAATGCAAGCGATAGCGCGGGCAGGGTCGCTTCGCGCACCAGCATGAGCTGGGTCACGTCGCGTCCCGGCGTTCCCATCGGACTGGGCGTCACCATGCGTGAAGGCTCCCCACCTTCGGCGAAACTGGATGCTGCGGCGATGACATGACAGCTGACGCCTCCCCGGCGTCAACTGCTCGATGGTACGTCGTCCGCCCCGCCGCAGACAGTGAATCAGTCCTCACTTCCAAACCCCACGGCCGGGCAACTCACAACATACGTATCGTAAGCGGTGCAGGGGCTGCAGCGCGAGCGCCATGGCGCAGGCACGGGGAAAATGGAGCCTGATGGACATCACATTCTGTCACTGGGAAGGGGAGGCCGGCACGGGCCGGCTGACGCGGGCCACTATACCCGGCGACCTGTGATGAATGATTAAGCCGCGAGGCACTGGGGGCGCAGGTTCCGGGCTCCGTTCACACGGGGGGTGGCGCCCCCCACCCTTGCCCGTAGCTGACTGCCTTCCCGGCCCCGCCAGGTGACGTCGCTATACTCAGGGTTCCGCTTTACTGACTGGCCCCCGCATGTCCGATCCTGCTGCCCTGACCGCCCTCGATGCACGCCGTTCGGTGCCTTCGCGCCAGCTGGGCGAGCCTGGCCCGGACGCCGCCACCGTGCTGCGCATGCTCGAATCGGCCGTCCGTGTGCCCGACCACGGCAAGCGCGTGCCCTTCCGCTTCCTGCAGATCGACGGCGACGCACGCGCGGCGCTGGGCGAATTCCTTGTAGGACGTGCGCAGCAACGTGACCCGCAGGTGTCGTCCGCGCAGCTGGAGAAGGACCGCCAACGGTTCAACCATGCCCCGCTGGTCATCACCGTCGTCAGCCGTATCCGCCCGGATGCAAAGGTGCCCGCCGAGGAGCAGCTGATGACGGTCGGCTGTGTCTGCTTCGCCCTGCTGCAGGCCGCACAGGCACTGGGCTTCGGCGCCCAGTGGTTGACCGGCTGGATGGCCTTCGACGCAGCCGTGCACGCCCATCTCGGACTGACCGAGGAAGAAGGGATCGCCGGTTTCATCCATATCGGCACCCCGAAAACCGAGATCCCCGAACGCGACCGGCCCGATCCGCAGGCCCTGCTGCAGCAGTGGACGGGCACGGCGTGAGCGCTGTCGAGCGGGTCGATGACCCGCTGCCGTCGAGCACGCCAACGGCTCAGCGACCGCGCGCGCCGTTGTATCTGGTGGATGCCAGCATCTACGTCTTCCGCGCCTGGCATTCGATGCCGGACGAGTTCCAGGATGCGCAGGGCTGGCCCACCAACGCCGTGCACGGTTTTGCACGCTTCCTGCTGGACCTGCTGGAGCGGCAGCGCCCCAAGCACATCGCCATCGCCTTCGACGAAGCGCTGGACAACGGCTACCGCAACCGGCTGTATCCCGCCTACAAGGCCAACCGCGATCCGGCCCCGGAAGCCCTGCGCCGGCAGTTCGTCCACTGCAAGGCCCTGTGCGCGGCCCTCGGCCTGCCGGTGATGGCGCACCATGATTACGAAGCCGACGACCTGATCGGCAGCGCCCTGCACGCCCATCGCAGCACCCACCACGGGTTGATCATCTCCGCAGACAAAGACCTGTCGCAGCTGTTGCTGGAGCAGGACGAGCAATGGGATTTCGCCCGCAACGTCCGCTGGGACATGCACGGCGTCAAAGGCCGACTGGGCGTGCATGCGCACCAGGTCGCCGATTACCTTGCGCTGTGCGGTGATGCGGTCGACAACATTCCCGGCATCACCGGCGTGGGCAGCAAGTCCGCTGCCGTGCTGCTGGCCCACTTCGGCAGCCTGGACGCCTTGTACGAGCGACTGGACGAAGTGCCGTTCCTGCGTCTGCGTGGCGCGGCCCAGATGGCGGTGCGACTGCGCGAGCAGCGCGAGCACGCCCTGCTGTGGCGGCAGCTGACCACCATCGCACTGGATGCACCACTGGACGGCACGGTCAGCGGCCTGTTGCGCGACGAGGTGGATCCACAGCTGCTTGACGGCCTGTGCAGCACGCTGCGCTTCGGCCCCTTGACCCGCCGGCGGCTGTTCGCCGTGGCCGGCCTCGGGGACACCAGCGCGCCAGCCCCTTACCCCACATCGAGCGAGTTCGCATGAGCCAGCGCACCACCGAAGCCCCTCGCGTCGTCTTCGAAGGCAAGTACCAGCGCATGGTCGTGCGCGGCACCTGGGAATACAGCGAGCGTACCCACGCCGGTGGTCTGGCTGCGATCATCATCGCGGTCACCCCGCAGGACACGGTGCTGTTCGTCGAGCAGTTCCGCGTGCCCCTGCAAGCCAGGACGATCGAAATGCCGGCCGGCCTGGTCGGTGACATCGACGCAGGTGAGTCCATTGAACTGTCCGCCGTGCGCGAGCTGGAAGAAGAAACCGGCTGGACGGCCGAGCATGCCGAGGTGCTGATGATCGGGCCGACGTCGTCCGGCGCGAGCAGCGAGAAGATCGCCTTCGTACGCGCTACCGGCCTGAGCCGGGTGGGTGTCGGCGGCGGCGATGACAGCGAGGACATCACCGTGCATGAGATCCCACGCGCCAACGCCGCTGCCTGGCTGGTGCAGAAGATCGGCGAAGGCTACGAGCTGGATGCCAAGCTGTGGGCGGGCCTGTGGATGATCGACCATCATCTGGATGGCACCCCGCGTGGCTGATGCCGATCTGCGCCACGCGCCGTCCCTGCTGGGCGCGGACGACCCGCCGGTGTTCGCCATCCACCGCCCGCAGGGCACATCGCCGTACGTGCTGCTGGCCGACCACGCCGGCCAGTGCGTGCCGCATGCATTGCGTGCACTGGGCCTGCCGCAGGCCGAGCTGGACCGGCACATCGGCTGGGACATCGGCATCGCCGGCACCACCCGTGCGCTGTCCGAACGGCTGGATGCCTGGGCCATCGAACAGACGTATTCGCGGCTGGTGATCGACTGCAACCGCCCGCTGACGTCCCCCACGCTGATGCCTGAAACCAGCGATCACACGGTGGTTCCGGGCAATGCGGCCCTGTACGCCGCCGAGCGGCAACAACGCATCGATGCCATCCACACGCCATACCATGCGCGCATCGACGACGAGCTGGACGCGCGGCGCGCCGCATCGCGCCCGACCCTGCTGGTGATGATGCACAGCTTCACCCCCAGGATGAACGGCGTGGAGCGGCCGTGGCATGCCGGCGTGCTGTACCACCGCGATACGCGCATGGCCGATGCGCTGTTGCACGCGCTGCGCGACGAGGACGACCTGGTGGTCGGTGACAACCAGCCGTACGCAGTGAGCAGCACCAGCGACTACGCCGTGCCTGTGCATGGCGAAGGCCGGGGCCTGCTGCACGTGGAACTGGAAATCCGCCAGGACCTGATCGCCGATACCGCCGGCCAGCGGGCATGGGCGGACAGGCTGGCGCGCATTTTCACCGCGCTGCAGCCGGTACTGCTCGGCTGATCCAATGCCTCGGCAACGACGGCCACGGGCCTTGGTAGTGACGGCCGGTGGCCGTCAGCCGCGGGTCCCATGACGGCCCACGTCCATCATCCCGTCATCGCGACGGACGCAGCCACAACGCCACCGCCACGCCCAGCAGCGCGAACAGCGCTGCACCGTACTGCGCAGTGATCAAGCCCTGCAGCGCCTCCACACTTGAACCGGCGGCACCAGCGGTGCGCCCGGCGTTGGCCGCCATCACCAGCACCGCCAGCCCCAGCGCCCCCCCGATCTGCTGGGCCGTGGCCGCCATGCCCGAGGCAACGCCCTGCTGCGCCGCCGGCACACCCTGCCCCGCGACAATCCACATCGCCGTCCAGGTCATGCCTTGGCCCAGGCTGAGCACGACGATGCCCGGCAGCAGTGCCCAGTAGGTCTGGCCATGCGGCAAGGCCAGCGCCACGCCGGCGATGCCGAGCGCGCCAGCGCCCATGCCAAGCGCGAGCACCTGCCGCGGTGAGCGTCGGCTGAGCATGCGTTCGGCCACGCTGATGCCGTAGGTGCATACCAGCGTGGGCAGCAGGAACGCCAACCCGGCCTGCAGCGGTGACCAGCCGTAGCCATCCTGGAAGTACAACGCAAGGAAGTAGTACTGCACGCCGAAGCTGCTCATGAACAACATCGTGAGCAGCATGGCCGCACGCAGGCTGCGCAGCCGCAGCAGCGCGAACTGCATCAACGGATCGCGGCTGCGCTTTTCAATCTGCACGAAGACCCACAGCAGGGCGACCGACAGCAGCAGGCACGCAAGCGTCAGCGGCGCCGTCCAGCCCCACTCGGGCCCCTGCACCAGCGTGGTCACCAGCAGGCTGCCGCCCAAGGTCACCGTCGCGCAGCCGGCCAGGTCGAAGGAGCGACCCGAGGGCACCGCCGCATCCTGCGGCAACCAGCGTCCCGCCAACCCGGCGCACGCCGCGGCGACGGGCACGATCACCAGCAGCACCGATGACCAGCCAAAGAACTGCGTCAGCACGCCTCCGAGCAACGTGCCCAGCGCGAGCCCCGCCGCGCTGGCCATGCTCCAGATCGCCAGCGCCCGGTTGCGCGCCGCGCCCTCGGCGTAGATCGTGTTGATCAGTGAGAGCGTGGCCGGGAACAGCAGGGCCGCACCGATGCCCTGCACCGCGCGGGCCGCGATCAACATGCCTGCGCTGCTGCTCAGCCCACCGACCAGTGAGGCCAGTGCGAACAGCGCCATGCCGATGCGATACAGGCGGCGACGCCCCAGCAGATCCGCCGCCCGCCCTCCCAGCAACAGGCAGCCGCCAAACGCCACGGTGTAGGCACTGACGATCCACTGCAACTGCTGCGCATTGATGTCCAGCTGGATGCCCATCTCATGCAACGCGACGAAGATGATCGTGGCATCCAGCGCGATGATCAGCTGGGCCATGGCCAGCAGGGTCAGCGCGAGACGGGGCGGAAACAGCGGGATACGTGGGTTCATGCCGATGGGGACTGCGGGGAGGTGCGCAGTCTCATTGATGACGCTCGACAAAGAAACCCCGATACTTCGATTTCTGTAATGCATACAGGCATCAATCAAAGGTCAGCGATGGATCTCAACGCCGTGCGCATGCTGGTGCAGGTCGCCGACGCCCGCAGCTTCACCGTGGCGGCGGGTCAGCTGGGCATCAGTCAGTCCGGGCTGTCGCGTGCGATCGGGCGGCTGGAAACGGAGCTTGGCGTGCGCCTGCTCAACCGCAACACGCGCAATGTCAGCCTGACACCGGATGGCCGTCAGTTCGTCGACCATTGCACGCCGTTGTTGTCCGGTCTGGAAGACGCTGAGCGGCGTTTGGGGGACCGCCCCTGCACGCCCTCCGGCATCCTCAAGCTCACCGCGCCGTCGATGTTCGGTCGCAAGGTGCTGGTGCCACTGGCGGGCAGGCTGATGGCCGAGCATCCGCTGCTGCAGTTCGAGCTGGTGCTCAACGATCGGCTGGTCGATCTGGTGGACGAGGGCTTCGATGCCGCACTGCGCACCGGGCCGATCAGCGATGTGCGCATGGTCGCTCGCCCCCTGCGTCCACTGCACTGGGTCACGGTGGCCGCGCCCGGTTACCTGGCCCGGCACGGCGCACCCGCCACCGTTGATGCGCTGCATGACCACGTGTGCCTGGCCGTGCGCAACCTGCGCAGCGGACGGCTGGTCGACTGGCAATTCCGCGAAGACGGCCGGCTGCGCGAATTCACCGCCCCGGCGCGGATGGTGTTCGACAGCGGCGACCCGCTGGTGGAAGCGGCAGTGGCCGGTGTGGGTATCGTGCAGGTGATGGATTTCGCGGTGGCCGATGCCTTGGCGGCCGGCACGCTGCAGCGCGTGCTGCAACCCTTTGAAGGACGCAGTCGTGCGCTGTCGCTGGTCTACCCGCCGTCGCGGCAGGCGTCACCGAAGCTGAAGGTGCTGGCTGATGCGTTGTTGGCCGGAGAGTGGTGACACGGGAATGGCCGGTGGGTGACGACCAGGTGCCGTCACCCAACCGGATGCAGGTTCACCCGCATCCGTTGACGGCCAGCGGCCGTCACTGCCGCGGCTGGCTCAGGCGAACGAATCCGTTGCCCGCACCAGCGCGTCCACGTTCTCGGCTTCGAACGCCGAGTGCCCCGATGCCGGGGTGATGTCCAGCTTGGCTTTCGGCCACACCTTGGTCAGGTCCCAGGCATTGGCCAGCGGGCACACCACGTCATAGCGGCCATGCACGATCACGCCCGGGATGTCGGCAATGCGATGCGCATCGCGCAGCAACTGGTCTTCCACCTCGAAGAAGCCACCGTTGACGAAGTAGTGGTTTTCGATGCGCGCGAAGGCCAGCGCGAACTGCGGATCTTCGTGGCTGTTGACGAAGTCGTCGTCCACGTGGAGGAAGCTGGTCGCACCCTCCCACACGCTCCACGCCTTGGCCGCCGCCAACCGGGTGGCTTCGTCGTCACTGGTCAGGCGGCGGTGGAACGCCGAGATCAGGTCATGCCGTTCAACGGCGGGGATGGGCTTGAGGTAGTGCTCCCATGCATCCGGGAACAGCCGGTTCGCGCCTTCCTGATAGAACCATTCCAGCTCCCACCGACGCAGCATGAAGATGCCGCGCAGCACCAGCTCGCTTACCTTGTCCGGATGGGTCTGAGCATAGGCCAGCGCCAGGGTGGAACCCCAGCTGCCGCCGAACACCTGCCACTTCTCGACGGACAGGTGCTCGCGCAGTTTTTCGATGTCCGCGACCAGGTCCCAAGTGGTGTTGTCCACCAGATCGGCGTGCGGCGTGGACCGGCCCGAGCCGCGCTGGTCGAACAGGATGATGCGGTACTTCGCCGGATCGTGGAAACGGCGCATCTTGTCGCTGCAGCCGCCACCGGGGCCGCCATGCAGCAGTACCACCGGCTTGCCGTCAGGGTTGCCGCACTGTTCGAAATACAGCGTGTGGCGGTCATCGACCTTCAGCGTGCCCTGGTCGTACGGGGCGATGTCGGGGTACAGCGTACGCATGTGTGCAACTCCATGGTGGTGCCCTGCGCGCGGCAGGAGAGCCTCCATTCTAGGCCGGTCGTCGACCCAGCGTGACCCGGTCGCGCTGCTCCAGGTCCTGTACGGTCTCCACCGCGTCCCACCCTGCCTGCTGAAGCAGCAAGCGGATGGCCGCGCCCTGGTCCCAGCCGTGTTCCAGCAGCAGCCAGCCACCTGCGTGCAGGTGCTGCATGGCACCGGCGACAAGGAGCCGGATGTCAGCCAGGCCATCTTCACCGGAGGCCAGCGCGGTGGCGGGTTCGAAGCGCAGATCACCCTGCTGCAGGTGGGGATCGTCGCTGCGGATGTAAGGCGGGTTGCTGGCGATCAGATCGAAGCGCTGGCCCTGCAGCGGTACCAGCCAGGATCCGTGGGCAAAGCGCACCGTGGTCAACGCATGGCGTTGGGCATTACGGGCGGCCACCGCCAACGCCGCCTCACTGAAGTCGGTCGCCAGCACCCGTGCGTTCGGCCGCTCGCTGGCCACGGCCAGGGCGATGGCGCCACTTCCCGTTCCCAGATCGGCCACCTCCAGTGGCCTGTCCAACGGCAAACGCGCCAGTGCCAGCTCGACCAGCAGCTCGGTTTCCGGACGCGGGATGAGGGTCGCCCCGTCAACGTCCAGATCCAGGGTCCAGAAGCCACGGCGTCCGGTCAGGTACGCCACCGGCTCACCCTCCGCGCGGCGCGCCACCAGCGCGCTGAACCGCGCGCGGTCAGCATCACCCAACGCATCGGCTGCGTGCGCGAACAGCCAGGAGCGGGCGCACTGCAGCGTATGCAGCAGCAACAGCTCCGCCTCGTGCCGGGCATCCGGACCGGACAGCCGAGCGGTGGCATCGGCAAGGACATCACGTACTGAAACCGGGGAAGACGCGCTCATCGGACTCAACCTGCAGGGGCGCGCAGCTTAGCCCAGCGTCTGCGACGCAATCAGCTCACCCAGCGCCACCCCGTCCTGCATGACCTGGGTGACGGGCCACCGCGTTCAGCTGCAGGTGGGGGTCTGAAATAAGCGCGACCTATCGACGAAGCCGGCATTGGACCTCAGGAGCGCCGTGCGACAAGGCTTTCCCGACGCTCCGGTGGGGTGAGCTTCATTACGATGCGCTGCTTTGATAGTCAATGCCTATTGAATAGATGCGATCAATGGATTGTCCTTATTGAATTGGAGCCGGTAATCTAGGCCCTGTCGATTCACCCAGTCCCCTTCACCCAAGAGGAATATCCATGTCCCTGATCAACACCCAGATCCAGCCGTTCGAAGCCAACGCTTACTTGAATGGCGAGTTCATCAAGGTTTCCGACAGCACGCTGAAGGGCCAGTGGTCCGTCCTGATCTTCATGCCGGCTGCTTTCACGTTCAACTGCCCGACCGAGATCGAAGACGCGGCGGATCATTACGCCGAGTTCCAGAAGGCCGGTGCCGAGGTCTACATCGTCACCACCGACTCGCACTTCGCCCACAAGATCTGGCACGAAACCTCGCCGGCCGTTGGCAAGGCCCAGTTCCCGCTGGTTGGCGACCCGACCCACCAGCTGACCAACGCCTTTGGCGTGCACATCCCGGAAGACGGCATGGCCCTGCGTGGCACGTTCGTGATCAATCCGGAAGGCGTGATCAAGACCATGGAGATCCACTCCAACGAGATCGCCCGTGACGTGTCCGAGACCCTGCGCAAGCTGAAGGCTGCCCAGTTCACCGCCGCCAACCCGAACCAGGTCTGCCCGGCCAAGTGGAAGGAAGGCGAGAAGACCCTGACCCCGTCGCTTGACCTGGTCGGCAAGATCTAAGCTGCCCCCTCGCTCCCATGCCCGCCCCGTGCGGGCGTGGGGGTGAACCCAAGACGCCGGCGCCAGCCACCGCCAGCCCCTTCCACAGGCGTCTTGGGTTCACCCCTACCCCTCGCTGGTCCGCTACCTTGTGCAGCGGCGCCACGCCCCCTGTTTGCCTGAAGCCAGGAGAAAACCATGTTGGATGCCAACCTGCAGTCGCAGCTGAAGACTTACCTGGAGCGCGTCACCCGCCCGATCCAGATCACCGCGCGCGTGGATGACGGTGCCAAGGCACAGGAAATGCTGGAACTGCTGACCACGCTGGACAGCCTGTCTGACAAGATCTCGCTGGACGTCCTGCGCGACGGCCAGGGCCGCGTGCCCTCGTTCGACCTGGGCAGCCCGGGCGAAGACATCCATGTGACCTTCGCCGGCCTGCCGATGGGCCACGAGTTCACCTCGCTGGTGCTTGCACTGCTGCAGGTGGGCGGTCACCCGTCCAAGGCGACGGCCGAGGTCATCGAGGCGGTGCGCAACCTGGAAGGCGAGTACAGGTTCGAAACGTATTTTTCGCTCTCCTGCCAGAACTGCCCCGATGTGGTGCAGGCGCTGAATCTTGCCGCAGTGCTCAATCCGCGCGTGCAGCACGTGGCCATCGACGGTGCGCTGTTCCAGGACGAAGTGGAGCAGCGACAGATCATGTCCGTGCCCACCGTGTATCTCAACGGTGAACTGTTCGACCAGGGCCGCATGACGCTGGAGCAGATCGTGGCGCGCCTGGATACCGGTGCTGCCAAGCGCGATGCGCAGAAGATCGCCGCCAAGGAAGCGTTTGATGTGCTGGTCGTCGGCGGCGGGCCGGCCGGTGCTGCAGCGGCGATCTATGCCGCGCGCAAGGGCATCCGCACCGGCGTGGCCGCAGAGCGTTTCGGCGGCCAGGTGCTGGACACCATGGCGATCGAGAACTTCATTTCGGTCAAGGAGACCGAGGGCCCCAAGCTGGCCATGGCCCTGGAACAGCACGTGCGCGAGTACGACGTGGACATCATGGACCTGCAGCGCGCGACTGGGCTGGTGGCCGCCGGCGACGACGGGCTGGTGCAGGTGCAGCTGGAAAATGGCGCCGTGCTGAAGTCGAAGTCGGTGATCCTGTCCACCGGCGCGCGCTGGCGGCAGATGAACGTCCCCGGCGAAGACCAGTACCGCAACAAAGGGGTCGCCTACTGCCCGCATTGCGATGGCCCGCTGTTCAAGGGCAAGCGTGTGGCGGTGGTCGGCGGTGGCAATTCCGGGGTCGAAGCGGCGATCGATCTGGCGGGCCTGGTCGCCCACGTCACCCTGCTGGAGTTCGACACCACCTTGCGTGCTGACGAGGTTCTGCAGCGCAAGCTGCGCAGCCTGGGCAACGTGACCGTGCTGACCAGCGCGCAGACCACCGAAGTGCTGGGTGATGGGCAGAAAGTGACCGGCCTTGTCTACAAGGACCGCATCGGCAACGATTCGCACCGGGTCGAGCTGGAAGGCATCTTCGTGCAGATAGGACTACTGCCCAATACGGAGTGGTTGGCCGACGCCATCGCCTTGTCACCGCGTGGCGAAATCGTCATCGATGATCGGGGCCAGACGAGTTTGCCCGGTGTGTTTGCTGCGGGAGACTGCACTACCGTACCGTACAAGCAGATCATCATCGCCATGGGCGCCGGATCGACGGCTGCACTCAGTGCTTTCGACCATCTGATCCGCTCGTCCGTGAGCAAGAGCAGCAGCACCGTTGCAGAAGCTGCCTGACAAAAGATCCCGGACCACCGGGACCGCACGTGTCCACTGGGTCAACCACGCCATCACCCGGTATCTATCCAATGAGGTCTCAGGATGAACCTACGTGATCTGAAATACCTGGTGGCGCTGGCGGAGCATCGTCACTTCGGCAAGGCCGCGGCGGCCTGCTTCGTCAGCCAGCCCACGCTGTCCACCCAGATACGCAAGCTGGAAGACGAGCTCGGGGTGTCGCTGGTGGAGCGCGCTCCCCGCAAAGTGATGCTGACACCCGCCGGCCACGACGCGGCAGCGCGCGCACGCGTGATCGTGGCCGAAGTAGAGCAGATGAAGGAGGCCGCGCGTCGCAGCCGCGACCCGGAGGCCGGTGCAGTGCGGCTGGGCATCTTCCCTACGCTCGGTCCGTACCTGCTGCCGCATGTCATCCCTCGCATCCGCGAGCGCTTCCCACAGCTTGAGCTGTTGCTGGTGGAAGAAAAAAGCGATGTCCTGCTGGCCCGACTGCGTGAAGGCAAACTGGATGCAGCACTGCTGGCGTTGCCGGTGCTGGACGATCAGCTGCATACCGAGTTCCTGTTCGAAGAACCGTTCCTGCTGGCGGTGTCCGCCCAGCATCCACTGGCGGGGCGCAAGCGGCTGGACGTGCAGGAACTGTCGGCCCAGCGCCTGCTGCTGCTTGAAGACGGGCACTGCCTGCGCGATCAGGCACTGGAAGTCTGCCGGCTGTTCGGCGCAAACGAAAAATCGGAGTTCCGCGCCACCAGCCTGGAGACGCTGCGGCAGATGGTCGCCGCGGATGTGGGCATCACCCTGCTGCCGACGCTGTCGGTCAAGCCACCGGTACCGCGATCGGACAACATCCGCCTGCTGGACCTGATCGGTGACAATCCGCCCAGCCGCCGCATTGCCATGGCGTGGCGGCGCAGCTCGGCGATGAGTGGGTTCCTGCAGCAGTTGGCGGATCAGTTCAAACACCTGCCCGCATCGCTGTTCGCGCTGGAGGACGGGGCGCCGCCTCCGCCACGCGGCATCGATCGCACCGCGCCGGCGCGGCTGGACTGAGCCGCAGCGGAACAGCGAAATCCCTGGAAGCGGTCAACGGGTCGATTCCCGCCCCGTTTGTCCCCACAATAGAACGAGGCGGCGCCATCCGGTGCCGCCTTTTGTATGGTCCCTTTCCAGGAGTACTGCATGACCACCGCCAGCGGCCTGCCGCCATCCATCACCGTTTCTTCCCACGATCTTGCCCGGCTGGAGGCCTTGCTGGACTCGCCTGCGGCGAGTGCACTGCCCACTGCCGCAGCGCTTTCAGAAGAGCTCACCCGCGCCAACGTGCTGCCGACGGCGGAAATGCCGGAAGGCATCGTCATGATGCATTCGCGGGTAGAGTGCGAAGATGAAACCTCCGGCGATACCCACGTACTGACCCTGGTGTACCCCCGCGAAGCCAATGTCGATGAGCACAAGGTCTCCGTGCTGGCGCCCGTTGGCACGGCGCTGCTGGGACTGGCGATCGGCCAGCGCATCGAGTGGGATGCCCCCGGTGGTCGCAAGTTGAAGCTGCGTGTCACCGCTGTCCACAACGACAAGCCCTGAAGAATCCCAGACCCTTTGGCCGCGCCCCACGCGCGCCCGCAACGATGGAGCTGCAATGAGCACCCCCCCGTCCAAACTTTCCCAGCTGCGCGAACTGTCTGTGGTGGTGGCCGACACCGGCGACTACGAGGCCATCAAGAAGCTGCGGCCAGTGGATTGCACGACCAATCCCACCCTGGTGAAGAAGGCGCTGGACCTGCCGGTCTATGCCACGTTGATCGAAGATGCGCTCAACTGGGGTCGGCAGCAGAGCGGCGAACGCGATGCGGTCGTCGATGCCGTCGCTGATCGGCTGACGGTGGGCGTGGGTACGCTGTTGAGCACCCTGGTGCCCGGTCGCGTGTCCACCGAAGTGGACGCCGACAAGTCGCATGACACCGAGGCGACCATCGCCAAGGCGCGTCGGTTCGTGCAGATGTACGCAGACGCCGGCGTGCCGCGCGAGAAGATCCTGATCAAGATCGCCGCCACCTGGGAAGGCATCGAAGCCGCCCGCGTGCTGCAGGCCGAAGGCATCGACTGCAACCTGACCCTGATCTTCAACCCGACCCAGGCGCTGGCCTGCAGCGAAGCGGGCGCGTTCCTGATTTCGCCCTTCGTCGGCCGTATCCTGGACTGGTACGTGGCCAATGGGCAGGCACCGGCCACCATCGACGAAGACCCGGGCGTGGTGTTCGTACGCGGCGTGTATGCCGAGTTCAAGCGCCGCGGCTCGTCGACCGTGGTGATGGGCGCCTCGTTCCGCTCGACCGCGCAGATCGAAGCACTGGCGGGCTGCGATCGCCTCACGATCTCGCCGGACCTGTTGGAAAAGCTGGATGCTGACCAGGGTGCGCTGGAGCGCAAGCTGGTCGCTGGTGCGACCGAATCGGTGAAGTCCACGCCGATCGACAGCGCGCGCTTTGCCGCTGATCTGGCCGCCGACCCGATGGCAACCGAGAAGCTTGCCACCGGCATCGACGCGTTCGCCAAGGATCTGGAAAGCCTGCGGGCGCGGATCCGCGCGGAGCTGTAATTGTGTCGGGCGGGTCGAACGGGTAAGCCCCCCTCGCGGCGGGCTGCTTTTTTTACATCCGGCGCTGGGCCAGGCGGTGGAGCTATGCGGGGGACGGCAAGAACTGCATCCATGCGTGCCTCGTTTCGCGCCATCCATGGCGCTCAACGCCCCCGCCCAGCCCCACCGCCCGGCCCCCTGACAGGTTCCGTGGCCGCCCGCCGCGTATGAAAAAAGAGAAAAGCGGTAGCGCCGACCCATGGTCGGCGAGCGCAGCGGGCCGTTGACGGGAACATTCCGCCGAGCATGGCTCGGCGCTACCAGGGCACCGCCCTGGACCCGCCGACGCCACAGCCCTGCAGCCGTTGACTTTGCCCTGGCTTGAAAAGCGTCAGGGTGCCGCGATGCCGGTACCGATCGGGCAGCTCACACCGGTACCGCCGATGCCGCAGTAGCCGTTCGGGTTCTTCGCCAGGTACTGCTGGTGGTAGTCCTCGGCGTAGTAGTACTCCGGTGCCGGATACACGATCTCGGTGGTGATGGGGCGGTAGCCGGCCTCCTTCAGATGCACGCCATAGACCTCTTCGCTGGCCAGCGCCGCCGCGTACTCGCCCTCGGTCAGGCAGTGGATGGCCGAGCGGTACTGGGTGCCGGTGTCGTTGCCCTGACGCATGCCCTGGGTGGGGTCGTGGCTTTCCCAGAACACCTGCAGCAGCTGCTCCACGGTGATCAGTTTCGGGTCGTACACCACCTCGACGATCTCGGTATGGCCGGTCAGACCCGAACAGACCTCCTCATAGGTGGGGTTCGGCGTCACCCCGCCGGCGTAGCCCACCGAGGTGCTGTACACCCCGGGCAGGGTCCAGAACTTCCGCTCGGCACCCCAGAAGCAGCCCATGGCAAAGCGGATCCGCTCGTATCCCGCGAAGCGATCCTTCAGCGGATGACTGTTCACGAAGTGCTGGTTGTTCTGCAGTGCCAAGGGCTGATCGCGCCCGGGCAGCGCCTCTTCCGCACGCGGCAGACGCTGCTTGAAGGCGCCGATACCGAGAATCCCGTTGCCAAGTCCCAACATGCTGTGCTCCTAGGCCGGCTGGCCGGCAAGATCGTCTGTGTCTGAAATGGGGTCGTCCGGGCCGTGGCCCAAGTCCAACCCGGCCATCACGGCTTCTGCCTCCGCACGGGCGGCGTCGGGGATGGCGACGCGCAGCACGCCGAACAACGGCAGCTCGCCCATGCCGCCCAACAACGACTCGCCGAAGACGAACGCGGGGATACCGGCGTCCTCCAGCGCATGCTTGGCCAGGTGGGCATCAAACAGGTTGTCGGCCTTGTACACGATGTGCATGGACATTTCCTTGGATGACTGTCATCGAGCATACGCTTGCGGCATGAACGGGCCTGTGGTCCTGTCCAGCAGCCCCAGGACGGACACCCCGCGGGCAGCTGGAGCGCTGACACGCTAGACTGGCGGTCTTTCTGCCCTTGATTGCCGCATCATGTCCGAGCACACCCCTGCCAGCCCCGAAACCCCCACCGACGGCACCGAGAAGCGCGATTTCATCCGCCAGATCGTGCGCGAGGACCTGGCCAGCGGCAAGCACCAGGCAATCAAGACCCGCTTCCCGCCGGAACCCAATGGCTACCTGCACATCGGCCATGCCAAGTCGATCTGCCTGAACTTCGGCATCGCCGGCGAGTTCGGCGGTGTGTGCAACCTGCGTTTCGACGACACCAACCCGGCCAAGGAAGACCCGGAGTACGTGGCCGCGATCCAAGACGACGTGCGCTGGCTTGGATTCGAGTGGAACGAGCTGCGCCACGCCTCGGACTACTTCGAGGCCTACTACCTGGCGGCGCAGAAGCTGATCCGCGACGGCAAGGCCTACGTCTGCGACCTGTCGGCCGAGGAAGTGCGCGCCTACCGCGGCACCCTGACCGAGCCGGGCCGCCCGTCGCCTTTCCGGGATCGCAGCGTGGAAGAGAACCTGGATCTGTTTGCCCGCATGCGCGCCGGCGAGTTCCCGGATGGGGCCCGCACCGTGCGCGCGAAGATCGACATGGCCAGTGGCAACATCAACCTGCGCGATCCGGCCCTGTACCGCATCAAGCACGTCGAACACCAGAACACCGGCAATGCCTGGCCGATCTACCCCATGTACGACTTCGCACATGCGCTGGGCGATTCGCTGGAAGGCATCACCCATTCGCTGTGCACGCTGGAATTCGAAGACCACCGCCCGCTGTACGACTGGTGCGTGGATCATGTGGACTTTGCCCATGACGATGCGCTGACCGCCCCGCTGGCTGCGGCCGGGCTGCCACGCGAAGCCGCCAAGCCCCGTCAGATCGAGTTCTCCCGCCTCAACATCAACTACACCGTGATGAGCAAGCGCAAGCTGATGGCGCTGGTCACCGAGCAGCTGGTGGATGGCTGGGACGATCCGCGCATGCCGACCCTGCAGGGCCTGCGTCGCCGTGGCTATACCCCGGCGGCGATGCGCCTGTTCGCCGAGCGCGTGGGTATCAGCAAGCAGAACTCGCTGATCGATTTCAGCGTGCTGGAAGGTGCCCTGCGCGAGGACCTGGACAGCGCGGCCGCTCGCCGCATGGCGGTGATCGATCCGATCAAGCTGGTGTTGACCAACCTGTCCGACGGGCACGAAGAGACGCTGACCTTCAGCAACCACCCGAAGGATGAGTCCTTCGGCAGCCGCGAGGTGCCGTTTGCCCGTGAGCTGTGGATCGAGCGCGACGACTTCGCCGAAGTGCCGCCGAAGGGCTTCAAGCGCCTGCTGCCGGGTGGTGAAGTGCGCCTGCGCGGCGCTGGCATCATCCGCTGCGATGAAGTGATCAAGGACGCCGACGGCGCTATCACCGAGCTGCGCGGCTGGCTGGATCCGGAGTCGCGCCCCGGCATGGAAGGCGCCAACCGCAAGGTCAAGGGCACCATCCACTGGGTCAGCGCAGCGCATGCGGTGCCGGCCGAAGTCCGCCTGTACGATCGGCTGTTCTCGGTACCCAACCCCGATGACGAGTCGGAGGGCAAGACGTACCGTGACTACCTGAACCCCGAATCGCGTCGCACCGTCACCGGCTATGTCGAACCCGCCGCTGCCAGCGCCACGCCGGAACAGTCGTTCCAGTTCGAGCGCACCGGCTACTTCGTCGCTGACCGGCGTGACCACACAGCGGCCAAGCCGGTGTTCAACCGCAGCGTGACCCTGCGCGACACCTGGTCGGCCTGACACCACCGACGTCCGTGCGCGCGGCCACCACCGCGCGCCCTTGCCGCCGCCCCTGCCCGCCCGCTTCATCGGACGCGGGCTACACTGCGCGCGGCTGTTGTTGTGTTCCACCCCCGTAACCCGATGAGAGGCACCCCGCGATGCTGTATGCGCAAGTCCACCTGACCCTTCCCGCCTGGATCCATGACCAGATCGACCTGGATCAGCGCTATCCGGGCGACGAAGCCAAGGTCGCACTGGCCATCACACTGTCCCGGTTGAATGTCGATCATGCCAGCGGCGGCCCCTTCGGTGCGGTGGTGTTTGGCCCGGATGACAAGGTGATCGCCGCCGGGGTGAACCGCGTGATGCCGCACAACACGTCGCTGGCGCACGCCGAGAACATGGCCTACATGCTGGCCCAGCAGCGCCTGCAGACGCCGCGCCTGAACGATGTGCTGTCGCCGATCATGCTCGCCACGTCCTCGCAACCCTGCTGCCAGTGTTACGGCGCTACGGTGTGGGCCGGCATCGATCGCCTGCTGATCGGCGCCAGCGCGGCCGACGTGGAAGAACTGACGCCCTTCGACGAAGGCCCGCTGCCGGCCGACTGGGTGGGCGAACTCAACAAGCGCGGTATCGAGGTGGTGCAGGGCCTCAACCGCGACGACGCGCGCGACGTGCTGCGCGCTTACGGAGAAGCCGATGGCGCACGCTACTGAAGCAGGCAATACCGCACCAGGCGTCGGCCTGCTGTGTCTGTGCCGGCAGGGCTTCGAGCCCGAGCTGGCGGCCGAACTGTCCGCACGCGCAGGCGAATTCGGCTTCGCCGGTTATGCCCGTACCCAGCGCAATGATGGCTATGTCCTTTTCATGTGCGACGAAGCCGCCGCACTCAGTCGGATGCTGTCCTGGCGCGAGTTGATTTTCGCGCGGCAGAAGCTGGTCGTATTGGCCGAGCTGCCGCAGTTGGATGCAGCCGACCGCATCACGCCGATGCTGGCGGTGCTGGGCGATGCACCTCGCTTTGGCGACCTGTGGGTGGAGCATCCGGATTCGGATGCGGGCAAGCCGCTGTCGGGCCTGTCGCGCGCGTTCGCCAACGCGCTGCGCCCCGCCCTGCGCAAGGCCGGCAAGCTGACCGACAAACCCAACGAGAAACTGCCACGCCTGCACGTGGTCTTCGTCGATGGCACCCATGCCTTCGTGTGCACGGCGTCACCCGCCGACAGCGCACCGTGGGCGCTGGGCATTCCCCGCCTGAAGCTGCTGCCCGACGCGCCGTCGCGTTCTGCGCTGAAGCTGGAAGAAGCCCTGCTCACCCTGCTGACACCCGAGGAGCGCGAGGCGCTGATGAAGCCAGGCATGCGTGCCGCCGACCTGGGCGCCGCTCCGGGTGGCTGGACGTGGGTGCTCACCCGCCAACACCTGAAGGTGCTAAGCATCGATAACGGTCCACTGCGCCAGCATGTGCTGGATACCGGCCTGGTCGAGCACCTGCGTGCCGACGGTTTCCATTGGCAGCCCGAACAGTCGCTGGACTGGATGGTCTGCGACATGGTCGAGCAGCCGCGACGCGTGGCCGAGCGCATGGCCACCTGGTTCCGCGAAGGCTGGTGCAAGCATGCGATCTTCAACCTCAAGCTGCCGATGAAGAAGCGCTGGGACGAAACCCGCCTGTGCCTGGACCTGTTCGAACAACAGGCGGGCAAGTCACTGGTCGTGCGCGCCAAGCAGCTCTATCACGACCGCGAAGAGATCACCGTGCTGGCCTCGCCACTGCGCTGATCCCTCCGCTCTTGCCGGCACTCCCGGTAGCGCCGAGCCATGCTCGGCGCTTCGTGCCAAGGATCGAGGTTGGCGAGTATCCGGGTCAAGAAAGGTACGGCGCCATCCGCTGCGCGTTGAGGATTTCACTGCGCACCGCGACCAAGGACCGGATCACCATGCGCGCAGCTTCGCTGCGGACATCGACCAGGAGCTCGTCCGACCCGCTGTACTCTTCCGTACCCGACAGCCAGCTGTTGCGCCAGGCTTGGCTCAGCTCATGTTCCTGCGCGGCGTATGCATTCTCGATGACATTGAGGCTCGATCTCAGATCCGACCTCGTGCAATCGCATCGCGCGTCATCGACCAGCCAGCCCTCGATTCGCGTACATGCCTGTTCTGCCGCGATCGATGGCCATATCTCACGTTGCCGCGCGTCTTTTACCTGTCGCAGTACGTCGCGCAGGCCGCCGACCAGGGCGGTCGATTCCGGCACGGGCGGCGATCTCGGGCGCAGGCCCACACACGACAAAAGCGCATCGATGAACCGGGTGCATTGATTTTCCTCGCGCGGGCGCTGCGCAGGCACTGAACGGCTTCGCTTCCGCAAGCCAGTGGGAAGGGCGATGGACGAGGCGATCTTCATGTCATCAGCGTCTGTTCGAGGTGTGCAATGTTCACTTCATGCGGGGTTGATAGATGTCGCGCAGCGTAGCGACTGCGGCGCTCAGGTCCGTTGCCCGATGTGCGTTGATGCTCCCCGCGTCAGCCGCTTGGGCCCGGGCCGTTTTCAGCTGCCCCTTGAGGTCCACTTCCAGATTGCGGATGGCTTGCACGATTTTTTTTGCTTGCATGTGCGGCTCGAGTTTCAGCCAAGCGTCGCCTGGGACTGCCGGCAGGCCGGCCGCGAAGCGCTCAAGCCGGTCCTGCGACCTAAGAGCGACTGCGCCAGCGCCCTTGAAGTCGAACGAATTGCTGACCGTCTCCAATGCTCTGGCGATCTGCGCTCGCTTCGTCAAGGGGTCGGCGACAATCGCTTTGGCCAGCTCTTTTTTTGCGTAGCTGACCGGTCGAAACGTCTGCAGAAGCACGCTGCTGATGCTCATGAGGGAGTGCACCTTGGGAAGGGAAAGTCATGCGACTATGCCCCGCATGCGTTCCGGCGGCTTTCAGAATCGCCGCGCGTCGCTTCCACCGTAGAGAAAGACCTCCATGAACTCCCGCACTCTCATTCTGCTTTGCCTGCTGGCTGCGCATCCCGCGCTTGCTCAATCCAATCGCCCGGCCCCGGCCGAAAGCCAGCCGTTGCGCGATGAAAGCGGCGTGGTACGCGCGCAGCCGCTGGCCGCCGGACGCGTGACCGGCAGCGTGGACATCGCCGTTCCGCTGGGCGAGACACCGGTGACGGTACGCTCGGTCACCCCCGCGAGTGCGTCGGGGCAGTACCGCATCCATTTCGCACATCTGGACGTCGACGGTGATGGCTTCATCAGCCGCGAAGAAGCGCAGGCCAATCCGTCGCTGGCCGACGAGTTCATCTCGCTGGACGTGAAGCGGCGCGGGAAGCTGGACCGGGACGATCTGGCGGGCTGGTTGCTGGACTGATGCAGAAGCCGCCGAGCATGGCTCGGCGCTACCGAGGCGTTCGCCTGCGTTGACGGCGTGCCGACGGTGCGTTCGCCTGCGTGACGGCGTACCGACGAGGCGTTCGCATGCATTGATGGCGTGCCGACGATGCGTTCGCCCGTGGCGACGCCGTGACGCCGAGCCGCGCTCGACGTCTGCCGCCGGACGAACCCGTCAGATACCCGCGGCGCGCTTCCAGAACAGCTGCAACAGCGGCGACAGCTTGCCCGTGCAGCCCAGCACGCGGCCACGCGCCAGGGTCAGGTGCAGCTCATCGTTGGAAAACATGCGGTTGATGCCATCGAAGCTGTAAGCCGCCACCGTATTGTCGCTGCGACGCTCACGCGCCCAGCGCTGCAGCCGTTGCGGCGACAGCTGCGGCTGCCCCCGACGCTGCACCGAGGGCGCAAGCCATCGCTGCAGGGCGGCGACGTCCCGCAGCCCCAGGTTGACGCCTTGCCCGGCCAGTGGATGGACGACGTGCGCGGCATCGCCCAGTGCCACCACGCGACCCGCCACGTAGTGACGGGCAAGCTGGCGACGCAGCGGGAATGCAGCGCGCGCTGACACCAGCCTCAGCTCACCCAGGCGCCCGCCGAAGGCACGCGTCAGCTCGCGGTTGAACACGGCCTCGTCCAGCTGCAGCACGCGCTCGGCGTCTGCATCCGGCAAGGTCCACACGATCGAACTGCGGTGTGCCGCCACCGGTAGCAGGGCCAATGGCCCCCCCGGCAGGAAGCGTTGCCATGCGGTGGCCTGGTTCGGCAGTTCGCTGTCGACGTACGCGACGACACCGCGCTGCTGGTAATCGTGCTGGTCCACCGTGATGCCGGCCAGCTGCCGCAGCGTGGATTCCGCTCCATCTGCCGCCACCGCCAGCGACGCCTCGATCCGGCGCCCATCATGCAGCCGAAGCCGCACGCCCTGCTCGTCCTGCTCCATGCCTTCCACGCGCGCAGGGCAATGCACCTCCACCCCCGCAGCAGGAAGCGCCGACCACAGGCGGTCCACCAGCAGTCCGTTCTCGACGATCCAGCCCAGTTCGCTGCGGCCAAAGCGGTCCGCGTCGAACAGCAGGTCGTCGCCGCCAGCGGCATCCCACACCTGCATGCGCCGGTACGGATGTGCGCGCCCACGGATGACCGACTCCCATACGCCCAGACGCTGCAGCAACTGCACGTTGTCCGCGGCGAAGGCAAACACGCGCAGATCCGGTTCGGTCGCCTGCCAGGGGGGCGGCTCACGCCCCTCGATCACGGCCACCGACAGGCCGACGTCGGCCAACGCCAGCGCGCAGGCGGCCCCTACGACGCCACCGCCGACGATCACCACATCGGTGCGGGGGCGGCGGCTCATGCGGCCTCCCCGCGGCACAGCCGGGGCACATCGCCACGGAAGCCCATCGCCCCCCCACCAACAGCGACTGCAACGAGGTCGCCTGCGTGGCCAGCAGGCCCAGGCTGCGCAATGGCCGCATCAGCGGTGCGTCGTTGCTGGTCAGACGGGCCAGCCCGCCGGAAAACGCAATGGTCTGCGCGCGGTCTTCCGCGCGACGCTGCGCATAGGACTGCAACAGCGCGTCACTGCCGGCGTCGCCGCCGTCTTCAAGCACCTCCGCCAGGGTCAGCGCATCGCGCAGGCCCAGGTTGAAGCCCTGCGCGCCGAGCGGGTGGATGGTCTGCGCAGCGTTACCGAGCAGCACGGCGCGTTCCCCCACCAGCGCGGCGGACAGGACCTGCCGCAGCGGATAAGCCGCCCGCGGACCGGACTCCAGCAGACGCCCGGCACGCCAGCCCACCGCCGCCTGCAGCCGTGCCAGCCAGGCCGCATCGTCCAGTGCCATGACCGCATCCGCATCGTCGCGCGCCACGCCATGGACCACGCCGAAATGGCGGTCACCGCGCGGCAACAGCGCGGTCGGGCCGGTATCGGTCAGCCGCTCCCACGCCGTGCCGTCCGGTGCGCGCTGGCTGCGCACGCGTGCAACAAACAGCGTCTGCTGGAAATCATGGTCTTCCGTGCCGATGCCCAACGCGGCGCGGACACCACTTGCGGTGCCGTCCGCACCCACGACAAGCCGCGCCAGCACTGTGTGTTCGCCGTCGTCATCCTGTACCCGCACCTGGCGATGGCCATCGACCACCTCGCCCAGCCCGAGGAAACGCGCCGGACGCCTGCGCACGAGCCCGGGCAGCTCCTGCAGCCGGGCCTCCAGCGCGTTGCCGAAATCACGCGCGACCACGACTTGGCCGAACCACGGCCGGCCATAGTCGGCCGCCGCCAGCTGCACGCGGCCGAAGTCCCCGGCGCGGCTGACATGGATGCGGGTGATCGGGCCCGGTGCGCTGCCCAGCTTCTGCATGACGCCCAGCGCGGTCAGCGCATTGACCGTGGCGGCGGCGAAGCTCAGGTTGCGCTGGTCGAATACCGTCGGCACTGCCGCTCCCGCACTGGCTTCCAGCAGGCAGGCACTGCGGCCGATCCGCTGCAGGGCAATGGCCAGGCTGGCACCCACCAGGCCGCCGCCGACGATCAGGACATCAACACGTTCGCTCATGGGTCAATGATACGCGTTCGGGTGGTGCCGCCGGCCGCTGGCCGGCCCCAGCGCCGGGGTGCCCATGCGGTCTAGAATGGGCCTCGTTCACCTTTCCGTGCGTGCCCTGCCATGACCCCCACCGTGCACCGCGCTCTTGCGCTGACCTGCCTCGTGCTGCTGATGGCCGCCACCCGGGTGAATCATTTTGCCGCCATCCCCGATGCGTCGTGGGCGGTCTTCTTCATCGGAGGCTTTTACCTGCGCAGCTGGACGCGCTGGGCCTTCCCCCTGCTGATGGGCTTGGCGGTGGTGGTGGACTGGCTGGTGATCCGCCGCCTCGGGCTGGATTTCTGGCAGCACTACTGCGTATCGCCCGGTTACTGGATGCTGCTGCCGGCGTACTTCGCCCTATGGGCCGGCGGCATGCTGCTGGAACGGGGTTACCAGGGCGCCACCTGGCCGGCGCTGGCCAAGACGATGCTGCTGGTGGTCGCCGCTGTCGCGGTCTGCCACCTGTTCGCGCAGGGCGGCTTCTACTGGACCACCCGCAACGTGGCCGAGCCGACGCTGGGCGGCTGGATGAAGAACTACGCTGACTGGTTCGGCCCCTACCTGGGTACCACCGCCCTGTATGTCGGCCTGGCTGCCGCCCTGCAGCTTGCGCTGGAACAGGTTGGCAAGCTGCGCCAGACCCAGCGCGACGTGCAGGGCTGAGGCGGCGATGGGCAATCGTCTGTCCCGCATCTATACCCGCACCGGCGATGACGGCAGCACCGGGCTCGGCGATGGCAGCCGGGTCGGCAAGGACGATGCGCGGGTTGCCGCCTTCGGCACGGTCGACGAAGCCAATTCCGCGCTGGGCGTCCTGCTGGCTGTGCCGCTGCCGACCGAAGTGCAGTCGCTTCTGGTCCGCCTGCAGCACCAGTTGTTCGACCTCGGCGGCGAGCTCTGCATCCCCGGCCATGCCGCGATCACCGACGACGACGTCACCGCGCTCGAGCAGCAGTTGGATCACTTCAACGCCGACCTGCCGGTGCTGAAGGAGTTCATCCTGCCGGCCGGCGGGGAAGCGGCCGCACGCTGCCACCTGGCACGCACCATCGTGCGCCGGGCCGAGCGCGAGACCGTGGCCTTGTCCCGCCACGAGACCGTCAGACCCCAGGCGCTGCAGTACCTCAACCGGCTCTCCGACCTGCTGTTCGTGATGGCCCGTGTACTGGCCCGTGCCGATGGCCACGGCGAAGTGCTCTGGCAGCACGCGCGTCGCCACGCCTGACTCCACCCGGACCCCTTCGCCCATGCTGGTTTTCACCCACCCTTCCTGCCTGCAGCACGACCCCGGTGCGGACCATCCCGAATCCCCCCAGCGACTGCGCGTGGTGCTGGACGCCCTGCGCAGCGCGTTCCCCGACCAGCTCGATTGGCGCGAAGCGCCGACGGCCAAGCGCGGCGATCTTGCCCGGGTACATGACAGCAGCCTGATCGATCTGGTGCTGCAGCCGCAGACCGCCGATCTGCGCCAGATCGACCTGGATACGCGCACCTCGCCCGGCTCGGCCGCTGCCGCGCTGCATGCCGCCGGGGCCGGCGTGGCGGCGGTGGATGCGGTGATGCGCGGCGAAGACACGCTGGCCTTCTGCGCGGTACGCCCACCGGGCCACCACGCTACCGCCACGACGGCGATGGGCTTCTGCCTGCTCAACAACATTGCCGTCGCCGCAGCCCATGCGCGTGACCGCCATGGCCTGGAACGCATCGCGGTCGTCGATTTCGACGTGCACCACGGCAACGGCACCCAGGACATCTTCCAGCTTGATCCGCGGGTGGCTTACTACAGCACCCACCAGGCCGGCCTGTTTCCCGAATCCGGCCTGCGCCGCGACCGTGGCGCCGGCAACCTGTTGAACATCCTGCTGCCCCCGGGTAGCGGCAGCCTGCGCTTCCGCAATGTCTGGGTCGAAGAGATGCTGCCGGCCATTGACGATTTCCGCCCACAGCTGGTCCTGGTCTCGGCCGGTTTCGATGCCCACCTGCGCGATCCACAGGCCGACCTGATGCTGGAAGCCGAGGATTTTGCCTGGATCACCACCGAGCTTCATGCGCTGGCGCGCCGCCATGCGGCCGGCCGCCTGGTGTCGATGCTGGAAGGCGGCTACGACCTGCAGGCCCTGGCCGAGTCCAGCGTGGCCCATGTCGGCAGCCTGTTGGACGGTGCCGGAGCGGCCGGCCGATGAACCCGAGCCGCCGATCATGAGTCGCCTTCATTGCCCCTATGCAAGGGATGGGGCAAGCTACGGATCGTTTTCGCCTGAACCATCACGCGTGCGCAAAGCTCTCCGCCTGCTGCCTCTCCCCCTCGGCATCGCCTTGTGCCTGCCGGCATTTGCCGATGACAAGCCACCGAACTGGGGGCTTTGCCCTGCGTCCGACGCGCTGCCCGCCTTTGGCGACGCGCCGCCGGCGGACAAGGCTGCCTCCGAAACCCGTACCGAACAGCCCACCGACATCGAAGGTGACGAGCTGTCCGGCACCTCGACGGTGCCGCAGTACGAGGGCAACGTCGCGCTGAAGCGCGGCGACCAGTTCCTCGGCACCGACCACCTGAGCTTCGATACCGAAACCGGCAATTACGTCGCCGAAGGTAACGTGCGCTACCAGGATTCCTCGATCCGGATGGTCGCCAAGCGCGCCGAAGGCAACCAGGAAGCCGACACCCACAAGATTTCTGACATCCAGTACCAACTGGTGTCACGCCGTGGCAACGGTGGCGCTGAATCGGTGGACCTGCAGGGTGCGGTCGGGCAGATGCATCGCTCCACCTACACCACCTGCGATCCCTCCCAGCCCATCTGGAAGCTGTCGGCGCCGCAGATCGAAGTGGACAACGATGCGGGCTTCGGTACCGCGCGCAATGCCGTGCTGCGCATCGGCAAGGTGCCGGTGCTGTGGGCACCGTACTTCAAGTTCCCGATCGATGACCGTCGACAGACCGGCCTGCTGTACCCGGAGCTCGGCCTGTCCGGGCGCAACGGCTTCGATTATGCGCAGCCGATCTACTTCAACCTGGCGCCGAACTACGACGACACCCTGACCCCGCGCTACATGAGCAAGCGCGGCCTGATGGTGGACAACGAGTTCCGCTACCTCTACGAAGGTGGCCGCGGCGAGCTGCGGACGGCCTACCTGCCCAACGACAAGCTGCGCGACAAGGACCGGGGCCGGGTCGAGTATTCCGGTTACCACAACTTCAACGCCAACTGGCAGGCACGCGCCGGGCTGGCCTGGGTCAGCGACGAACGCTACCTGGAAGACTTCGCCAACAGGCTGCTGGGCGTGACCGCGTCCAACCTGCAGAGCCAGGCCGGCATCTACGGCACCGGTGAAAACTGGACCGCCGGCCTGATGGCCGACTACTGGCAGTTGACCGATTACACGCTGACCGAAGAGTCGCTGCCCTACAACCGGCAGCCGCGCCTGTTCGGTACCTGGGAGCAGCCGATCCTGCCATGGCTGGAAGTGGGTGTGTACGCCGAAGCCGTGCGCTTCGACCGCGATGACATCAACTACAAGTTCGGCCCGGAGCAGGAATACGAGCGCAACGGCCTGAGCAAGCAGTCGTTCGGCGGCTCGCGGTTGGACATCAAACCGTATGTCACCATGCCGATCAGCGGTGCGGCCTGGTATGTCACCCCCACCCTGGCATGGCGCTATACCGGCTATGACCTGGAGCAGGGCCTGGCCGACCAGATCCGGGCCACCAACCTGGCCGATGCGGGCATCACCAACCCGACGCCGGATCAGCTGCGTGGCAACACCTCGCCGAACCGCAGCGTGCCGATCGCCAGCCTGGACGCGGGCATGTTCTTCGACCGCGAGACGACGATCGGCGACAAGCCGTACCTGCATACGCTGGAGCCGCGCCTGTTCTATCTGCGCACGCCCTACCGCGACCAGAGCGAGCTGCCGGTCTTCGATACCCGTGACTTCACCTTCAGCTGGGGCCAGTTGTTCCGCGATTCGCGCTATACCGGCGCCGACCGCCAGAACGATGCCAACCAGCTGACCATGGCCCTGAGCACGCGCTTCATCGACCAGACCAGCGGCCGCGAGCGCTTCTCGGCCAGCATCGGCCAGATCCTGTACTTCGACGATTCGCGCGTCACGCTGCCCAGCAGCCCCACGCCGGTGGAGCAGGGCAAGTCCGCATGGATCGCCGACACCAACTACATGATCAACGACCGCTGGAATCTGGGCGCCACCTACCAGTGGGATCCCAAGAACAAGCGCGAAGACCTGGCCAGCGTGCGTGCTCGCTACCTGATGTCCAACGACGGCATCGTCAACCTGACCTACCGTCATCGCATCAACCCGGATGGCAGCAACCTGCTCAAGCAGGGCGATCTGTCGTTCCTGTACCCGATCAATCCGCGCTGGAGCGTGGTGGGCCGGTATTACTATTCCATCGAAGACAGCAAGCCACTGGAAATCATCGGTGGCGTGCAGTGGGACAGCTGCTGCCTGGCCGTGCGTGCACTGGCCCGTCGCTACGTCCGCAATCGCGAAGGCGAACTCAATACCTCCTTCCAGCTCGAGTTCGTGCTGAAGGGCCTGAGCTCGCTGGGCCAGAACACGGACCGCACCTTGCGCCGTGCTATCCTCGGCTATAACCGCGACGACCTCTATCTCGTGCCCCCCAGCACCACCGGCGCGACCCGCGACGACTACGATCCGAATCTGATCCCATGACCAAAACCCTTCCCGTCCTACTCGCCTCCCTGCTGGCGGTGTCCACTGCGTCCGTGCCTTTCCAGGTACTGGCCCAGCAGACCCAGGCACTGGATCGCATCGCCGCCGTCGTCGATGAAGACGTCATCCTGCAGAGCGAACTGGACCGCGCACTGGCCAACATCAAGACCCAGTACGCCGGTCGCGAGAACCAGCTGCCGCCGGACGATGTGCTGAGCCGGCAGGTGCTGGAGCGGCTGGTGCTGGTCAAGCTGCAGGTGACGCGCGCTGAGGGCAGCGGCATCCGGGTATCGGACCAGGAACTCAACCAGGCCGTCGACTCGATCGCCCAGCAGAACGGTGGCACGGTCGAGCAGCTGCGCTCGCGCCTGGCTGCTGACAACATCGATTACGACGAGTTCCGCCGTTCGGTGCGTGACGAGATCATCGTCCAGCGCCTGCGCCAGAGCTATGCCCAGAGCCGCATCAGCGTCAGCGAAGGCGAAGTGGACGCAGCGCTCAAGCAGCAGGCCGTGGCCGGTACCCAGTACCACCTGGCGCACATCCTCATCGCGACCCCGGACGGTGCCGATGCCAACCAGATCGCCACCGGCCAGCAGAAGGCCGACGGCGTGAAGTCGTTGCTCGACAAGGGTGAGCTGGACTTCAACGCGGCGGCCGTCCGGTATTCGGACAGCCCCAATGCGCTGGAGGGCGGCGACCTCGGCTGGCGCTCGATGGACGAAATTCCGCAGGCCTTCCTGCAGGTGATGCAGGGCATGAAGGCCGGCGACGTGGTCGGCCCCCTGCGCGGCCCGAGCGGCTTCCAGCTGCTGAAGCTGGTGGAAGTGCGTGATGCCAACGCTGGCGGCGCTACCGGCCAGACCGTGACCGAATATCAGGCGCGTCACATCCTGGTGCGGGTGACCGATCAGCAGAACGATGCCGCCGCCAAGGCGAAGATCGATACGCTGCGCGCGCGCATCGTCGGCGGTGCCGATTTCCAGGCCGTGGCACGGGAAGCGTCCGAGGACAACAACAGCCGCGGCCAGGGCGGTGACCTGGGCTGGTTCCCGGTCGATGCCTTCGGCCCGGACTTCGGCCGCCAGGTCGAAGGCGTGGCCGACGGTGGCATCAGTGCGGCATTCCGCACCGACGCCGGCTGGCACATCGTGCAGCGCGTCGGCACCCGGCAGACCGACGTCGGCGTTGACAACCAGCGTGCGCAGATCCGCGAAACCATTGGCCGCCGCAAGCTGGAAGAAGAGTACAACCGCTTCCTGTCCGAGCTGCGTGGCGAAGCCTACGTGAGCTTCCGCAGTGGCGACCGGGCGGAAAGCACCGCCACGCCGCCCCAGTCCTGAGCCATGCTCCCCGAGCTCGCTCTGGTACCGGGCGAGCCCGCCGGGATCGGGCCGGAGCTCTGCATCCGTCTGATCCAGCAGCCGCGCACTGATTGCCGGCTGCTGGCGTTTGCCGACCCCGTCACCCTGCGTGCCGCGGCAACCGCCCTGTCCCTTCCGCTGCAGCTGCTGCCTGAAGAGGCGCACGCCTGCCGGCCCGGTGACCTGCGACTTCGCGCGATCCCCAACGCCACGACCAGTCAGTTCGGCATGGCCGACCCCCGCAATGCATCGGCGGTGATCGACGCCCTGCTGGGCGCGGGCCAGGCCTGCCTTGACGGCAGCCTGGAGGGCGTAGTGACCGGCCCGGTGCACAAGGCCGTGATCAACGAGGGCGGTATCGCCTACAGCGGCACGACCGAACTGCTGGCCGACCAGGCCGGCGTACGCGTGGTGATGATGCTGGCCAACCCCATCGTCCGGGTGGCCCTTGCCACGACCCACCTGCCCCTGCGCGCGGTCGCCGATGCGATCACCGCCGACACCCTCGAACATGCCCTGCGCACGCTGCACGCTGCCTTGCGGCGCGAGTTCGGCATCGCACGGCCGCGCATTGCCGTGCTGGGGCTGAACCCGCATGCGGGCGAAGACGGGCATCTGGGCCGGGAAGAGCTGGACCTGATGATTCCGCTGCTGCAGCGCCTGCGCGGCGAAGGCATGGAACTGATCGGACCGCTGCCGGCAGACACGGCCTTCCTTCCGGCCAAGCTGGCCGGGTTCGACAGCGTCCTGGCGATGTATCACGACCAGGGGCTGCCGGTGCTCAAATATTCCGGGTTCGAGCAGGCCGTGAACCTGACCCTTGGACTGCCCTACCCCCGTGTCGCGGTCGACCATGGCACGGCGCTGGACCTGGCCGGTCGCGGCATCGCCGACCCCTCCAGCCTGCAGGCGGCCACCACCCTGTGTGCGCAGCTCGCCCGGCAACGTAGACTTACGACATGAATCCGCATTCCCCCACTGGCCCGGCGTTCACCGCCCCGGCCAAGAAGCAGCTTGGCCAGCACTTCCTGGCCGACCGTCACTACATCGACAGCATCGTGCGCGCGGTCAATCCCAAGGACGGCGATCGTCTGGTGGAGATCGGGCCCGGCCAGGGTGCGATCACCCTGCCGCTGCTGCGCCAGCATCCAAAGCTGACCGTCATCGAGTTCGACCGCGATCTGATCGCACCGCTCACCGCCGCCGCCGAACCGCTGGGCGAGTTGACCATCATCCAGAGCGACGTGCTGCGGGTGGACTTCACCGCGCTCGCGCAGGCCGAGGGGGGCAGTGGGCAGATCCGCCTGGTGGGCAACCTGCCGTACAACATTTCCTCGCCGATCCTGTTCCATGCGCTGGACCATGCCGGCGTGGTGCGCGACATGCACTTCATGCTGCAGAAGGAAGTGGTCGACCGCATGGCCGCCGGCCCGGGCAGCAAGGTGTTCGGGCGCTTGAGCGTGATGCTGCAGGCGTACTGCGAAGTCACCTCGCTGTTCGACGTGCCGCCGGGCGCGTTCCGCCCGCCACCGAAGGTGGACTCGGCCGTGGTGCGGCTGGTGCCGCGTGATCCGGCGACGATCGGCATCAAAGACCGCAAGCGCTTCGCCGAGGTGGTCAAGGCCGCGTTCGGCCAGCGCCGCAAGACGCTGCGCAACGCCCTCAACAATGTGGTCACGGCCGAGCAGTTCATTGCGGCCGGAGTTCGCCCCGATGCCCGCGCCGAACAGCTGGAGGTGGCGGAATTCGTCGCCTTGGCCAATGCAAGCTGATTACACTGCCACGATGCACGACGAACCCTATGCAATGGACGTGGAAGTGGCCCCCCGCTTCCTCGATGACCAGTCCGCCCCCGAAGATGGACGCTTCGCGTTCGCCTATACCATCCGCATCCACAATCGCGGCGGCATCGCCGTGCGCCTGGTGGCACGCCACTGGCGCATCACCGATGCCAACGGCCACGTCGAACACGTGGACGGCGATGGCGTGGTCGGTGAGCAGCCCCGGCTGCGGCCGGGTGAAGACTTCCGTTACACCTCCGGTGTCATGCTCGGTACGGAGCACGGCACGATGCAGGGGCACTACGACATGGTGGCCGACGATGGCACCGAGTTCGCCGCCGACATCGCGCCCTTCGTATTGACCATTCCCCGAACCCTGCACTGACACGGAGGCCAGGCCATGAGTGTGTGGGCTATCGGCGACCTGCAGGGTTGCTACGACGTCACCCAGCGACTGCTGGAAAAGATCAACTTCGATCCATCACAGGACACCCTGTGGTTCGCCGGTGACCTGGTGAACCGGGGCGGCCAGTCACTGGAAACGCTGCGCCTGGTGCATTCCCTGCGCGAACACAGCGTCGTGGTGCTGGGCAACCACGACCTGTCGCTGCTGGCCGTTGGCGCGCGTTCCGAAGAGGAGCAGCGCAAGGTCAACCCGGACCTGCTGCGCGTGGTCACCGCCGAAGACCGCGACGTGCTGCTGGAATGGCTGCGCATGCAGAAACTGGTGCATACCGACCGCGAGCTGGGCTGGATGATGGTGCACGCTGGCCTCGCGCCGAAGTGGACCACGCAGATGGCGGAAAAGCATGCGCGCGAGGTGGAGCAGCAGCTGCACGGCAACGGCTATCGCAAACTGCTGCGCAACATGTATGGCGACAAGCCGATCTGGGCACCCAACCTGGCCGGCTATGATCGCTCCCGCGCGATCATCAACTTCTTTACCCGCATGCGGTACTGCACGCCGCGGGCACGCATCGGCATCGAAGACAAAGGCACGCCCGGCACCCAGGAGCAGGGGCTGTACCCCTGGTTCGAAGTACCCGGACGGGTGGAGCGCGACCTCAAGGTCGTCTGTGGCCACTGGTCCGCGTTGGGCCTGACCATCACCCAAGGCGTGCACGCCATCGATACCGGCGCGGTCTGGGGCGGCAAGTTGACCGCACTCCAGCTGGATACCGATGAACTGCGCGTGGTGCAGGTGCCGGGCCGCGACGTGCCCGCGCCCGTAGCCGGCGCACGGCCACCGCGTGCGCCCAAGCCCAAGCCGAGGCCGCCGTTGCAGGCACGTCAGGAGCCGGAGGAAGGCGAAGCTGCCGCGCAAGGGCAGCCGGTGGCCGGTGAGACCCGCACGCGGGGACCCCGCCGGCGTCGCGGTCGCGGCCGCGGCAATGGCGGCGGTGGCGCCGCCAGCCCTCCTCCGTCGG